>CAVSRI010000012.1:0-6204 GCA_963730275.1 uncultured delta proteobacterium | reverse complement strand
GGAAGGGTAAGGACGGCTGAAAGAGCCTACTGTTGCCAGGAAGCTCAAAACATGAAAGCGCTGGAAATTTCCGGAATAACTTATTCTTACAATCAGTCGGTGGACAGATCAGGTATCGCCGAGAATGAATACGCTCTGCGTGATTTCTCCATGTATGTGGAAAGCGGTAAATTTCATGCACTTTTGGGTCCAAACGGCGCGGGCAAGACCACTCTGATGCGCTTAATTAACGGACAATTGAGGGGATACACAGGTGAGATAAATATTTACGGCCATAAAAACATAAATAAAGAAACATTAAATCTTATTGGTTATGCGCCCCAGCCGATATCGGTATTTACTTCACTTACCGCAATGGAAAATTTGCGTATCTTTGGTGTTATGGCCGGATTATCTGTTGAAGAACTAAAAAAACGTTCAACGGAAGTGTTGGAAGAAACCGGGCTTTCGGCTTATGCACAAAAGCGTGTTTTATCTTTTTCGGGAGGGATGTTACGCCGATTAAATCTAGCTGTAGCTCTTTTACATTCGCCGCAACTGTTGTTGCTCGATGAACCTACGGTGGGTGTGGATCCGCAAAGCCGCCATAATATTTATGAATTGTTAAAAAAGATGAATGCTGCCGGAGTAACTGTTGTTTTATGCACGCATATCATGGATGAAGCTCAGCGCCTGTGTTCCAGAGTAACATTGCTGGACAAGGGTTCTGTCATATTTTCAGGTGATATGGGAGAAATTGATAATTTAGAAAAATTCTTTTTGGAGAAAACAGGGCATGGTTTGCGTGATGAAAATTGATAATTATATATCGAGGCTGGCGTAAGATGATTTTCAAAAAATTGAAAGAATTAATCAGAAAAGAATTGCTGGTGTTATTGCGTGACCACCAGACAATTCCGCTGTTGTTTCTTATGCCCGTGGCGTTGATATTTTTTCTGTCATTGGCGCTCAAAGGAGTTTATTCTGATAAACTCACAGTCCACCAAATTTCATTAGTTCTTGAGAACGCCAGCCGTGCTCCTAAGGCACTTAAACTAGAAGAAAAGATAGTGAACAATAAATTGATTCAGCGTGTCGAGCGGCCGGATGGCTATGACAACGATAAACTATTTGAATACGGCAAAGCTCACGCAGTGGTTTATATTCCGGAAGGATTCGATGAAGGCACAAAACCCGTTGAAATAGAATTCGATCCGGTGCTTGATGCCGGTTATAAAGTTGCTTTGCGATCTCTTATTACCGGCCTGACTGCGGAAATAGTTATGGGGATAGATGATATTGAAACCATGGCTTCCAATTTTATTATCGAAAAGGAAAGAAAAAATATAAGATTTCCCAGCGCGTTACAACAGAGGTTCCCGGCTGGACTATTTTTGCAATGTTTTTTATTGCGATTCCTATGTCCATTGCCTTTTTACGGGAAAAAAGCGACGGCACCCTACAGCGTACTTTTTACCTATCCTGTCAGCCCCTATCTGATTATTTTGGGCAAACTTATTCCTTATTATTTGATTAATTTGAGCAGTTCGTTTTTATGCTGGCAGTCGGTGTTTACGTGATGCCTCAGGTAATTGGCGTATCTTTTAATTTAGGTGAATATCCGTGGCATACTGGTGCCGGTTACTGGTTACAGCAGCGGTCATCCACGGGATTTGGAGTCTTGACAGCGTCATTGGCGCGAACACCGGAACAGACATCGACACTGGCGGCAACCGGCGCCCATATTAATGGGCGGTATTTCGGCGGTCTTATGCTGCCCGTTGTGGTTATGCCGCTGGTTATGAAAAAGCTGGCGGTGATCTCACCAATGTACTGGGCACATCAGGCTTGTCTGGACGTGATTTTACGCGACGTGTCTTTTAGTTTTATTTTACCGAAAATAATTATTTTAACGCTTTTTGCGTTGGTCTGTTTTTATGTGGCGGGGAGGAAAGTTAAATGGATGTAAGCCAAGCTTTAAAAGAATTAAATGTATCATCGAGAGAAGAGTTAATTTTCAAGCTCAAAGAACTGATTATCAAGGCCTGTGATGTTAAAGACGTGAAACCGGAAGATATACCCACCGATGTTCCTTTTATCGGCGGACCTGGTCCGCTTAAATTGGACAGCCTTGATGCCATGGAGATTGCTATGGAACTAAGGTATCAATTCGGTGTGGAATTGAAAAACGCATCAACCGCGGCCAAAGCGATGCAGTCATTCGATACCTTGGCCGATTTTGTAATCAATGCGCCAAAGGTTAAAAAGTGAAAAAAAACGACATTTATATACGTGGTTGGGGCGCCGTAACCGCACTGGGATGGAGCGCGCCCGAGTCGGCACAGAATTTGATTCACGGAAAAGTGACGCCGGCAAAATTAGGCAGTTCTTCCCATTTAATCAGCCGCGAATATAAGGCTTTTGAAGTTCTCTATGCAGGTAATCCTCTGGAGAAAGCTCAGGCCATGCTGGAGAAAGCATTGACGGAAGCCATATCTCGGGCGGGACTATCTCCAACTGAAATTGCCGAATCCAGTTTATTGGTAGGAACGACAGGCGGCCTTTTTATCCGTAATGAATATGAATTTACTGAAGCGGTGCGCAAAAATCCGGACAAGGAATCACCGGCTATTTCCTGCCGCAACAGAGGACCCGGCGAGGTAGCCGGTTTAATTGCCGGTAAATACGACATCAGGGGTATGACTCTGACTTTCAGCATGGCTTGTGTTTCCAGTTCGCACGCTCTGGTAGTTGCCGCGCAGCTTCTGGAACAGAAAAAAATTCACCGGGCGATTGTCGTCGGCTTCGAGCCGCTTTTGAATCTGACTTTGCATGGGTTTGCCAGCTTGCTTCTTTATGATTATGATCAATGCCGTCCGTTTTGTACTACCCGTTCCGGCATGCAAATAGGGGAGGGCGCGGCGGCCGTATCCTGGAGCAAAATAGGTTGCCTTCCCGGGGAAAAGGAAAATACAAGTTTGCGGGAGGCTACCTATTTAATGATAATAACAGTCTTACGTCGGCAGGAATTGACGGAGAACTCGTTCGCGATGTTATTCAACAAACCTTAACATCAGCGCAAGTACTTCCCGGCGGCATTGTGGCGATTAAAGCTCACGGCACAGGTACAAAGGATAACGATCTTTCTGAAGGACGGGGCTTGGTCAAACTCTTTGGAGAAAAACTTCCCCCCGGTGATTTCTCTGAAAGGTGCGATGGGCCATGCTCTGGGCGCGGCCGGCGCGATAGAAACGGCTGTCTGGCTTTCCTGTTTGGAAGAAGGAGTGCTTCCCCGCAGTTTTGGTTTCGTCGAGACCGATCCGGAAATAGGGTTTACCCCGGCGTTAAAAAACAATCCGGCACCAAACGGCGCTTATCTCTTTACTTATTTCGGATTTGGCGGTACGTGTACGAGCTATTTGATTATCAAGGAATGAAAACTAATGCCCTTCAGCCCAGGTGAAAAGAAAATTATTTTGGCCATGCCGGTGATAGCGGCAAGCTATATTGGCCCCGCACTTGCGCCCAATCGAGATGCGGCCTGGGAAGAAGAAAAACTGCCGCTAAATACGGATAATTTGGTGGCCGAAATTATGGGACAGCCGATGCGCCGTGCCGGAAGATTCATCAAGATGGTTTGCTGTGGGGCTTTGGCTTGCCTGAAAAAAGTACCGCCCGATTATTTAAAAACGAAAAAAGTAGGGATATTTCTGGCTAGCGGATTAGGGAACGTGGATGAAATATTGCCTTTTATTACCCAGGTTTTTAAGCATGAAGGCGGATTTCCCAGCCCCAATCAGTTTGCCAATTCGGTAAGCAACGCCGCCGCCTTTTTTTTGGCGCGGATATGTGAAATCAAAGGAGTTGTTCTGACAATATCGGAAGAAGAATTATCCTTTGAGTCGGCGCTCTGGCTGGCGCAGAGCTATCTGGAAGGAGGCGAGATAGATTTGGCTCTGGTTGGCGGTTGCGACGTTTTTACGCCGACGAGTTGAGGAATACCGGGAACGGATGGACTTGCGGCCGGATAATTCCCGTTTGCTGCCTATGGGCGAAGGAAGCTCCTGGCTTTTGCTTGGCGGAGGCCATCAAGGAAAGATAGGCGATATTTTGGCGGTGGAGTTCAGCAATAAATTAATGCCGCCGGAAGAATTTTCGCTAAACGAAAATATTTTAAACGCAAGTGAAAAATTTATTGTTAAGGCGGCTTCGGGTGGGAAGAAACGCTTTTTACTGCCCGGTTTCCGCATGAATAAAATTGATTCTGCCTTCTGGAAGCTCAAAGGGTGGGAGGTTGACGATTATTTGCCTTACTGCGGTATTCATCCCACGGCAGCCGCTTTCGGGATAGCTCGCGCCCTGCAACAAAAACCATCCGTTCTTTTTGTGCATTATAATTGCCACGCTTCGGGAAGCAGGTATTCGTGGCCGCGTCAACAAAATAATTTTTCCTGTTTAACATGTTTATCAAGATGACGAAGATTCAATCTCAACAAAAGAAACGCATAGTCCTTGTTCATCCGCGGGGATTCAACTGGTTTCCCGGGAAAACGCGATATTACGGATATTGCCAACCGCATGGTGCCGCAGGGACTCTCTCTATCGCTGCTTATTTAATAAAGCAGGGTCATGATGTTTTCGTTTACGACTGCCTCGGCCCGGAAGCTCCGTTTGAACTGCAAAAGCAAACGCAGGCAATCTTAGCCTATGGGCCGCAAATAGTCGGTTTTTCCACCACGACATCCTCTTTTCCCGATGCCGCCGACCTGGCGCAGAAAATCAAAGAGCAATCGCCTGATATTATGACGGTGTGCGGAGGAGTTCATGTTTCCGCGCTGCAGGGCAAGCTTTTGCAGGATTACCCGGCGTTTGATTTTCTTGTTGTTGGCGAAGGTGAATTAACCATCGCTGAGCTAGCTTCTGGAATTGCTCCCGCCGACATTAAAGGATTGATCTGGCGTAAGGGCGAGAGGATGTGATTACCAACGAACCGCGTCCGAAAATACCCGATTTAGACAGCTCTGCCTTTTCCCGCCTATGAGAAACTTCAGGGCTTTCCTCGGCGATTACCATTTGCCGCTTTTTAGCTATATCCAAACACCCGGAGCGACAATGATTACTTCGCGGGGCTGTGTGTATCAATGCTCCTATTGTGACCGCTCGGTTTTCCAAAAAGGATTTCGCTATAATTCGGCTACTTACATTTATGAACACATGAAATATTTGCGGAAAAAATTCGGCGTGCGGCATGTTAATATTTACGACGATTTATTTACGGCCAACCGTCAGAGGATTGTCGAGCTTGGCGATAAACTCACCCGCTTTCCTCTGGGAATAAATTTCAACTGCGCCGTGCGTGTCGGCTATACGGATGATGAACTTTTACGGATGCTCAAAGAAGCCGGATGCCTCATGGTTTCCTTGGGGATTGAATCCGCCGATCCGCAGATGCTCGCGCGGCATAAGGCCGGTGTTTCACTGGACGAAGTTCGCGATACCGTCCGGCGGATTAAAAAAGCAGGACTGCGTGTCAAAGGTCTTTTCATGATGGGTCTGCCCGGAGAGACGGAAGAATCCATCCATCACACCTCCGATTTTATTATTTCACTGGGGCTGGATGACATGAACATGGCGAAATTCACGCCCTTTCCCGGAGCGCCGCTCTGGCCAACGATAAGAGAGGAAGGCACTTTTAATGAAGATTGGCGGCTGATGAATTGCCTGAATTTTGTTTTTGTACCGAAAGGAATCACCTCTGAAGAAAGACTCGATCAGCTCTATAATAAGCATGTCAAGCGCTTTTATTCCGATGCCGCCTGGCGCAAAAAATTCCGCGGGCGCTTATGGGAGCACCGCAAAAGCATGCTCTATTTACTGCGCCATTTGCCATCGTTCTGGTCGGCAAAAAACCAGTTCGAACCGGAAAAGTAACGATCCTCGCCCGGCGCATGCCGGGTTATGATTGACAGACCCTGTGAAAGCATGTTAAATCGCGGCATCTCTTATAAAAAATGGCTGCCCCTGTAGCTCAGAAGGATAGAGCAACGGATTCCTAATCCGTGTGCCGCGCGTTCGACTCGCGCCAGGGGCACCAAATTATTAAGGTTTTTGTTCGTCTACATTTAACATGGGATTTTACATCTATTTGACATGGCCAATTCTATTCTTATCAACAAATAACGATGCAGATAATTTAACATGATGTCAATATAGCTAACTTCCTCC
>CAVSRI010000011.1:0-18562 GCA_963730275.1 uncultured delta proteobacterium | reverse complement strand
GAGTAAGAAGTCCTCCCGCCTTCCTGATTAATATTACAAATTAATTACACACTATTCTATACACGAATTCATGGTAGGAGGAAGCAAGATTTAAATTAAGCCGGATGTTAACTTTAAACTCGTGCCTTATTTCCCCTTATAAAGGAACCTTTCAAAAAAACGGTTGTAGGCTGTCCAATCGGAATCGGCATTGGTGGAATCGGCGATGAATGTCTCAAAGGCGTTAAGTTTGGCGTCGAGATCATCGATGTAATGGACGACCAACGCTTCCAGAGTTTTCGGGCGTTTGGGAGAGCCGAACTCAAATTCTCCGTGATGGCTTAAAAGTATATGGCGCAGTTCCAAAGATAATTGCACCGGAAAATCAGGGATAGCGTCTATTTTTTTGTCGAGCATTTCCACGCCCATGACAATATGTCCGATCAATCTTCCTTCGTCGCTGTAATCAATAAGCTGGTTATAGGAAAATTCATATATTTTGCCGATGTCATGAAGAATCCCTCCGGCAATAAGCATATCTTTATTGAGGTTCGGATAATGTTCGGCCACTTTTTCCAGCAGACGCACAACCGATAGTGTGTGTTCCAATAGGCCGCCTAAGTATATATGATGAAATCCCTTAGCCGCGGGCGCTCTTTTGAAAAGATCGGCAGTTTTTTCATCTTGAAAAAAAGCGTTAAGCAACTCCTGCAAATGCTTGTCTTGGGTTTTCCCGATGAAGCCCAGCATTTCATTAAAGAGGGTGTTAACATCGGCTTTAACAACGGGTAAATAATCGGACGGCTCGACTTCTTCCCACGCACTTTTTTTAATATTGACGATTGATATCTGAATAGAGTTTTTATAGCTGGCGGCTTTTCCTTCAATAAAAATTATATCGCCTTTCTTAAACTGGCGATCGAATTCGATGGCGTTATCCCAGACCTTGCTTTCGATTTCGCCGGTTTTGTCTTTCAGCCGCACGGTTAAGTAAGGAGAACCTTTTTGGGAGAAGGCCATGTTTTTTTCCGCGACCAGAAAGGAAGAAGCAACCTTATCCCCTTGCTTGATGTCTTTAAGATAAATTTCTTTAGTTTTCAAATTTTTACCCGCCTTTCCTGAGAATAAATGTTTATCTTGCCGCCTCGAACATAACCGATTAGCGTAATATTCGCCTTTTGCAAAAGCGCGATTGCTTTTGTTGTGGGCGCCAAATGATAAATGATTACCGGTATACCCAGATACCATTGGTCAAAATTGCTCATGCTTTTTCCCTTAAAATGCGGTGGTCGCCTACTCTGACGGTAAGTCTGCTCATGTCAAAGTATTCCATCAACGGAATTATAAATTTTCGGGACAGGCCTGTTAGGTCCTTAAAACTGGCCGGAGTTGCTTTACCGTCTTTTATGAGTAGTGCCTTGTAATTGCTGCGCAGTTTCTCCAAGACTTCTCGGGCAAAGCATAATTCTTCATTTATCTTGATTAAATCTCCGTCTTTCAGCATTAGCTTGACAATGCTTTGCGCTTTTGCTTTCTGTTCTTTAAAATCATTCACAACTTCGGTGAGCGATGGTGGGGTAAGACCGGCTTCGTTATAAATCTTGGCAATAGCCTGGCGCAAAGAGTCAAGCTCACCTGCCAATTGTATCTTATGTTCCGATAACCGTACATTATTTTTATCGCTGACTATTGTTCCTTTTTTATTCAGCGAGCTCATGGCCATGTTAAATAATTTTGGCGAGAGAACATGTCCCAGCGATGCTTTGAGCTCTTCTTTAGATATGCCTTCGTGCAAAGGATTTTTCTTGTGATAAGCGGTAAGATTTTTTGCAATAAGCTCTTCGAGTTGATGGGCAAAGTAGGCGGAAATAACAGTTATATAGTCACTATCCAAAAGAAACGCTTTTTTGCTGGAAAACAAATTTTCCAGCGCTTCCCTGATTTTCTTGGCGTTGATACCCAGGCGAAAGGCCAGCCCACTTAAATTGATGCCTGTAAAGCCAGTCCGTTCAAGAATCACAGAAATTTTCTCCGGTAGTGTCCCATTTTGTAATATATTCAAATCATCAAGGACTTTAGGAGTTGTATCTTTTGTGTTTTGCCGGCAGAGGATCGATTATTTGTCCGCCGCCAATAGTTGTAATCGGCGAGTAGCTGCGCAAAACGAAACGATCACCGGCTACGACAACATCTTTGTTGACCAAAACCAATTGCGCAAAAGCTTTTTGACCGGGGGCAAGTTCATCTTTCTCCAAGAGGATTACGCGGGCAATAATTTCACTTGTGCCGGTGTGCAGGCGGACGAGAGTTCTGCTTTTTAGATTTTTGGTATTAGCGGAAAGGAATTCGACAAAAACATCCAGTCGCCGAGACGGCCGGATAGTTTCCGGGCGTACCAGAATATCGCCGCGTTTAATAGCAGATTTTTCAATTCCTTGAAGATTAATGGCTGTGCGTTGCCCGGCCGAGGATTCTTCTATCGATTGATTATGCACTTGGATGCCCCTATACGGGCGGTAATTTCTGCGGGGAGTATTTGAATCTCTTCGCCGGATTTAATACGGTCTGATACCAGCGTACCTGTGACGACGGTGCCGAATCCTTTCATCGTGAATACACGGTCTACCGGCAGACGAAAAATGCCGGAGTCTGCTCTTTCCGGGATATTACTTACCGCGGCTTTCAGTGCCTCTATAAGATTGGTCAACCCTTCTTTTTTGAGAGCTGAAACAGGCACAATGGGCGCGCCTTCCAGAAAACTTCCCCGGAGAAATTTGCTAATTTCGGATCGGAGCAATTCCAACCAGTCTTTTTTACAAGATCAGTTTTAGTCAGGGCAACTATGCCTTTGGATACCCCCAGAAGTGAGCAGATATGCAAATGCTCTTTCGTCTGCGGCATGATGCCTTCATCCGCAGCGATGACCATCAAGACTAAATCAATACCCGTTGCACCGGAAACCATATTTTTGATGAATTTTTCATGGCCGGGAACATCCACAATGCCGAGAGTTTGCCCGGAAGGAAGGAGAAGTGAGGCAAAACCCAGTTCGATAGTGATTCCTCGTTCCTTTTCCTCTTTCAAGCGGTCGGTATCAATACCGGTAAGCGCTTTAATTAACGCAGTTTTTCCATGATCGACATGACCCGCTGTGCCAAGAACAAAGTGCTTCATGTTTTTGCCCGCATAAATTTGATAGAATGATGCTGAGAAATAACAAACTCCTCACTTTTTCACAACATTATATTTAATACCAATTTTCTTGGTGAATAAAAAAGTGTACTAATCACTAAAAACCATCCAATGATTTAATTGTTGAAAATGCAACGGAGAATTGTTAGAAACTAAAACAAGAGGTGCCATCTGCGATTCCTTGGTCTGGATTATGGTGAAAAAAGAATTGGCGTAGCCATATGTGATGAATTGGGTCTTACCGCTCAAGGTTTGCCGACGATAATAAGAAAGAATAAGGGACACGATTTGAAGATGCTAGAGAGTCTAATCAAAAACTATAAAGTGGAGAAAATTATAATAGGCTTCCCGGTAAAAATTGATGGCTCAGAAGGCATTCAATGCGAAAAAGTCAATAGGTTTGCCTCTCTGCTGGATACAACTTTTTCTCTTCCCGTTGTTAAATGGCCAGAAACGTTATCCACCAAAGAAGCCGAAGAAATACTGATTAATTCCGGCATTCGCTGGAAAAAAAGAAAAGATAAGGTGGATAAACTGGCCGCTTGCCTCATTCTCCAGGGTTATCTGGATTCTGTCACAAAATAATTTTAAAAATTAATTTCATGAAAAGAATGAAAGAATTGAAGAAAAAAAATATTTCTAAAAAATATCGCAAAGCACTCCAACCGGTGGATAGCGGTAAACGAAAAACAGTGATAAAAAAGAAACAGTTTGCTGCATTTAAAATATCGGAATTGCCCCGTATCGCCTGGCGTGTACTTAAATATGTCATCCTATTTTTTGCCGCAGTTTTTATTTTCTTTTGTGTTTTGCTGATAAGTTATTCGGTTACTTCCATCGATAGGAAAAATATAACTGTTTTAGTCGATATACCAACAGGCTCCAGCTTTTTAAAGGTTACGGAAATTCTTAATGGTGCGGGGTTGGTCAATAGCCGCTTTTTCTTTTATAGTTTGGCGATAGCAAAAAGAGCCACGCGTAACATCCGCGCCGGTGAATATGAATTCAACACTTCCCTTACTCCCGCGGCGGTAATTGACAAGCTAATCCGTGGAGAAATTAAAACTTATCCGGTGACTATCCCCGAAGATTTTTCTATGAAGGAAATTGCTGCGCGTTTGGAATATTATAAGCTGATTGATAATGAAACTTTTTTTGAGCTGGCTCGGGATGAAAGTTTTTTAGTATCTTTGGGTATCATGTCCGATTCTATAGAAGGTTATCTGTTCCCGGATACTTATATTTTTAACCGCTCAATGAGCACGCGCCAAATAATAAAAATAATGGTCAGTCAGTTTTGGAAAAAAGTTACACCCGAAATGGTTAAAAAAGCGGGAGAACTGGGATTTAACATTAATCAGTTTGTTACCTTTGCCTCTATTGTCGGAAAAGAATCGGGTACTGATTCGGAAAAACCTCTGATTTCAGCCGTATTTCACAATAGACTCAAAAAGAAAATGCGCCTGCAAAGTGATCCAACAGCAGTTTATGATTTGGATAATTTTGAAGGTCAAGTTCTGCGGAAGCATTTAAAAAGAAATTCACCTTATAACACTTACATTATCAAAGGCTTGCCGCCTGGCCCTATTGCCAATCCCGGATGGACTTCATTAAATGCCACGCTGTATCCTGCTAACGTAAAATATCTTTACTTTGTTTCCAAGAAAGACGGCACGCACTTTTTCTCAGATTCTTTGGATATGCACAATCAAGCAATAAATCGTTATCGGTTTATTAAAAAAGAATAGCAAAAAAAATCAAAGAAAGAAACCGCTCGCTCGTACTTGCAGATGAGCAAATATTAACGGATTTATTTTCCCGTTCTTGTTCGTCCGGTGTTTAGTAAAACGTGCAAATAATTTTTTAAAAGCGATAACCAAAAGAAAAAAAGGAGAAGAACAATGGAAAATGCCGAAATTAATATTTTTGATATTATGGCGTGCAATGTATACTGGGACTTTGAAAACTCCCCGATGCCCAAAGAAACACACAAGTTTCTCGTTGCCTTATATCCCACCACCGGAGAGGTCGCACCGGACCTGATTGAGAAGATAACAGCCTATGGCCCTGGCGGGTATCAGATGGATTTTAAAAATCAGATGTTTAATAATGACACTTTAAACGGTTGGTTTTATGATCCGAAAATTCCCAACTACTGGTACATGGTTAATTTGCCTGCCGGTTTTATGAAAGAAGGTGAATATACCATAGAAATCAAATGTAAAAACGGCAAAATGGTAAAAAAATCCCGCATGCAGAAAAATGCGCCCTCCGATGCCATGGTATCCTCGTACGTCAAACACATGGATAAAGTCTATAATTCGTTCTCACCTTCGAAAACTAAACCGCTGCCTAAAGGCGCCTCATTAAAAAATATCAAATGCAGTTGGAAAACACTCAAAGACGTGGACAATCTCGATGCCTTCTATGTCTATCGTTTGGCCGAGGGCGCGTCATCAAAAGAGTTTGATGGCAATAAACTCGTCTGGTTCGACAACATTTACACTCAAAGACTTTTTCAAAACGATCCGAAGGCCGGTCGAAACCGGAATGAAGTTGTTATCGGAGATCAACTTAAACCTAAAACTAACTATGCTTATTTTGTCGAAATAACGGACGGCAATATCGCGGGTGAGGCAAATATTTGCATCTTCCAACCGCACCAGATATTTAAGACGCCATAACAATCAGGAGCATATGCTGAGATTAGATTGTAGGGCTTAAACGCGGAAAAAGAACAGTATAATTTTTTTTGTGCAATAAAACGCAGATACTTGCTTTTTTAATAAATCTCTGTGGCCTCTCCGAGTGTAGAGAGGCCCTTTTTTTAATATTCTCTACGGTCTATTCTGGCCGTATTCAAATCAAATTCTAAAATAAAATGAGTTAATGACAGAGATAATATTTGGGCTGACAATATTACCCGCCTCTTTTCCCCTATTTCCCCAGTGATTTTAGGTTTTTTATCAAAAAAAGTTAAATTTTTCTCTTGACAAAGGCATTTTACGCCTTTATATTGGCCACGTGGAGTAAAGTGGTTTTTTGTGGAGGTTATGGAATGTCAGTTTTTCGCGGGCAATATCATCATAATATTGACGAAAAGGGAAGAATCATTTTCCCATCCAAGTTCCGCGAGGTTTTTGCGGAAAAATATGACAATCGCATGGTTATCACCAATTGGGACGGCTATTTGATGGTTTTTCCTTATGACGAATGGCGCATCATTGAGGAAAAGGTATCTCAGCAGTCTATCTTACGCAAAGAAGTCAGAGCATTCCAGCGTTTTTTTATGTCCGGAGCAATCGACTGTAATTTGGACGGCCAAGGACGGGTTTTAGTTCCGCCGGCTCTGCGCGATTATGCGCAATTGGAAAAAGACATCATTTTAGCGGGCATGATTAAAGTGATTGAAATTTGGTCGAAAGATCGTTTTGAAGAGGAAATGAAAAAAACCGGCGGCGATATCGACAAGTTCACCGACTTCATGGCTGATTTGGGAATTTAGGCCATGGATGCCGAATTCTATCATGAGCCGGTAATGGTGAAAGAAGTTGTTGCGTCGCTTGTGGTTAGTAAAAAAGGAATTTATGTTGACGGCACGGTTGGCGGTGGAGGTCACGCCTACGCGATATTAAAGAAAACGGATTCTTTTTTGGTAGGTATCGACTGTGACGACGAGGCGCTGCAAGCTGCGGAAAAAAAGCTAGCAGAGTTTGGAGAGAGGAAAATTCTGGCTAAGGCTAACTTTGCCGATTTGGGCAAAGTGCTAAAGAGTTTGAATATACAAAAAGTTGATGGCGTTCTTCTGGATCTCGGCGTTTCTTCGCATCAACTGGATAGGCCCGAAAGAGGCTTCAGTTTCAATCAAGAGGCGCCGCTCGATATGCGGATGGATCGCAGCTTGCGATTAAGCGCTTACGATGTCGTTAACAGTTTTGAACAAAGTGAACTGGAAAGAATTATAAAATCTTATGGGGAAGAAAAGATGGCCGGGAGAATAGCCAAGGCGATTTCGCGCAAAAGATATTTGTCACCCATTAAAACAACGGCAGAGCTGGCAGCGATCGTTGTCTCTTCTTTGCCCGCAAAATTAAAATGGCGAAAAATTCATCCCGCCACCAAAACATTTCAAGCTATAAGAATTACAGTCAACAAAGAGTTGGATAACATAAAACCGGCTATTGATGATGCTACCGAAGCGTTAAAATCCGGCGGCCGTCTTTGTGTTATATCCTTCCATTCACTGGAAGATCGTATTGTAAAGAATGAATTTAGAGCTTTGGCCGGGGGTTGTGTCTGTTCCAAGGATATGCCGCTTTGCGTATGCGAAAAAGAAAAGAAGCTTAAGATCATAACCAGAAAAGTACTGACTTCTTCGACAGAGGAAATCAAAGCTAATCCTCGAGCCCGTAGTGCTAAGTTGCGTGTAGCTGAAAGGTATTAAAATGGCACAAGCTGTTGGAACACAAGTGATGCCCCATATTCGCGAAGTGAAAAAAACTTCTTCCAGACTGAAATATTCGAATTTTATTGTCGTTGCTATGGTTTTGATGTTTGTCGCTTTGATTTATGTCGGATCGCATATTCGCATGACGGAGTTGGAATATAATGTTGCCGCAGAATTAAGTGCCCGGCAACAAAAGCTTGAAGAACAAAACAAATTGAAACTGGAATATGCGATGCTTAAAGCGCCGCAAAGAATTGAAAGTGTAGCCAGAAATAAATTGCAAATGTCCTACCCTGGAAACAATCAAGTAATTGTCTTGAAAAATTCGGGAGAGTGATATGGGGATAGAAGCAAAAAAATGGCTAAAATTCAGGATCATCAGCATATTGATGGTTTTTCTCGTGTTATTTATTGCTTTGATATCACGAGCTTTTCAATTGCAGGTTTTATCCGGACAAAAACTAAAAACATTGGCTCAAAAACAACACACTGCCACGTTGCAGTTACAGCCGGAAAGAGGTGTAATTTATGATCGCAACGGTGAAAAACTCGCGGTATCGATTATGGCTGATTCCGTCTGTGCTGATCCTTCCAAAATTGCTGATCCCGTTAATGCTTCCGCTAAAATAGCCCAGATTCTCAATTTAGATAAGCAAACAGTTTTCAAAAAAATATCGGAACCGAAAAATTTCTGCTGGTTAGCTAGAAGAATCTCGCCGGATCAAGCGGCAAATATTGAAACTGCGGAAATCGACGGAATTTTTCTGGTCAAAGAACCGAGACGTTTTTATCCCAATGGCCAGTTGGCCGCTCATTTGCTAGGTTTCGTCGGAACAGATGCCAACGGCTTGGAGGGATTGGAATATAAATATGACGAGGTCTTAAAAGGAAAACCGCAAAAGCTGGCCTGGGCGCGCGATGCTAAAGGGAAGAAATTGTTTTTGCGTGTCGAAAAAAGTGAAACGGCGAAGGATGAATGCGTAAATCTTGTTTTAACCATTGATAATCGAATTCAATATCTGGTCGAAACTCATTTGAAAGAAGCCATTCTTTCCAAACGTGCCAAAACGGGGATCGCCATTGTCATGGATCCTAGAACCGGTGAGATATTGGCTCTTGCCAACGAAATGGGGTTTAATCCCAATAACATTGATGGGCTTGCCCCTGAAAAATGGCGTAACCGCGCTATTGCCGATTCTTTTGATCCCGGTTCAACCTTTAAACCTTTTTTAATAGCCGGTGCACTGGAAGAAAAGGTTGTTAAAGAATCAGCACAGTTTTTCTGCGAAAATGGAACCTATAGCATCGCGGACCATGTCATTCATGAAGCAGGCGGAAAGCGTCACGGACAACTGACCGTTCGCGACATACTAAAATATTCCAGCAATATCGGTTCTGTAAAAATTGCGCAAAAGCTGGGAAAAGAAAAGTTCTACGATTATATTGATAGTTTTGGCTTTGGAGCAAAAACAGGTATAGACTTGCCCGGCGAATCTTCGGGATTGGTAAGACCGGCAGAAAATTGGGCGAAAATTGATACTGCTTCTATTGCCTTTGGCCAAGGTGTTTCAGTTACGGCAATTCAATTGATTACCGCGATGTCGGCTATCGCCAACGATGGCATTTTAATGAAGCCCTACATTGTGCGCGGTTTTACCAATAGCACTAATCGCCTGATAAAAATGTACACGCCAACGGTAGCGCATAAAGTTATTTCCCCCGCAGTGGCGAAGCGCCTCACTAAAATGCTTACGGAGGTTGTCGAGGCTGCAGACGGCACCGGGTAAAAGTGCACGTATTATTAATGTTACTGTTGCTGGTAAGACAGGAACTTCTCAAAAATTCGACTTTGCCCGCGGCGAGTATTCATCGGAAAAAGTGCGCACGTCTTTTGTGGGTTTTTTCCCCGCTGATAATCCGCAAGTTGCTATTTTGGTGATTTTGGACGAGCCGCAAATTGATAAGTGGGGTGGAGTTGCCGCAGCGCCGGTATTTAAAAATATTGGGGAGCAAATACTGAATTGCTTTAAAACGAATATTCGGGAAACACCGATTTTTGAACAAGATAAGACAAATAAGATGCAACTCGTTTCAGCTCAACAAAATTATACTCAGCAAAATATTGCCGGCATTGATGAGTCAATAATGCCTGATTTCACGGGCATGACGATCAGGGAAGCGATGAAGAAAGCAAAGGCCAGATCAATAGAACTAAAAGCATCAGGCAGCGGCTGGGCGGTACGACAACATCCGCAGGCAAACGTACCACTGGGAACCGACCGCGTTTGTAGAGTTGTTTTTGAGTTAAATTAATTGAGGTTGATATGAAACTGGTGCATTTGCTCAAAGGAATAGATGTAATCAATGTTCCTGAAGTCTTATCGGCAGACGTGTCCAATATATGTTATGTCGCTGATAAATGTGAAAAAGAATCTCTGTTTGTGGCTATTGCCGGTTTACAATACGACGGCCATGATTTCATTCGTGAGGCTATAACCAATGGTGCGCGTTTTATCGTTTATGAAAAAGATTTCCAGTTACCGCCTCAAGTAACGGCAATTAAAGTCACCAACAGCAGGCGCGCTTTAGGTATTTTAGCCAAGAACTATTTTGCGAATCCCTCCGGCAATCTAGCGTTGATTGCTGTTATAGGAACAAATGGTAAAACAACGATCACCTATCTTCTGGAATCAATATTTAAAGCGGCCGGTTTTAAATGCGGTGTCTTAGGCACAATCAATTATCGCTACAATAATAAAACCTATCCGGCGCCGAACACAACGCCGGAATCTTATGAATTGCAGAAAATCATCAGAGAGATGGCCGATGATGGAGTGACGCACGTTATTGCGGAAGTTTCTTCTCATGCGATCGACTTAAGAAGAATTGATGATTGCGACTTTGATTTGGGTATTTTTACTAATCTTACTCCAGAACACCTTGATTATCATCTAACAATGGAAAATTACTTTCAGGCAAAAAAGAGATTTTTTGCCGAAGTGTTACCGCATAGCAAAAAAACGCACCCGCAAAAAATGGTTATTAATAGAGATGATAGTTGGGGAATGAGGATTTTACAGGAAGTGGCCCTGCCGGCGCTGACTTATGGCCTGGAAAAAGAAAATCCAGTGAAGGCGGTGAGTTATGAATTGTCATTAACGGGGATAAAAGCTAAGATTAATTTGGCGGGGGAAACTATTTCGATAGAGACACCACTTGTCGGCAAGTTTAACATTTATAATATTTTGGCTGCTTGTGCCGCTGCGATGGCGTTACATATTCCTCCGGCGGTAATTAAAGCGGGCATTGAAAGTTTGTCTTATGTTCCCGGACGATTGGAGAAAATTAATACTCCCTCCGGCCTCAATGTTCTTGTTGATTATGCGCATAAAGCCGATGCTTTAAGGCAGGTTCTGCAAAATTTGGCCCAATTCAGAAAAAAAAGAATCATTACTGTATTTGGTTGCGGCGGGAATAGAGATCGCGGCAAGCGGCCACTCATGGGTAAAGCAGCCACTGATTTCAGTGATTTGACTATTGTGACTTCGGATAACCCACGCCTGGAGGATCCACTGGCGATTATTACGGAAATAGAAAGTGGAATCGACCAGAATAAAGTCAAGAAATTAACGGCCGATGAACTGGAAATCAATAATAGTATTCATTCTTATATGATAATTCCGGAGCGGAAAAAGGCAATTGAAAAAGCAATCAACATGGCCCAAAAGGGGGATATTATATTGATTGCGGGTAAAGGTCATGAAGATTATCAAATTATGGGAACAGATAAAACGCCGTTTGATGATCGTGTTGTTGCTCGGCAAGCTTTAACAGCAAGGGGTTACTAAAATAAATAGATGAATAATGTTTCACCGATATTTACAATGGAAGAAATACTGAAAGCTACTGGAGGGACTTTGACTTCCGAAGCTTCGGAAAATCTGTTTTATGGAATTTCGACTGATTCCAGACTGGTAAGTAAAGGAAATATTTTTGTGGCACTCCACGGTGAAAAATTTGACGGCCATAATTTTTTGCAACCAGCGCTGGATAAAGGCGCCGCCGGAGTGTTGGTACATGACAAACAAAAGATTAAGCAAAGTGGAGTAAATACCGCCGTTGCGGTGATCAAGGTTGCCGATACTTTGGCCGCGCTGGGCGATTTGGCTCATGAATGGAGAAGAAAATTTCCTATTCCCGTGATTGGCTTAACCGGCTCCTCCGGAAAGACAACAACTAAAGAAATGATGGCTGCAATCATCGGTCAAAAGAAAAATGTTGTGAAAACTGAGGGCAATTTAAACAATTTAATCGGTCTGCCGCAGACGATATTTCGCATTAATGATGAATGTGAATTGGTCATTTTAGAAATGGGCACAAATGCTCGCGGAGAAATAAAGCGACTGACCCGAATTGCTGAGCCGGATATAGGGTTGATAACAAATGTTGGACAGGCGCATCTAGAGGGATTCGGCTCCATTGGCGGTGTGCGCGAAGAAAAAGGTGACTTATTTTATAATATGGATAAGAACGGAATTGCCATAATCAATCTTGATGATGAGCACGTAAGAATTATTGCCGACAAATGGAAAGGCCGGCGTATTACTTTTGGAATGAGTTCCAATGCAGACGTTTCGGCGAAAAATATTGGGAAAAAAAGTGCTAAAGGAATGTGCTTTAACTTAGTTATCGGCGCTAAAATGCAAAAAGTAGAAATGAAAATTGTCGGCATCCATCATGTTTATAATGCTATGGCGGCCGCGGCGGGAGCCAAGGCTGTGGGCATTAACGATGAAATGATAGCTGATGGCCTGAAGGCTTTCCGGCCGTTTAGCGGACGCATGGAAATAATCAAATTAAGAAACGGCGCTTACCTTTTGGATGATTCGTATAATGCTAACCCGTCTTCGGTCAGAGAAGTGCTAATGACATTGAAAGATTTAAAAACCCACCATAATTGTTATGTCTTTTTAGGAGATATGCTGGAGTTGGGAGCGGCAGCTGAGGAAATGCATCGCCGGATCGGAATGCTGATAGCGACGATTGGAGTCACTGCACTCTTTCTTCAGGGTGATTTTTCTGCGGTTACAGCTGCCGGAGCTATGGAAGGCGGACTACCATCACAAAATATCTATATTTCGTCTGATATTGAAGAAAACATAAATTATTTGAAAAAGAATTTAAAAAAAGGCGATTGGATATTAGTGAAGGGTTCCCGCCGGATGAAAATGGAAAAAATAGCGGTTAAAATATACGAGGATTTTGGCGGCGAAAAAACAGGAGAGAATAACAACGGAAAAATCCATTAGTCAGGAGATAATTTAAAGTGATTTATTATTTATTATATCCTTTACATACATCGTATTCATTTTTTAATGTATTCCGTTACATAACATTCCGGACAATTTTTGCGTCAATAACTGCGCTTTTGATTTGTCTGGTTGTTGGTCCATGGCTGATCCGAAAATTACAGAGTTTACAAATCGATCAGCAGATAAGGGAAGATGGGCCGCAAAGCCATCAAATCAAAAAAGGCACTCCCACAATGGGAGGGGTGTTGATAATTTTTGCCGTGGTTATATCTACGGTGCTGTGGGCAAACCTTTCCATAAATTATACCTGGTTGATATTGCTTGTGACGGTTGGTTTTGGTTTGATTGGATTTATTGACGATTACCGTAAACTTGCCGGCCAGAGTTCTAAAGGTATTTCCGGCAAGGCAAGACTGTCGGCGGAAATAGTTATCGCTTTATTTGTAGGCATCATTCTTTATTTAAAGCCGGGTTTTAACTCTCAAGTAACTATTCCGTTTTTTAAAACGGTATTACTTAATCTTGGCTGGGGTTATGTTCTACTTTCTACATTTATTATAGTTGGAACAGCTAATGCCGTAAACCTTACTGATGGCCTTGATGGTTTAGCTATTGGTCCTGCAACTATTTGTTTTGCTACTTATGTTCTTTTTGCCTATTTTTCGGGAAATATAAAAGTAGCTTCATATCTGCAAATTCCTTATGTCTCCGGGTCTGGTGAATTGGCAGTGTTTTGCGGAGCGCTTGTGGGCGCGGCTCTTGGCTTTCTTTGGTTTAATGCTTATCCCGCAGAAATATTTATGGGAGATGTCGGCTCCCTGTCGCTAGGCGCAGCGTTAGGCACAACAGCGATTATAACCAAACAAGAAATATTACTTGCCATTGTCGGTGGAATATTTGTTGTGGAGACTTTTTCAGTAATCTTTCAAGTCGGTTATTTTAAGCTAACACAGGGAAAGCGAATTTTTCGCATGGCACCTCTGCATCACCATTTTGAATTGAAGGGGTGGGCAGAGCCGAAAGTAATCGTACGTTTTTGGATTATTTCTATTTTGTTAGCCCTAATGGCTATAAGCACATTGAAGTTACGTTAGAGGGCGTATGCATTTTACCGGTAAAAAAATAGTTGTCATAGGGATGGGTAAAACGGGGATTGCCGTAGCCTTATTTCTAGGCAAACAGGGCGCAAAGGTAACGGTAACAGACGAAAAACCATCCGATCAGTGGAGTGCTGAGTTTGAGCGTATTGCCCAAGAAAAATGGTTGGAAATCGGTAAATATAATGCCGATACTTTGGCGGACGCCGGCATGGTTATTCCTTCTCCCGGCGTTCCTCCGTATAACGATTTGTTAGTCGCGGCACTAAAGAAAAAAATACCCATTATCAGCGAAGTTGAACTGGCCTGTCGATTTTTGAAAACTCCATTGATTGCGGTAACGGGCACCAACGGTAAAACAACGACTACCACCTTATTAGGAGAAATATTAAAAACCTCGGGGAAAAAAGTATTTGTGGGAGGAAACATCGGCACTCCTCTGATTGGATATATGGAGAGCTCAAATAAAGATGATTTTGTGGTAGCTGAAATAAGCAGTTTTCAATTGCAGTGGGTGGATAAGTTCCGTCCTTTTATAGCGATGCTTTTGAATGTGACCAGCGATCACTTTAACTATCACGGCTCTTTTGCCGAATACCGCCGCATTAAGGCCAGAGTCTTTGCCCGACAAGATAAAAACGATATCGCAATTCTTAATGCGGCAGATCCGGCGCAGGAAGGAATAGAAGAAAACATTCGGTCAAAAATTGTTAAATTTAGTTCGGCGAATGAATTGCAATCGGGAATATTTCTTAAAAACAATACTATCATTTTTAGAATGCGGGATAATGGCGAGGAGCAATATCCCCTAGGCATGATTAAACTTCCCGGTCTGCATAATGCGGAAAATGTGATGGCGGCGATAATTGCAGCCCGATTTTGCGGGTGTAGTCCCGAAAGTATCATAGCCGCTATTGCTGATTTTCGCGGATTACCGCACCGCATTGAATTTGCAGGCGAGAAGAATTCGGTTAAATTTTACGATGATTCCAAGGGAACTAATGTCGGTTCTGTCATCAGGGCACTGGATACATTTGCTCCAGCCGGTCATTTTACTTTTAGGCGGCCGTGATAAAGACGGAGATTTTGAAACTTTAAAGCCATTACTGCCTGCAAAAACCAAAAAGGTAATTTTATTCGGCGAGGCACAAAATCGCATTGCTTCGTTAATTGGTGAAGATGTTTCAGTACTAAAAAAATTAAAATTGGGGGAAGCAATCGAGGTCGCTTATAAAAATTCACAGCCCGGTGATATTATTTTGCTTTCTCCCGGTTGTGCGAGCTTTGATGAATTTACCGATTATAAAGAACGGGGCGATTTTTTTAAGAAAGTGGTGAGGGATCTTTAATGGATGCGGCGGTTAAGAAAGAGGATAAGACACCGGATATTATTTTACTTCTGGTTACTTTGATTTTAGTGACTGTCGGCACGGCGATGATTTATTCATCCAGCTCCATTATTGCTTTGGAAAAATTTAAAGACAGCCAATATTTTTTGAAAAAACAAATCTTGTTCGTATTTTTAGGACTGATTTTGATGGTATTGATGACCAAAATTCCTTACACGCAATTAAAGAAAGTGGCTTATCCCGGAATGTTGTTATCAATAATATTACTCGTAATTCTCCTGATACCGAGTGTGGGAATAAAACGGGGAGGGGCGACGCGCTGGTTGAATGTAGGTGGCATTTCCTTTCAGGTAACAGAGATGGTTAAAATTGCCATGGTGGTTTTTCTTGCGCATTTATTGGCCCGCAAATCAAGTCAATTAAAAGATTTCAGCAAGGGAATTCTCGTTCCCCTGATTATTATATCCCTGGTTATTTTGCTGGTTTTACGGGAACCTGATTTCGGTACTGCTGTAATTATAGCAACAATCTTATTTCTGATGTTGTCTATCGCGGGTTCGCGGATAAAGCATCTTTTGTTTTTGGTGACAGCTTTTATTCCTGTGGGGATATTACTGATTCTGCATAAGGGATACAGGCTGGCTCGTTTGACGGCATTTTTAGATCCTTGGAAAGATGCGAGCAATACGGTTTTCAAATTATCCAATCGCTGCTATCTTTTGGCTCCGGAGGTGCTTTTGGCGTGGGAATAGGCGATGGCATGCAAAAATTATTTTATTTGCCTGAACCGCACACTGATTTTATTCTCTCTACCATCGCTGAGGAAAGCGGTTTTATTGGAGTGACTATCGTGATTGCCATGTTTGCACTTTTTTCCTTACGCGGTTTTATGATAGCCCTAAAAGCGCCTGATCTTTTTGGAACATTGTTGGCTGCCGGATTGACTACGGTGATTGCCTTGGAGTCGTTTATTAATATTGCCGGTGTAATGGGCCTTATACCATTGAAAGGTTTAGTTTTGCCTTTTTTAAGTTACGGCGGAACTGCATTTATCATGAGCATGACAGCTGTTGGAATTTTATTGAACATTTCTGTCATGCCGCCTGAACAAAAGACGGGTGAAGGTGAGTGTATTTACGGGAAAAAACAAATTTAATTTTGCCCGGAGTTGAGAAATGCGAATTGTAATCGCCGGAGGAGGAACGGGGGGTCATCTGTTCCCCGGTATTGCCATAGCTGAAGAATTTTTGAGAAGAGACGAAAAAGCGCAAATAATTTTTATTGGTACAAAAAAAGGCATTGAAAGCAGGCTGCTTGGTCAACTTGGTTATGAGCTCAGGACAATCGAGATCGAAGGGGTCAAAGGACGGGGACTAAAAGCAATGGCAAGAAGCGCTTATCAGATTCCGCAAAGCATGTGGCAGTCAAAGCGCGTTTTGAAGCAGTTCAATCCGCATATTGTTATTGGTGTGGGCGGTTATGCTTCAGGACCGGCAGTATTAACGGCCCATTTTATGGGCATACCTACAGCAATTGCGGAACAAAATGCTCTGCCCGGTATCACTAACAGGATTTTGGGTAAATTTGTAAAAGTAATTTTTGTAACATACGCGCAAACACAGACATGGTTTCCTAAGGGGAAAGTGATTATTAGCGGTAATCCGGTAAGGGCGGCATTTGTTGCCGGAAGATGTGCGGAAAAAGGAAAGAAAGATTTTTGGCAACTGCTTGTTTTCGGTGGATCGCAAGGGGCGGTGACAATTAATAAAGCTATGATTAATATATTGCCACAATTACAAAAAATGAAAAACAAGATTCACGTGATGCACCAAACCGGAACAAAACAACTGGACAAGGTGAGACAAGCTTATGAAAAATTCGGAATCAAAGCGAAAGTTATGCCTTTTATTGTCGATATGGCCGGAGCTTATGCGGCAGCGGATTTAATCGTTTGTCGTGCCGGAGCTACTTCGCTTGCAGAAATTACCGCTGCGGGCAAAGCGACTATATTAATTCCTTATCCCTGGGCGGCCAATGATCATCAAACAAAAAATGCTCAAGCCATGGCGGATGCCGGAGCGGCAGTCGTAATTAGCGAGAGCGAACTGACCGGCGGCAAATTGTTTGGAGTATTGGAAAATTTGTTGAGCGATGAAAAAAAAATAAAAAGACTGGAAGAAAATTCGGTCAAACTCGGAAATATAAACGCAGCGGCAAATATAGTTGATGCTTGTATTAAATTAATGGCCAAGATGAATTAGTGGCTCATTATTGAAACCGAATAAAGGAATTAAAAAATAGATGGGAACAGATAAAAAAACAGGATTAATGCAGCGCAAAGTTAAGTGTATTCATTTTGTGGGGATTGGCGGTATCGGTATGAGTGGTATAGCCGAAGTCCTTATTAACTTGGGATATAAAATTAGCGGCTCGGACACTCAACAATCGGATACAACCATGCGCTTGCAGAAGCTTGGTGCGTCTTATCTTTGGGGCATGTTGCGGGAAACACAGGCAATGCGGATGTGGTAGTAACATCAACGGCGGTTAAAGTGGATAATCCGGAAGTATTGGAAGCTCACCGGAAAAATATTCCGGTAATTCCGCGCGCGGAAATGTTGGCAGAGCTTCTAAAGATGAAATTTTCCGTTGCCGTTTCCGGCAGTCATGGCAAGACCACAACCACTTCCATGATTTCCACGATACTTGCGCGGGGCGGCCTTGATCCGACTATGGTCATTGGAGGAAAGTTGGCAAGCATAGGTAGTAACGCCAGACTGGGTGATGGAGAAGTTATTGTGGCGGAAGCGGACGAAAGCGATGGCTCATTTTTAAAATTATCCCCGACAATTGCCATAATTACGAATATTGATCGGGAGCATCTCGATTATTATCCTGGTATAAACGAGATCAAGGAGGCGTTTCTTAAATTTGCCAATATTGTGCCTTTTTACGGCTGTACGGTCATGTGTAGCGATAATCAATACGTGCGGGAAATTCTTCCCTTAGTTAAACGCAAGACCGTAACTTACGGTATTAAGATGCCGGCGGATTACGCAGCAGGTGATATAAAATTTGCGGCAAACAAAACTGTTTACAATCTTAGTTATAAAGGAGAGCCCCAGGGAGAAATCGGCTTGATCGTGCCGGGGATGTTTAATGTATATAATTCCCTGGCGGCAATTG
>CAVSRI010000010.1:0-15147 GCA_963730275.1 uncultured delta proteobacterium | reverse complement strand
TGGAAACACTACGCTAGGCAGAGAAGGATTTCAAATGCGTTTCCAGGAGGCGATGTTTGTCAAAATCTTTCAATTTCAGATATTGGGGCGTCGTGCCGGCAAATGCGCATTGGGGCGCCAGACCCGATTAATTCAGACTCCAAGATTTCAACGCCGCGTTCGGTTGCCAATTTTTCCACCTGATCATAAATAACTTTAAACGGTGTTTTTTTACAATTAGTGAGGTTCAGTGGAAACCTGCGCTATACCGCGACTCTTCAGAATTACACCGATTGCCCGGACATGTTCCAATCCGCCGTTTTTCTCCCTGATTTGCGAAGCAACATTTCGCGCCAAACGCAAATCATCAGACGCCAAATTAATGTTATAGGCAACCAGCGGTTCGCGCGCGCCGACAACAGTTGCGCCGGACTGCGCGTTGAATTCGGGCTTGCCCATATCGGGAGCGTCATCAGGATTAATCATTTTACTTTGCAATGCTTCATAACCCCCATGACGGACGTGCGGCCAGTTCTATTTCGCCCGGGCACTATTGCCGCGTGGCCGTAGAAATATATGGGAACGCCGAAACGCTCATATAATTGCTGTCCGAATACATGAGCTAAATCAACTGCATCTTTCATTTTCGCTTTGCTAAGTGGAATAAAAGGCACTACATCGACAGCGCCCAGACGCGGATGCACTCCAATCTGTTCGCGCATATCAATTAATTTCAAAGCTTTGCCGCAGGCGGCAAGCGCCGCTTCCAGCACATCCTCCGGTTTTCCCAAAAAAGTAAAAACGCTTCTGTTATGATCGGCATCACCGCTGAAATCGACCAACCGCACGTTAGGAAATGATTTAAAAACCCGGGCAATCGCCTCGATTTTTTTGCGGTCATGTCCTTCACTGAAGTTCGGGACGCATTCGATAATTTTCATGTTCCAGGCCTGATAAATTTTTATTTCCGGCAGTTCCACGCAGGTTAGCTTCCCGCTGTAAACCGCTCCCGTATCTATGCCCATTTTGTTTTTTTCAATCAGAGGACTCATTAAAGGAGTATGGCCGAAAACAACTGTTTTACCTGAAGTCATCCTCCGCCTCGATGAAATCGTACCGTATCCATAACAGGTCGGAAATTGCCTGTTTTTCCAGTCGCAGTCCCGGTCGGAGGCCGGCGTGAACAAATATGTAATTGTCGGTTTCATAATAAGGCAGAAGCGCTTCGAAAAACCGCCGGTGCTCCGCGGGAATTTTGCGCTTTCTTTCTTTAATATCATCCGAAAGTAATATTCTATAAGAACGAAGAGTTGTTCTGCCTCCATTGTTCAGATACACATCTTCATCCACTCCGTCCAGATAACGCATCAGCATTTGCTCGTGATTACCCAGAAGACAGATTATATTTTTATATTCTTCTTTCAACCGGACAACATAATCAACAACTTCCTTTACGGATTCACCGCGATCAATGTAATCGCCGATAAAAACCAGCGTGTCATTTTGACTATTAATTTCAATTTTATTCATCAGCTCTTTGAGCTTCCCCAGACAGCCGTGAATATCTCCTATGGCAAAAATTTTATTCCTCACGGGAACTCCAACGCAAGCATTGAAAACAAATTCCGCAGTGAACTGCTGTTTATTAAACCCTCCGCTAATCGAGGGATTGTTCCCAATCCCGATCTGTCGGGATTGGATAATTCGACTAACAAACTTTAATGCACTTCGCTTTTAAAGCTTGAGTCTCATTACAACTTATCGCTTCAAACCTATAGTGACCTTTAGGTTATTCGCTTTTGTAATTGGAGTTTCACAATAAGACCTTGATCATTTTCAACGGTTTAATCCAGAAGGGCCCTGGTAAAATTATCGCTGTCGAAAACGCGCAAATCGTCCAGCCCCTCACCGACTCCGATATAGCGGACCGGCAGAGCAAGCTCGCCGGCTATGCGCACAACCACGCCGCCTTTGGAAGTGCCGTCGAGTTTTGTTGTAGGACAATGCCGGTCGCTCCGATTTCTTCTTTAAAAGTCTTGGCCTGAACGACGGGATCCTGGCCGGTTGTCGCGTCAAGAATCAGCAGTATCTCCGGTGATATCTCCGGCATTTCCTTGTTAATAATTCTTTTTATTTTCTTTAACTCTTCCATCAAATTCACTCTGGTATGCAACTGCCCGGCCGTATCCACGATAACAACTCCGGCAAAACCGGCTTTAATTTTGGCCATAGCGTCAAAGACAACCGCCGCCGGATCGGCGTTTGTTTTGTGTTTGATGACCGGAGCGCCCACGCGCGTGCCCACACTTCCAGCTGTTCGACAGCCGCCGCACGGAAAGTATCGGCGGCAACCAGCATGACCTCGTGGCCATTACTTTTCAATGCATTGGCCAATTTCCGATTGTGGTTGTTTTGCCGCTGCCATTGACCCCGATTGTCAGGATAATAAATGGCCGCCCCTTGGTAATGATCAGAGGTTTATCGATTTTTTGCAAAACAGCAATCATTCGTTCCTGCACAAATCTTTTTTGATCTGCCCCAAAGTCTGCAGGTCATGACGACTGACACGCTTCTTGACATCATCAATTAAATCGTAGGTAAATTGAGGTCCATATCAGCCGAAATCAGCAGTTCTTCCAACTTGTCAAAAAGTTCTTTATCGATAACCTTTTTACTAAAAAGATCATTCAAATCCGTCGTCAGAACTTCACGTGTTTTGGTTAGCCCTTTTTTTAATTTTTCAAAAATACTTATCTTCACCATAGAAGCACCTTTCGAAACCTTTGCAGAACTGTATAAAATCAGCAATGATCATTCCGGATAGAGATTTTGTCGTAATGTCTTTGCGAGGGAGAGTAACTGACCGAAACAATCTCGTATCTAATCGACATCACAGAGATTGCCACGTTCACTGTCGCGAACCCGCAATGACAAACAAGGAAGCGCCTGGAAAGCTCACCTTTCTTATGCGATGATTAGTTCATAACTATTTTTTGTTCAGAAGTAAAGAAATGGATTCTGCCGCTTTTAAATCAAAGATGATATTGAGGCGGCAGTGAAACTCGAATTACAGGAACGCAGTGAACTGGAATTCGTTAGTTGAACTGTCCCATATTAGTGGGGCTAGGCGGAGGCGACGAGGCGTATTTGTACATACGTTGAGGAAGCCGACAACGACGCCAACAAAAATAGCGCTTTGATTTAGAAGTAGGCTAATTAATTTAGATTTACGGATACAAGAGCGATATTCCCTGCTTTTGCATAGTCACGCCAAAGAGCGTATCGGCCACTTCCATGGTGGTCTTGTTGTGAGTAATCATGACAATTTGAGATTTTTGAGCGACATCTTTGATCAAACGGTTGAAGAGATTGGTATTGGCATCATCCAGAGCGGCATCCACTTCGTCCAGAACCAAGAAACGGCGAGGGACGATACTTTAAAATGGCGAAAATAAGAGCGACAGCCACCAGCGATTTTTCACCGCCGGAAAGCAAATTAACATTTTGTGCTCTTTTGCCGGGAATCTGGATATCAATATCCACGCCTGTTTCCAGCAAATCATTTTCATCGGTCAGGAGCAGTTCTCCTCGGCCTCCCGGGAAATATTTGCGCGAATACTTCCTTAAAGCAGGTATTGACGGCGGCAAAGGTTTCGGCAAATCTGGCGCGGGAAATTCTATTGATGCGGGTAATCGTTCTTTGCAAAATATTGAGGGAGGAATTCAAATCGGAAATTTGTGTCGATAAAAACTGATAACGCTTATCCAGTTCTTCATATTCATTGAGGGCCAGCAAATTAACTTCGCCGAAACTTCTATTGTTTGCTTATCCTTTTCCAGCAACGCGCTCAGCTCTCCGACTTTTTCTTCATCAACTTTGGCAAATGCGGAAAACATACTTTCCAGATCAACGTTGTATTTTTCTGTAATCGCCCTGGTCAGATTCTCGCCATTTAAGGCTGCTTCCCGGCACTGGATTTCCATCTCGTTTATTTTCTGGCGTAAATCATCAAGCTTCTTCTTGATTTCTCTGATTTCGTTTTCTTTCGCTTTCACTTGCTCATCTTCATTGTTTTTCCCGCCTTCTTCTCGGAAAGGACTGTTTCTTGCGCCTCGAAACCCTTGTAAAGTTCTTTAAGATTCGCTTGCTCGTTTTCGATTGTTTGAGCTAATTCGTCCATCTGCTTGTCGCAGGAAACTATTTCCTCTTCCTTAACTTTATTTCATTTTCGATGGATTCGATATCATTTTGCAGGCGCGATATTGTCCGCAAATCAGCTTCCTTTTTCTCTTCCAGAGAAGCAATCTCTATTTTTTTGCCGGTTAAATATTGTTCCTGTTCGTCAATAGCCGCCCGGGATTGTTCCTTCTTCACGTTGAAAGAAGAAATGATTTCGTTTATTTCTTTTTCTTCTTCATCTTTGCGTGAAATATCGGTGCTGATTTGTTCGCATTTTTTCTCGGCTTCGGTTTCTTCCGATTTAATATTTTGCTGGTTAAACTCTAGAGAGGCGAGTCTTTGCTTCGTTCCGTCACTTCATCTGTAAACCGTTCCTAGTCTTTTTTCCTGCTGTTAATATCGATTTCCAGTTCGAATTGAATCCCCACTTTTATTTGACCGATTTCCTCTTCCCACTGGGCAAGGACTAACGCAATCTTATCTCTTGGCTCGTTTCCGCATTCCAAATCGGAATTGAGCGCCGCTATTTCACTTTCCAGTTCGGCAATTTCTCTTTTTGTGGATAAAAGGCTTTTTTCCACCGCTGCCCCGCTACCGCCGCTTAATACTCCCTGTGGGCTGATAATATCGCCCTCCCGCGTGACAAACGTTCCCTGGAAACCGTTTTTCTTCCAAAGAGATAAGCCGCTTTCAATTGTGGGTATCAGTAAAACATCGCCCAAAAGGCAAGTGGCAATTTTTTTAAAGTCCTCTTTAACTTTAATTTTTTGCAGTAAGGGTTCTGCTTCCTGGGGATGTTTGGCGCCGATAATTCCTCGTTATGGCTTCTTGCTTCCACCGGTACAAAACTGCCCCTGCCCAATTGATAGTTTTTCAAATAGTCAATTGCCCACATGCCGTCTTCCTGGCTTTTTACTATGACATATTGCAGTTTTTCCCCCAGCACAGCTTCCACCGCCGCTTCATATTCCCGGGGGACATTGATATGGTCAGCCACGACGCCGTAAAACTTATCGCGGCTTTCCTTATTTTCGATGATTGTCTTAATCCCCTCATTGCTCCACTTATAGGATTCTTGAAATTCTTTAAGGGAATTTAAACGGGAGGACTTAGAGCCAGTTTCTTCCTTAGTGTGAGCGATCTTTTCCTCGCTTAACTGTAAATCCGATTTAGACTTTTCGATTCCGCCTGATATTGTCTCTCTTTTTTCTTCCAATTGATGAATTTCTTCGCTAACATTTATTAGGCTTTCGTTTACTGATTGCAGCCTGCCGGTTAAATCAGCCAGCTTCTTTTTGTCCTCATCGATTTCCCGGCTTTCTCTTTCTTCGCGTTTTTTTAAATCCTCGATATTTTTGCCGAGGCTGGAAATCATGTTTTTGAGTTTGGCTTTTTCCGTAACGACATCGATGTATAAGATTTTCTTTTCTTCCAGCTGGTTATTTATTTCTTTATCCGCATTGATCAGTTCCTGAACTTTTTGCCGGCCTTCGTCATGTTCCTCTTTTAAGGGCGACCATCCAGCCTTCCGCTTTCGCTACACTTTCCTGCATATTTTTAATTTCAATATCCAATCCGATTTTTTCTTTCGCAGTTGTTCGATTTCCGCCAGATCTTTTTTCTTGCGTTCGGAGATGTCGCCTATTTGATGGCGGGAGAATTCGATATTTTTTTCTTTGATGCTGATAGTGTTTTTTGTTTCATAGAGTTGTTGCTGATTTTTGGTAATGGCCTCTTCGTTTTCCAAAAGCTTCGTTTTCAGCTCTTCCAGAGCCGATTCTTTGGCCTCGAGATTTGCGCGGATGCCTGATTCCTGATCTTGCATTTCATTGCGCCGGGCCTGCAAGGAAGAGCCTTTTTCGAAAAGCTCGGTATATCCTTGCAGGGCAAGCGTCAAGTTCTGTTTCTTTAATGCGCTGTTTTATTTCCTTGTATTGTTCCGCTCTTTTGGCCTGTCGGGAAATAGCATTGAGTTGCGATTTTACTTCCTTGATAATATCGTTGAGCCGCAGCAAATTTTGTTTTGGTTGCTTCCATTTTGCGGACGGCGGCATCTTTGCGGCTTTTGTATTTGGATACTCCGGCGGCATCTTCAATATATAATCTCCTATCTTCGGGCTTGGCTTCGACAAGGCTTGCCACGTTTCCTTGTTCGACCAGGGAATAGGTTCTTGCGCCGACGCCGGTACCCATAAAAAATTCCTTAACATCCAGAAGTCGGCAGGGAACCCGGTTGAGATAATATTCACTTTCGCCGTCGCGGACAACTTTACGGGAAATTGATATTTCACTCAATTCGGAATAATCGCCGGGAAAACTTTGCCGTTGGCAGCCAGAGTCATGGTGACTTCCGCCATGCTCAACGCCGCCGATTCCTGACTGCCGTTAAAAATAACATCATCCATTTTTTTCCCGCGCAGAGTTTTGACCCTCTGCTCACCCATTACCCAGCGGATGGCGTCAACGACATTGGATTTTCCGCAGCCATTGGGTCCGACAATGGCCGTGACGCCGTTGGAAAAATCCAAAACGACTCTTGTCGCGAAATGATTTAAAACCGGATATTTCCAATCTCTTTAGATTCATAAATTATCTTTATTAAACTGTTAAGAGTTTGAAAAATCCTAACAAAAGATTATTCCTTTGTAAAGAAAAAATACAACAAAATGTGGTTTTATATAAATCATACCACAATATGTAGTGTTTTGATTTATTTTAGCTTTTTCCTCCACTCTATTTATTCACTGATAATTTGCAGAAAATATTTTAAAAAATATTTCCGGCAATTAAAAAGGCAGGGGTGTCATCACCCTGCCTTAGAAAATAATGTATCATTTGGAGATATTGAAATTTTAACGATTAATACGTCCCCGCGATATAATTGCTCAGACTATTAATCAATACGTCCTTCTGGGAAATAGTTGATTTTACAACGTCTCCAATGGAAACAAGCCCCACAAACTTTGTCCCGTCAAAAACAGGCACGTGCCTGATATGCTTGCCAGTCATCAGCACCATGCAATCCTCAAGCGAAGTATCGGGCTTTACCGTAAACATTTTTTGAGAAGGCGTCATAATTTCTTTGACAAGTGTTTTCGGGGAAGTCTTTCCTTTCAGGATAATTTTTCTGGCGTAATCGCGTTCCGTAATGATTCCGGAAACTTTTCCATTTTTATCCATCACCATTAACGCCCCTACTTCTTTCTCCGCCATGAGCTTCAGAGCATCAAATACCGAAGCGTTCGGCGAAATCGACCACAGCTGCTTTGTTTTGCTCTTTAAAATATCGCTCATCCTCTGCATAACCCAACACCTCCTGATTTTTTACTTTACTCATGCTTAGTGATCATTTTAAAAGAAAAATAAAGATATGGCAAGTATTATAAATTTAATTTCGAAACGGCAACAGGAAGGAAACTATGTTAAACCAGCCGGTAGCTCCAACATTCCGACGGATTAATTTATCAGCGATGATTATTTTTCCCGGAGTGCCTCTTCCATAACCTGATTTATAACGTCCTCCGGCCATCTTTTCTTAAACATCTTTTCCGGCAATTTCTCCAACACGGACGAAATACGCCTCCCGTAGGCAACAGCTTCTTTTAAATCATCCGAAAGGGGAATTGGAGCTGTTTTCCCGGATATTTCTGACTCGAGAGCGGAAGGCAATTCCCGCAATCTTTTGATTATTTTCCCGCGCGCGAGACTCGTCAGCATGGAATTATCATATCCGCCAAAAGGAGCCCGGACATCATCTTTAAAAAGAACCAGCGGTTTACCGGCCGCGAAAGCAATGGCCGCTTCGACAATCATTCCTTCATCGGGAACACGGCCGTTGAGATTGCACACTACAGCATGGCACCTCTCAATCAACTCATAAACATCCAGTGAGAATATTGCATAATCAACGCGTGTTCGTATTCCGGAAAAAGTTGATAAAGGAGAGTCGGGGAAACGCAAGATATACGCTTCCATCCCGTCACGATGAGGCAAAAACGTCCGGAACCCCGCGTCTTCCAGCACTTTGGCAATTGCATTCATGCCGCCGATTTCTTCCGCGCAAAACAGCGGACCGGAACAGTAAATTCGATATTTTCCCATGGAAGATATCAACCTCAATCACTGATAATTAATAGTGGAGCCCCCTCCGGTCGAAGATGACCCTATAGTGCCCTTTAGGGTATTTAGGTTACGGGAGCCGGAGGCTCCCATTAACAACGCGACCTCCCGTGGCCTACGGCGCAATCCCCCGGCAGGAGCTGGGGGATTGCAAGTCGCGGGATTCGAACTTCGTTTTTTCCGATTGTTTTAAATAACACACGTTCTTTTTTCTCCAAAGAAAAATATTATCTGATCAACGGACGGCGCACCATCAGCCAGAGTTCCGGCCCCCGCGAAAGAAGTCTTATCTTTCTGATTACCCGGAAACCGCATTTCTGATAAAAATCCAGGTTGCGGAAATTTGAATTTTCCAGATACGCCGGAACCCCTTCACGATCACAGCGGTCTAATACTTCCCGCAAAAGACTTGTCCCGACACCTTTTCCGGCGCGGTTTTTACGCACGCCGATAGCATGCAGATAATAGTGCGGTTCCCTGATATGGTAAATATCGAAATATACGGCGGTAATCATTGAGCGCAGCACAGAGCGAACGCCGCTCGCGAAAAAACTTTTCCATAGAAGTTCAAGGGAACGCAGCGGAGGAAACGCACGCATGGTTCGCCCGGGTGGAAGCCAGAGCGCCGCCGCGGAACCGTCATCAGTTACGTAAACCTGTCCGCGCGGCAGAAATAAATGCGTGTTCGACACATGAAAATAGAATGGAAGCCACGAAGCGGTATCGGGGCTTATCCAGGTCGATACCGGATCATCGGCAAAGGCTTCGGTAAGTATCTGCGCCACTAAATCAGTCTGGTGCGGCTGTGCCCGCAAAATTTTAAGAGTTGATGTTTGTTCGCTCATTGAAATTATTTTATTAATCCTAGATTTACAATTGTTGTAATAATTTAAGGTTTAGACTGGATGAACATATTATTTCGCATCAGTTTTAGTATTAAAAGATAATTTTTGATTCCAATGATTGCATTACCATCATATTTGTCAATATGTCCTGAATAATATTGCATCACCACTTTCGTAAAGAGTCGTAAATTTAACCAACGAGGTATTCTTGATTAAAACATAATGTACATTATACTCTTTTAAAAGCAAAAAATAATCATGGTTCTGGATGGCAGAATATTTTTTTTTAAATCTTTGTAAACACTTGTCGGATAGCGCGAGATATAACCGGTTGCAATGGGAATTTCATGAATAGTTTGATAGTATAATGAAAACGGCGGATGACTTCGTATTCTCATCATTCCTCCATTTTTAGGCATATCTTTCAAAAGATTGATATATTCAGGAATATATACATTTGTTAAAGGAAGCGGTTTGGGCAAGAATTCAACAAATAAAAATAATCCTAATATTAGGGCTATAAATATGTATTTATCACCTATTCTTTGGAAAATATTTTGTAAGCATATTGCACTAATTACAGCAGCACTCAACATAACCATCACCATCATTCTTACAGGGCGTCCGGACAATTTTAAAGGAGGGAATAATGTTTGTAGCGCTGTATAAGGCATCGGTCCTGTGAAAATAGGCTTCCCAACAATATGAAGGGTTGGCCCCAATGCCATTACGCCGAAGAAAAGTAATATGCCATACCAAAGAAAAAATGAAGGATATTGTGATCTATATTCTTTCCGTTTATACCACGCATAACATAACAACATGATTACTGATAATCCCATATAGACGCTGGTCTCATTAATATTACCGCGCAATCGTGACCAGTAAAATTCCGTAAAATTTGCAAATCTCCAATGTGCACCGGGAATGAAAGGAGCCACTAAGTCAAGTGAAGCGTCCAATGGATTGTGTGCTCCAACAAGAGGATCTTTGATGTTTAGTAATAATAAAGAACCTACTAAAATTCCTGAAGTCATTAAACTGACGCCAATAAAGATACTCAAAACAATCAGATATTTCTTTTTGAGGAAAAAGAGCATATTTTTCTTTGAAAAAGCGTACCATATCGAAATTATTATTCCGGCAATAACACAGTACAAAAAATAGTAGTAATCACATAGCACCACTAATAAAAGAACAATTCCGGATATAATTGCTATGATAATACTTGGATTAGTAATCAAACGATACCAACACAGGATGAAAAGTGGAATCCATTCAAGAGCAACTAAATTCAAATGTCCTTCAGCATGCATAAAATGATATTGGGAAAATGTAAAAATATATCCTGCAATAAGGCTGCACCAATATGATTTAGTTATATAAAAAGACAACCAAAATGAAGTAACTCCGCCGATAACAAATGAAAAAATAACAATCACATTATGCGTCTCTATCAATGTCAAAAATTTTAAAAGGAATATACCGAAAAATCCATTGAAAGGATTTAATGTATGGCCAAGAAGTGAGGTTCCTTGTGGATAGCAAAGATAGGTTGTATACCAAGGACTCTGATGGAGTTCTGTAATCGCCTTGTTAACCCACCAAATATTCCAAACGTTCTGAAGACCATCACTATGATCTGCAAAAAAATGAGTATGGAAAAAAAATATTAATGGAAATGTTAAAATGCAAAAAAAAATAAAATAAATCACTATTGGGAAAATCAACATTTTAGTGATCTTTATAAAACATTTAGTTTTTTCTTTATTCATACGTTCTATTCTTTCAATTAATAATCGAACAACTGATAATATATTCCCCTTTCTAGAATTATTAAAATAACTTTTTCCTTTGTAGTTGCCGGATTACGCGCAAAAAACTATCCAAGCACCTGCGCCACTAAATCGGTCTGGTGCGGCTGTGCCTGCAAAATTTCCGGAGTTGATGTTGGCTCGCTAATCCCAATATTGCCTGATTATCCCTATATTTCTTCCCCGGCTTTATGGCCTTCGTGAATAGCTTCCAGAATGCGGCGGGGACTTTTGGCATCACCGACTATTCGATAGGGAATGGCCAGTTCCTTAAGCACATCTTCCAAAACATTCTCGGACCTTGCGCCCATGGCAGTTACAATCAAGGCCGCGTTTTCCATCTTTTCAGTATTCATCTGGCTATAGCGCACCATGCCTTCTTCAATACCCAATACTTTGGCGCCGAAGAGCAATCTTCCGCCGGCATCCTTGATTCGCTTGTGCAGCCAGTAGCCGTGAGCTGTAAGCTTGCCCACCGGCGGAAAGGCCTGCATCTCCAGAACCGTAACCGCGATACTATTGGCCAGCAGATAATCCGCGGTTTCCATACCCACATAACCAGCGCCCAGAACAATGGCCGGTCCTTTGAGTGCAATCTTGCCTGTAAGCACGTCGCGGGCATCCGCCACTATCTTAGAATCCAGACCCGGAATTTGGGCCGTAACCGGATAAGCGCCGCAGGCCAGTATCACGGCATCAGGTTTTTGCTGTTTTATTTCATCGGCGCTAACCGTATGGCCGCAGTTAACCGGAATGGAGACTTTCTTTAGCCGGCGCCCAGACCATGTAACCCAGTCCATGAAAACAGCTTTATGAGGCGGACGGCTGGCCGATAGCAGTTGTCCTCCGAGCTCAGATTCTTTTTCAAAAACCTCTACCTTATGTCCACGCGTGGCCGCCGCCATCGCGGCAGACAATCCGGCCGGCCCTCCTCCGATAACCCATACTCGTTTGGGTGGATCAGCTTTGGGAGACGGCCCTTTATATTCACGGCCGCACTCGGGATTGAAACTGCACGTGGCGGATTTCATCTCGAAACTAAGGCGCTCGATGCAGCCTTGGTTGCAGGCCGTGCACCAGCGAATATCGTCGAGTTCACCTCGCTAGCTTTGCTGATGAAGTCCGGATCGGTCAAATGCTGACGGCCGAAACTTATCAGATCGGCGTCGCCGCGTGCGATGGCCTGCTCGGCCAGTCCAGGATTATTGATGCGGCCCACGCCGATAACCGGCACATTTACAACATCTTTCAGCGCGCGGGCGCGAAATAGATTGAATCCGGCGTCCGTATCCATGGAAGCAATGGACAAACCGCCCGGCGTGGAATAGACTCCCACGGAACAATGAACGGCATCAATTCCGGCCGCAACCAGCCTGGGAGCAAACTTCTGCATGAAGGCCAAATCATATCCTCCGCGTACCAGTTCGTCCGCCGATACGCGAATCCAGACAGGGAAATCTTGTCCCACGACTTTACGCACTGACGCAATAATTTCCAGAATAAAGCGCATGCGATTTTCATCGTTTCCGCCGTATTGATCTTCGCGCTGATTGGAAAAAGGCGAAAGAAACTGATTCAATAAATATCCATGCGCGCCGTGAAGCTCCACGGCATCGAATCCCGCCTGACGCGCGCGCCGGCCGCTTTGGCAAACGCATCAATCACTTCGTGAACGCGCTCCAGAGGCATAGCCTCGCAGGGCTGGCCCAGTATAACGCTGGGTATGGCAGAAGGCGCTTCGGGCACAGCCCCAGCCACAGTCTCAAAAGTTTCGCGGCCGGCATGATGCAATTGCAGAGCAACCTTTGCACCGTAGCGATGCAGCTCCACCGGAATGCGCGCCAGTCCCGGAATAAACTCATCGCTCCAAACGCCAAGCTCATTGGGAAAGCCCTTGCCACGCGGAACAACCGCGCATATCTCGGTAATTATCAGCCCTGTGCCGCCTTGCGCCCGCCGCGACAAATAACCGACAAACGATCGCTCACGTGCCGTCGGCATTGCCGTAACCAGTGCCCATTGGCGGCATGACCGCCCTATTTTTTAAGGTCATACCGTTAATGGTGATTGGTGAAAAAAGATGTGGGAATTGCATGAATGTCTCCTTATAAAATCGCATTTGATAAGCCATTGAGAAATATTGAAGGGAGTATAAGAAGAACTGTTTGGCATGTCAATAAAATATAAACAGCGCGATGGAAGTGTCTAGTTACCGATTAGTTCTGGCATACTATATTGCAAGTCCTCAGTATTTGGCGGTCATCTAAATTGAGGATTACCGTTTGAAATCAGTTCCGGGTTCTCCTTACAAATCGGCGGCATGATCCTCTGGCACTTGTGGTTTCCAATAATGTACAATTCCCCAATTCACATGTCTTTCGAGCGTCGCGACAACCTGAGATGTTATCGCCCTGATTTAGATAAACAAGAGCTCTGTTATTATATGCTTCTACATAAACCGGATTGTTTGCGATCGCCCTGTCATAATCCTCAATCGCTTGCTTATAATTGCCGAGGCCGGCATAGACATTACCCCTGTTATTATAGGCCTCTGCATAATCTGGTTTGCTTTCGATTGCCCTGTTTAAATCTTCAGTTGCCTGCTTGTAATTGTTGAGGAGAGCATAAGCAACACCCCTGTTATTATAGGCTTCTGTATAATTTGGTTTGATTTCAATTGCCCTGTTTAAATCTTCAATCGCCTGCTTGTAATTGCCGAGGTCTTTATAGATTACACCCCTGTTATTATAAACGAACCAATTATAATCAGTAACTTTCAAAGTATGACTAAAAAGATTGATACTGTCTTTCCAGTAGCCGCATTGATTCCAGGATAAAAACGATATGATGGCCAGAAAAATTGTCCCTGCCGGAAATAAAATCTTTTTTCTTACGTCTTCACTTTTAACCAAAGCTGGTATTCCCCAAGCCATCATAACTGCAAGACCGATAGAGGGCAGATAATGATAGCGGTCGGCCATCGCGTATGGCGCTGTCAGCGATATCTGAATGATTCCGATGACCGGGGCAATAGTTATCGCGTACCACATCCATCCGGTAAACAGATATGGCATTCGTTTAATCATTACAATGACTGCGGCGCTGATAACAAGAATCAGTAAAGATGCTCCTGAAACCTGCCAAAGGGAAAGTTGAGCGGGAAAAGGATAGAAAATAGCCAGGTCATGAGGCCAAAATGTTTTTTCCAGATAAATCATAAAAGCGACAGGCGCATTGGCGATCCGGGAAATAAGAGGAAGCTGTTCTAAATAAGGGGCATCAGGATTATTCGGATTATGAAATGTTATGATAACAATAACTATGGACAAAATAAAAAAAGGTATTTTTTCCAGCAACTGCCATAATGGAATTATTCCCGCGAATTTAGTTTCCGGCAATTTCCGGTCATTGGGTGCAGTTACATTTTTTTTCAGAGCTTCTTTTTTTAATTTGTTTTTCTTTTTTCCTTGATTTGCGGCAACAGACACAACTGCCGGTGTATTTGTCATGATTCTCTGCGATTGAAGACGATCCAGCGGCCAGTAATCCAGAAGAATCATAATTACAGGCAGTGTAACAACCATCGGCTTACTCATCAGTGCGCAGACAAAGGAAAAGACAACCAGCAGATATCTTCTGATAGCCGGTTTTTCTGTGTAATAGACATAAAGGCATAGAGTCAGCATCCAGAAAAACGCGCTCAGGACATCTTTTCGTTCAGCGATCCAGGCGACCGATTCCACATGGAGTGGGTGAAGGGCAAACACTGCCGCAACAAAGGCGCTGCGCCAGATCGCTCCGGTCATGCGGTTGAAAAGCCAGAACAATAAAAGAGTGCTCAGAATATGCAGGATAAGATTGGTCAGATGATAGCCCCCGGCGTTTAAACCATGGAGTTGATAATCGAACATGAAGGAAAGCCAGACCAGAGGGTTCCATAAGTCGACATATCTCGTGCTGAATGCCCAAAAAAATCCGTCCAGCGTGATTCCGCGTTGAATAACACTATTTCCTATTATGTAATCATTATCATCGAGATTAATAAAATCATAGCCAGTCACTTGCCAAAAAACAGCCAGTGTAACAACTGTTAAAACGGCACAGACTATTAGCTTTTGTCTGTCTGTGCTGATATTTATTTTATTCAGCATAATGACATATTTGTATCATACAGTAAGTTAGAGTTCAGCTTCTTTTTTGATTATTACAG
>CAVSRI010000009.1:0-45281 GCA_963730275.1 uncultured delta proteobacterium | reverse complement strand
AACGATTAATTATGAAATCATGATCGCGATGGGTGATATCGAGAAGAACATATTCATCACCGGATATTTTTATCTCCGTGTCAATAGCTTTGGCGACAATATCGCGGGGGGCCAGGCTTTTCATGGAATGATATTTTTCCATGAAGGTCGATCCGTTTTTTAATTTAAGAATTCCTCCCTCGCCGCGGACAGCTTCGCTGATGAGGAAAGCTTTGGCCTCAGGGTGATAAAGACATGTCGGATGGAACTGAATGAATTCCATATTGGAAATTTGCGCTCCGGCCCGATACGCCATAGCAATTCCGTCACCGGTCGCTATATCCGGGTTTGTTGTGATCAGGTAAACTTTCCCCGCTCCGCCGGTGGATAAAATTATATATTTTGCGCAATATGTATGAACCATATTTTTATTGATATCCAATACGTATGCTCCAAGACTGCGCATGGCGCGACCTGACATGGTCTCTTTCGATGATGAGGTCAATGCCTATGTGATTTTCATAAATGGTTACATTTTTTAAATGGGCGACTTTTTCCTGTAATGCCCGCTCGATTTCTCTTCCCGTAAGATCTTTGGCATGCAGTACCCGTCTGCGGTTGTGACCTCCTTCCTGACCCAGATCATAGGCATGAGGCGGCGCTTCCGACTTTGTGAAATTTACTCCCCATTGGATTAGTTCCTGAATGCGGGGTGGAGCTTCTCTGACGACGAAATCGACTACATCTTTGTTGCAAAGACCGGCGCCGCAGACCAGTGTATCGTTAATATGATCTTCAAAGCTGTCGGTCTGATCGGTAACAGCAGCGATTCCGCCCTGAGCATAATTAGTATTGGATTCCGATTTTTCCTTCTTTGTGACTGATGGCCACACTGCCCAGGGTTGAAGCCTTGATGGCCAAACTTAAACCCGCAATGCCGCTGCCTAAAATTAAAAAATCTGTTTTAAATTCCATTGATGATTTTCCGACGAATAATGGTTATCAAAAGTTTGTTTACAAAACGTCATTGCTTTTATATAAAGATTTTATCTTTTTAGCAAAGAAAATTATCGGTAAGGAATAAAATTTGATAGTTTTGGGAATTGAATCATCTTGTGATGAAACCGCGGCGGCAGTAGTCGATAACAGGAAAATACTGTCCAATGTCATTGCTTCGCAAATCAAAGATCACTGTAAATATGGCGGTATTGTGCCGGAAATTGCTTCGCGTAAACATATTGAGGCAATTAATCCGGTTTTACGACAAGCAATGGCGGATGCTCACGTCACATTTCAGGAAATAGAAGGTATTGCTGTAACCCGGGGGCCGGGTCTGATTGGTTCGCTTTTAATTGGATTGTCCACCGCCAAGGCTTTGGCTTATGCCCTGAACATTCCGTTAGTCGGGGTCAATCATCTGGAAGGGCATATAGCCGCGGCATTTCTCTCGGAAAGAGCGCCTTCTTTTCCTTTTGTCGCCTTAGTTGTGTCCGGTGGGCATACCAGTGTTTATCTGGTGAAGAACTATCATGATTTTCAAGTGATTGGCCAGACCTATGATGATGCCGCCGGTGAAGCCCTGGATAAAGCGGCCAAGCTTCTTAATCTGGGATATCCGGGCGGAGTGATCATCGATGAAATAGCTAAGAAAGGGAACCGCCAAGCTGTCGCTTTTCCCCGCGCGATGAAGAATTCGCCCGATTTCAGCTTCAGTGGTTTGAAAACTTCTTTATTGACCATGCTGAAAAAACGCGGCTGTGATTTTACCGCTGATGAATTGCCGGATATTGTAGCGAGCTATCAGGAAGCGATTATTGATGTTTTAATTGATAAAACTATTCGGGGAGCCGAAGAGAATAATATTGCACAAGTAGTAGTTTGCGGCGGAGTGGCGGCCAATAGCAGGTTGCGTGAGCGGTTTGCCGAGGCCGCGGCAAAAAAGAATATCGAATTATTCATACCGCCTGCTATTTTGTGCACAGATAATGCGGCCATGATTGCGGCCATCGGCGAGATTATGCTGAAAGACGGCCGCAGCGATCCACTGGATTTGAATGCAATATCACGCTGGCCGCTAGCGACCTTGTAAAAAGTCCATATGCCCCGCTGAAGCGGGACAGTTCAACTAGAGAATTTCAGTTCACTGCGTTTCTGAAATTCAAGTTTCACTGCTTCGTTGCGCCGCAGCCTTTCGTCGTTGCGACGTATGTAGAAATACGCCTCACTCCGAAGGCTTTGCGCGCCTTGCCTCTGGAGCTTTTTACACGGTCGTCGAAAATGGATAATATTCTAAATCTTACGAGTTAGAGATATTCATGGTTTCACCAAAAGAAATTATCCAGCGTTATGGAATTAAGCCGCGGAAGAGATTAAGCCAGTCTTTCCTTCTGGATCAAAACATCATTAAAAAAATAGCTGCTGCCGCCCAAATTACCAAAGAAGATATTGTGCTGGAGATTGGTGCGGGCATCGGTGTCTTAACGGAAATTTTGGCGCAGGAAGCACGGAAAATAATTGCCGTGGAATTAGATAAAAATTTAGTCGAAGTATTGAAAGAAAAATTGGCCGGTTATGATAATGTGGCAATTCATTGCGGCGATATATTGAAATATGATTTTAAGGCGCTGTCAAAAAAATATAAAACCAAAGTTAAAGTTATTGGTAATGTACCTTACAATATATCCAGCCCTTTGATTTTTCACTTATTATCTTCCCGCGCAGCTATTCATTCTTTTCTCCTGATGCTGCAAAAAGAAGTAGTTCAGCGGCTGGCAGCTCAGCCCAATAATAAAAGCTATGGCGTGCCCTCCGTACTTTTACAAATGTTTGCTTCGGTGGAAAAAATATTTGATGTTCCGGCAACATGTTTTTATCCCCGGCCTAAAGTTGAGTCCGCGGTTATCAAGGGTGCTTTTCTGGATAAGCCTTTAATGGAATTGGCTGATGCAGCTTTTTTTACCCAACTGGTTAAGGCATCGTTTGCCCAGCGTAGGAAAATGCTGATTAATAATTTGAAGAATTCGAAGTTACTGGCGGACGTTGGAGAGGAAAAAATTAAAGAAGTTCTCACCTGTGCTGATATTGACGGCAAACGTCGCGGTGAGACACTTTCCATTGAGGAATTTGGCAAGTTAAGCAATTTATTTTGTGAAGCAGTTACCCGGAATTCATTGTCAAGAGAAAACTAGCATGGTGTCCCCGGAATTAGCTAATATTAATTGCCATAGAACCAAGTTTACTTGACAGCAAGTGTAAAAATGATCACGAATCATAACTTCCTGTAGGTGAGCATTTGGGATTTTTCGCGCAGATACTTTCTCTCAAATGGTATTCCTTTTTGACTGAGGTCAAGCATCGATGCTTTTGATGCTATCCATCCTTTAAACTCGAAATAACGAGGTTTTTATTTATCCAATGTTTATGATATGATAATCATAAACTTGGTAAATTTGGAGAAGATTATCGTGAATGATTTTTTGCTTGAATCACGATAGTAATCAAACTCGTTGCCTTCATTTACATTGGTTACGTAGTAAAGAATATTATGACCGATCAATAAAATGGCTTTCAATCGTGATCACAATTACAGGCGTTACGCTCACTGGTATAGCGCAACTTTATGACCAACCTAGATTAAAGGTTGTTCAGATCGTCCAGCGATCAATGGTAGCCGTAAAATCGGCCAGGATCAATGGAAAACTAATTTCTCAGCTATTGAAATAGTGATAGAAAATAAAGGTTCACGTCCAGCCATAGACTGTGAAGCAATTATTAAATTTCCGAATTTAGAAACCTTGCCTTTATACCCACAAACAAGAGACATATGCTGAATACGAAAAATAGAGTCTTTACTGTTAATCCTGAATCAAAAATTCTTGTAGTTGGAGCTTGGAATATTGAACAAAATGGTGGTATCGATGGTACGAAGGAAACTTTTACACCCGGCGAATTTCTGGAAAAAGGAACACCAGCTACAGTAATTATTTCATTTGGTGCTAAAAAAGTCAGAGGGGTATTAACAAAGGAAGAAGCCCAGAAAATTTTTGACAATCATCAAGAACAATTATATTTTAATGAGGTGAGGTAGGTATTTAAGCCTTAACAACATATTCGGCCGACGCGTTTTCTGTGAGGTTTCTCGTTCGCGGCTAATCCAAGTTGTTTACTCTCTTTCCGTCCGTAATACTCAGTTTATGTGAATTCCCACTGCTGAAACTTTGTAGGTGTTTTCAGCAAGCACTTTTAAATTTGGGGACACCATACTGGTTATTATCAACCTTTCATTGGCCTGCCAACCATTTGAAACATAGGGATTAAATTTTCACTCTGGACAATTCAGATTTTTCCTATGTCCACAATTATGACATAGTATATCCTTGATATTTTTAGAAAGAAAATCACCTGTAAAATCTCAAAAACCTATTGACTAACTAATGTTGAAATATTAAGCCTCAATTTAAATAATTAAAACTGATACCATGTTGCATTCAGAGGATAACGAGGCGGCAAGGAGGAGGACGATCGAGGCGTATCATAGATACGTTGAGGAGCCAGACGAGGCGCAGCCAACAAAGTTAGCGTTTGAATGCGACTTGGTATGAAAAAGATGAAAAATAAATACTTATATATTGAAACATTCGGCTGTCAGATGAACGTTCATGATTCGGAACAAATGGCGGCTTTGCTTGCCGGTATTGGATACAAGACAACCGATGACAAGAAATCAGCGGATGTGATTCTTCTCAACACCTGTTCGATCCGGGAAAAAGCGGCGCAGAAAGTTTTCAGTGAATTAGGAAGGCTGATTAAATTAAAAGAACAAAATCCAGCGCTGATTATTGGTGTCGGTGGTTGTTTAGCGCAGCATTTAGGCAATAAGATTTTTAAAATAGTGGCGCAAGTTGACCTGGTCTTCGGCACCCATAATATCCATCGTATTGCCCGAGTTAATCAGCACATTGCAAAAAGAAAAAAGCAAAGATTATGCAAATTGATTTTCAGAAATCGCTAAATTCCATTAGGCATGTTTGCTCCACCGGAAAAGGGCGCAGTCAGCGCTTTTGTTACTATTATGCAGGGCTGTAATAATTTCTGCGCCTATTGCGTCGTTCCTTATTTGCGTGGACGGGAGGTGAGCCGGACACCGGAAGATATCATCGACGAAATAAAAAAGCTGGTTGATTGCGGTATCCAGGAAGTTACGCTCTTGGGACAAAATGTCAATTCTTACGGCAAAAATATAGATAACGAGGTGAATTTCGCTACGCTAATTAAAAGAATCGGCAAGATATCCGGCATCGCGAGGATTCGGTTTACAACCTCGCATCCGCGTGATCTCTCCGAAGAGTTAATCGATTGTTTTGCCCAAGAAGAAAAATTATGCGAACACATTCACCTTCCGGTACAATCCGGATCAAACCGGGTATTGGCATTAATGAATAGAGGATATACCGTCGAAGAATACATGGCCAAAGTTGATCGTTTGCGAGAAGTCTGTCCGCCGATAAGCATTACTTCAGATATCATTGTTGGCTTTCCGCAGAGAGACAGAAAATGACTATCAAGAAACAATTGACATGATGGAAAAAATCAGGTTTGATTCCTTGTTTTCGTTTAAGTATTCTGAAAGAAAAGGGACTGCGGCCCAAAAGTTTGCAGGGAAAATTGAAGAATGTGAAAAACTAAGAAGACTCAAGCAATTGCAGGCGCTGCAGGATAAATATACTCTGGAAAAAAACACAGCTTTGGAAGGAAGCCGACAGGAATTACTGGTGGAAGGAAAAAGCAAAAATTTGGAAAGTGATTTGACAGGAAGAACCCGCTCCTGGAAAATTGTTAATTTTAAGGGCAAACAGGAATTAATAGGTGAAGCTGGTAAATGTAAAAATATCCAAAGCTTATTTGCATTCTTTAAGAGGAGAAATAATTGAGAATTAAGGAGGTTGGTAATGTTAATTGAAATGAAGGTTTCGGGATTAACAATTGATCCCATTACCAATACGCCCATCGTAATATTGAAAAACTATGCAGGAAAATAAAGCTATTCCGATCTGGATCGGTTTGTTTGAAGCCAGCGCTATTGCCACAGAGCTGGAAAAAATAGCTTTTTCCCGGCCTATGACCCATGATTTGTTTAATGAATGTTTGAAAGTTTTAAATGTGACAGTAAGTAAAATAGTAATCGCGGATATTCGCAATAATACTTTTTTTGCCAATATTTATTTAAGTAGAGAAGGGCAGAATTTTACAATTGATGCCCGTCCCAGCGATGCTATTGCTCTGGCCCTGCGCGCGCATGCGCCCATATTTGTCGATGAAGCGTCATTGAAAAATCGCGCAGTGTTGATTTCGGAATTAAAATAAGTGATTTGGATAAATTGAAAGAAGATAAGATTAAGGAATTTCTGGAAAATCTTTCTGCGGAAGATTTTGGCAAATATAAAATGTAAGAGTATATGGGAAAACCTTATTCGGATGATTTTCAAACTATACTCTGAAAGTACGAAACGACAATGTTTCTACGCACACGCAAAAAGCTTATATTGCGGATGTTCAGGAATTTACCAGCTTTCTGCAAAGCAACATTTTATAAAAAGAAATGATGGAAGTAATTAACGTGGAGCCGGAAACTATTCGCGCATATTTGAGTTATCTTTATATCGGCAAAAAGTGAAAAAAGTTACAGTGAATCGCAAGATATCTTCACTCACGGTCTTTTTATAAGTATTTATTACGTGACGGAAAAATTAATAGTAATCCGGCGGAAATGGTCCAGACGCCGAAAATAGAAAAATATATGCCTACTTTTCTTTCGGTGGACGAGGCGTTTCAACTTTGGACGCCCAAGGCGATAATTCGGTTTCAGGTTTGCGTGATCAGGCGATGCTGGAATTGTTTTATTCTTCCGGATTGCGCTTAAGTGAACTGGCCGGGCTAAATGTGACCGATTTTGATTTTAATCAGGCGCTGGTTAAATTACGCGGGAAAGGGAAAAAAGAAAGAATAGTTCCGGTGGCAGAGAGCCCTGCAAGGCAATTGAAGAATATATAAAGAAAACAGCAGAGCCAAGAAAAAACTGATGCGGATAAGTTTTTAAAAATCCTCTGTTCTTAAACGTACAGGGAAAAGGATAACGACAAGGAGCATTGCCCGGATAGTTGATGCAATAACAGTGAAAAGCGGCATTGGTCGTAAGATCAGTCCGCATGCATTGCGGCATAGTTTTGCTACACATCTTTTAAATGCCGGTGCGGATTTGCGGTCGATTCAGGAATTGCTGGGACATGAGAGCCTTTCTACAACACAGAAATATACGGCGGTAAATATTAACCGGATGATGGAAATTTATGACAAAGCTCATCCGCGAGCAAAAGAAACATAATTTGAAGATAGTGATAGGCTAAAATGCATGATTTTAAGGGAGAAAAAATGAATGATTAAGAGGCACAACCATATTGGCAGTAAAACATAATGGTAAAATAACGGTTGCCGGTGATGGTCAGGTTACATTGGATACGACCATTTTAAAACATGGCGCCCGCAAAGTACGCAGGCTTTATAATGACGAAGTTATTGTCGGGTTTGCCGGAGCTACGGCCGATGCCTTTACTTTGTTTGATCGGTTTCGATCAAAAGCTGGAGCAATATAACGGCAATCTTGCTGCGAGCGGCAGTGGAATTGACGAAGGATTGGCGTACCGACCGCGTGCTGCGGCATCTGGAAGCACTGATGATTGCTGTAAGCCAAGATCATTCCCTGATCATTTCCGGAAATGGCGATGTGATTGAATCCGATGATGATGTCATGGCTATTGGTTCAGGCGGGCCTTTTGCGCAGGCGGCGGCGCGCGCTCTGGTGCGTCACACTAATTTGTCTTCAACGGAAATTGCGAAAGAAGCCATGAAAATAGCGGCAGAAATTTGTATTTATACTAATGATCATATAACAGTGGAAGAAATAGATAGTCGAAGCTGCAACAAAGGACAAAAGAAACAAAAAAGAACAAAGGTAAGGAATAGGATCAATATGATACAATGATGGGTTAACACCCCGGGAAATAGTGGAAAAACTTAGATCAGCATATCATCGGCCAGGCTGATGCCAAAAGAGCCGTGGCCATTGCCCTGCGCAACAGATGGCGCAGACAAAATGTTTCGAAAGAACTGGCTGATGAAATTTCACCAAAAAATATTATCATGATCGGCCCGACAGGCGTTGGCAAAACTGAAATTGCCCGCAGGCTGGCCAAATTGGATAATTCACCGTTTTTAAAAGTGGAAGCTCCAAATTTACGGAAGTTGGTTATGTCGGACGCGATGTGGAATCGATGATTCGTGATTTGGTTGAGCTTGTCCATTAATATGGCTAAATCGGAAGAACAGGAAAATGTGCGCGCCAAAGCTGCCGAAATCGCGGAAGAAAGACTGCTGGATCTGTTGCTTCCGCCAAGGCCTGCGGAAAAAAAGTAAGTGATATGCTGACGAATCCGATGCGATTGTCACGAAAACATTGCAACGACTGAAGAGCAGTCGCAGAAGTACGATGCCACGCGGGAGAAATTGAGGCAGCAGCTCAAAGAATGGCAAGCTCGACAGTCGGATAGTGGAATTGGAAGTTACCGAAGCCAGAAGCGGTCCGATGATTGAAATATTTTCGGCGGCAGGAATGGAAGACATGGGGCTCAATATCAAAGACATGTTGGGAAATGTATTCCCGCAAAAAAAGAAAAGAAGAACCGTTAAAGTGCCGGAAGCTCTGGAAATACTGGCGGGAGAAGAAGCGCAAAAGCTGATCGATATGGACAAAGTGACTAAAACTGCCATGGAAAGAGTTGAGCAGTCGGGGATAATATTTCTGGATGAAATTGATAAAATTGTCGGCAGTGATGCGCCGCACGGTCCGGATGTTTCGCGAGAAGGTGTGCAGAGGGATTTGCTGCCCATCGTGGAAGGCTCCAATGTCAATACCCGTTATGGAATGGTGAAAACTGATCATATTCTTTTTATTGCCGCGGGAGCGTTCAGTGCTTCCAAGCCTTCCGATCTGATTCCGGAGTTGCAAGGACGTTTCCCGATTCGCGTGGAGCTTGATTCGCTGGGCAAAGAGGAATTTATCCGCATACTCACCGAACCGAACAATGCTTTAGTTAAGCAATATACGGAAATGATGGCTACGGAAGGCATAAAATTATTTTTTACAGAAGATGCCATAGCCGCTATCGCCGAAATTGCGACGCTGGTTAATGAGAGAACAGAAAATATTGGCGCAAGAAGGCTCTATACGATTATGGAAACATTGTTGGATGATATTTCCTTTGAAGCGCCGGATATGAAAGAAAAAGAAATAAAAATTGACGCCAGATATGTGGAAGAAAAGTTGAATGATATCAGTCGAAGATGAAGATTTAAGCAGGTATATCTTATAAGGGAGTGCTTAATGGAAAATATATTAAAATTCGATGGAAAGGGCGGAAATTCTTTTGGAGGCTCTGCCTTACATCAGGCGATTTTATAATAAAACAATAGTCATCAAATACGGCGGTCATGCCATGGTTGACGATGAACTGAAAAGATAAATTTGCCCAGGATGTCGTCATGATGAAATATATCGGCATTAATCCTGTTGTAGTTCATGGCGGCGGTCCGCAGATTGGTGACTTTTTAAGAAGCTGGGAAAGGAATCCAAGTTTATTCAGGGTATGCGGGTCACCGATGAAGAAACGATGGATATCGTGGAAATGGTTCTGGTGGGGAAGGTCAACAAAGAAATTGTCGGCTTGATCAACCGGCATGGCGGCAATGCCGTCGGATTGAGCGGCAAAGACGGCAATCTGATCAAGCGCAGAAAAATATTTTTTAAGTGAGGAAAAGCTAAAAACACGCCGTCCGGAAATTATTGATATCGGTCTGGTGGGTAAGGTAAAGAGCATCAATTCGCAATTGATTCTATCCTTAACCAAAATGGGTTTATTCCGGTTATCGCGCCCACAGGAATAGGCGATGAAGGCGAAACCTATAACATAAATGCCGATGTCGTGGCCGGAGAAATCGCGGCAGCCTTGCAGGCGGAAAAACTTTTACTGTTAACCGATGTGCAGGGTGTAATGGATAAGGACAAAAAGCTGATTAATGCAATGAACGATAAAAAAGCATTGAAGTTAATTGACGACGGTATTGTTGAAGGCGGGATGTTTCCTAAAGTTAAATGCTGCCTGAAAGCGCTTAAAGCCGGAGTGAAAAAAGCGCATATTATCGATGGCCGGTTGAAACATGCCATCCTGCTGGAAATATTTACTGATAAAGGAATAGGTACGGAAATAGTTCTATAATTAAAAAACAAAAAAGACTGGTTAACAAGAATGAAAGAAAAAGAAATAATGGCTTTGGCCGATAAATATATAATGAATACTTATAAACGATTTCCTGTAGTCATTGTAAAAGGCTTAGGTCAAAAGGTATGGGATGTAAACGGCAAGGAATATCTTGATTTTGCCGCGGGGATTGCCGTTTGCAATTTGGGTCATTCTCATCCCCAGGTTATTGCCGCAGTCAAAGATCAGCTGGAAAATTTGACGCATGTTTCCAATTTGTATTATATCGAAACCGCAGGCGCAATTAGCGCATCTGCTTGTGGAGAATTCTTTTGCGGATAAAGTGTTTTTTTGCAACAGCGGTGCGGAAGCAAACGAAGCGGCGATAAAACTGGCACGGAAATACGCCCATGAAAACTTGGGAGGCGATAAATTCGAACTAATCACCATGAAAGATTCTTTTCATGGCCGGACTATGGCCACAATTACCGCTACCGGACAGGAAAAATTTCAATTTGGATTTACACCACTCTTGGAAGGTTTTAAATATGTGCCCTTTAATGATTTGCAGGCACTGGAAGCGGCTATATCGGAGAAAACTTGCGGTATAATGGTTGAGCCGATTCAAGGTGAAGGTGGCGTCAATATTCCGGATGCTCAATATTTATTCGAAAGTGCGGGAGATTTGCGATCGGCACAAAATTTTATTAATTGTGGATGAAGTTCAAACGGGCATCGGCCGTACAGGGAAACTGTTTGCCTATGAATATTCGGGAATTAAACCGGATATAATGACTTTGGCCAAAGCTTTGGGCAATGGTTTCCCGGTAGGGGCAATGCTGGCGACGGATAAAATTGCCAAGCTTTTAGCTCCCGGCAATCATGCTTCTACTTTTGGCGGTAATCCTTTGGCTATGGCGGCGGCTAATGCCACTGCTAAAAACTATTCTGCAGGAAGGTCTATTAGAAATCTGCAAAAGCGGGTGACTATTTTCTTGTCTCAATTGAAAAAGCTGCAGTGAAGCATAAGATTATTAAGGAAGTCCGGGGCAGGGGATTGATGTTGGCCTGTGGCTCAATATCGAAGGCGCTGATATCGTGAATGAATGCCTGAAAAGAGGATTACTCATTAATTGCACCGGCGGCAAGACACTGCGGTTTGTGCCGCCGCTGATTATTACCACAATCAGGATGTTGATCAGGCAATCAATATTCTTGATGAAGCGATGGAGGGTAAATGAAAAAGGATTTGTTAAGCATTTACGAACTGGAACCGGCTGACTTTGAACTGATTTGGGAAAAATCCAAGAGACTGAAGAAGGATTTAAAAGAAGGAAAGCCGCACGCGTCGTTAAAAGGAAAAACTCTGGGGATGATTTTTGATAAGTCTTCGACACGGACAAGAATTTCCTTTGAAGTCGGCATGTATCAATTGGGCGGTATTGCCTTATTTTTAAATTCCCGCGATACGCAAATAAGCCGCGGCGAAATTATTGCCGATTCGGCGCCCGATGATGTCGCGTTATTTAAATGGCATCATGATTCGAACCTTTGCCCAAGAGAACGTCGAAGAACTTGCCAGTTATGCTACAATTCCCGTAATCAACGGTTTGACCGATCTATTACATCCCTGTCAGATTCTGAGTGATTTGTTTACGATTATAGAAAAGAAAGGTTCTTATGAAGGGCTCAAAGTTGCTTATATTGGCGACGGCAATAATATAGCCAACTAGTGGATTGAAGCCGCGGCGAGATTGCCGTTTAATTGGCCCTGGCCTGTCCTCAAGGTTATGAACCGGATGAAACATTATGGCCAAAGGGCTGAAGGAATCCAATGAAGGCATTACGCTTTATCATGATCCAATGGAAGCCGCAAAAATGCGGATGTTCTGTATACCGATGTCTGGGCGAGTATGGGCCAGGAGGCCGAGAACAAGAAAAGAAAAAAAATATTTAAAAATTACCAAATAAACAAAAGCCTTGTAAAGGAAGCGAAAAAAGATGTTATAGTGATGCATTGTTTGCCGGCGCATCGCGGAGAAGAAATTTCCGCCGATGTCATTGACGGACCGCATTCCGTTGTTATTGATGAAGCGGAAAACCGTCTGCATGTGCAAAAGGCAATCTTGGAGATATTACTATAGGAGGAAACGAAATTGTCAGGAGGAATTAAAAAAGTTGTTTTGGCTTATTCCGGGCGGGCTGGATACCTCGGTTATCCTGACGCTGGCTGATTGAAACTTACAAATGTGAAGTAGTTTGTTTTGCCGCCGATCTGGGACAAAAAGAAGAGTTATCGGGCTGAAAGAAAAAGCAATCAATACCGGAGCCAGTAAAATATATATAGAAGATTTACAGGAAGAATTTGCCCGAGATTTTGTCTTTCCGGCGCTGCGCGCCAATGCCATTTATGAAGGAACGTATCTTTTGGGCACGTCGCTGGCCCGGCCTTTGATAGCCAAAAAACAAATCGAAATCGCCAAGATGGAACAGGCGGATGCAGTTTCCCACGGGGCAACAGGCAAAGGTAATGACCAGGTCAGGTTCGAACTTACTTATATTGCGTTGAATCCCGCGATCAAAATCATTGCCGCCTGGCGGGATGACAACTGGAAATTCAATTCCCGGGAATCCATGATTGATTATGCCGAAAAATACAAGATTCCCCTTCCTCTGACTAAAGCTAAACCTTACAGTTCGGATCGCAACCTTTTGCATATTTCGCATGAAGGAGGAATTCTGGAAGACACCTGGGCCGAGGCTCCGGAAGATATATTTGTACTGACTAAATCTCCCCAGAGCCGCGCCGGATAAACCGACTTATGTGGAAATTGATTTTGAAAAAGGAAATCCTGTAGCTGTAGACGGCAAAAAAATGTCTCCGGCAAAACTCTTGGATCATCTGAATATAATTGCCGGTGGAAACGGCATCGGCCGGGTGGATATGGTGGAAAACCGCTTTGTCGGAATGAAATCAAGAGGAGTCTATGAGACTCCCGGCAGGAACAGTGCTGTGGGCTGCGCATCGAGCGGTGGAATCCATTACGATGGATCGAGAAGTGATGATCATGCGGGATTCGCTGATACCTAAATATGCCCAGCTGGTTTATAACGGTTTTTGGTATGCACCGGAAATGAAATCGCTTCAGGCTTATATTGATGCGACACAGGAAAATGTTACGGGCACGGCGCGGTTGAAATTATATAAAGGCAACTGCATTGTCGTCGGACGCAAATCGCCTCATTCGCTTTACAGCGAAGCCTTTGCTACTTTTGAGAAAGATCAGGTTTACAACCAGCAGGATGCGACGGGATTCATCAGGCTCAATGGATTACGGCTGAGAATCCAGAATATTTTAAAAAATAAACGCTAACAATGCGGAGATGAATTCATGGCGGACGGGAAAAAACCATGGAGCGGAAGATTTCAGAGAGCCACAGCGAAAAATGTGGAGAAATTCACTTCATCCATTCACTACGACCAACGGCTCTACCTTTATGATATTGAAGGATCTATTGCTCATGTGACGATGCTCGCCGATCAGGGAATAATGTCCCGCACGGAAGCAAGGCAAATTGTAAAGGTGCTCAAAGATATTTTAAAGGACATAGAAAAAGGCAAATTGACTTTTAGCGCGTCTGATGAAGATATTCACATGGCCATAGAAAAAGAATTGGTCAAGCGTATTGGCGAAACCGGGGGAAAGCTTCATACTGCGCGCAGCCGCAACGATCAAATTTCTTTGGATATCCGGCTGTTTTTGCGGGAGGAAATTGATGCAATTCTTCATCTGTTTGTGAGTTGCAGCTGCAATTAGTAAAACTCGCGAAAAATGAAATCAAAACAATCATGCCCGGCTATACGCACATGCAAAAGGCTCAGCCGGTTTTACTCGCCCACTATTTTTTAGCGTTTAGAGAAATGTTTGTGCGAGATGTACAGAGAATGCAGGAATGTAGAGCCAGAGTCAACATTTCACCTTTAGGGGCAGCAGCTCTTGCCGGCACAACTCTGGCGATCAACCGTAGCCGAACGGCAAAACTATTGAATTTTCCGGCAATAAGCAAAAACAGTATGGATACGGTTGCCGATCGCGACTTCATTGCGGAATTTATTTTTTCGGCAGCGCTAACGATGATGCACTTGAGCCGTTTTTGTGAGGATTTAATTTTATGGGCATCCGATGAGTTCGGCTTTGTCGAAATATCCGATGCCTATACGACCGGCAGCAGCATTATGCCGCAGAAGAAGAATCCGGATGTGGCGGAGTTGATCAGAGGAAAAACGGCGCGGGTTTATGGAGACCTCTTCGCGATAATGACACTACTTAAAGGTTTGCCCATGTCCTATAACCGCGATTTGCAAGAAGATAAGGAACCGCTATTTGACTGTGTGGATACTCTCAAAGAGTGTTTGTCAATTTTCACGGAAATGATTAAACATACTAAGTTTAATAAAGAAAAAATGCATACAGCGGCGCAGGGTGGTTTTTCTACGGCAACCGATGTGGCAGAATATCTGGTCAAAAAAGGCGTGCCTTTCCGTAAAGCGCATGAAATAGTAGGGAAGGTAATCGCTTACTGCATAAAAAATAAAAAAGAATTGGCAGAATTAAAGCTGGAAGATTATAAGAAGTATTACAGCGGATTTACTTCCGATATTCAGGATGTTATTAAACTGGAAAATGCGGTCAATTCTCGCCGGCATCAGGGGGGAACGGCGGAAGCGGCCGTGTGGGAAAGGATCAAGGAAATTGAAAATAGCTCAGGTAAAATATAGAATTTCTTACTGTTGTATATTATTGGTCTTTATTATGGGTTGCGGCCTGAAAGGTAATCCTGTTTCCTTAAGCGTCAGCCCTGACTATCAACAAACTGTAAAGAATTTGATAGCAGTTTCAGCGGACGACAGTATAATCTTAAAATGGGATTTTTACGATAAAAGCGGATTAATTAATTATATAAACATAGAAAAAAGCGAAGTCGGCAGCGCCGGAAATGAATGCAAGGATTGTCCGAGAAAATTTGAACGCATCGGACAAGTACCTGTCAAGGAACCAGCGCCGGAGGACAAAAAAAATAAAAGTTTTAATTTCACGGATAAGAAAGTCGAGCGGGGTAAAACCTACAATTACCGCTTGATGCTTTGTGATGATGGCGGACTTTGTCGGGAAGCTTCCGGGGCAGAGGCAAATTTTAATGGGGAAAAATATGAGGAGAATTTTTGATGTTTAAGGGAGCAATAGTCGCTATAGTTACACCATTTAAAAATGGTCAAATCGATGAAGAAGCTTTGCGCGAGCTTATTGAATTTCAAATCGTTAATGGAACAGACGGAATTGTGCCCTGCGGCACTACCGGTGAGTCGGCGACCCTTTCCCATGAAGAGCACGACCGGGTTATAGAAATCACCATTAATGCCGTTAAGAAGAGGGTGCCGGTTATTGCCGGTACCGGATCAAACAGCACTGCCGAGGCTTTGCGTTTGACAGCTCATGCTTATAAAGCCGGTGCTGATGCCGCGCTTATCGTCTGCCCATATTATAACCGCCCCACTCCAGAAGGACTTTATCAGCACTTTAAAACTATTGCCGAAAACGTTCCTATTCCGGTAATACCATATAATATACCCAGCCGTACCGGTGTGAATCTCATGCCCGAAATGGTCGCCAAATTGGCGAAAATAAAAAATATCGTCGGCATAAAAGAGGCTTCCGGCTCCATCAAGCAAATGAGTGATGTTATTAATCTCTGCGGTAATGATTTTGCTGTCTTATCCGGTGACGACATTTTCACTTTGCCGTTAATGGTGATGGGTGGTGTGGGTGTTATTTCTGTTATCTCGAATGTAGCACCGGCAGATATGGCCGGATTGGTTGATGCCTTTGCTGCTGGCGACATGGTCAGGGCGAAAGCTCTCCATCATAAGATGAGCAAGTTAATTGACGCGCTTTTTATTGAAGTCAATCCCATTCCCGTTAAAGCGGCGCTGGCACTGATGGGTAAAATAAAGTATGAATATAGGTTACCCCTTTGTAAAATGGCCGAGGCTAATTTCGAAAAGCTAAAAAAGGTTATGGTTGATTATGCCCTGATTTAATTATCTTGCCATAAATAATTAATAATTTAAGGAGATGATTGTATGGTTAAAGCTGTTGTTACCGGAGCCGGTGGAAGAATGGGAGGGAGAATTATCAGTCTCATTTCCATGATGGAGGAGATCAATGTCGTAGCTGCGGTGGAGGTAGCAGGGCATCCCATTATTGGCCGTGATATTGGCCAAGGACTCGGCTTGGGTAGAACAGGTGTTTTAGCTTGCGACAAATTAACCAGTTGTATTGAAGAAGCCGATGTTGTTATTGATTTTACGAATCATGAAGCTTCTCTCAATTATTTAAAAATTGCAGGAGAAAAAAATCGGGCGATTGTGATCGGTTCTACGGGATTTACTGCCGTCGAAATGAAAAAAGTCAAAGAATTGGCAAAAAATACACGTTGTGTATTGGCCCCCAATATGAGTGTTGGCGTAAACGTTATGCTGAAAATATTGGAATACTGTGCCGGGATTCTTAATGATGATTATGATGTGGAAATTGTTGAAGCTCACCACCATTTAAAAAAAGACGCTCCCAGCGGCACCGCGATGCAAATGGCTCAAGTTATTGCCGACAAGCTGGGGCGTGATCTGGAAAAAGTAGGAGTTTATACGCGCCGGGGATTGATCGGTGAGCGCACAAAAAAGAAATAGGACTCCAGACAATTCGTGCCGGTGATATCGTCGGTGAACACACGGTAATTTTTGGCGGAATAGGAGAGCGGCTGGAATTTATTCATCGCGCCCACAGCCGCGATAATTTTGCCAAAGGCGCAATTCGTGCGGCTAAGTGGATTGTCAATCAAGAAAATGGCTTATACGATATGCAAGATGTTTTAGGATTAAGGGGATGAGAGTAAACTAAGGCTTTTAAGAAATTTGAATGGCATTATTTGTTATATTGGAATTGGTTCTAATTTAGGCAATACTCTGCAAAACTGCAGGTATGCCATAGAGAGCCTCTCCCGGATAAATGGAATTAACCCAACACAGATATCATCTTTCTATAAAACTGAACCTATAGGAATTGAGAAACAAAATTATTTCATAAATGCCGTGGTCGAGATAACAGCATCACTATCTGCCCGCGATCTATTGCAGGCATTAAGAAAAATTGAAGGGGACATGGGCCGTAAACGGAAGACTAAAGGAGGCCCGAGAATTATTGATCTTGACCTACTTTTTTATGGGCAGGATGTGATCCGGGAGATCGATTTAGTCGTACCCCATCCGGAAATCCATAAACGGCGGTTTGTTCTGGAACCACTATATGAAATCGCTTCTTATTTCATTCATCCGGTATTTGGCATTTCTATCCGGGGATTAAGAGATCGCTTAACCGATACTAAAATTGTCGAAATGATCAAAAAATAGAAAAACATCCGGCAGGGGCTTATGTATTTTTTACGTTTTTTAGTATTTATAATCTTATTTTATTTGGTGTATAAGTTGTTTAAAGCTATACGGCAATTGAAATTGGCAGAAATTAGAAATTACCATTTTCCTACATCCACGTCTTCCGGAGAAGACTTGGTTGAGGATCTTGCCTGTCATACATACATACCTTTAAGCCAGGCCTACAGGAAACAAATAGCTGGTAATACCCGATACTTTTGCAGTAAGCGATGCTGCGATAAATATGAGTCAGAAAAAAACAGGTAAATATATTAGGGGGAGTTATGAAGTTTTTTATTGATACCGCCAATATCGAGGAAATTAAGGAAGGTCTTCACCTGGGAATGGTTGACGGCGTTACTACGAATCCATCGCTGATTGCTAAAGAGAAAAAAAGTTTTGAAGTCGTCGTTAAAGATATACTAAAAAATGTGGAAGGTCCGGTAAGTTTGGAAGTAGTAAGTCAGGAGGCAAGAGCCATGTTTGCCGAAGGCAAGAAACTGGCACAACTGGGAGATAATGTTGTCATAAAAGTGCCTCTTTGTACGGAAGGATTAAAGGCGACTAAAATGTTTGCCGAAGCGGGTATCGACGTCAATCAGACTTTAATATTTTCTCCTTTGCAGGCGCTGATGGCTGCGAAAGCAGGCGCCCGTTATGTCAGCCCCTTTGTTGGACGCCTTGACGATATTGCTCACGATGGCATGGAATTGGTGGAACAGATTCTAACTATCTATGATAACTATGGTTATGAAACAGAAATCATTGTGGCCAGCATCCGCCATCCACGGCATGTTTTGGATGCCGCTTTAATGGGCGCGCACATTGCTACTATTCCCTTTAAAGTAATCGCTCAATTAGTTCAGCATCCTTTGACAGATAAAGGGATAGAATTATTTTTGGGAGATTGGAAAAAAGTTCCAAATAAGTGAAAGTAATTATTGTTTTAGGATATAAACAATGGTCAAAAAGCGTGAAATCTTCAATCTGCCCAACACAATAACGTTGATGAGAATTAGCGTTGTTCCGTTTCTTTTTATTTTGCTTTCATCCCCCGGAAAATTCTGGAGCTTAATTTTAGCTGCAATATTTCTTCTCGCTTCATTCACCGATTTTGTCGATGGATATGTTGCTAGAAAGTATCAAATGATTACAACCCTGGGTAAATTTCTTGACCCGATAGCCGATAAACTAATAATTAATACAGCCATGATATTGTTGATTCCCATTGGCCGTATACCGGCGTGGATTGTGGCCATAACGATTATAAGAGATTTACTTGTTGATTGGATACGGAGTGTTGCTTCCGGCGAAGGCATTTTTATTCAAGCCAGCCGTTTAGGAAAGCAAAAAACTTGTGCGCAGATCATCGCTGTAACAGCGCTAATAGCCCATTATTCGATTTTTGGTGTTGATGCCCATGTTGTGGGTATGGTTATTCTCTATGTGGCCTTTTTCCTGACGATTTATTCCGGCCTGGATTATTTCATAAAATTCTATCGCTACCGTGCAGAAGGATAATTTTGTGAATCACTGGGGAAACCGTGATTATTGAAAGCGGATTCGCCTATATTTTGCCGCTTGTGAGAAAGATGGGAGTAGATACTGATTATTTCAATATTGAAGAAAGAGACGGCTTTGGCAATGATGAAAAAATCAAATGCTTTTCTAAGCCCATACTTATCATTCATGCCGAAGACGACTTCTTGATCCCTATTAATCAGGCCGAGATGTTATTTGCCGCCGTTAATTCCACAAATAAAAAATTTTTTAAAATACCCGATGCAGGTCGTGATGATATTTTTTTACAGGTCAGAATGAATATATTCAGGCGTTGAATGAATTTATGGGCAATATTAAAACTTAAGATTACCTTACTTCTAAGACTATTTATATTTTTTTATTGACAAGAGTGTTCTTTTTATTATAGTTGCTCATCCTTTTCAATGAGCGGGCGTAGCTCAGCGGTAGAGTGCTACCTTGCCAAGGTAGACGTCGACGGTTCAAATCCGTTCGCCCGCTCCATTTTTTATGGCGGCATAGCCAAGTGGCTAAGGCAGCGGTCTGCAAAACCGTTATTCTCCGGTTCAAATCCGGATGCCGCCTCCAAATTTAATAGAGGTGTTAGCTTATTTTAATCAGGCTAGCTCCTTTTCTAAATTTAAATAATAATAATAAAGATTTAAACTCGCCCCGAGTTTTCCAAGGATCAAGTTAGTAAATCTCTCCGGCCTTTTTCGAAAAATCAGCCAGTAAAATCAACTAAAAACAAAATTTAAAAAAAATGAAGAACACCTACAAAATATGTTGCATTAACAGAAATATATTGATAAAATTAACAAAATTATGTAAAATCTATAAAAAAGCGACACTTTAAAATATTTCGATATAAGGAGAGTTTTTTGGCCAGCACAGACGATATAAACTCAACAGAAAAACTTCTCAATGTCATCCGTGGCAAAAATGAAGGGTATCCCGGTCAAGTGGGTAAGCCGAAGCTGTCTTTATCTCCAAAAAAATCGGCAAAAACAGCAAATATTTCAATATATAAGGGCATGTCCGATAAAAAGCGTTTCACTGTCGGAGTTGATATTGGCCAGGAATTTATTGGTCTGACGAAGACGATAAAATCTTCTGACGGCAGGCCTGTTTTAGCTGACCAAAAGATAATCCAATATGCTCATTTGACATCTAAAGGTTCACCGGAATTTAACTTGCTTCTAAAATCATCGCTTGTTGCTTTTTGCGGATCGATCGCCGACTGCAATATATGGACAATGATGCCGGCTGGCGAGGTGAATGTCCAGTATATAAAAATTCCGCATGTTCCCAAAAAGCAGTTGGAGAATGTTATCTACTGGACGGCCAAAAAAGAAATTTCCATAGATGAAAAAGATTCTATTTTCGATTTTGAACTGCAAGGCGAAATTGTTGACCAGGGCATCTTCAAATATTTAGTCATGGTTTACACGGCGCCAAAAACGGAGGTCGAAAAAGTTAAGGATTTATTTTCGAATATAGGAGTGCCTCTCACCGGAATTACCATAGCTCCTTTTGCTATTCAAAATATTTTTCGATCAAAATGGATGCCGCCAAGCGAAGGAACTTTCGCCAGTTTGTTTATCGGCAGTGATTTTTCCCGCATCGATATATATAGTAAAGATAATCTCGTGATGACTCGCGGAATTAAAGCCGGTACCAGCAGCATGATGGAAGCAATAGCCGATTCGGTTTTAGAAAAAACACCGCATTTAAAACTGGAAAAAGATGAAACAAAAAAAATTCTTTTTAGTCTGAGCCCCGACGCGGAAAAATTGAGCAATACTGATGCCGGTTGCAGTTTAAGAGAGGAAGAAATATTGGAAATGATTTTTCCGGTATGGGAAAGGTTGGCCCGCCAGATAGAACGAACATTGGAATATTACACCTCCTCAATTGGTCACGAAAAAGTCGAAAAACTGTACATTTCATCAGTAATGAATGTTTACAATCCCCTCTTAATTTACATTAGCGATCAGCTAGGGATAAAAGCCGAATTTTTTGATCCTTTTATAAAACAAAAGACTTCTTCTGTCTATGAATCACTGTCTCTTTCCGAGAAAGTAGCGATGGTTCCCGTTTTGGGCCTTTCTTTTTCCGACAATATACACACGCCCAATACTATTTTCACTTACCGCGAGAAAAATAAAGAAGTAAGAATAAAGCGAATTAATAGAAGAATTTTTGTTTCTTTTGTGGCGGCTTTAATTATTTGCATTATCGCGGTGGGCTACCAGGCTGCGGAAATTAATATTCTTGGCAAAAAACGGGTAAAATTAGAAAAGGAATTAGCCTTGTTTAATCCGCTTTTGTCCACAGATAAAATCTCCAAAATGGCCGACGAAGTAAAGACTCGGAAGCAGATTTCCCGCCAATATGCACAGAGGTATTTGGGCGTAGCGACAATTGGAGAATTTGCCGCTCTTACCCCCGTAAATATACGCCTGATCAATATTAAAATAAATACGGGAGGAATTGGTTTGGCCAAGATCAACCCTGATAAAACAGCAAAAGAAACAAGTGATGATATTATTGTCGAGGGAGTTATTTTTGGGGAACGCGATGTGCTGGATTCATCATTGGCGCAGTATGTGATAAAACTGGAGAACTCACCGATGCTGCGTAAGGTATCGGTGCAGCAAAGCGGCATTATTACTTTCAAAAAAAGTGAAGTCCTTCATTTTACTCTGAGTGCTAAATTGGGCTAGCCATGATGAATAAATTTAAACTTGATATACCGGAAAAAAGTCTTTGGTACCTAGTTATTTGTGGCGGGATTATATTGTTATTTCTTCTCGTGGTAATGTTCCCAGTGTATCGATACCAAACCAGTAGTGCAAATGAAGTAAAAAAAATGGAATACCAGATTGAAGCGCAAAAGGAACTGGGGCCAATTTATTTGATTTTGCTCAAAACGATGGAGAGTAAAAATGCACGAGTCTTGCCTAATCCCCCCAAAACAACAATACCTCGTACAGAATCCGGCAAGTTTCAAAATGCTTTAAAAACGATAGCGGAAAAATCCGGATTAAGAACAATATCCCTTACGCCGGATCTGAGCACGTTGACTAGTTCTTCACCATCCCTTTTATACAATGCTGTATTGAAGGGAGAATTTGCCAATTTTCGGAAAATGCTGATTGAATTGGGAGCTCTGCCATATCTGGATAGAATTGAGGAAATTCGTATTCAGCAAAATCCAGATTCCATGGAATTTAGAATCAAACTTTGGATAGCACTTGGCAGTTAATAGAAAAAGGTATTTATGGCTAAATTAAATAAAAGACAAATCATCATTTTGGGAATTGCGGCTTTGTTTGTTTTATACGCGGCTTATGATTATTTAATTTTAGGCCCTGCCGGTAAAAAAGTTGAAACCGGCACCAATTCTCCCGAAATTAATACTTTTGTGAACAATTTACAAAATGATTTAATGAAGGATATTACCGCTGGTGTCGATGCTTACATCATCGGGAGAGCTGAGGCGGATTGGCAAAAAAATCCTTTTTGGGAAAGGCATTCCTATAAAGAATGGGCGGCAAGAGAAGGTGCGGCTGGCGTTTCCGCATCTAAAATAATTTATTCCGGATATGTTGATTCCGGCAAAAAGAAGCTGGCCGTTATTAACGGGCTGGAATACAGAGTAGGTGAACAATTGGAAATGGAAGGCTATATTTTAAAAGGAATTACACCTTCGAAGGTTCTGATTGTCAATAAAAATACGGGAAATGAAGTGGAGATTCCCATACAAGAATAAAATTTAGCATTGGAGGTTTTCAATTTGAAATACTCTATAATTAATAAAAATATTATGACGTGGGGGTTAATTTTTTTCGCGCTGCTGCTATTCTTTGGCTGTGCAAGTGGGCTAAATAGCACGAAAAAAGATCCTTTTTTTGAAAAATGGGGTACTGAAGCGGAGAATTCCCAGGGCCACTCTCCGTCTGCCGAACCTAAAAATTTTAATGTGGCGGATTTAACGGCAAAGCAATCTTCTACTGCGGCGTTGGTGGGAACATCTATAAAAAAACTGCCTTCCAAGGAAATTAATCTCACCATGCGTCAGGCGGAGCTAAAAGCCGTTTTACGGGCAATGGCCAAATCGGTTGATTTGAACCTTATGGTAAAGAATGACCTTAAAGGTGAAATCAATGTTGATTTCCGGGGCGTTCCCTGGGACCAGGCTTTTACCGGATTATTGCGCACTTATGGTTTGTCTTATGTCTGGGAGGGCAATATAATTCTGGTAAAAACCGTTGATGATATCGAACAGGATTTAAAACGAAAGGTGCAATTGCGGGATATTCAATGGGTGGAGCCGCTTTTACAACCGGTAGTGGTAAACATCGATTACGCCGATCCTAAGAAATTAATGGAGATGATGCAGGATTTGCTGACGAAAGACAAGGATGGAAAACCGCGCGGTTCGGTTAAAGTTGACGAGCACAGCAACTCTCTGGTTATTTCCGCCGTGAGTAATGATCTGGAGAAGATGCTGAAGATTATTGAAAAAATAGATAAACCGACTCCGCAGATTTTAATCAAAGCCCATATCGTGGAAACGACAACGGAAGTTGCCCGGAATTTAGGAATTATGTGGGGGGGGATGTATGGTACAAGTGTTGGTAATCAAAGCCTCTTCGTTACTCCTGGTGGAACAAGCGGTACCGCTAGTCCGATGACCGGTGGTTATACTCCAACAGCGACAGGTCCTACAGGAATAGCTGGTCAAGGTTTTGGAGTAAATTTCCCCGCTGCCAGTCTATCATCTACTGCTGCCGGGTCTTTGGGTCTGATTTTCGGTACTTTAGGCGGGAATTTATTGGAACTCCAATTACAGGCATTGCAGCAAGATAGTAAGTTGAATATTCTTTCCAGCCCATCCCTAACGACGAGGGACAATTACAAAGCGTTCACCGAAAATGGCGAAAGAGTTCCCTATGTAACAGTTCAATACACAAGCGGTAGTACCACGCCAACTTACTCTACCGTCTTTGTAGATGTCGTTATGCGTTTGGAAATCACACCGCATGTAATTGACGGTAAATATTTGAAAATGACAATTTTTGTGCAAAAGGATGATGTGGATCTGACCAGAAAAGACAGCTTGGGAGATCCTTATATTATCAAAAAACAAACTCAAACGGAATTGATTGTTAAAGACGGCGAAACAATTGTTATTTCCGGGTTAACCAGAAAAACCATAACTGGTTTGGAAAGCGGGTGGCCAGGATTAAAAGATATTCCTGTATTGGGCTGGCTTTTTAAAGCGGATAGCAAAGATGATAAAATGGAAGAAGTGCTGATTTTTATAACACCGCATATATTGCAATCAGGTAAAATTGACAAAAATGCCGAGCCGGTTGAATCGGATGTTACACAAAAAAATGGAACTGTGCCCAAACAAGAAAATAACGGAAATAAATCCGAAGACAAAAAAGATTTGGAGCCTGAACAATAACAGAGATCAAACTGCGAGAGCTGGCGCCTTAAAATGGAATATTACAATATTCTCGATTTTAAAAAAGAACCCTTTTCCAACTCACCGGAGCCGGAATTTCTTTTTCAATCGCCGCAGCACACCGGCTGTCTGCAAAAGCTGGAGTTGTCTGTTCGGTTGCGCCGCGGGCTTAATGTGGTCATCGGAGACATCGGCACTGGAAAAACGACTTTATGCCGCAAACTAATCCAGAACTTTTCTTCCACGCCGGCAGATGCGGCGGAAATCGAAACGCACCTTTTGCTTGACCCGTCGTTTAACAGCGCCGTTGAATTTCTGCGAACCGTTGCCCTGATGTTGGGAATTAAAGATCCCAATAATGGCGAAAGCGAATGGCAATTAAAAGAGCAGATTAAGGATTATCTTTTCGGCAAGGGTGTGGATGAAAAAAAAATCGTTGTTTTGGTCATTGACGAAGGCCAAAAAATACCAGAGAATTGCCTGGAGATATTGCGGGAATTTCTCAATTACGAAACCAATAGTTTCAAGCTGCTGCAAATAATAATCTTTGCTCAAAAAGAATTCAAATCAATACTAAAAAGACGCGCCAATCTTTTTGACCGGGTTAATCTTCTTTATTATCTTCAACCGTTGAATTTTGAACAAATGCGGGCAATGATAAAATTTCGCATTAGTATCGCGAGGGATTTTGAAATTGCGCCTCCTTTATTTAGTGGTGGTGGGCTTATGGCAATTTATCTGGCCACTGGCGGCTATCCACGCAAAGTTGTTGCTCTTTGCCATCAAATACTTTTAAAAATGATTATTCGCAACAAAAAGAAAGCCGGCTGGTTTTTGGTCAGAAGATGCGTAAGTGGAATGGCGACGCCATTATGGAAAGGAGTAAAATGGGCGCTGGCAAGTATCATGATTATTATGGCTCTAGGTTATTCATTAAAGACATTTATTCCGGAGCGTCCCAATGTTAATGCTTATAACCAATCGCCATCTCCATCACCACAAATTATTTCGGGAGCAAAACAACTAACGCCGCCGGCGAATATCGTTCCCACCTCCATAAAAACAGCTTTTCGTCCTGAATCACCGGTTATGGAAGAAGAAAAAAAGCAACAGAATAAAATACCCGATACCATTGGAATGTTAACAATAAAAAAAGGAATGACCCTTTGGTGGATGCTGCAAAACATCTATGGCGAGGCAAGTCCTAAAATTATCGAGGCAGTAGTTAAAGCTAATCACCATATTAAAAATAAGGACATAATTGAGGAAGGAGTCATAATAACGCTACCCTGGATTCCCGCCCATATAAAGCCGCTTAAAAGCGGTAATTTTATTGTACTGTTAAAAGAAGGAAAAGATATAGAAATAATGTATAGCTTTTTTGGGGGAAATCACTATCGGCAAAATATGCCTTCGCTGGTTTTGTTTCCCTTCTGGAATAAGATAGAAAACGAAATCATATTCGCGGTCATTATTGACAAGATATTCAATAATAATCAGGAGGCTCAAAAAGCAATTAACAAATTGCCGCCTGCACTTGCCGCTAAAACAAAAATTATATCCCCGTGGGATGCAAATACGGTTTTTTTCAACCGCAAAGCTCTGCAGCGTTGAGGAAAAGGTTGTTCGGGAGGTTGAATGAAGATTAAGAAACGTTTAGGTGAAATGCTTATAGAAGGCGGGCTTTTGACCGAAGAAAAACTCAAGCAGGCGTTAGTTGATCAAAAGAAAGCCGGTTTGAAGCTGGGCCAGTATTTGACAAGGCAAGGAATAGTCAATGAACAACAAATAATAGATCTATTGAGTCAGCAACTCAATATTCAGAAATATCATCCGGATAATTTTCCTCTGGATATCAGTTTAGCGCATTATATTCCCATTGAAATCGCGCAAAAATATCAAGTAGCTCCTTTAAAAAAGAAGGGACGATTACTGACCATCGCCATTGTCGATCCGTTGGATATAAATACGCTGGATTCCATTGAAGTGCTGGCTAACGCGGAAGTTGAACCGGTAATTTGCTCGGAAAGAGAAGTCAACCAGATCATCAATAGTTTGTACGGCATGCAATCCGGTTTGGGCGGTATTATGGAAAGTATGGAAATAGATTCTCAACCGGACCTACAAGCTGAGGAAGGACAGGATAAAGAAGAAATTCAAATCGCGTCGCTGCAAGATATGGCGGGAGAAGCCCCTGTTGTGCGTTTGGCTAATTCTATTTTTGCTCAGGCTATACGCGATGGAGCCAGCGACATCCATATCAGTCCGCAGCAAAACACCGTGCAACTGCGCTTTCGCATTGACGGAAAACTTTTGGAAGTACCTTCGCCTCCCAAATCTCTTTTCCTGCCCATCATTGCTCGAATGAAGATTTTAGCCAATATGGATATTACTATATCCAGGATTCCTCAAGACGGAAGATTTACCCTCAAAATAGAAAAAAAAGAAATCAATGTCCGGGTTTCCTCGATTCCCACAATATACGGAGAAAACATCGTCTTGCGCCTGCTGGATATGAGCGGGGGAATTTACTCTCTTGATCGCTTAGGCATGGTTGCGGAAGATATGGTAAAAATCGAGAAAATGAGCGTTAAACCATATGGGTTGATCTTAAGCACCGGGCCTACAGGAAGCGGTAAAAGTACGAGTCTTTACGCAATTTTGAATTCGATAAACAAACCGGATGTAAATATAATAACTCTGGAGGACCCTGTAGAATATAGAATAAATAACATACGCCAGGCGCAGCTAAACCGCAAAGCGGGGATGACCTTTGCCAGCGGTTTGCGCTCAATTCTTCGTCAGGACCCGGATGTCATCATGGTGGGTGAGATTAGAGACGCGGAAACCGCCGCGATATCCGTGCAAGCCGCTCAGACGGGACATAGAGTTTTGAGCACAGTGCATACCAACGATGCCGCTGGAGCCATTACACGATTCATTGATATGGGCATCGAGCCCTTTTTGATTTCATCTGTTATGCTCGTTTCTTTTGCTCAAAGATTGGTGCGCACTGTTTGCCCTTATTGCAAGGAACCTTATAATCCGCCGGAAAATGCCCTGGTGGCATTTGGAATATCCAAGGAAGAAGCAAAAAAAGCTAATTTTCAGCGCGGCAAGGGCTGTTATCAATGCAAGAACATGGGTTACAAGGGAAGAACCGGTCTTTTTGAAGTTTTAGTCAATGACGATATGGTTCAAGATATGATTCTCAAGAAAAGACCGAGCCAGGAAATTACCCGATCGGCAGTGGATGCCGGTCGGCTGAGGACATTAAGGGAAGATGCGGCCCAAAAAGTAATGCAAGGGATCACAACTTTGGAAGAAGCGGCCTCCGCCGTTATGGTCTAGGCTAAAACTTAAGGATGAAAAATGCCCAGCTATATTTATCAAGCAATTAATGAAAATGGAAATAAAGCATCAGGAACGCTGGAAGCTGATTCTGTTGACGCGGCAAATTCGATATTGGCATTGCGTGGTCTTATACCTTTAAAAATGATTCAGGAACGGGATAAATCGGCAGATAGTACGTGGTCGGCAATCATGACCTTTACGAACACGGTTAAGGTATCTGACCTTATCATTTTTACGAAGCAGTTTCGTTCCATGCTGAGTGCCGGTGTGCCGATATTAAGGCTTCTGCAAGTACTGGAAGCTCAAACAGAAAGCGGGGTATTAAGAAAAGCAATAGCAGTAATTATTCAGGATATCAGGCAAGGTTCCTCTCTTTCGGAAGCATTGCAGAAATATCCGAAAATATTTTCACCACTTTACTGTGCCATGATTAAGGCCGGTGAAATTAGCGGCAATGTGCCCGGCGTTTTAGATCGTCTGATTTATATTATCGAACATGAAACAAAGGTTAAATCAGACATTAAAGCGGCCTTGAGGTACCCGATAATAGTTGTAATAGCCTTAAGTCTCGCTTTTATTATTCTTTTAACTTTTGTCGTACCTCAATTTGTTTCTCTTTTCAGCAAAGCCGGTATAGATTTACCATGGCCTACAAAATTTGCCATGTTTTTGTACACTTACCTCAAAAATTACTGGTATATAATTCTTACGGGCCTGGGTGTTATAATTTTTGGATTGTATTCATATCTTCAAACTCCAAACGGGAAACTATTGAAAGATACTTTTATACTGGAAATTCCTATTCTTGGTCCATTGTTTAAGAAAGCGGCGTTATCTCGTTTTGCCAGCATCTTTGCTATTTTGCAAACGAGCGGCGTTCCCGTTATGCAATCTCTGACTATTTTATCGGAAACAATCGGCAATGCAGCTATTTCTCGCGCCTTTGAGCATGTCCGCGAACGCATTGAAGAAGGCGCCGGAATTTCTGTACCCTTAAAAACCGCAAAATATTTTACTCCCATGGTTATTGATATGATCGCCATCGGCGAAGAATCGGGAAATATTGATGAAATGTTAAGGGAAATTACCAAGCACTATGATGATGAAGTTGAATATGCAGTTAAAGGTCTTTCCGATGCGATCGGCCCTATTCTAATTATTGGTCTAGCCGCGGTTGTGGGCTTTTTTGCTTTGGCCATATTTATGCCCATATGGGATCTCACCAAATTGGCAACAAAACATTGAAATATGAAAAAATGAATAAAAAAAAGTTTCATATAAGTATTTATATATTAATTCCGGCGATTTTTTCCGGAATAACAATAATCAGCATTATTTTAACTTACCAATTACTTAACCAGTATGAAAATATCAATCAAAATAGCAGTCAGACATCTTCTTTGGGATTTGTTTATTTAATTATTGCTATAGGATTTTTAACTTTTTTAATTAGTTCTCTTATCTTACGAATTCTTTTAAGGCCGGTCATGCAATTTATTAATAAAGCGCAAAAAATTCCTATTCTAAAAAATTCTACTTTGGAAAAACAGGAAAATATAACTGATGATTTAGATAAAATTACCATGGTGTTTGATAATGTAGCGAATATTCTCAGCCACGTGGAGGCAAAAGAATTATTTCCGGAGGTTATTGGTTCCAGCTCTTCGATGCGCAATATATTCACACAAATAATGAAAGTAGCGCCCACCGATTCCACCGTGTTTATTACCGGGGAAAGCGGGACAGGCAAGGAATTGATAGCGGCAAGTATTTATGAGCACAGCGCCAGAAAGGGAAAGCCGTTTATTAAGATTAATTGTGTGGCCATCCCGGAAGGTTTGCTGGAAAGCGAGCTTTTTGGTCATGAAAGGGGCTCGTTTACAGGAGCTACAGCTCAAAAGAAAGGGAAATTTGAAATAGCTGATGGTGGAACGTTATTTCTCGATGAAATTGGAGATATGCCTTTGGCTACGCAGGCAAAAATTTTGCGCGTTTTACAGGAAAAAGAATTTGAAAGAGTCGGTGGATCAGTTCCGATTAGTGTCGATGTGCGCTTTATAGCGGCGACAAACAAAAATTTATCGAAAATGATTAAAGAAGGATTCTTCAGGGAAGATCTATATTTTCGCCTCAATGTATTTTCTGTTCTTTTGCCGGCACTGAGGGAAAGGATGGAAGATATTCCTCTTCTGGCAAATTATTTTTTGAGCAGCTTTAAGAAAAAAATTACGTTATCACCGCAGGTTTTGCAGCTTTTCATCGGCTATTCCTGGCCGGGCAATGTTAGGGAATTAAAAAATGTTCTGGAACAGGCTTCAGTTTTAGCCGATAAAGATGTTATTGAACCTCACCATTTGCCGGAGATAATTAACAGACAGGGTTTAATGGTTATGGCTAATAATTTGAATGGCGAAATTGCTCTGGATGATAAATTAATGATTATGGAAAAGGAAATGATTATTAATGCTTTAAAAATGACGAGAGGGATTCAAACTAAAGCGGCAAATATCTTGGGTATAAACCAAAGAAGTCTTTGGCATAGAATTAAAAAGCTAAATATTGATATAGATAGGGTAAGAAATCTACAATAATTGTAGATAATACATCAATATTTGTAATTTACCAATGGCCATAAAAAGGTATTTTTTATATACTTAAGGCGGCAAAAGAAAAATGATGAATTATTTAAACACATTATAATATGCCAAGTGCAGAAGATAATTATTTACAAAAATGAACAAAACTGGCATAATACTTGTAGTAATATGTAAATGAAGTTTTAGGTGTTAATTAGAAAAACTTAACTTAAATGATTTAACTAGATTAAAGAAAAAGGAGAAAAAAATGATAAATCAAAAAGGTTTTACGTTGATCGAAATCATTGCGGTGCTGGTTATTTTGGGTATTTTGGCTGCAGTGGCCATACCGAGGTATCTGAATTTGCAAACTAGCTCTCAGCAATTTGCCGCACAAGGTGCTGTTGCGGCATTAAAATCAACCGCATCTTTGCAATATGCGAATGCTTTGTTGACGACGCCTTCAACAACGGTATATGCACCGACATCTCCCGCTACCGTAGGGGATTTCACGGGTACGATTGCAAATGTCGCCGGCGTGGTGACAGTTACCGTAACTAGCGGACCAAGCTGGTGGAGTACTAACCTTGGTACCTGGAATTCGAGCAGTTTTCAAATATATTAATTTTTAATGTTGTTGGGCCGAAGCTCATATTAGCTTTTGCAGATTTTTGCTAGAAAAACATTGCTGACAATGATACGGGAAAAAGATAGCTGATCGCCAAATGGTCGGCTATCTTTTTTAATGGTTTCAGTATGAAAAATAAGGAGGCAAAAAAATGATGAGAAATCAAAAAGGTTTTACGTTGATCGAAATCATTACGGTGCTGGTTATTTTGGGTATTTTGGCTGCAGTGGCCATACCGAGGTATATAGATTTGCAAACTAGCTCTCAGCAATATGCCGTACAAGGTGCTGTTGCGGCATTAAAATCAACTGTAGGTTTGCAATATGCGAATGCTTTGTTGACGACGCCTTCAACAACGGTATATGCACCGACATCTCCCGCTACCGTAGGGGATTTCACGGGTACGATTGCAAATGCCGCCGGCGTGGTGACAGTTACCGTAACTAGCGGACCAAGCTGGTGGAGTACTAACCTTGGTTCCTGGAATTCGAGCAGTTTTCAAATATATTAATTTTTAATGTTGTTGGGCCGAAGCTCATATTAGCTTTTGCAGATTTTTGCTAGAAAAACATTGCTGACAATGATACGGGAAAAAGATAGCTGATCGCCAAATGGTCGGCTATCTTTTTTAATGGTTTCAGTATGAAAAATAAGGAATTCAAACTGCCGCCCCTTTTCACAAAAATCATTATTTTATGTATAATAATAGGACTCACTCTCTTTGTTTACTGGAATATCAAGGATCACCAGTTTCTTAATTTTGATGATAACGTATATGTATCATCAAATCCTTATGTCAAAAATGGATTCAGTCTCGAAAGCATCAAGTGGACGTTCACCTTCACCGATGTTTCGTACTGGCATCCTTTGACCTTGCTTTCCCATATGCTGGATTGCCAGCTCTTCGGCGTCAAAGCGGGGCCTCAACTACTTGTAAATCTAGCCATACACATTCTTAATGCCCTTCTGTTATTCCTTATTATTTTGAAAATGAGCGGAGCCGAGATGAAGGCGGCTTGTATTGCCTTACTGTTTGCTCTTCATCCTCTGAATGTCGAATCTGTTGCCTGGCTCGCGGAAAGAAAAACTGTATTGAGTACCTTGTTCTTATTTGGTGCGATTTATACTTATCTTCATTACGCTGAGAAAAAGAAAAAATGGAAGTATGCTTTAATATTGTTCCTTTATGCTTTCGGATTAATGAGCAAACCGATGATTCTTACTTTCCCCGTGCTTCTTTTATTGCTGGACTATTGGCCGCTGAAAAGATTTGAGAGTCTGGCGGTAATTAATTATGAATGCAAGAATGTTCTTGGCAATTCCCAAAATAGATTTAATTCTTTATATAAATCCGTTATTGGTAGCATTATCAGGGAAAAACTGCCGTTTCTGATTCTTTCTATGGGTTCAATATTGATAACAGTGACCTCAGTTGCGCATAGTAGCGTTTTCATTAGTCAACAACATGCCTCAATTTACTTGAGAATTTACAATTATTTTGTTTCCATTATTCTGTATTTGCGCAATATTGCCTGGCCGGTAGACTTATCCATATTTTATCCTTTCCCCCAATCATTTATAATTTTATATTTTTTAATGGCTTTATTGGCTGTAGTCTTAATAACTTTTTTGGCTTACATGGGGAGGGAAAAAAGACCGTGGCTTATCGTGGGATGGCTCTGGTTTCTTATCGCCATGTCGCCGGCCAGTGGCCTGATACAGGCGGGTCTTTGGCCGGCCATGGCCAACCGGTTTATGTACATTCCCATGCTTGGGATTTTTATTATGGTCATCTGGGAAGCGGACGAAAGATTAAAGGGCAGTTACTCTCAATTTTTAAAATTTATTTTATACGGCGCCCTGCTATTTTACTTCGCATTTTTAACCAGGCTTCAGATTATCTATTTTTCCAACAGTTTTGCATTATTTAACCGTTGCCTTGAAGTTGTAGGAGAAAATGCACCGGCGTTAAATAACCTGGGTGAGTCACTGGTGACTTTGGGCAGAAGGGATGAAGCAATGATTTATTTTGCCAAAGGTATCAAGCTTAATCCCACGCAAGCCATCATTTATAATAACTACGGAGTTTGTTTATTCGAGAAGAAAAACGATGAGAAAGCAATCGCATATTTCCAAAAGGCAATCGCCTTAAATCCGAAATTGGTAACGCCGTATATCCATCTCGGTCTCATTCAGAGCCGCGCCGGAAATTTCATCGAAGCAGTAAAATTCATGGCAAAGGCTTTTGCTATTGATCAAAATAACCTCGATGTCCGCAATAATTTTGGGCTTATTTTAGCCGCGCGGCATAAATACGGCGAAGCTATAGATCATTTTTTGTTTGTAATAAAAAGGGATCCCAGCAACGTGCCGGCAAGGTTAAGTTTAGCCCAAGCCTATCAATATGCCGGTCTCTTTAACGAAGCCATGATCCAGTATGCGGCGCTCGACAAGATGATCACGCATAATAAGGGATATATTTATTATGGAATTGCCAGCTTGTACTCCCAGCAAAAAAAATATGAGGAATGTGCAGAATATCTTGAAATTTCTTTACAAGAGGGTTTCCACGTCTGGGAATATTTGCAATCAGACATTAGATTCAAAAATTTCCGCAACACTAAATTTTACGCCAATTTTTTAAAAAATCATAAAGTATAGATTAAATAGCGCGAGGTTAAAACTTCGCGCTATTTTTTTACCGAACAAGTTTTATTGAAAAAAACTATTTCTTTTTTCAACAATTTTTCTGATCTTTCCCCAATCTGGGATGTAAACTAAAAGATTTTTATTGCGGGATATTTCTTTTATGTAAGAGAAAAGTGTTTGGTCTTTCTTTAGGCAATATAATTTAGCTAATTCTTGGTCCAGCAATTTAAAATTATTAGTTTGAGCGTACAACTCAATTAGTGCGAGATTAGCATAGGAATCTAGGGGTAAGGACTGCTGGTAGAGCTTCCAAAGGGAAATAGTTGACTGTAAATTTCCTTTATGCCGCGAAGTTTCCGCTAAAACTGAAAGGGGAAAATAACCGGATGGATCGGTTATCAACATTTTTTTCGCGTATAGTGCTGCGCCTGTGAAATTATTTTCTTTCAATAATATTAGACAGAACATTTTGTTTAAATTAAAATCAGAACTATATTTATTTAATTTCGACTCAATAAATCTGTGAACTTGTGGATATTCATTTTTTAGTAGCCGTATTTCGGCTATATGGATCGAATTAGAAAGAAAAAATGGCATAATTTCATATGATCTCTTAAAATAAGGGAGCGCAAGGTTGTATTTACCTTCGTTAAAATAATAAAGCCCCAAGTTGTGCTCTTGGATTGCCCGGGCCTTAATACTACCAAAATTGTTTAAAACCATGGCTTTTTCATACTCGTGTAATGCTTGTGGCCTAAGCTCATTAATTAAATAAAAATTACCTAAGTTGGAGTGAGTACGGCTTAATTTAGGATATTTTTCGATGTTATCAAACCATAAAAGAAAATCATTGGATATGATAGCATTGCGCCGGTAGGTGATATCCCCCTGGCCGATCAAAATTATAGCTATGCCCGATGCAACAAGAAACTGGATTATTTTTTTATACGAAAAATAATCAATGGCGTAAATTATAAACTCCGCAACAGGAATAAACAGAAGCATGGAAGGTAAATAATTACGATGCTCGAATATTAATTCCAAATTAAGAATTGAACCTTCTATCAAATGATTTAAAAAATAAAAAATTATACAAAACGAAATGAGGGGGCGTTTTTTGGCTAGGTATAGGGCAAATCCAATTATAATAAATATCAGCAAGATAGCCGGGATTGTTGTCCAGGGCTGGAATAGGGAGCGAGAGATGTCTATATCATAAAGCAGAGTTAAGCGGGAGCTGATGGGATAGAATAATAGCGACAAATAAAATATGATGACGCGAGGTTCGGTTAAAAGTCGTTGTATCATCGTGAAATCGCGTATTTTATAATCATCTAATATAGTCGAAAAATCGACATAGATAAAACCAATAATCAAAATGATGACTATCGGCAGAAGCGCGATCTTCATATATTTTTTAAGATTGTGTTTGTTTATTCCTTTGATTAAGAATAAATCATAAATAAGTATACTCAGAGGAAGCATAGCCGCATTTTCCTTGGAAAGAACAGCAGCCAAACCGGATAGAGAGCAAAGAGAAAATAAAATTATAGAGAAACTAAATTTATCTTGAGTGCGCGCTTTTACATAAAAATACATGGACATGATATAAAACAATCCGGCCATGGAAGCCATTCTTTGTACAACGAATGTTATAGAAGTTATATGAACAGGGTTGATTGCCCAAAGAAAAGTTGCAAGCAGGGCTACGGGGTAAGCGGCATTTGAATATTTATCTTTAATCAGCTGAAGTTTAAGCGTGTTGAAAATAAATAGAAATAAAAAAACTGCTGCCAGATAATGGATGATGAAATTAACTAGGTGGTAGCCAAAAACATTTGTGCCATCGAAATAATAATTTAAGGCAAAACTCAAATATGACAGAGGCCGTGATGGTCTTTCCTGATCTAAACCATATATGCAATGCTTAATATTATCCCCGGTAAATGATTTTATCTGAATATAAGGATTGTCAACTATATTGAAAAAATCATCGAAATGCCAATCGCCATAAAAGCTGTTGGAATAAACAGCTAACAGAATGACTAAGAGCGAGATGAAAGTAAAAGCGTATTTTTTGCCTTCGGGAAATTTAAAATTGATCGGTAACGTAAATCCATCTTCTTTTGTCAACATTATAACACCATTAAGTTTTATTTTTTTGAGGATAAAGAGAAAAAAACAACGCTAGACATATTTCTACGGCAATAGAAACAATTCTGATCATAATCGTTCCCGCAACAACAACTCCTTTGGCAATAAGTGCGGGAAGGATCAGGAAGATTATTCCTTCGCGTACGCCAAGGCCTGCCGGAGCAAAAAGTGCGGCGATTCCGGCAAGGGACGCTGCATAATAAATTCCGATCATTGGTATTAAATAGTTGAAACTGAGAGCGGCGAAACAATCCATAGAATAAAACAGCCCTAGGCCATACGGAATTCCGATCAACAGATTTATAAAAACAAATTTCAAAATCAAACCGAACGAAGGAAAATCTTCAATCGGTTCTCGTTTGAAAAAAATCAATAATATGTTGGTTAAAGGTTTGAGTAATTTCGGATGAAGCAAAACAAGCAAAAATAAGGATAATAATGTGGCTATAATTCTTAGATAACCGGGGATCATATTTTCCATAAAAAAAATGGAAAAAAGAATGAGCAGGCAGGATGCTATAAAAGCTGCTATAAACTCCACTACTGTTGCCACAGCTACAGTTCTTTTGGGATGATTTTCGTATGCGCCAAGACGGACAAGAATTAGGCCGGCCCTTCCAGGGATATATTTACCTAATTGAGAAAATGCCCAGGCGCGAGCTGCAGACATGAAGCTGGCCTTTAATCCAAATGCGGCGGCAAGGTCTATCCAAACGAATAAACTTAAAAGATAAGCTATTAATGTGAAAAAAAAGCTAAGAACTAAACTGGTGTAATTTATTTGCTGAAGATGAGTTAATAAATCGCTAAACGATCCAATTATATAATATAATACAAAAGCAAGGACAGCAATAAACAAAATCCCGCTGTATATTTTTTTATTGTTTTCAGAAAATAAATCCATAGTCATTATTTCTCGACAACATTAAGAATGTATGTCGAAAGAAGTCTGGTAAATTTAAGATATTCATCACACCGGGAAATTAAATCCAAAGGAACGAGTCCCCCGGAATCCGGCTTCATTTCTGATAAGGGTTTCTTTAATTGCCAATTATGCATATATTCGTAGGAAACATCGGGCAAGCTTTTCATAAGATATACAAGAGATAATATTGTCAATAATATACCGAAAAAGCAGATTAATTTATTCATATTATTTAGCTATTTTTTCTTATTATGTACGCTATTTGTATAGTTGGCAATTTGAACTCTGATATTTTAAATTCACTATTCAAAATAAAATTAAGGAATTTGTGCATTGCTGTTGGATTAATAATCTTGGACAATATGAAAATAGGGATTATAAAAATAGTTGTTAATGAAATTCTGTATTTTTTGATTACTGATGCGTTATTTAGCTTAATCAAATCTTCAATTTCGTTTTTTTTGAAAATATATCCACCACTGGTTTCTTTGGATTGTTTAAATATTTTCTTGTATAAATTAACGATGCCAAATCCATTCATAAAACTTTTCCCGGAATAATTATTTTCAATTAATATTAACTTGCCGGTGTCATTTAGAGAATTAATTAACTGCTGCAACACAAATGAATGGTTTTGTTTTTTTACATACATTAATACTGTTGAACATAGTATGCAATCAAAATAGTTTTTTTCGAATGGATACTTTTCAATTTCACATTGAAGTGCGTCCTGCTTAGTATTTTCTTTAAATAACCTGACGTAATTTTCAGAAATATCTATCCCCTTAATCCGTAACATTGGAAATTTTTCAATTATCGGCATTGATAGCCGTCCGTATCCACAACCTAAGTCCAATAGATTTTTATCAATAGAAGAAATATTTGAAAGTATTATCTTAATTTGCCAATTATGGAAATGTTCGTTCAAAATTTGCGGCATACCTGAAAAAAGAACACCATTTATATGGTCTCCTAAAAGTTTGCTTCTTTTCTCCCAAATTTCTTTATTATTCATTTTATATCATAAATTTCTGTGATTATTTTGATAACGGTTTTTTTAGTAACCAAATATATGTAGGTACAATAAACAAAAAGTATTTAACAATAATATTACTGATAAAATATTTAAAGGTTCCTTTTACCAGCATATCTGAAGCATTATATTTTTCAGGACTTTTAATAATTTTTGAAGTATAATCAATTATTTCAAACTTTGATACTAACTTTTTTAAACTCCAAATCGTTAAAATATTTTCATAATAATGCGTACCTTTGTTAAATAGTCTAACATAGTAATTTGCTAACCATTGGGGTAAGTAGGATAAAAAAAGTAAGTTGTAATGACATTCAACCAGCATTAATCTATTAGGTGCAGCAAAATAGCAGATACCCCCCGGCTTGAGTAGCTCGTATATTTTATCCATTAAAATTTGTGAATCCGGTACGTGTTCATACACATGGGAACATATTATTACATCAAATGATTCTTGCTTAAAGTCCAAATCCATTGAATTATTTATCTGATAGGTGACGTTGTCTCTGGCAAAATTATTTTTAGCAAATTCAATTGCCTTGCTATCAATATCAATGGCAATAACTTTTTTAAATTTCTCACCTAAAACAAATGAAGTAAATCCACCAGCACAACCAATATCCAATAATTCAAGATTTGATAAATCTGTTAAATAATCTTCAAGTATTGATAATATTTTTTTTGCTTTTTGAATACGAATATCGCTTTCATACATCTCGGGATGTAAACTTGAATAATTATTTTGAACTTGTCGCATTGTGCTGGTGGCCATGTCAGATCTTATTATTAATGTGTGAATAAAAAATATCAGTTGTTTTTGTTAATTTAAAAACTTCCAGCAGTTCATTTCGTCCCACCGAATAATCCCGTCTTTCTATAACATCTGAGGTTATCGCTCTGGCAATTTCTGCGGGTGATTCAGGGGGTACGATAATGCCGGCATTATAGTGACGTAAAAGATACCCCATATCCCCAACATCCGTGGCGATTATAGGACAATTTATCTGCAAGGCATCGGACAACACAACCGGAATGGATTCTATTCTGGAAGGGATAATGAGGGCATTGCATGCTTTAAGGTAAGCAGCCTCATGTTGTTCATCGATGTAGTCGTTAAGTGTTACTACGTCGTTGAGAAGTTTGGATTTAATGAACTCTTTGAGGCTTTCTTTCATTAGACCTCCTCCAAAAAAATGAAAATGAACTTTTTCTCTAATCAAGGGCTCCAATAGAGTGATAGCTTCTAATAATATATCCGGTCCTTTGTTTTGATGGTATCTTCCAATGAATAAATAGTTATTTATTCCCTGTCTTATTTCAGCATGTATTGGAACGTGCTCTGGAAGACGCCGTGAAGTAGGGAGAAAATAGCATATTTTACCGGAGATTGACTCAACATCTCTTTTTAACTTGTATCCGTCGGCAAAAAGTAAATGTGCTTGGTTAAAAATAAGTTTAAGCATATACCTTGTAATAGGATTCTTTTTATAATTCCATATATCTGATCCTAAACACCAAACTGAATAAGGCACTTTTAAAAAAAATTTAAGGCAGAGAGCCCAGAAGCCGGAAGGAATTGCCCAGAATGCCAGCGCATAATCAATCTTGAACTTATATCCTAGTTTTAATAAAGACCATAAACCTTGAAAAATTACGGAGAAGATCAAAAGAATATCTTTGGGAAAACTTATTGTTGATAAAGGTGTTTCCCGCCTCTCCACGGAAAGCGAATTACTAAAACACCGTCCTCATTAGTACTAGGCTGTTCATGTCCGCTCGTCCGCTGAGTAAAAACAATAACTGATGTTTTTTGAGCCAACTCCTGAGCAAAATCGCGTACGAAGACTCCGGCTGCCGCTCGTAAATCATTTGTGGAAGCTGGATAAGAACTTGTGATTAAAAGTATGCACTTATTATTTTGCATAATAATTTAAAATACGGGAAACGGCTGCAACTACATCTTCAACATCGGCATCATTCAATTTGGCAGATAGGGGAAGGGAAACTGTTCTATCCGATATATATTCAGCATGGGGAAACATACCTCTCTTTAGGTTGTACCTTTCCGCGTAATACGGATGCAAATGAAGAGCAATATAATGCACACCGGTACCGATGTTTTCTTTATGCAATGCCTCCATGAATTGATCTCTGTTTATCCTCAGATCCTCAATTTTCAAAAGCAAAGTATATAAGTGTCGGGCATGTCGATCACCAGTTAGGGCAGTATCGGAGGGTGTTATAACGGGTAGATCCTTGAATGCGTCATTGTAGTAATTCCATATCTTCTTTCTCCGGCGGGCATATTGTTCAATGCGCTTCAATTGGTTATAACCGATAGCTGCTTGAATATCCGTCATGTTGTATTTAAAACCGGCACATATTACTTGATAATGCTTAAATCCTTGGTCGGTAAAGCGATGCCAGGCGTCTTTTGTCATTCCATGAAGAGCCATTACTTTGATTTTCTCTGCATATTCCTCATTATTGGTAGTTACCATTCCTCCTTCGCCGGTAACAATATTTTTTGTTACATAAAAACTAAAACAGGTTAAATCTCCGATGGAGCCGATTTTTTCCCCCTGTGCTACGGCTTCAATAGCATGAGCTGCATCTTCAATTATTCTTAAGCCGTACCTCTCAGACAATTCCGTTATTTTTTTCATATTGCACGGCCGGCCGGCAAAATGAACAGGGATAATTGCTTTTGTTCTTTCAGTAATTGCCGGCTCAATGAATTCGCTTGCGATATTCATAGTTTCTCGATCAACATCCGCGAAGATAGGAGTCGCCCCCGCATGAATTATTGCCGCCGCCGTAGCAGTGAAAGTCAGAGGTGTTGTAATTACTTCGGCCGCGGGAGATAAATCGATGGCTAGCAGCGATAGATGTAGTGCGGCGGTGCAGGAGTTGACGGCAACAGCGTGTTTTGCCTTGGCATACTCTTTAAAGGCTTCTTCGAAACGCTTAACTTTTGGTCCCGTACCCAACCATCCGGTTGTAAGAGAATCCACTACGTCGTCAATCTCCGGTTTTTCAATAACGGGACTGCCGAAAATAATATATTTATCGCGGACAGGTTTTCCTCCGGCGGAGGCAGGAATTTTATCCATAATGCATACCCTTTTTGCGGATCGGATTAGATTACATTCAACCCTTGTTTGGATTTTTTATATTTCTTCCCGCAGTGAACACATTTCATCTTTTCATTAAGTTTATAGCCGCAGGCGCACATCCAGCCCTTTAATTTTGCGGGATTGCCCGCCATTAAAGCGAAATTAGGGACATCTTTCGTTATGACCGATCCCGCGGCGATAAAAGCATAATTTCCGATAGCGTGACCGCAAATGATCGTGCAATTAGCGCCGAGCGTTGCTCCTTTTTTAACCAGGGTAGGCTTGATTTCGGACATTCGTTTTATTTCCGCGCGGGGATTTATTACGTTGGTGAAAACGGCGGCTGGACCGCAAAAAACATTATCCTCAAGATTCACCCCTTTATAAATAGATACATTGTTTTGTATCTTACAGCCGCCGCCGATGGTGACATCGGGACCGATAACAACATTCTGGCCGATGGAGCAGTTATCGCCGATTTTCGAGCCGGAAATTATATGGGAGAAATGCCATATTTTTGTTCCCGCACCGATTTTGACGTTTTCATCAATTTGCGCAGTGGGATGAAAATAGTAGTTATCCTTATCAGGCGATTGTAAACCGGCATCATTTTTTAAATTGATTCTTAATCCGTTTCCATTCAATGAACAGCCAGCGATCCTCCGTCGCACTGTGTTCGTCGTCGTAAACGGAAATCGCTCGGGGGTCGCTGAAGACCGTCGCAGCCTGCTCAAAGGCGACTCCGTGCTTGGACAGGTTGCTGGCGGCCTTGCGGCGGTCCATCCGAAATTGTACGTTGTTGCAGGCATCCCCTATTGTTCTAGCTCTGATACCCGCAACCAGTCAAGGTTGCCGCCTGCCCTTGCCTCCTCCCGGTAGCCTGGGTAAACTGTGCCGCCCTTTGGCGTTTTTTTCGGTCCAGCGGGGGACAACCCCTCTTTCGGGCCATTTTGCTTGCATTGGAAGCCCGGGCTTCTACAATAAAGAAAGGCCCCAGCTTCCCCCAGCTTGCGTTCCAAGGAGGGTTTGCCATGCGACGGGCGATTCTGGGTGTCCTGGTGGGCGGCTATGGGGTGACGGTTGTGGCATTGGCCGTGTCGGGCCAACGGACGGAAGTGTCGGCACCACGGGCCACCCTCCCCCCGCCGGCCGTGGAAAATCGGGCACCCAGCATTGACTGAAATTACAGATAAGTCTTTTGTGAAAAGCTTCAGTATTCTGCCCGATGTTTTGCCAAAAGGATTGGCAATGGCTACCTGATGAGTGATCAGTATAGACCGGACCTTGCTGTTATACAAGCCGTATCGGTTGTCAGAAATGACCAGATCCAGTGGCTGCGTGCTTACCAATTGTTTCAACCAGCGATTTTCCCGCTTGATTGATATCAATATCTTTGGTATTTGCAGAATGATGGAAAGCAGCGTAGCCCACCTGTTTTTGCCATAAACGAGTTCATAACCGGGAACAGCTACCTGCCTGGACAGGGAATTCGTGCTTCCAAAAGGCAGATTGTACACCCGAGCAAGCCAGAATTACTTCACAGTCATTTTCTATCAAATCATAAATTATTGGAATACATCGGCTTGCATGACCAAGTCCCCAATCCAGTGCCGCCAGTAGTACGGTTGTCCTTTAGGACGATTAGTTGTTAAATTTTGACCTTTTTGCAAAACGGAATACTATTTGCTGTCCAAAGTAGTTAAATTAGCATGAGCAACGCTATGAAAAAACCAAATTTACCCTCTTGATTTTTTATTAATTTATGTATTACAATTGTAAGCCCAGGTGCAGTTCCAGCAATCACATTGGTGGTACCAGCAAAAAATGTGGCTGCGGAATTAACAAGGGTATGGTTGGATATTAAAATCTAATTGAATGAAAACTCCGGATAGAGATTTGCTTGTTCTTATGAAAGACGAATTCGCTACATGAACAATTCATGGAGTATGAACTCGAAAAACTAAACGATCTGCTGTTTCACTACGAAACCCTCGAAACTTTTTGCGTTGCTCACGAAGTTTTCGATCTGAACAGTTACAAAATTTTTCGAAGCTAACACTATATGCAGCATTTGTACGGCAGCAGGAATTGAAACCGTTTCAATTTTTGTGTAACAAAAATTAAATTAGTCTTTAACTGTTTAGCATTAGGGGCATGACCAGCATCAGCAGGTCTTCTGCTTCATCCTGGTCGATGGTTTAATAATTCCCGGCTTTTGTAGGAGTGGACAATTCAATCTTTATTTCTTCTGAATCGGTTGCGTTCAGCATTTCGATCAGAAATTTTGCGTTAAAGGCGATGGCCAGATCTTCTCCATCGTACTGACATTTCATCCTTTCATTTCCTTCAAAAGAAAAATCGACATCCTGGGCCGCCAGTTGCAATTCACTTCCCTGAATGTTTAGAACCACCTGGTTGGTGCTCTTATTGCTGAAAATACTTACCCGGCGCAAGGCGCTCTGGAAATCCGTGCGCCCAAGGACCAGTTTATATGGATTGTCGGCGGGTATTACGACTTTGTAATCCGGGAAACGTGCATCGATCAGGCGGCAACTCATCTGAGTCCTACCATGTTTTACAAATAGATGGTTGCTGTTATAGCTTAGGGTTATTTCATCCTCGTTCAGGGGCAAGGCCGACTTTGAGCAGGTTCAGCGGCTTTTTGGGAACAATCAGGGAATCCGTCTTTGGGCAGCTCACATCACTTGCGTTTATACCGGATAAGCCGGTGGGCATCCGTAGCCACAAACTGCAATCCCTTTGGGATCCATTTCAAAAAAAACCCCGTCATCGCCGGCCGCAGATCATCAGTGCTGACAGCGAACAGGGTTTTGTTGATGGCAGTTACAAGTGCGGCAGCTGGTATTGTAAATGAAGTGGTTTCGTCAGAAGCGGGTTCTTTGGGGAAATTATCCGGATTTTCCCCCATCACCTTATACTTACCGTTATCGCTGGTGATTTCTACTGCAAAATGCTTGTCGATATTAAATGTCAGCGGCTGATCAGGAATATTCTTGAGGGAATCGATCAGGATTTTGGCAGGAATACACACTCTCCCGCTGTCCTTGGCTTCCACTTCCAAATGTACTTTCATCACTGTCTCCAGGTCAGTGGCCACGACGGTAAGCTTGTTCTTCTCCACCTCAAAAAGAAAATCTTCCAGAATGGGCAGAACGGTATTGGCATTGATTACACCGCTGATCTGTTGCAATTGTTTCAATAAAGCCGAGGAGGAAACGATAAACTTCATGTATAGTGTGTCTTTGAGGCGAAACTACTGATTTTTAATTAATACCAATAGATTAGTCGCCCTGCTTTTTGTACATTCGGCAAAGCCACGCCGCCCAGCCTGCGCACGTCGCGCGGGGTGATCGAGGCCGGCGCGCGTGGTGGTCTGCCCCGGCGATGACTTCGTCACCCTCTATCCCGACCGTATCGCCAAGCTACGGCTTCGCCGATGCCGGCTGTCCATGCTCAAGCTGGCCGATCCCGGCTTCCGGCTGCCGGGCGCGCTGATGTCGGACCTCAGCCTGACACGCTATCGCGGCTATGCGGACCTGCCGCGAGGCTCGCGCGCTGGAGGCCAAGCTCCGCGCCGAACAGCCGAGCGCCTATCGACAACGGCGTGCACCTGATCGTGGCGCAAGGCGGCGACGGCGGCCTGATCGTCGGCGACAGCCACCACTACGACCTTCTGCCCGGTCCCTTCGCGCCGGCCGCGGCCGAAGCGCGACATCTTGGACGAATATGCCCGCGCCACGGGCAGGCGCCGCCGCCGGTGCTGGAGCGCTGGACCGGGGTCTATGCCGTCGCGGACGACCGAACCTATCTGATCGACACGCCGGAGCCTGGAGTGCGCCTGGTGATCGTCACCAGCGGCACCGGCGCCTCGACCGGCTTCGGCATCGCCGAGCGGGTGATCGCCGATCTGTTCGGCCTGAAGATGGAGCAGCGGCATGAGCTTTCCGGTCAAGGCCGTGGTGTTCGACTGGGCGGGCACCATGGTCGACTTCGGCTGCATGGCGCCGGTCCACGCCCTGATCGAGGTGTTCGACGGGGAGGGGATTT
>CAVSRI010000008.1:0-19558 GCA_963730275.1 uncultured delta proteobacterium | reverse complement strand
TAGTAAAATATTTTATAACAGGCAAAAGTATTCATAAAATTATTGAATTGCCAACAGATAGAAAAGCAAAAATGATTAAATCCTATGAACGTATAATTAAAATACATAAACTTTTATTTTGGTTATCTCCTCTACAGGTTGTCATATGTTTTATGTCTTACAAATACCGGCCAGCAGAATTTTTTCGTATAACCGCACTAATGATTATCGTGTATTTTATTGTCTTAGAAGATTTTTTATACAGAAAGTATTTAGTAAAAAAAATAAAGCAGGGCTAAAACAAACAAATACAGTGGATGCAATGAATCACCACACTGATTTTGCCGTTACTCTCTTTCAATCCATAATCCTCAGTTCTAATTAATGACCACTACTGAACAGTTGTAGGTGGAACAAATGCATCAATCCGAATCTATATTCCCTTTTGAAATCAAAAAGTACGCAAGAACCGAATGAACCAGAAAAAGAGATCAACAGATTCTGGGGACCAATTCTCCTGTAGGAAGATCAACAATTCTTTCCCCGCCGATGGAAGTTTTGAGCACAACACGCCCCTGGCCGCCTTGGGTAACATTGCCGATAATTGCGGCATTGCTGCCCTGTTCATGCTTTTTCATGGTATTCAGGACTTTCCTGGCTTCGTCTACCGGACAGAATAAAACCATTTTCCCTTCATTAGCCAGGTAAAGTGGATCGAGTCCCAATATCTCGCAAATCCCCCGAACGTTATCCTGAACAGGAATAAATTGTTCGGAAATATTGATTTGGATATTGGCGCTCTGGGCAATTTCCGCCAGAATTGCACCCAGCCCGCCTCTCGTTGCGTCGCGCATGCAGTGGATGTTCGGGCTGGCCTTTAATATTTTCGCAATGAGCCCGTTAAGAGGCGCCGAATCGGAAATAACTTCCGCTTCCAATCCCAGATTATCTCTGGCTTTAATTATAGCGGCGCCATGGTCGCCGATTGATCCGTTAAGGATAATAGCATCCCCGACCTTAATGTTTTTTACAGACAAAGTTCCTTCATATTCGATGATGCCGATGCCGGATGTATTAATAAAAATGCCGTCGGCAGCACCGCGGGGAACAACCTTCGTATCGCCGGTGACGATACTTACACCGGCCATTCGTGCGGCCTCAGCCATGGATTGAATAATTTTTTCCAGAGAAGCAAAAGGGAAACCTTCTTCCAGAATAAAGCCGGTGCTCATGAACAGCGGCTTACCACCACACACGGAAAGATCATTGACGGTTCCATGTACGGCCAGTGAGCCGATATTACCGCCGGGGAAAAAGATCGGGCTGACGACGTAAGAATCAGTAGTAAAGCAGAGTTTCTGGTTACCGATAGTGAGTACAGCGCTGTCTTCGAGACGCTTAAGATAGGGATTATTAAAATGCGGTAGAAAACTTCCAACAATTAACTCATTGCTTAAAAACCCACCGCTGCCGTGTTCCAGCAGTATCTTGTCGTATTTTCCGATGGCTGTCATGAAAAAATCCCTTTCTATTCCCCATTTAGAAAACAGGGGGAAACCGTACGATCAGCTATTTCTTGGCGATCGCTCCGGCAATAACTGCCTGGCCTAAAGCAATGCCGCCGTCATTGGTTGGTATCTGTTTATGGTGATAAACCACAAAACCGGAGTTTTCCAGTTGGGTAATGCTACCTTCTAATAGAATTTTGTTTTGAAAGCAACCACCACTTAAGGAAACGCTATTTACGCCGGTTTTCTCGCGTATTTTTTCACACATGGCGGCAAAGGCCACTGCCAGTGTCCGATGAAAAGAAGAGGAAATTTCTTTCTTACTTTTCCCTGCTAAAAGATTATTTACAATAGCACGGACTGTGGATGAAATATCAAGAATAAAATAGTTTTCCCCATCTGCTGAAATTGCAAAAGGGAAAGGCTTACCCGCTTTCCCATCAGAGAGTCCCTCCAGTTCCATTGCTGCCTGCCCTTCAAAACTCACTGTTTTGCGCAAACCTATAATTGCCGCAACCCCGTCAAATAATCTTCCCAAACCGGATGTCAATGGACTATTGATTTTATTTTCAATAATTTTGTCGAGTACTTTGCTGTTAAATCCCGGAGGTAAAATGCCCAGTTGCGCGGCCATATCCGGCCAGGATTGACCATAGGCCAGGGCGAGCAGGCTTACCGCTATTCGCCAGGGCTCATGAATCGCCTTCTCACCGCCCGGTAAAACAAAATACTGGAGATGACCCAGACGCTTAAATTCTGTTTCGTTCACGACAAGGAATTCCCCACCCCATGCCTGGCCGTCAAGACCATAGCCGGTACCATCCATGGCCAGACCGATTACATCTCCGGGAATTTGATTTTCCGCCATGCAACTGACGATATGAGCGTGATGATGCTGAACGCGAACTACTCTAACGCCGGTAAGTTCTTCGGCGACCTTTGTCGAATAGTAGGCAGGATGATAATCGCAGGCAATCACTTCGGGATTAGATTCGGTAATCTTTTTCATTAAGGTTAAACTTTCCTGAAAAAAATCCCTGGCCTGCGGCGTTTCCATATCGCCAATGTGGGGGCTCAAAAATGCAAAGTTACCTTTCACGATACATTGTGTCGCTTTTAACTGCGGGCCTAAGGCCAACACATCAGGAAAAGAATCTTTCAGCACAACAGGCTTGGGAACAAAACCGCGCGACCGCCTCAATAGCCGCTGTTTTCCTGCGGCGAACATAACAATGGAATCATCACAACGAACTAAAATATCTCGATTGTGAATGAGGAAATAGTCGGCAATTTCTTTTAATCGAGTTACCGCTTCCCGATTGCTAATGCAGATCGGCTCGTCAATTTGATTGGCGCTGGTCATCACCAGTGCAGCAAAATCTTTTTCTAAAAGCAAGTAATGCAGCGGCGTATAGGGAAGCATAACGCCGAGATTAGGGACACCGGGAGCCACCAGCTCAGAAATTGTGCTGTCTTTTTTCTTTTTCAGCAAAACAATTGGCCGCTGTGGCGAGCTCAGAAGCTTCTCTTCCTCTTCATTAACGTTGGCAAAACGTTTCACATTTTCTAAATTCCTGACCATGATGGCCATAGGCTTTTCTTCCCGAAACTTGCGTGAACGAAGCCTTTTTACTGCTTCGTCATTTCCGGCATCGACGCTCAAATGAAATCCTCCCAAACCCTTAATGGCTAAAATTTTGCCCTCTTTAAGCAATCCAATAGCAGCCTTTATTGGTTCGTCAGTGGCGACCTTATTGCCCGTTTCATCCAGAAGTTGAATTTTGGGGCCGCACAAAGGGCAGGCATTAGGTTCGGCGTGAAAGCGCCTATCGGCAGGATTTTCATATTCAGCCTGGCATTGTGGGCAGAGAGGGAAGCAGGCCATGGAAGTATTGATGCGGTCATAAGGTATTGCTTTGATGATTGTCAGCCGTGGGCCGCAATTGGTACAATTGATGAAGGGGTAGTGAAAGCGGCGGTCAAGGGGATCAAAAAGTTCTTTCAGGCAATCCTGGCAAACGGCTATGTCCGGGGAGATGTGTACATCGCCATCACCACGCCTTTCACTTTCGACAATCCGAAAATCAACATCCGGCTGTATGGCAATGTCATTGGATGAAATATTTGTAACGTCTGCCAGCGGTGGCAGTTCCTGACGAACCCCAGCCAGAAAAGAATCAATTGCCGTGGCAGAGCCTTGGACTTCTACCAGTACTCCGTCCGGGCGATTCTGGACAAAACCGCGCAAAGAGTTTTTGACAGCCAGGCGATAAATAAAAGGCCGGAACCCGACGCCCTGAACCACGCCGGAAAAGAGATAACGAATTCTCTTAATCACTTCTTTATTGTGAAACTCCAATTCTAATGAAACTCAGATATTACAAGCGCAGTGCAGTAATATCTGCAAGTTGAATTATCCCACGTGCGAAGCTAAGTGGGACTATAACAAAGTGCATAACCCAAAGGTCACTGCCGCTGAAACTTGCAGGTTGAACAATCCCGCTTCGTGGAGAGTACTATAGTACCCGTGATTTTTGGAAAGCATCTATGCGATCCGTAAGCCACTTAGTCCAGCCATCAAGGCCGACACCGGTCTTACAGGATACTTCAAATATTTTTAAATCCTTATGCAGGAAAAGCGCGTCGTGTCTTGCTTTGGCCAGATCAAAATCAACATAAGGCAGCAGATCGATTTTATTGATGAGCAGCGTGGCTGATTCCTGAAACATCAAGGGATATTTTGCCGGTTTATCCGCGCCTTCGGGCGTGCTTAAAAGCATGATCTTGACATTCTCACCAATTTTGAATTCCGCCGGGCAGACAAGATTACCGACGTTTTCAACAATCAGCAGATCGGTTTTGCTCAAATCAAAAATAGGCAGAGCTTCGCGGATCATGTTGCCATCGATATGGCAGGCGCCGCCGGTATTGATCTGCACAACAGGAATATCGAGCTGGGAAATGCGGTCGGCATCATACGTATCCTGAATATCGCCTTCAATCACCCCGATACGATATTTATTCCGCAGAGCCATAATGGTGCGTTCCACCAGGGAGGTTTTTCCCGCGCCGGGCGAACTCATCAGATTAATGACATAGACTTTATTTTTATCGAACAGTTCTCTGTTTTCCGCGGCAATCCGATCATTGGCATCCAGAACGTTTTTTACAACCGATACTTTCACTTTTATGACCTCCGTTAGTAATATTTATAATGGGTGGAGCAAGTACCTTCCGAGGAGACCATGCAGGGCCCGATCGGATTCATGGGAGTGCAGAGTTTTTTAAATAAGGGGCAATCCTGCGGGGCTTTGATGCCGCGTAAAATATCGCCGCAGCCGCAGCCTTTGATCTCTTCCGATTGGATAACGGGAATTTTAAATTTTTTCAAGGTATCAAAGGGAGCATAAGCATTGTTGAAGATGAGACCACTATCCGGTATCGGTCCTAAACCACGCCACTCCACAGTGGCCGTATTGAACATGGAGTGCAGAAAATTCATGGCACGGGTATTTCCTTCGGGCTTAACACCCCGGCTGTATTGAATAGCCACTTCTTTTTTGCCACTTTCGATCTGGGTCAGCATCATCCAGATTCCTTCCATAATGTCCACCGGCTCAAATCCGGTGATCACGGCAGCCCGATTGGCGTCGGTGATTATTGTATAGGCATCGGAGCCGATCATAGTGCTGACATGGCCGGGGCAAAGAAAGCCGTCAATATTCAATAGGGGATCGGTAAGTAAAGCAGAGAGAGCCGGAGGCACAATCTTATGCACGGAAAAGACAGAGAAGTTTTTGATGCCTTTTTTGCGGCAGCTCTCAACTGTGGCGGCAATAGTCGGCGCAGTTGTCTCAAAGCCGATGCCCATCATAATGACTTCTTTTTGCGGATTGGACTTGGCAAGTTCAATGCACTCATCGGCGGAAGAAACTACCCGGACATCAGCGCCGGCCGCTCTTTTCTTCTGGAGGCTATCGCTATTTGTCCCCGGAACCCGGAGCATATCGCCGAAAGTAGCAAATATCGTATCAGGCATTCCGGCCAAATGAAGAGCGATATCCACATCACGCGAAGATGTCACACACACCGGGCAGCCCGGTCCGGAAATTAAATTAATGTTTGCCGGCAGAAGTTTACGGATACCGAAGCGGCCGATGGCGTAAGTATGACTGCCGCAAATTTCCATAATGGTTACCGAATGCCCAATTGCATCGGCAACTTTTTTGATTTTTTTTAAGAGTCCTGCCACCAGTACAGGATCACGATACTCGTCAATATATTTCATTATCGATAAGCTCTTGTAGCGCGGCTAGTTTTTCTTTAGCTGACTCTACATCGATCTTGTGAATGGCATAACCCGCATGGCTGATGACGTAATCGCCAACTATAGCCGGTTCGTCAATAATATCCAGGCAAACCTCACGTCTGGTTCCGCTGATGTCGATTACCGCGTAATTATCTTTGTCAATCGAGATGATTATTCCGGGAAATCCGATACACATATTTAATTCCTAACCCCGATAAACGGGATAAGTGCGTTAACGAAATTATTTTCTGCCACTCTTTTCAGTACCCCCGTGCGGGGTAGAAAAGAGCAGAAAATAATTTCTAACTTACTAATCCACATCCATTTCTAAAATTAGCAATTCTTCCGTCCCGCCGGTTAAGATAATTTCTTCCCCGCTACAGTTCGGGCAGAGGGCCGAATATGATTCCACTTCTAAATCCTTTTCACAGGAAAAGCAATGGATAACGGCGGGTAAAATCTTAAAATCCAGCAAGGCATTTTCAGCGAGCGTTTCTTTGGCCTGAACTTCAAAAGCAAATTGCAGAGACCTGGACTCAATGCAGGATAGGCGGCCAAAGGAAAGCGAAATGGAATTAACTTTTTTAAAATGCTGTTTTGCCGCGTAGTCTTGCACAATATTTAATATGGATTCAGCCAGATACAGTTCATGCATTTTCTATTCTTTCCAAAGTCACATTTAATCTGGATAATTCAGCCAGAAGTAATTTTTCCATTACCGGAAACTTTTCCTGCATCACTGCGGTCATTTCCATTTTCATCTCACCGTATTCCTGCGGAACAATGCATAAAAACAATGTTTGGGGCAGTTCGTCCATCAGTTCCACTTTAAACAGGACGTCAAAAAAAGTGACTTCATGAGCCGTTGTGGGCGGCGGCATGTGCGCCTGCATTTCCTCTGTATTGAAACGGTAAATGGAGCCGGGCGTATCCTTCGCCTTTAAAACATCAATCACAATCAAATTTTCGCAACTGCAAATGATATTGATGAGCGCATAACCCAGTGTGCCGCCATCAATGATGCTGACATTTTCCGAAGATTTATAGCGCTGCGAGAGCCAGCGAACAAAGTGAACACCAAAGCCTTCATCCCCGAGTAGAATATTTCCTACACCCAAGATCGCGACCTTCTCCTTTTTTTCAGGCATATATGTTTGAAAATCCCCATAAATAACAAGAGGGGAGAAACATTGTATCTCTCCCCTCTTGAAAAAAACAGTAGTTTCTTCCGTTTATTCCTTTATCTGTTTGAACCGTGTTCCTCCGATCATGGACGAAACCGTACCCTGCTTCAGAACGGCGTCATACCAGAAGGCCATGTAGATATGGACAACGATGAACAGGATGAATAACCAGGTGAAGATGTGATGAATGTAACGGACCATGGCCAGACCGCCCAACAGGTTCTCTACCGGCTTCAAGACGGTAAACGCTATTGAGGTTAAACCGGTATGGTATCCAGCCCCCATCAGGATCAGCCCTGTGACAATTATGCTGACGACCATCATCCAACAGCCGGTGTAGGCCATGGCCTGCATTGGTCCGTACAGGTATTTGCGTTCCGGATGCTCGCTGATCAGCAGATAGAATTTAATCTGCTGGATCGTGCCTTTCAGATCAGTCCATGCCAGGAAATCCCTCCAGTCCGCGTGAAAACGGGAGAAGAAGGCCAGGTAAAGCCGCCAGATGGAAAGGAAGATAAGAAACGCGCCGAAAAAGATATGGACAAAACGCACGTTACCCATGAGGAATTTGTCCACTGTTTCTCCGGCGTAGACCGTAAACGGAGCGGCAATATAGAAACCGGTCGCAATCAGTATGAATATGGAGATCGCCACGGCCCAGTGGTTAATCCGCATGGAAGCAGACCACTCTTTGATACCAAGATATTTTTGCGTATTAGCATGCATGGTCGCCCCCTTAAGCTACTTTAAATTTTTTGACCTCATTCGTTTTCGGATCGATAATATGCACTGCGCAGGCCATGCACGGATCAAACGAATGGATCGTCCGGATAATTTCCAATGGTTGATCGACTTTTGCCAGCTTGGTCCCGATCAGGGATTCTTCATAAGGACCGCGTAACCCGGCTTTATCACGCGGAGAGCAATTCCAGGTGGAAGGTACAACTGCCTGATAGTTGGCAATAACTCCATTTTCAATTTTGATCCAGTGACCGAGTGCGCCGCGCGGCGGTTCCGTCATGCCGCGACCCTGTGCCGGTTTCTTGGGCACATCGCAACGTGTCCAGGTGCGGGTATCGCCTTTCTTGACATTGGCGATCAGCTCATTTACCCATCCTTCGATATTGTCGGCAACCAGCTTGGTTTCCAAAGCGCGTGCCGCTGTCCGGCCTAAGGTCGAAAATAGAACTGAAGCGGGCAATCCGGTTGTTTTTAGTGTAGAATCGACAAGTGCTTTGATTGCTTTATTGCCCTGGGCATAGCCAACAACCATTCGAGCCAAACCACCCACCTCATAAGGCTTATTGTCGTAACGGGGCGCTTTGCACCAGCTATATTTTTCATTGCCCTTTACGTTACCATTTCCATCATACCCTGTATATTCGGGATCGGTTGTTCCGTTGAAAGGATGTTGCGGTTCTTTACCCTTGTACCAGGAATGAGTTACTTCCTCGGTGATCTTTGACTCATCCAGTTTCATCGGCTTGGCCAGATTTCTGTCTTTGACAATGCCGCGCGGGAAAAGCATTTTATTCCCGTCGTCATCCAGAGGGAATCCACCGTAAGACAAATAATTCTTCACACCGCCGCCGACACCTTTCAGCCCTTCGTCTTTATAGTAGGTAGCGGCCAGAAGAACATCCGGCAGATAAGCTGTTTCGATAAAGTTTTTCATATCCTTGAAACGGAATAAATACTGTCCCATACGTTCAGCATCAAATAAATCCATGCCCGAAGTAACACCGCCGACAACCAGCGTCTGCGGATGCGGATTCTTTCCGCCAAGGATGGCCATCATCTGGGCGCCAACCTTGGAAATTGCCAAAGCATCAAGATAATGAGAAAGAATGATTAAATTAGCTTCCGGCGGCAGTTTGTAAGACGGATTTCCCCAATAAGCATTGGCGAAAGGCCCCAGACGGCCGGATTTGACGAATTTGGTCAGACGTTCCTGAACCGCTTTATAGTGAGTTGCCGAGCAATTGTACGGATTGGGGCTGTATGCCCTGGCCATATCGACTGCTTTTTGGGGATTAGCCGAAAGGGCGCTGACCACATCCACCCAGTCCAGACCATGCAGATGGTAAAAATGCATGACATGGTCAGTCAGGTAAAGAGAACCACTGATCAAATTGCGAGCGATTCTCGCGTTGGGCGGCGGTTTGATGCCGAAAGCATCTTCACAGGCCAGAATGCTGGCTTCGTAATGAACAAAGGTACAAACGCCGCAGAAACGCTGGACAATCAATCCGGCATCTCGCGGATCGCGGCCTTTCAATATAGTTTCAATTCCGCGCCAGAGAGTTATACTGCTCCAGGCATCTTTGATGACGTTATTATCATCAACTTCTACTTCAATTCTTAAGTGTCCTTCAATTCTGGTGATTGGATCAACAATAATTCTCTTGGTCATACGTTATTCCTCCGTCCGGTCGTCTTTATGAGATTTGGGGGCTGTTTTAAAAAAGTCGGTCCCGCGATGCCTGACTGCACTCGCTATGGCATGAACTGCAACTCCGGCTACAGCTGCACCTGTTAAAACGGCGCCGATAGTATCGACTGTTTTTTCACCGCCACCAATAGTTTTATCACTGATCGGTTTTTCCAACGGGGCCATGGTATCCCAGAATGCCGGTTCAGTACAACCGATACAGCCATGCCCGGCCATAACCGGCCAGGAAATACCGTCATTGAAGCGGACTTTAGGACAATTGGCATATGTATAAGGACCCTTGCAGCCAACTTTATATAAGCACCATCCTCTGAGCGCACCTTTATCGCCCCATTCTTCAACAAATTCCGCTGCGTCATAATGCGGTCTTCTTTCACAATAATCATGAATACGTTTGCCGTAAGCCCAAGTTGGTCTCCCCAATGAATCCAGTGGGGGCAGAGAACCAAACATGAGGTAATGAAGCAGTGTTCCGGTGAAGTTTACGGCATTGGGCGGACAACCGGCGATATTAACTGTACTGATTCCTAAGGCTTTGCTGATGCCAACCGAGTCAGTAGGATTGGGATTGGCCGCCTGAATATTTCCGAATGCTGAACAGGCACCGATACAGACAACGGCAGCAGCTTTGGAGGTGACTTCTTTGGCTACTTGAATACCTGTTTTTCCTTTGGGACCAAGCGTAAGGTACTTTCCATTCAAGCCTCTGGGTAAGGCGCCTTCGATGACACAAATGAACTTACCGGCAAAATCATGAATGGCTTTTTCCAGATTTTGTTCTGCCTGGATGCCGGAAGCCGCCATCAATGTTTCATGGTATTCCAGTGAGATAGTTTCCAGCAGAATAGTATCGACATTGGGATACGAAGAACGCAGGAATGCTTCAGAGCATCCGGTGCATTCGGCAAAATGCAGCCACACCACAGGAAGGCGGCTGAAATTTTCCGCTGCTTTGGCTACCATCGGACGGAAAATAGGCGGCAACATCAATGCCGCGGTCATTGCCGAGGTCCATTTCAGGAAGTCCCTGCGGCTGACACCCCTCTCTTTGAGTGTTGCCAGAAAATCCTCCCTAGGCTCGGGTAACTCTTTTTCCATCTTTTCCATTTGAATTTGACAATGCTTCATCAAGTCCTGGTACTGCTTGTCAATCATTTTTTTGTATTCGGAATTATTCCCTTTTGCCATATTTCCCCCTTTCATTTGATCTTTAGGCATATCGCTTTTATTGAAACATGCCGGTTTTGTTATCGTTTGTTTTCTTTTTGCTTTTACGTCGCAAATATTCAATACTTTTTCAAGCCTTTAATAAAGATATTTAAACTATCTTTTATCATCGAATGAATTCTATCCGCGCGTTTCGCCGGATTGCCTATGAAGAGATAAAGGGAAATAATGCCGTTGAATAGACCCCATATCGCATTTTGTGCCTGCCGAATATCGATTGTCGGCGCGAATTCACCGGAGTCAATGCCCTTTTGAATTATTGTGGAAATAACCTTAATATTTTCATTTGTCGTCCGGATGAGCTCGGTGTTTTGTTCTTGCGTAAGATTCATCTGCTCCGTTTGCAGCATGAAAGTCATAAGTATTCTGAATAACTCATTATGATCTAAAAAATAATTAATGTAGATCTGCGAAAATTCCAGCAAAAGTTCCGCAGCCGACGCTTCTTTGGTGGAAAATATTTTAATGTCTTTATTAAGTTCGATATTATCGGTAATCAAAACCTGGGCATATATCTCTTCTTTGGAGTCAAAATAAAGATAAATCGAACCTTTACTGACTCCAGCTTTGGCCGCGATACTATCCACAGTTACGAATTTGAAACCTCGATCAAAGAAAAGTTTTCTTGCCGCTCTTAAGATTGTGTTTTTTTTATTTTCTTTTTCCTTTTTCTTTTTTTCCGGCGAGCCCAAAATAGATACTCCTCCTTAGTTAAAGTGATGAATATTTGTTTTCGGCATTTCTCTCTGACTCTTGGTCACAAATTCGTATATTAATATCGGGACTATGTCAAGAAAAAATTCTCGATTAGTATGGATTGAATTTATCTTATGGAAATTGTTTACTTAGGCTTTCCCGGTTCCCGAACCGGGCCTTCCAGAGGCGATCGTTTGTTGATATTATGGACGTCAAGATAAGGAAAATAATCTTACGGCTTTGAGTTTAAAATTGGGGGTCTTTTGTCCCACTTTAACCTTTAAAATACTATTTAATTCCCCGGGAAGGCAAATATTATTTTTTATACGCCTTATAATCTATTCCTATTTTAAAAGTTAATTGCGAGACATTAAATGGCGGACTGCTTTTTCCAATCCGTCCAGCGAGAGTTCAAACATAGGGAATATCTTTTCGATACTTTTTATTGTCCAGGTATAAGACCAATCGACTTGCGCTACAGGATTCAGCCACACGGCATGGCGAAAGGCTTTGGCCAGTATCTTCAAATATTCAACACTGGGCTGTAAATAATTCTGGTTAATGTAGATGGCTCCGTTGTGATTCATCAATTCATAAGGCGCCATGGAGGCGTCGCCGACGATAATCAAGCGCGTCTCCGGATCACTCTTCATAAAATCTTCGACCAACACCGGCTTTTTGTGGCGTTCGTGATCCTGCCAGACGTTTTTGTAAATGGTGTTGTGGAAATAATAAATCTCCAGTTCTTTAAATTGAAACTGCGCGTAATGGAAAAGAACCTGAACAAGCTCAACATAAGGATCCATAGACCAGCCGCCATTATCGATAAACAGCTTCACTTTCAGACGGTCGGCAAGCCGCCGGTCGAAAACAATTTCGATTTCTCCGGCATTGCGCATTGTTTGATGAATGGTTTTATCCACATTGACAATATCCTGCGGTCCGGATGGTGCAAGATGCTTGAGTCTTTTCAGAGCTTCGCCGATTTGCGAAGCGGTAATCGGTCCTTCCTGCGAGTAATCGCGGTAACGCCTTTCCATCGCGACTTTAATCGCCGATTTGTTTTGCGAAGCACCGCCCACACGCATGCCGCCCGGATGCTTGCCCGAATGTCCTACCGGTGAAGTGCCGCGTGTGCCGATCCAGCGATTTCCTCCGTGGTGCGCTTCCGTCTGCTCTTTCAGGCGATCTAAAAAATATTGCAATAATTCTTCCGGCGTCATCTCTTTGAGTTCTTCTTCCGGCACGCCCAGCGCTTCGGCCATTGCGCCCGGATCTTTGAGCCACTCAGAGAGCAGTGCTTTGGCCAATTCGGTAAGTTCGGCTTCCGTCGGATCGATTTCCGTCACTCCACGGAAAGCTACCGCAAATGTCTGATCGTAAACATCGAAGTAGCGTTCGCTTTTCACCAAAAGAGAGCGGGCGGCGATATAGAAATCCTCTAAAGATCGGACCAGCCCCATCCCCAGTGCTTTTTGCAGACGCAAAAAAGACGTGGGAGAAACGGGAATCCCTTTATCGCGCAGCATATAGAAAAAATTAACGAACATAATTTTCGTATCTTGCTTTACGTTAACTTATTGGTTGGCGGCCAGATTCAAATCAGAACTCTTTTTGAATAATACACCCAGATACGGCACAGCGCCTTCATTTAAGCGCTTCAACTGAAAATCAGGATCGGCCTGCAGCGCGCGTATCCAGTTAATCAGTTCGCGCGTCGCCGGCTTTTTCTCCACTCCGCGGATTTCCCGCAACCTGTAAAAAGTTTCCAGACATGCCGTTGCCAGCTCATTTTTTACAGCGGGGAAGTGCACGTCGATTATCTTGCGCATCATATCGTGATCAGGGAAAGCGATATGGTGAAAGTTACAGCGTCCCAGAAAAGGATCGGATAGATCTTTTTTCGCGTTGGACGTGATTACTATAACCGGCCGGTTTTTGGCGGAAATTGTTCGATCAATTTCGATAATATCAAATTGCATTTGATCGAGAATATCCAGCATATCGTCCTGAAAATCGGTATCGGCTTTGTCAATTTCATCGATCAGAAGGGCCACCTTTTTTTCCGCCGCGAAGGCCTGGCCGATTTTTCCCATCTTGATGTATTCTTCGATATTGCTGACGTCGCGGCCCGAATCGGCAAACCGGCTGTCGTTGAGACGGGTTAAGGTGTCGTACTGGTAAAGAGCGTCAATCAATTTCATGCTGGATTTGACATTAAGTACGATCAGCGGCATCTTTAAGCTTTCTGCGATCGCGTGCGCCAGCATGGTTTTTCCTGTGCCCGGCTCGCCTTTGAGCAAAAGGGGCATTTCCAGAGCGATAGAAATGTTCACAATTTTAGCCAATTCTTCATCAAGAACGTACCGTGATGCCCCGCGGAATTTGGCGGGACGTTTGTCTGGTGTCATAAAACTCTCCTCAATATTTTATTTTTCTACCTCGAGCACTTGCCGGTGAAATCAAGGACATGTTTACCTTTGCTTCCTCATTTTATTACAAACTATAAATATCAAAACGGTGTTTACGATTACCCATATCGCCATAGTAATATTTTTCAAAACATGACTAAATTCAAAATGTAAAATAGTTGCTATTATAAGATCATGAAATAGAGATTCCAATAAACTCCACGGCATCGTTAATATAGCTATAAACATAGCGGAAAACTTATCAGTCTCATGCCTAGTTATATGAAACGCGAACGCCATAATACATGAAAAAAAGTACACGATGCTTAATATGCTGGGCAGGGAAAATCTATGTTTAAGCATAGTAACCCTCGTTAGGATATGAGAGACACCCTTTTTCTCTTTTTTAATCTTTATCCTTTAAACCACAGGTATTTTCAATACCCTCCGCCTATGGCGGGATAGTTCGGCTTGCCGATTTTAATGCACTACGCTTTTAAAAGCGGAGTCTCACTACCACGGGTATTACATACCCTCTGCTAACGCAGGATAATTCGACTAACCAATTTCAATTCACTTCGTTTTTGAAATTGGAGTCTCATTATAAAACCGCCAGCTGCAAAACCACTGTGCCGGATGCTGATCCGGGGGGCAGCCGATGCACTCAGTCTTAATGCGGCTATCGATTGTTTCGGCAAATGCTCGGTATTCGACAAGCCCTGCCGATTTGCAGGGGTAATCTGTGAGTCCTTTGCGCTTCCGTGCCGATTGTACCCGGCAGTCATTCATCTGAAAAATTATACTTTGTTCCGTATTATCAATGATGCTTTGCGTATTTATGCAGGCATAAAGGCGAAAGCGCAGCGCTTTTTTCAATCCCGCCAATCCCGCTTGCTCCGGAAGTTGAAGGAACTTCTTAATGGACGAAGCCTCGAATGGGGAAAACCGCGCCCAGCAAGAATCATTGCAGCGTTTTGCTTCCCACAAATCATAATGGGACTCAACGGTCTGAAACCAGATACCATCACCGGCAAGCCAATTCTTGCCCAGCTCCTCCATGATCTTTAGTAAATCTGCTTTATCCTTGGAAAGGAGAGTTTCGGGAATCGAGTCTTTGGTTTTGAAGCCGAATATTTCGGAGAGCCTTTTAATTTGAAGGGGATAGCTTTTCTGCCAGGCTTCATTCATAATTTCCAGAGCCTTGGGCATACCCAGTTGATGCTCCACTTCACAAAACCAGAGAGTGTGATGGACGATAGTGCGATGAAGCAAGTCCATTATCAGCTTCGCCATTTCATTCTGGTTCAATTCTTCAGGTTTTTCGGCACTTGCAGTCATATAACCTTCTATTCTAGTTATTGCTTTTATCATGTTTTGGATAAAATTATAAGAGTTATAGTTCGAGACATAATTAGTTAGCTTACAACTTCCAATGAAACGGTTGACAACAAAAGTTATTGCCGGAATGACGCAGAGTGAAGGAGAAAAAGGCCCTCTGCTTTTAGCAAAAAGCGGCAGCTTCAGTCAAGAAATCCGGGCAAAGGCCGCCGGAAACGATTTTTCCTTCTTCCATTAAAACTACGCGAGAACAAGTTTGGCCAATTAAATCCAAATCGTGAGTGGCAATAATTTTAGTCATCTCCAGAGTATTCAACAGTTTGATCAAAGCGCGCCGGTGTTTGGGGTCCAGGTTGCTGCTTGGTTCATCAAGAACGAGAATTTGCGGATTCATAGATAAAACCGTAGCAATGGCAATTCGTTTTTTTTCTCCGACGCTTAAATGATGCGATGATCTCTTAATAGATGCCAGCATATCCACTTCTTTCAGCGCTTTTTTAACGGATGTCTCCACGTCTTGTCCGGGCATTCCCATATTTATCGGCCCGAAGCTGACATCATCAAACACTGTGGGCATAAAAAGCTGGCTGTCAGCGTCTTGGAAAACTAATCCGACCATACTTCGAATTAAGGGAAGATTTTTATCGGTTAAATTCTTACCTAAAACACTAATTTCTCCGCGTCCCCGCAATATACCGTTGAAATGAAGAAGGAGAGTGGATTTACCCGCGCCATTGGAGCCGATTATCCCCAGTGATTCGCCGCGCTGAATTTCTAAATTTATATCACAGAGAGCTTTTGTGCCGTCCGGATAAGAATAATGCAGATTTTTGATGCTGATGATTTTATTTTCCAAGGAAATTATCCAGAAGTTTAATACTAACTAAGGCCAGAAGTATATTAAAAAGAAAGGCTAGATCGTTTCTTCTTAATTCGAAATTATGTGATTGCTTGAAAGTTCCGTCAAACCCACGGGAACGCATTGCCAGATAAACTGTTTCGCCCCGCTCATATGACCTGATAAAAAGTGTGCCGAGCATGTTGGCTATTGCTTTTAAATGAAGCCAGCGGGAACCGCCGGCACGGCGCGATTTCATCGCTTGCCACATTTTCATGGCTTCATCTTCTATTAAAAAAATATAGCGGTACATAAAAGATAAGATCATGATAATTAACTGGGGAAATTTCAAATCTTCCAACGCCGCCAGCAGCTGCGGAAAAGGCGTGCTGGCCGTAAGTAAGGTGAGGCAGGCAACAGAAAAAATGCCTTTGATCAAAACACTTTGGAACATTATCCATCCGGCAGCGGAAACATTTGCCTGAAAAGTACCGATTTGGAACAGCGTTATGGTTTCTCTCTGCTGCCAGAAAGGCAAAAAAAACGCTGTCATCAAGATAAAGGGGACAACTACAAGGCACCGTTTAAAGATATAACTCATCGGTATTTTAGAAAGTATGATGAGTATAATTAGCAATAAGCCACATAGAACAAAACTAAAAATGGAGCCAGGTGCGGTAAAAACAATGAAAAAAATGAAAGCAAAAAAACTGATTATTTTAATTCTGGCATCAAGACGGCTCAGCATACTGTCAATGTGACTATGTTCATCAATGTAGGAATGATTCATCTGCAATCCTTGTTCTTTTTAAGCAGGCTAGCCAACCCATAGCCAATTCCAAAGATAACTAATGTTCCGAGGAGGCCTGATATGGCAGTTGCCATTTTTTCATTTTTTAGCCCCGGAAATATATAATCAGGGATAGGCGATTTAAAAACGGAACCCTGCTCGCTTTTGACCATAAATCCATGATCATGCGCCACTTTTTCCAGGCCATCCGGCCAGGAAGAGGCCAGTGGCGACAAGAAAAACGCTAAAATTACGGCGATGATAAGTCCCATAACTATATCTTTTCTATTCATGCTTTATTACTTTCTCCCGCAAATCCGTAAATTAAATCCGGTCTTACTTTCTGAATAAAGCTGAGAACTGCTACCGTAATTAATGCCTCACCGATGCCGATCAACGTATGTATTCCCGCCATAGCCGGAAGAACAATGAGCAGAGGCGATGTCCCAGAAATGGCCAGTTCCAGAGCGCAGAAAACAGCAGCCAGTACTACGGAAAACCAGGCGGCAACGGCTGCGCCGATTTGCAGTCCTTTTTTATTGCCCATAATTTTATTGGTGAGATTAAATATAATATAGCCGCCGACAGTTCCAATAATGGCCATATTAAAAATGTTGGCTCCCAGGGCCAAGAGGCCTCCATCCTGGAAAATTAAACACTGAAAAATCAATACACAGGTAAGAACTACCGCGCCGGCATAAGGCCCAAGCAATACAGCCGCCAATACTCCACCTAACAAGTGGCCGGAAGTACCGCCGATAACGGGGAAGTTAATCATCTGCGCAGCGAAGATAAACGCCGACATAATGCCCATCAAAGGCACCATTCTGTCTTTGAGCAGGCCGGCCGTTTTTTTCAAACAATAACCAATCGTGCCGGTTGAAATTACCCAGGCCGGAGCCCACGTGTTTGCCGTTAAAAATCCATCCGGTATATGCATTAGGTCGCTTATAGCCCTTGTGTGATCAGGCTAAATCCTTTCCTTTTGTAGCCATCAGGAAACCGGCGTGCTTTACACTTTTGAGCGATTTTAATTTCATAAACAACTTTTCTATTTCCGTCGCCTTTCCTTTGGTCACAATAATTTCGAAACAATTGTGATGATCAAGATGAATGTGCTGCGTGGAGAGAATGCAGTCATGATGATCATGCTGGATATCAAGAACTTTGCTGACCAGCTCCCGGGCATGATGATCGTAAACGACAGTAATCGCTCCTGTTACTTCCTTATTTTCCGTCCATTCTTCTTTAACCAGTTCTTCCCGGATTAAATCGCGGATAGCTTCCGAACGATTTGTGTATTTACGCCGTTTGATATGGCGGTCAAATTTATTCAAAAGGTCGTCTTCCAGCGATACACCGAAGCGAACCAGATCAGGCATAAATTTCCTCCCGCTGATTTAGCGTAACACGAATATATAAACAATGATACTCAATAGTCAAGAAATATTTGTTGACATAAATAAATATCTGTGTCACATTTTTTGTATTCGTAACACTATTGCTGCCTGATACACAGTTACGCATTTATATATCATTAAGCAATATTGAATACTTAATTCTCTGTCGACCGGAAGCTTATTATGAACAAATGTATCTTAAATGTTATTTTAGTAATCCTGTTTACCATTTTTTCCATACCGGTAATTGCCGCTGAGGAAAAAGATGCTAAGCAGGAAGAGGCTGTCAAAATGCCGGAAGTGGTAGTGGTTGCCTCGCCCATTATCGAAGGCAATCAGGTCAGCGATTCCGGAAGTCAGGTAACAATCGTCCAGCAGAAACAAATATCAGATTTGAATGCCCAGGATCTGCCCTCCGCCTTACGTATGACACCCGGAGTGGTCATTTCCCGTTATAATCAGGTAGGAAGCTTTGGCGGCGCCGACGGCGGGGCGATATACATCCGCGGCATGGGCAGTTCCCGGCCGGGCGCGGAAATTCAAATGCTGGTGGACGGCATACCGAAGTTTGCCGGTGTCTGGACCCATCCTTTAATGGATATCATGAACGTCGATATCGCCGATAGTGTAGAAGTTTATAAGGGCGCGCAGCCGATTCTTTTCGGCAATATGTCGATGGGCGCGGTTAATATTATCACCAAGCGGCAAAAAGATGATGGATTTTCGACTAATCTAATGGCTGCGGGAGGGTCTTACAACACATTTGTGGAAACTCTGGAGCACGGGGGCAAGGTCAATGATGTTGATTATTATCTGGTGCAAAGTTTCAAACAGTCCAGCGGTCATCGGGAAGACGCGGACGGTGAACTTCAGGATTACTTCGCCCGGGTTGGATACAAGCTCAACGACCTCTGGTCAATAGCGATGATGGCCAACGCCACACACAATTTCGCCGATGATCCCGGCCCCTTGGGCATGCCTCAGGACAGACAGGGCACTTTCAAAACCGAAGATAACCTGAGCATAATAACCTTGTCTCATAACTACGATAAAATTAAAGGCTATCTCAAGATGTATTGGGACAATGGTATAATGAGTTGGCTGGATGAGTACGATCTGGTGCACCTTTATCATTACAATACCATAACCTGGTTTGATAATTACGGGATCAGGGATCGGGAAATAGTGAATCTCTGGCCGGGAGGGACTATCACGGGTGGAGTGGATTTTGATTTTACGTCGGGAACAGTTGAGGTGGACAATCCAGCGCCGATGCCCAACGGCAATTTCCCCCGCGAAACTTTCAGAATTACTTCTCCGTATATTGCAGTCAGTCAGGAAGTGGAATTATCCAGAGCTGGAAATTGATTCCATCTGCGGGCATCCGTTATTACAATCACAGCGATTTTGATGAGAGATTCAGTCC
>CAVSRI010000007.1:0-29336 GCA_963730275.1 uncultured delta proteobacterium | reverse complement strand
TTTCTGAAGGATTGTCTTTATATCCTTTCATTACCTGCGGCCCTTTAATTATTAACTCACCGCGTTCGCCGATAGGCATATCCTTTTTGCCTTTTTCCAAATCGACTATCCGGCATAAAGTATCGGAAATGGGAAGTCCGACAGAGCCAACTTTACGGGCACCGCCGGCAAAAGGATTGTTATGAGTTACCGGTGTTGTCTCTGTCATGCCAAATCCTTCAATAATAACACCACCGGTAACCTTTTCAAAATCATTAATAACTTCTACCGGTAACGGCGCACTGCCGGAGAAAGCGCCCTTAATACAACTTATATCCGTTTTTTTAAATGCCAGGATGTTTGAAAGACCAATATACATTGTCGGAACCAGCGGCTACTAAAGCAGGCTTGAAATTTTTAATGGCTTCCAACAGAGCGTCCGGTTGTGGTTTAGGAACCAGTATTTGCGGCCAACCCATGAATACGGACATATTCATTCCGCAGGACATGCCATAAACATGAAAAATAGGTAATGCTCCCAACGCTCTTTCCTCGCCTTTGTTAAAAGTAGGGAACCAGGCGGAAAGTTGTTGCACCTGTTTGCTTAAATTGGAATGAGTCAATTCCACGCCTTTGGAAACACCGGTTGTCCCTCCGGTATATTGATACATCGCTACATCAGCGAAGGAAAGTTTAACTTTCGGAGGATTAGCCGGGTACTTAGCGATGAAATCTTTCCAGCGATAAACATCGGGGGCCGCTTTTACATCAGCGGCTAACATTTTCTTTTTGGCCACCAGCGGAAATAAAAGGTTTTTGGGAAAGGGCAGATAATCGCCGATGGACGTAATAACTATTTGCTTGATTGTCGTGCGGGGACGCAGATCAATCATGCGATTACCGAGAAGATCAATAGTAATTAATACTTTAGAGCCGGAATCTTTAAATTGATGCTCCAACTCCCGGTCGGAATAAAGCGGATTATTCATTACCGTGATGGCGCCTATTTTCAAAACGGCAAAATAAGCCACCACACAGGGAATCATGTTGGGCAGTAAAATGGCCACGGCATCACCCTTCTTTACTCCAAAATCTGTCAGGCAAGTGGCAAATTTATCCACCATTCCCGTCAATTGCGTAAAATTGAGTTTATAGCCCTGGAAAATTAAAGCATCGTTTTTTGGAAATTGGGCCGCTGTCCGCTTCAGAATGTCGGGCATGCAAATTTCTTCGTACCTGATATGTTCGGGTACGCCTTTCTGATAAGACTTAAGCCACGGTTTATCCTGATAATCTATGTTGCAGCCATAAATTTATTACCATCCTTTCTGTTGAATGCGTCTCTTATACTATAAGCGGAAAAATAAAACAAATTTTGAAAAATTGCCATAAAAAAGCCCGTTCTGTACTTAAGAACAGGCTTTTTTAAAATTGTTAATTAACTATTAATGAACTTTTTAATTAACGATTAATTTACTAATGGGGAAACTGTGGTTTATGTCGCGCAAACATCAACGGGAGCTTTAGTTTCTTCCAGCCCCATTGCCTTTAAAACGATTTCGGCAATATCCAGAGAGACCATTTTTTCCGACAATTGCCGGTCTTTAATGCCGTCGGAGAGCATGGTCAGACAGAAAGGACAGGCAACAGCCACAGTCCCGGCCTTTGTTGCCGCGGCCTGATCCGTCCGCATGTTGTTGATGCGATCTCCGATATCTTCTTCCATCCACATTCTCGCGCCGCCGGCGCCGCAGCAAAAACTCTTGCTGAGATTTCGTTCCATCTCGGCCAGTTTTATGCCGGGGACAGCCTTTAGAATCTGTCGCGGCTGTTCGTAAATGTCGTTATAACGGCCGAGGAAGCAGGAATCATGATAAGTAAACATACCGTCCAGCGGCTGGTTCAGGGTAATTTTCCCCGAAGCAAGTCAAATCGGCGATGATTTCGGTATGATGATAAACTTCGAAATTTCCGCCGAAGTTAGGATAATCTTTTTTCAGGGCATTATAACCGTGCGGGCAGGTGGTAATTATTTTTTTCACGCCATAGCCGTTCATTACTGCGATGTTGGCTTGCGCCAGCGTCTGGAAGAGGTATTCATTGCCGCCGCGCATGGCCGAATCGCCGCAACAGCCTTCTTCGTTGCCGAAAATGCCGAAGCTGACGCCCGCCGCCTGCAAAATTTTGGCAAAGGCAACGGATACTTTTTTGCCGCGATCGTCGAAGGAGCCGGAACAACCGACATAATAAAGATATTCCACATTGGGATTTTCCGCCAGAGTCTTGACACCCAGCTCTTTGGCCCAATCGGCGCGTAAATGGGCACCCACGCCCCAGGGATTGGAGTTGTTTTCCATATTGCGGTAAGTCAACTGCAATTCCGGAGCAAAATCGGCTTCCGTGAGCACCTTGTATTGCCGCATATTGACGATCTTCGGCACGTGTTCGATGGAAGACGAACAGTGTTCCATGCAATACATGCAGTTGGTGCATGCCCATAATTCATGCAGATCAATTACTCCGCCGGCAAGAGGTTTTTCCGGCACCGCATCTCCGGCCGCCTCGGCAGCGGCAGTTTTTGCCTTTATCGCGGCAGGAGCTTTTTCCAGCCAGTAGGTCTTAATATCCTGAATAACTTTTTTTGGCGACAGAGGCTTGCCAGAGAGATAAGCCGGGCAGCCGTCCTGACAGCGCCCGCAACGCGTGCAGGCATCCGAATCGAAAATCTGTTTCCAGGTGAAATCATCAAGTTTGTTGGCGCCGAAAGATTCCGCATTTTCAAAATCGCGAATCGGCTCCAGATATCCAGTGGGCTGCAAAGAGAGGAGGAAATGATTTACAGTTGTTGTAATTATGTGTAAAAGTCGTGAATAGGGAATGTAAGCAATAAAACTCAGGGCTATAAACGTATGCGTCCACCACATAACTTTATGGAGAGCCAAGGAGGTGGATGTTTCGACGCCGGCAAGTACGTAGGCCGAAATGCCCCAACTGACGAACCGGACCCGTTCCCAAGGGGTCTGTTGATAAGTTACATGGATTCTCAAGGCGCTGATGAGAAACCCTGTCACGATGATGCCCAGAATGAGCAGCAGGGCGATCGCGTCATCGGCAGTATTATCCGGTTTACCTTTATACCCGAGACGTTCCGGCTTGAGCACATAGCGGCGGAAAAGAGCAAGCAGTACACCGATCAGCACACAAAGACCGAAAAGTTGCATCAGAAAGGCAAAGCCCAGATAAAACTTGCCGCGTAAAAACGACCAGTTAAATAGGGGTTCCGTGATGTGGAATTCGCCGGCATCAAAAATCGCTCCAAACAGTAATACAAAAAAACCAAAAAAGATTAAGCCGTGCATAATTCCCGGGTAAGCGTCTTTCCAGGTCTTTACCTGCAACAAGCCGTTGACGAAGAGGGATTTTATTCTTGCCGGAAGTTTATCCCAGCGGATTTCGTCTTTACCCATTGCCCTCCACAACTTCCAGCGCCGGTAAAAACCATAAGCGAATATGGCCAGCGCCACGGCAGTTAAAATAAAAAGTAGCGGCTCAAAATTGTGAGCGTTCCAGAATACTTCACGACCTTCATTTCCTATTGAAAAAATTGTTGTATGTTCCATTGATCCTCCGCAATATTTTGAGGGCTGCTAACGTGAAAGAATGTAAAAAATGTAGTTTCTTCCGACGGCCAAGAAGTCTTTGCCTCCCTGAAATTCAGGAGGCAAAGACCTTCGGAATTTTAGGCCACCAGCTTTTTGCAGGCGCCGGTTAATTCGGGCACAACTTTAAAAAGATCATCCACGACACCATAGTCAGCCTTGGCAAAAATTGGTGCTTCCGCATCCTTGTTGATAGCGACGATATACTTGGAAGAACTCATACCCGCCAGATGCTGAATCGCACCGGAAATGCCGCAGGCGATATAAAGGTTGGGAGAAACGACTTTGCCTGTTTGTCCCACTTGATCTTTTTGCAAGCGCCATCCGGCATCCACCGCGGCGCGCGATGCGCCAACACAGCCTTTCAGCACCTCGGCCAATTCTTCCAGAATTTGGAATCCTTCCGGTCCTTTCATGCCGCGTCCGCCCGAAACGATAACATTGGCTTCGGTTAAATCCACCTTGCCGCTGGTGTCTTTCTGCACTTCCAGAATTTTACTCTTAATTTGAGCTGCGTCAATGGCGGGATCGAATTTCGTAACTGCCGCCGCTTTGGCGTTTTCCGCCATAGCGAAAACATTGGGACGAAGCGAAGCCATCTGAGGCGTTGCACTGGTAATAACTTCGCCGAAGCATTTGCCGGCATACATCGGCCTGATGGCTAGAAGTTTGCCGTCGGCAATTTTTACATCGATGCAATCCGTGGCCAATCCGGTCGCCAGTTTCCCGGCCAGGCGTGCCGACAAGTCTTTACCCTGAACAGAAGCACCCAAAAGAACAATTGCCGGATCGTTTTCTTTAATTATTTTTGCTGCCGCCGCGGCATGGGCCTCGGTGATATACGGTTCCAGCGCCGGAGAGTTTCCGACAAAAACCTTATCCACGCCGTATTTTCCCAATTGCGCGGCCAAGCCTTCTATACCTGAACCAAGCAGAACAGCGCTGACCTCGGCTCCCAGCTGATCCGCCAATTTTCTAGCCGCGGAAGCAAGCTCAAAGCTTATTTTGCGCAAAGCGCCGTCTCTTTGTTCTGCAACTATCCATACTCCTTTTGCCATTTTATCAATCCTCCGCTTTTAAATTAAATAACTTTTGCTTCTTCCCTGAGCAACCGGGCTACTTCCGCTGCCTTTTGTGCCGGATCATCTCCGCAGATAATTTTTCCGGGAGGTCGGGCCGGAGGCGGAATGGTTTTGGCCACTTTTGTTTTGGAAGCAGTGGCAATTCCCAGCGCCGCCGCGTTTTTCACATCCACGGGTTTCTTCTTCGCTTTCATGATACCCGGAAGCGAGGCATAGCGCGGTTCGTTGAGTCCCTTCTGCGCCGTCACCACGCAGGGCAAACTGGTTTCGATCAAGAGTTGTGCTCCTTCGATCGGCCGGATAACCTTGACCGAAGTTCCAGCATAATCCAGTTTCGTGACCAGAGTCAACTGGGGGATTCCCAAAAGCTCGGCCAGCATCGGGCCCACCTGACCCGAATCATCGTCAATAGCGCGCTGTCCGCAAAAGATAATGTCATAAGGCATTCCTTTAATAACGGCGGCCAGAGCCGAAGCCGTAACGAACGCGTCGGCGTTATCCAGTGCAGGATCGGATACATGCACGCCCTTATCCGCGCCCATAGCCAGTGCCGTTCTTACCGTTTCCATCGCGCGGGCCGGGCCCACGGAAACAATCGTTACTTCCCCGCCGTTTTTTTCTTTCAGCCGCAGGGCTTCTTCCACGCCGTACTCGTCATAAGGATTCATGACCCACTTGATTTGGCCGTCTTCGATACCCGATCCGTCAGCTTTCACCTTTATCTGCGCTTCCGTATCCGGTACCTGTTTTACGCAAGCAATAATGTTCACAGCTTTAAACCTCCTTGTCCTGCGCTAAAGCTTTTTTAGCAAAACGCGCATTCTTATTTTTTCTTATAAAAAGACTTTATAAAAAAGCCCGATTCTCCTTGCTTTTGAGGGAAAATCGGGCTTTTCAGCTTACACTCTGTTTTTTACGATATCGTCAACGACCGTGGGATCGGCCAGAGTGCTGGTGTCACCCAGTTCGCCCAGCAGATTGGCGGCGACCTTTTTCAAAATTCTTCTCATGATCTTGCCGCTGCGTGTTTTGGGCAACATATCCGCCCATTGAATTTTATCGGGAGTGGCAATAGGCCCGATAACCGTGCGCACATGGGCGATCAATTCCTTCTTCAATTCCTCCGATTTTTGCACGCCGGTTTTCAGGGTGACATAGGCGTAAATTCCCTGTCCCTTGATGTCATGGGGGAAACCAACAACCGCCGCTTCGGCGACCGACTTATGGGCGACAAGCGCGCTTTCCACTTCCGCGGTTCCCATGCGATGGCCGGAAACGTTGATAACATCGTCAATGCGGCCGGTAATCTGATAATAGCCGTCTTTATCGCGGCGGGCGCCGTCGCCGGCCACGTAGTATCCGGGGAACTGTTCAAAGTAAGTTTCCTGGAATCTCTTGGGATCTCCATAGACGCCCCGCATAATGCCGGGCCAGGGTTTTTTAATGCACAGCGCGCCGCTGGCGACTGTTTCTTTAAATTCTTTGCCTTCATCGTCCACAAGCACTGGCCATACGCCCATGAAGGGCACAGTGGCCATGCCGGGTTTAATGTCGATGGCGCCGGGCAGAGGCGTAATTAAAATTCCGCCAGTTTCCGTTTGCCACCAGGTATCCACGATGGGGCATTCGCCGCGTCCGATAACATTGTAATACCAGTTCCAGGCTTCCGGGTTAATCGGCTCACCGACGGTGCCCAGAATACGGATCGAGGAGATGTTCGCTTTTTTCACCCAATCGTTGCCTTCTTTAGCGATGGCGCGGATGGCCGTAGGCGCGGTGTAGAAAATGGTGACCTTGTATTTTTCCACAACCTGCCAGAAACGGCTGAAGGTGGGGTAATTGGGAACTCCTTCGAACATAACCGAGGTTGCGCCGTTGCATAGCGGACCGTAAACGATGTAGCTGTGTCCCGTTACCCAGCCGATATCGGCGGTGCACCAGAAAATATCTTCTTCATGGTAATCGAAAATCATCTTGTGCGTGTAGGCGACGAAGACCAGATAGCCGCCGGTGGTGTGCATAACGCCTTTGGGCTTTCCGGTAGATCCTGACGTGTAAAGAACGAAGAGCGGATCTTCCGCGTCCATCCATTCGGGATCGCATTGGGCGTTTACTTTGACCATTTCTTCATGCCACCATTTATCGCGGCCGGCAGTCCAAGCGCATTTGATTTTATCGCCGACACGGTTGACGACGATGACCGTTTTCACCGAGGGGCATGATTTCAAAGCTTCATCGGCGCTCGCTTTTTGCGGAACGGCTTTGTTGCCGCGGAAAGTGCCGTCGCAGACGGCCAGTAACTTCGCGCCGGAATCAAGAATCCTGTCTTTGAGCGCATCGGAGCTGAATCCGCCGAAAACGATGCTGTGAATGGCGCCGATTCTAGTGCAGGCGAGCATCGCTATAGCCAGCTCCGGAACCATCGGCATGTAAAGGCAAACCCTGTCGCCTTTTTTAATGCCGTTGGCCTTGAGGACGTTGGCAAATTTGCAAACCTGCTCATGCAGTTGTTTATAAGTAAATGATTTTTGTTCACCGGGCTCATTGCCTTCCCACTGGATGGCGATTTTATTGCCGCGGGTCTTTAAATGTTTGTCCAAGCAATTGTAAGAGACATTGAGTTTTCCACCCTGGAAATATTTAACATAGATGGGACCTTTTTTGATGTGGAAATTGTAGTCTTCCACTTTATCCCATTTTTTAAACCATTCCACGTATTCGCTGGCAATTTCTCCCCAAAAAGCTTCAGGCTCTTCAATCGATTTTTTCCACAGTTTGTCATAAGCCGCTCTACCGCTGATAAATGCTGTCTTTTTTACCTTGGCCGGCACCGGATAGACTTCCTTTAACTGAACCTTTTCTGCATCCGCCATAATAATACCTACCTCCCTTTTTGTTTTTATGATTTCCAACGTCATAAGCTACGTTTTAATATAGGCAATTCGTGCTTTTATCAGGCTTTATTTCTGGTGAACAGGGGTCATAATTTGACCGCAAGTCACAATATCCTTTGCGACCTCACCTACCTTAATATCACTTTGATGTCAAGAAATATTTAAAATCATGCCTGTCGTAATCATTTTCCATTATAATCAGCGACTTGACGGCTATAAAATTTTTGCTCTTTCTTGTGGCTGTCGCTATGATGAAGGGGCGGTATTACCGGGGATTTTTTGTGTGTAATGCGGCAGGCAGTTGGATAAACTTCGGTCAGAGGAACATACCCCTTTGTATCGTTGAAATCATCGCCCGCTGGGTTCAGATTCGCGGCAAGGGGGAAGCTGGTTTTTATTGCGCTTCCCTACGGGATGCGCTTCCAGTCGAGGAGCACCGCCGACGAGAAATCTTCAAGGATTTCTCGCGGAGTATTATCCGGCGTAGGACGGACTTCGCCCTGCCAAATATAGCCGAAAAACCTGGCATGTTTGTTGCTACATCTGATCGAGCAAAACAGCATATAGAGAGTTAATTTTTTTTAAAAAAATCTTGACAAGCTTTTTGGCCGGTGTTAGTTTCCGCACAATATATCCTGCAGAAAGTATGTTTTAGCCCGTAAAAATCCGCAGGATATGTGCAGAAGTATGAAGTTGCCTTTAGAAAATGCCCGTTTTTAAAGGCGGAAGTTTTTTTACTCTTGTAAATTAAGGAGGAAAAAATGAAGAGATTTTGGTTAGTTTTGTTGTCGCTGGGGCTGGTTATGGCCTTCAGCGCATCGGCCTTTGCGGTCGATGTTAAATTTAGCGGATCGTTTGAAGCAGCCGGGATGTATCTGGATAAAACGAATCTGATGAAATCAGGATCAGCGGGAGGGAGTCAAAGCACATCCTTCTACTATCAGAAACTGCAAGTCCGGATGGACTTTATCGTTTCTCCGGGCCTGAAGCTGGTCACCCGTTTTAACGCTCTGGAAAGAATCTGGGGCGGTGCGAGAGGGAATGACGTTACCGATATGAATAACGCGATTACCCAACCGGGAGGAAATAGTGCACAATCGGCAGGAACCCGGGAGGAAAGTCAGAACATCGCCTTCGATTGGGCTTACATTGAATATGCTTCACCCATCGGTTTGTTCAAAGTCGGCTATATGGATGATAACGGATGGGGAACCGTTTTCGGCGATAGCGCCATCAATGGACCTCCCTGCGGCCAGATTTTGTACATACTGCCCGTCGGATCGTTTTATCTCGGCGGCGGCATTTTCAAGGAATCTGATAACAGTTATTCCGCCGTAAATCCTGGAGCTACATGGAACGATGGTGATGAAGACAAGTATATCGCGTTTGCCCTGATGACCTTCAAGGGCGGCGAAGCCGGTTTACTTTTCACCTACAACCGTGTTGCGACCGGCAAATTTTTGACTGGTGGTCCCACCCTTTTAGACGGTACGTATGTTCCTAATTTGGCAAAGCTCTACACTTTGCAGCCTTTCGTCAAAGCCAAGATCGGACCGGTCAAGATAGAAGGGGAATTTTGGTATGCTTTTGGTTCGGCGAACGTGGAAAATGGCATCATTGGCTACGATGTGCAATTGCAAGACATTATGGCTTATGTTAATGCCGTTGTTGATTTAGGTATCTTTTATGTCGGCGGCACCGCAGCCTATATGTCCGGCGATGACCCCACAACCACGGACAAGATGGAAGGCAGCGTTGTTGGCGGCGGCATGGATTGGAATCCCACCTTGATCATGTTCAATCAGGATCTCACTTACTGGGTAGGCCCACTTCCGGGCTTCGGTGGCACTGCTAACTTCAGCGGGAGCCAACCCAACGGTCCTTCGTATATGGGCATGACCAATGCTTGGTTCTTCCAGCTCAAAGCCGGTGTACGTCCGACTTCCAAGTTGGATTTCAATGCATCAGTGTCTTACGCGATGGCCGACCAGGCAGCTGTTGGTCAAGACAAATCTTACGGCTGGGAACTTGACATTACCGGTACTTACAAAATCACCAATAACCTCTCCTATATGCTGGGTGTTGGTTACTGGTGGGTAGGTGATTTTTACAAGGGTGGTTCTCCTACTATCGAAAACGGTATGAACCAGCCAACCGTCAACAAGCTTAACGATGAGTACATGATCATCAACAAACTGACTCTTACCTTCTAGAACAGTCTAGGCTGTTAGTAGTAGGTTAAAGTCTAAAAAAAATTATTCCCGGGAGGGCGGGCAACTCCCGGGAATTTTTTTTGCCTTTTGACTAATCCGAATGAAATGTGATAATTAAAGGCGTCTAGCCTGAAGACTGCTAGATTAAAGTAAAACTCGATGGATAGTCTCCTCCGCTTGGGGGGATAGATATTGGCAAATTGAACAGGAAATACGGCTATCAATAAAATATTCGGAAATACGGCAGGATTAGGAAGCGTTCAGATAAAGCAAATAGAGCGCCTTTACCGCAAAGGTATTCCCCCGGAAAATATCATCAGCCTGGAGCTGGCCTCGCGGATGTCTCTCCTTTCCCGCGATATTAATCGCCAAATCGGCCTGCTCATCAGCCGCCAGGGTGCAATCAACACGGTAATCGTCGGCGATCATAAAAGTGTTTTAATTCCTGCGCTGGAAGGATTCCGCTCGTCGTCGGCGCGGTTCAAAGGCTTGCGCCTGATTCATACTCATTTAAATACGGAAGGTCTCTCCGGCGAGGATTTAACCGATTTATCGCACCTGCGTCTCGACATGATCGGCGCACTGGAAGTCCGCCCGGACGGCTCTGCGGGAGCGCTCCATTTAGCGCACCTGATTCCGGAAAATCCGGCGGGAGAGTACTGGTTGATCATGAATCCCGAAGAGCCACGCCGGCTGAACATTAATTTCCTTTCTTTTATTACGGCGCTGGAGGAAGAATTTTCCAAAAAACAAAAACATCGCCGGATGGAAGCAGCGGAAAAAGCCATTCTTTTGCGCGTGGAAAAAAATCCGCGATCCTCTGCGGAAGCATCGCTTAGTGAACTTGCGCAGTTGGCGCGCACCTGCGGTGTGGAAGTATTCGACTGTCTGGTCCAATACCGCCCGCAGCCTGATCCCCAATATATGGTGGGTAAGGGAAAGCTTTCCGCAATCGGCCTGCGCGCCACGCAAATCGGCGCGAACATGCTCATTTTCGATCACGAACTGACTCCGGCGCAGGTGCGCTCCATCAATGATTTCACCGGATTGAAAATTCTCGACCGCACTCAGGTTATCCTGGATATTTTTGCCCGGCGTGCTCACAGCCGGGAAGGAAAGATTCAGGTGGAACTAGCGCAGCTCAGGTACATGCTGCCCCGGCTTGCACATCTGGATACTTCATTTTCGCGGCTGGCCGGCGGTATCGGCGGCGTCGGTCCGGGAGAAACAAAATTGGAAATCGACCGCCGCCGTATTCGTCAGCGCATTGGCCGTCTGGAAAAAGATTTAAAAGCGATAACGGAATCACGGCGCCAGCGCCGCGGCAAAAGGCGAAAATCAAATCTGCCGGTCATTTCCATCGTCGGCTATACCAATGCCGGCAAATCCACGCTGCTCAATACTCTCACCAAAAGTTCAGTATTAGTCGAAGATAAACTTTTCGCCACGCTGGATACAAAAAGCGCCCGGCTTCGTTTTCCCCGGGATACCGAAGCGATTATCACCGACACGGTGGGCTTTATCCGCAATTTGCCGCAAGAGTTGTTCGCGGCGTTCCGGGCTACGCTTGATGAGCTGGGCGATGCTGACATTCTTTTGCATGTGATTGACATCAGCAATAATCAGTTTGAAGATCAAATTTCGGCAGTGGAAAAAATCCTGGAAGAATTGGATATTCAGGGCAAGCCGGCGATAAGAGTATTGAATAAAGCCGACCGTATTGCCGATAAAGATTTACTGGAGAGCTTCGTCCGACGCTTTAATGCTATTGCCGTTTCGGCTCTGGACAAAACGACTCTCTTCGGATTGCTCACAAAAATTGAGTCGTTATTGGACGATAAACGCTTTTGCACGCCTGAGTTTTATGCTAAGAAATAATTAAAGGAAAACGTATTCTACGTTCTACAGGAGGGAAAATGAAGCTGCTGCGCATGGCCGTTATTTTTACTGTCATCTTTTTTTCTTTTTCCACAAATTTGCCGGCGGCGGAAAAACTACTTACCATCGTGCACACCAACGATCTGCACTCGCACTTGCAGGGGTTTTCTCCGGAAATAGACTACCGGCCATATGATGCCGGAGCCGATAAGACTCTGGGCGGCTGGTCGCGCATTGCCACCATAATCAAAAAAACAAAAAGAGAAAGAAAAAATACCGTGTTGATTCTGGATTCCGGCGATTATACCATGGGGTCTCTTTTTCATATGCTGGCGCGCGAGGAAGCCTTCGAATTGCGTCTGCTTAAGGCCATGGGCTATGACGCTGTCACGTTGGGCAACCACGAATTCGACTTGAAACCGGAAGGGCTGGCCCGGATTTTGAAAGCTGCCAAAGCCTGCGGAGGAATGCCTCCCATCGTTTTTGCCAGTGCAATTTTTGACAAAAAAAATCCCGCCGGCGATAGTTTGAAAGAGGCTTTTCGGGAAGTTGGCGTAAAAGATTATACCGTTTTGGCGCGTGAAGGAATCAAAATCGGAATTTTCGGTATTATGGGCAAGAATGCGGCGGAAGTAGCTCCTTTTGCCAAACCGGTAACTTTTGGCGAGCCCATCGAAGTTTCCCGCCGGATTGTCGGCATACTGCGCCAAAAGGAAAAGGTGGATATTGTTATTTGCCTTTCCCACAGCGGTCTCAATGAGGACACCAGTAAATCCGAAGATGAAATTCTGGCCCGCAAAGTCAAGGGAATTGATGTAATTGTCAGCGGACACACGCACGTCCGGCATCAAACTCCGGTTAAAGTGGGCGATACAATCATTGTGCATTCCGGGGGTTACGGGAAACAGGTGGGCATTCTGGATATCGTCCTTGATAAAAAAAAGGTCGCGCTGAAAAATTATAAAGCGATAGCCGTGAACAGCTCTATCATCGGTGATGCGGCAATTCAAAAGATGATTGAAGGATTCAAACAAAAAATAAATACGCAATTTCTTGCCAGTTTCGGTTTGAGCTATGACCAGGTCATTGCCCATACTAACTGGGATCTGGAAATCGGCGCGGATGAATCGCCGCTGGGGAACTTAATTGCCGATTCGATTCGCTGGTATGTCAACAAAGTTGACTCGGAAGCAGATGATCCGGTAAGCCATGTTGACGTTGCTGTGGAATCCAACGGAGTTATCCGCGATAATTTGATTGCGGGCAAGACCGGCAGGATAACTGTCGGCGATTTATTCCGCACTATACCGCTGGGTATCGGGATGGATAAAGATTCCACTATGGGCTACCCGCTGATTAGTTTTTACCTTTACGGCTATGAAATCAAAAGGGCTTTGGAAATTTTAACCAGTATGTATCCGCGCAAGGGATACAACTATTTTCTGCAAATTTCCGGCTTGCGCTTTACTTACAATCCGCACCGCGTAATTTTTGACAGGGTAATAAATATCGAAATGGGCGATGAGGAAGAAGGATATAAAAAGCTTGACTACAGTCAATCCAACCATCGGCTTTATCGGGTGGCGACCAATATTTACAACGCCACCTTTTTAAAAGTAATCGGGAATTATACTTATCATTTCCTCGATATTGTCCCGAAAGATAAAAGGGGAAGATCCGTAAAGAATTTATCTGACGTGCGGGTGAATGCGGATAAATCCCAACGCGGCATACAGGAGCTGAAAGAATGGCAGGGAGTGATCGAATATGTCCGCTCATTTCCGGACGTAAATGGCGACGGCATTCCCGATTTACCGGAAAAATACAAAGCTAAACTTGGGCGTATTGTAAGTGAACCCAGCTGGCATCCGGGTGCTCTCATCGCCCATCCCACTTTGCCCACGATTTTAGCCCTCTTTCTTATTGGCCTATTCTTTTTCGCCATAATTTATTTTACCGTCAGAATCATCGCTAAAAGAAGAGCAAAAAAAAGGTACCGTAGAGGGAAAATTAAATATTGACAACTAAACTAGGGTTTTTTAAGGGATTCATTCATGAACAAAGAATTTATTGAAATCCGCTGGCATGGACGGGGCGGTCAGGGCGCCATAACGGCAGCAAAGATTGTTGCCGGAGCCGCCTTTGTCTCTGGTTATCCGGGGGTTGTTATGGCTCCAACTTTTGGCACGGAGCGCCGGGGCGCACCGGTCCTGACATCCCTAAAGATATCCAGGGAGAAAATCTATGATTTATCACCCATCGAGACACCGGACATCATTGTAGTGCTTGACCACCTGCTGCTTGCCGAGGCGGATGTCACTTCCGGCCTCAAGCCCGGCGGAATAATCGTTCTAAACACACCAAAGACTTTTGAATCCTACAACTTTAAGGATTACCGGCTGGCAACAGCAGACATTACGGCCATATCTGTGGAAGCCGGTCTTCCTCACGGCATGGTCAATACCGGAATCATCGGAACGCTGGCAAAGGCCACGAACTTCCTGGGAATGGATATTCTGATCAAAGGCATTGAAGAAGAATTTAGTACAAGAAAGCCCGAAAAAAATTCATTGGCGGCAAAGATAGCCTTTGCAAGAACTGTGGCCGGAGGTTGAAAATGGGTACCAGAAATTACAGGAGAAAAACTTCCCACAGCGAACACGGGCCGGGTGACGGCGGAAGGACTGGTTCATGGCGGGTGGAAAGACCGGTATTGAATAAAAGCCTGTGCATCCCCTGCAAAAGGAATACCGAGGCCTGCTTCATATGCTGGCTGTTCTGTCCCGAGATTGTCATCTCCCGGACGATACCGCCGCAAGTCGACCTGGAATACTGCAAAGGGTGCGGCATCTGCGCTGAAGAATGCCCGACCAAGGCCATCACCATGGTTGACGAGGCTCAGTTCTCAGAAGAAGACAAGGACAAGGAGTAGACGACGCCATGCATATTATAGAAAACGGAAACGTTGCGGCAGCTCTGGGCGTCAAGCTTTGTCATGCCAATGTCATCGCCGCCTATCCCATCACACCGCAGACCCCTCTAACAGAAAAACTTTCCGAGTATGTGGAAGCAGGTGAAATGAAGGCCGAGTACATCCCCGTCGAGAGCGAACATTCGGCTCTGGCCGTCTGCATCGCGGCCTCCTCGACCGGCGCGCGGACTTTTACCGCGACCAGCGCCAATGGGCTTCTTTACATGCATGAACAGGTCCAGTGGGCGGCCGGTGCCAGGCTTCCCATTGTAATGTGCGTGGTCAACAGGGCGGTAGGAGCTCCGTGGAATGTTTGGAATGACCAACAGGACTCTATTTCCCAGCGCGATACCGGCTGGATTCAGATGTATTGCTGTGACCACCAACAGATCATTGATTCAGTCATCAAGGCTTACTGGCTCGCGGAGAAGGTGAGTATCCCGATCATGGTCTGCTATGACGGCTACATCCTTTCTCACACGTACATGCCGTTTGATGTGCCCCAGCAGGAAAAGGTTGATGCCTTTCTGCCGCCATTCCGGCCGGACTATGTTCTCAACCCTGAAGAACCCGCCAATCTCAATACGGTCACCCTCCCGGACGTGCGGATGGATGTGAGAGGTGAGCTTGCCCACGGCTATATGGAGATCCGCTATCTGCTTCATGAAGAAATGCGGACAGCGCTTGCCGTCGCTCTCGAAGGGGAAAAAAGGTTTGCCAAGATCTTCGGCCGGAGCGGCGACCCGTATATCGAGCCTTATCTTTGCGATGATGCTCAATATGTTGCCGTGGGCCTCGGGTCACTGACCTATCAGTTGCGGGTTTGTGTGGATGCTTTGAGAAAAGAAGGCATCAAGGTGGGCGTCATGGGGGTTCGCTTCTACCGACCTTTCCCGGATGCGGCAATTGCCAATGCGCTCAAAGGGAAGAAGGGCGTCATCGTTTTTGAAAAGGCCTTGAGCTACGGATATGAAGGTGCGTTAGTCTCAGATTTAAAGTCTGCAGTTTATGAGCATCTTGCGGGCACAGGCGCCTTGCCTGTAGTCCGGAATTTTATTGCGGGAATCGGCGGCCGCGACATTCGGACAGAAGATTTGACACAAACCCTACGGGCGGCGACCCAAAGCAGGGTCGCGAAAGAGCCCGTATGGATAGGATTAAAATTATAGGAGAATCAAATGCAGGCCAAGGCTACCATTTTAAGTTTACCGACAGAGGAATTTGTTCATCCGGGAACAAGGGCATGCACCGGCTGCGGGCTGGCCATCGCCTACCGGGTGGGCCTCAAAGCCCTGGGGAAAGACACTATCCTGATTGTGCCCCCGAGCTGCCTGACCGTATTGCAAGGGCTTTTTCCGGTTGCCTCGACCAAACTTCCCTGCCTGAATGTGACATTTGCCTCTACAGCAGCAGCAGCCACCGGAATTCTGGCCACCCTGAAGTCGCAGGGAAAGACTAAGATCAAAGTTGCCGCCTGGGCCGGCGACGGCGGAACAAGCGACATCGGGCTGCAAGCTTTATCCGGTGCCGCGGAACGTGGCGATAATTTCATCTACCTGTGCTACGACAACGAAGGGTATATGAACACCGGCGTTCAGCGCTCCGGCACGACCCCGATCGGCGCTCTGACTGCGAACACGCCGTTTAAGGGGAAGCTGCAGCAAAAAAAGGATGTACCGGCCATCATGGCGGCGCATAACTTAAGCTATGTTGCTGCCTGTTCTGCAGCCTACCCACTGGACCTTTTTGACAAGATCAGGAAGTGTGTGGATATGCCGGGCACCAAATACTTCCATATCCACATCCCTTGCCCGCCGGGCTGGGGATATGACCCGCGATACGGGATAAAGATCGGCAGGCTGGCTGTGGAAACCGGATATTATGAACTATACGAGATCATCAATGGCGAATTCAAGCTGACCGCGGCATCCGAAAAGCTGGTGGAAAAACGCAAGCTGGTGCCGGTGCGTGAATACTTCCGCGCACAGTCCCGGTTCAAGATTCTTACCGATGCGCAAATTGCCGACATCCAGAATTCGATCGATGCAAAGTGGGCGAATTATTATAAGAAAGACGAGTAGCGTTTCCTGACTGGTATTTAACTTGAACGACAGTGTCATTTTAATTCTTGTCTAAATTATCGCTAACGCCTACAAGTCAATAGAATTATGAAGAAGGAAAAGTTGAAGATTACCAGTTGAAAGAAAGTAACATGAAATATTAAAAAATATTGACAACAATTTTAACCAATGCTAATGCATCGGGTACCGTATCTTGGGCTGGGTATACTTAAAAAGTATTCTCGGTTTCAAAGTGTGATCATAGGGGTAGCCTTTGAAAATTGCCCGTTTTTAAAGGCGAAATTTTTTTGACTCTTGTAAATTTAAGGAGGAAAAAATGAAGAGACTTTGGTTAGTTTTGTTGTCGCTGGGGCTGGTTATGGCCTTCAGCGCATCGGCCTTTGCGGTCGATGTTAAATTTAGCGGTTCGTTTGAAGCAGACGGAATGTATCTGGATAAAACCAATTTGGCGAAATTCACTATTCTTGATCCTCCGCTAAATCAAAGCACAGCCTTCTACTTTCAGAGGCTGCGCGTCAATATGGATTTTATCGTTTCTCCGGGCCTGAAGCTGGTCACCCGTTTTGACGCTCTGGACAGAATCTGGGGCGGGGCGAGGTCAGCTGCCGGAGCAGGAGGGGCAGTCCCGACTGATGCAAATGCTTCCTACTCGATAGCAACCAGGGCGGAAGAACAGAACATCGCCTTCACGCGGGGGTACGTTGAGTATGCTTCGCCCATCGGTTTGTTCGAGGTCGGCTATATTGCCGATAACGCTTGGGGGCTCACTTTCGGCCAGTCCGCCGAAAACGGACATTCCACTGGCGGAATCGAATACATACTGCCCATTGGACCGTTTTATTTGGGCGGCATCATTTACAAAGAATCTGACAACAGTTATTCTGCTGTGACCCCTGCTACAGCCACTGATGTCGATTGGGACAGGTATATCTTGTTTGGAATATTTAACTTCAAGGGCGGCGAAGCCGGTTTGATGGGGACCTTCGACCGCTGGAATGCGGCAACAAAGGTATGGGTACCTGCACTTGGCTTTGCTATCCCCACTGGTGCTGCTTTTGCTGGTGCTACTGGTGCTCTGCAGGAGGTTTACACTTTGCAGCCCTTCGTCAAGTTCAAGATTGGACCGGTCAAGTTGGAAGGTGAATTTATCTACAGTTGGGGCTCGTTAGATGCCATGAATGCAGGCGGCGGTAATGTCGCTCATGTAAATCTGCAGGACATTCTGGCTTATGTTGGTGCCACTGTTGATTTAAGTATGTTTTATGTTGGCGGTCAATTTGCCTACATGTCCGGCCCTGGCGACAGCCTGGATCCAACCAATACCCAGGTCAAAGGCGGGTATATGGGCGGCGGCCTGGATTGGAATCCCACCTTGATTATGTTCAATAATGATCTCACCTACTGGGTAGGCCCAATTACTGGCTACCTTGGAACTAATAATCAGAGTAACCCCGGTTATGGAACCGGTATCGGCATGACCAATGCCTGGTTCTTCCAGCTTAATGGCGGTGTCCGTCCGACTCCCAAGTTGGATTTCAAGGCAGCAGTTTCTTACGCGATGGCCGATACAGTAGCGAATGGTCAGAACAACTCTTACGGCTGGGAACTTGATGTTACCGGAACTTACAAAATCACCAATAACCTCTCCTATATGCTGGGTGTTGGTTACTGGTGGGTAGGTGATTTTTACAAAGCCGGTGTCAGCAGCCTCCAACTCTACGACGACTACATGATAATCAACAAACTGACTCTTACCTTCTAGAACAGCCCAGGCTGTTAGTAGTAGGTTAAAGTCTAAAAGAAATTATCCCCGGGAGGGCGGGCAACTTCCGGGGATTTTTTTGTAACTTCAAGGTTACACGATACTAATTTAGTTTGAAAGGAATTGATGAAGTCTATTGATTTCCATAAGAAATGTTGCATCTACTGTAAGACTTGAGCAAGCAGCAGTACAGGAAGAAGTGATTAAGAGCTTTACGACTATGTCGCTCATCACGTCACTGCGGCGGGCATCAGCATCCCAGCGCTGTTTTCAGAGTATCCATATTCAGGTTGCCGCCGGACATGATCATCACCACTTTTTTGCCGGCAAGGCGATCTTTTATTTTGTAAGCGGCAATCATTGAAACGGCGCCTGCGCCCTCGGCCAGATTATGCGTGGTGGTCAGCGCCATTCTGATTCCTTCCAGTATCTCGTCTTCGGTCAAGCAGCACGACATCACTGATGGTGTCCTTAAGAATGGCATACGGCAGATGGAATACAGCTCTTGCGGCCAGGCCGTCGGCAACCGTATGGGCATCATCAAGAGTTACAATTTCTCCCTTTTTCCAGGAATTATAGAAGGAAGGAACATTCTGAGCCTCCACGCCGATTATCTCGATATCGGGCTTTAATGCGCGGATGGTTTTGACAAGCGACGCGCAACCTGCGCCGCCGCCGATCGGGCAAATGATTGTATCTACTTCCGGCAGATCCTCCATGATCTCCAGTCCCATAGTCGCCATGCCGTTTAAGATTTCCGGTTCGTTGCCCTGCCGGACATAGTAATAACCGGCGCTGTCCACAAGTTCCTCGCAATAGGACTGTGCGTCATAAAAATCTTCCCCGTGGACAATAAGTTCCGCGCCGTAGCTTTCTATTGTTCTGTTGATTTCCGGATTGTTGCCCTCCGGCACGACAACCGTGCAGGGCACGTGGAACCATTGTCCCGCCCAGGCCATAGCCAGACCGTGGTTGCCGCGAGTCGCCACAAGGATGCCGGCCTCCAGCTCTTCCTTGGACATGTGATGGAAAAAATTAAGCGCCCCTCTTATTTTAAATGATCCGGTCGGATTATGATTTTCATGCTTGACGAAAGCCTGACAGCCGATAAGCCGGGAAAGTTCTGAATAAAATATCAGGTTTGTCCTGTTTAAGTACTTGTAAATAACTGATCTGGCCACAAAAGCCGCGGTCAGGTTGACCTGTTTGCTTAATGCTTCGTATTTTTTCAGCATAAAAATCCCCTTTGATAATTACAGCTGGTATCCTGTTTGTTTGGGTTTTGATCTTAAGAAGTTCAATACAAAACCCACTGTTAATTCTGATCCAATGAAACCGCCTCCTAAATATACTGACTTATTAAATCGGCATATCTGGCGGCGGCCCCCATATTGGCGGCCACAGCAGCTTTGCCCCGGGCACCTCGTTTTTTCAGTTCTTCAGGATATTTCAGCGTGTGAAGAATGTTTTGGAACAATTCTTGCGCACTTCGTATCGTCACGCCGCAACCAGCTCCTTCCAGCAGGGCTTTTTCTTCGCTGAAATCGTCCATCGAAGGGCCGTAAAAAATTACTTTTCCCCAGGCGGCAGCCTCTAAGATATTCTGCCCGCCTTTTGGGACAAGGCTTCCGCCGCAATAAACAATAGTCGCCAGGGAATAAATCTTGAAAAGCTCACCGATAACATCAACAACAACAAGACGTTCGCTTTTGCGTATTTTGCCCTTATTCATGTCGGTCAGAGTAACGGCGTCCGATAATCCGGATTCCCGCAGACGTTCCAAAATCGCGCCGGTTCTTTCAATATGCCGCGGAACAATAATTAGTTTAAATTCGGGATAATGATTTACAAGCTTCTTGTATACATCGATGATAATTTCTTCTTCACCCGGATGGGTAGAGCCCGCCACGAAAAATCTTTCATCCGCCCGTACATTAAATCGGCGGGCAATTTCTTTCTGCAGGTCGGGTGAAGCCATGGCCGCCAGTGCATCATACTTGGCGTTTCCCATTACCTGAATCTTATCTTCAGGCATGCCGATATTTGTAAAACGCGCCGCGTCGACCTTGGTAATCATACCGGCGGCAGATAAATCATTAAGAATTTTTTTCCAAAAGAACCTGGTCCGGCGATATTTGCCGTAAGAGCGCAAAGAAAACCGTCCATTAACCATCAAGGTTTTTATCTTTTTTGATTTACAGGCTTTTAGAAAATTAGGCCAGAGTTCCGTTTCCACCATAACAAAAGCATCAGGATTGACCAGGTTTATGCTTTTGCGCACAACAGAGGGGATATCCAGGGGAAAATAAATGAATGCGGCGGCGCCCGGGATAAGATGGCGTGCCATTTCCTGACCTGTTTCGGTAGAAGTGGAAAAAATAATTTCTATATCCGGCCTTTTTATTTTTAAAGAAGCGGCAATCGGTGCGGCGGCGGTTACTTCGCCGACGGAAACCGCGTGTATCCATACACGCGGCCCATTTTTCAAATTGGCCAGTATTTTTGCCTGTCTTCCGCCCAGTTTCGGGATTAAACTTTGGCGATATTTGCCGGTAAAAATAATTTTGAGCAAATAATAGGGTAAAACAATTATCGCGGCAACCAGCAATAAAACATTATATAAAATGTACATACCCGTATCTTTAGATTTTTCCGCAGTTGTGTCAAGAAACTTTTCTTGATGCTAAAAAAGCAAAAAATAGTGTTTATTGACAGCGATGATACATTAGTATATTTAACTCAACAAATAAACCGGGAGAAAGTAATCAATGCTACTGATTGCCCCTTCAATCCTGTCTGCCGACGGCGGCAGGCTTAACGAGGAAATTGCCGCCGTGGAAAAAGCTGGCGCCGATTGGATTCATGTTGATGTGATGGATGGGCACTTTGTTCCCAATATCACCATGGGTCCGGGGATAATATCAGCACTAAGAAAAACAACAAAACTGCCTTTTGATGTGCACTTGATGATTGAAAATCCCGAAAACTATATTGAATCTTTTGCCACAGCCGGCGCTGATATTATTACTGTTCATGTGGAAGCAACCGATAATCTCCGCCGGATGATTGACCTGATAAAAAAATGCGGCAAAAAATCCGGCGTATCGCTGAATCCGAATACGCCTCTCATGCGGATCGAAAATATTATTCCGGACATTGAGCTTTTGCTGGTTATGGCCGTTAATCCGGGCTTTGGCGGACAGAAATTCATGGAAGACATTTTACCTAAAATCAGCAAGGCCGGCCAAATGTTGAAAGGCCTGCCGAACAAACCTTTGCTGGAAGTCGACGGCGGGGTAAATTTAAATAATATTAAAAGAATTGCCGAGGCCGGCGCACAGGTAATAGTTGCCGGCGCTTCTATCTTTGGCAGCGGTGATTACCAAAAAACAATTGCCGCACTGAAAGCCGCCGCCGAAAGTAATTAACGCTTTTGTTGTTCCAGCGCTACCGCCAGCCGCAACGCCCGGCGAGCCTCCTCATAATCGGGCTTCAGATAAATTGCCTGGCGAAAATGTTCAATAGCTTCTTTCAGTTCGCCTTTATTGCCCAGAGCGACGCCTAAATTAAAATGGACACCAGGGCTGTTGGGCTCTATCTGCAGAGCCCTTTGGTAATAGTAAATTGCCTCGTCGTGTTTGAGTTGTTTTTCTAAATAAACCCCCAGATTATTAAGGGCAGCAAAAGAAGAAGGGTTGATGCGCAGCACCTCGCGAAAATGGTCAATGGCCTCTTCGATTTTTCCTTGTTGGGCAAGGATATCGGCTAAATTATAATGGGCGCGGGCATTATCGGGATTGATCTTAATTGTTTCGCGATAACGGCCTATAGCTTCTTCAATCTTTCCCTGTTTGATAAGTAAATTGGCTAAATTATAATAGGCATCATCATAATCCTGATTAATTTTAATTGCTGTAAGATAATGTTCGATAGCTTCTTCATTTTTTCCTTCTGCGGCTAAAGCTACGCCCAGATTAGAATGGAAATCGGCATGATGGGGATCAATATCAATTGCCGCCAGATAGTGGGCAATGGCTTGATCATTTTTTCCTTCTGCGGCTAAAGCTGCGCCCAGATTAGAATGGGGATCGGCATAATGGGGATTAATATCAATTGCCGCAAAATAGTGGGCAATGGCTTGATCATTTTTTCCTTCCTCGGCCAAGGCTACGCCCAGATTGTTATGCGCCAAATAGTTAGCTTTAGTAACTTGCAAAGCGTAATTAAAAAGTTCAATGCTGTTTTTCCAATAACCGCATTGCTGCCCGGTCAAAAATATACAGACGGCAAGAACAATGACTGCTGCCGGAATTAAAATTATTTTGCGCAGTTTTTCCTGGGGCAATAAATAAACAATACCCCAGGTGAGCATTATGCCGATGCCGATAGAGGGCAGATAAGTATAGCGGTCGGCCATCGCTTGATTGCCGACCTGCACTAAACCAATTACGGGAATCAGAGTTCCCAAATACCAAAACCAGCCCACGAAGAGAAAAGGAGCTTTCTTAATGAAGTAAATAACAGCAGCACTGATTCCCAGTAAAATAAAAGCAGCACCGAAAACTTGCCAGGAAGGCAAGGAGCCTTCATAAGGGTAAAATACGGCCAAATCAACCGGCCAGAAAATCTTTCCTAAATAACCAACATAAGAGACGATAGCGTTTACAATTCGTTCGGGAAACGGCAACCTTTGTAGAGCAATAATGACGCCGCCCTTGCTTTGAGCCCAGATGGTCAGGACAGCTGAAATTATAGCCAGAAAAACAAAAGGTGCTTTTTCCCATAAAAGAATGCCCATCGATTGACCGCGACTTTTACCGGATGCAGACAATTTTTTTTCGCCGGGAACATTGTGTTTATGCCGGTTTTTCTTTTTTACCGAAACTGTATTGTTAATGGCGGTTGGATTATGGGAAGGATTTGAAACATCTGGCCAGCGTTCCAGCGGCCAGAAATCAAGTAAAAGCAGCACAAAAGGCAGAGTGACCAGCATGGGTTTGGCCATTAGTCCCAGAGCAAATAATGCTAAACAGAGAAAATATCGGGAGAGTTTTTGTTCTTCAACGTAGCCGGCATAGACGTAGAGGGCCGCCATACCGAAAAACATGCTCAAAACATCTTTGCGCTCAGAAGCCCAGGCCACCGATTCCACCCGAAGGGGATGCAGGGCGAAGAAAGCGGCGACGAAAGCCGCAGGCCAAAGATTTTTCGTCGTCTTGTCTAAAAAAAAAAATAGAAGGAGGACGCTGCCGATGTGCAATAATAGATTAACAAGTGATGGCCGGCGGCGTTAGCCCCAAATAAACTCCAGTCCAGCATATGCGAAAGCCAGGTAAGCGGATGCCAATTGCTGGCATAGGAGCTGGTCATTGCCCATTTAATGCTTTCTATATTAATGCCCGATTTAATATGATTATTTTCGGTGATATATACGTTATCATCAAAATTTATAAAATCATTGCACAGAATCCGGCCATAAGCGAGGGCAGAGGCAACTATTAAAAAAGCTATGATTAAATATGTGTATTTTTTATTCATATCAGTGTTTTTGGCGCTGTTCGTTTTCCATTGCCAGCCTTAATGTCCGGCGAGCTTCCTCATAATCGGGATTCAAATAAATTGCTGTGCGGAAATGATCGATGGCTTCTTTTAATTCCCCTTTTTTGGCCAGCGCTATTCCTAAATTAAAATATATGCCCGGATTGTTAGGTTCCAACTGTAACGCTTGCCGGTAATGATAAATTGCCTCGTCATGGTTGAGCTGCGCTTCAAAACAAACCCCTATATTAACATGAGCCTTCGAGTAATAAGGGTTAATGCGCAACGCCTCTTGATACTGCGCAATCGCTTCTTCATCCGCTCCCTGTTTCTTTAAGGCATTGGCCAGATTATAATGCGTTGTGTCGTCATGGGGGTTTATCTGCAAAGCGGCGCGATAATGAGAAACAGCTTCATCAATTTTTCCTTTGGCCGCCAGGGCAATGCCCAGATTGGTATGCGCCATATAATTATCTTTTGTAGCCTCCAGGGCATGGTTGAAAAGGGAGACGCTGTCCCTCCAGTAGCCGCATTGCCGGCGGTCAAAAATGTTAAAACAGAAAGAATAATGACTGTGCCGGAATTAAAATTATTTTACGCAGTTTTTCCTGGGCAATCAATAAACAATACCCCAGATGAGCATTATGCCGATGCCGATGGAAGGCAGATAAGTATAGCGGTCAGCCAGGGCTTGTCTGCCGACCTGCACCAACCCGATTACGGGAATCAGAGTTCCCAGATACCAAAACCAGCCCACGAAGAGAAAAGGAGCTTTCTTGATGCAGTAAATAACAGCGGCGCTGATTTCCAGTAAAAGTAATATTGCGCCAAATATCTGCCACAGGGGAAAAGAATATTCGTAAGGATAAAAAACAGCCAGGTCAACCGGCCAGAAAATTTTACCCAGATAAGCAACGTAAGATACAATCGCATTGGACAAGCGTTCAGAACCGGTATTTCTGCAAGAAGCAACGGCGCCTCCTTTGTTTTGCGCCCCAAGCGTTATAATGCTCGATACTATAGTTAATAAAAAGAAGGGTGCCTTTTCCCCTAAAAGGGAACGGACAATTGAAGAACTACTCGTCAGCGGTGTGGATATCTTCTGCACTTTAGGGGAATCGGCCCGGTGCTGTTTAGTTTTCTTCTTTGTGATCGTGCACTGGCCGCTCCCGCACGTTTACGGGAGCGAGAGTCTTCGACCAGCGTCCCAACGGCCAGTAATCAAGAAGCAGCAGCACAAAAGGCAGCGTAACCAGCATAGGTTTGGCCATTAATCCCAGAGCAAATAAGATTAAACAGAGAAAATATTTCGGGCAAGTTTTTGTTCTTCAACGTAGCCGGCATAAACGTAGATGGCCGCCATACCGAAAAACATGCTCGAACATCTTTACGCTCTGCCGCCCAGGCCACCGATTCCACCCGCAGAGGATGCAGGGCGAAAAGAGCCGCAACAAAGGCGGACGGCCAGAGGGATTTGGTCGCCTTGGCTAAAAAGAAGAATAAAAAGAGGACGCTGCCGATATGCAATAATAAATTGATGAGGTGATGGCCGGAAGCGTTGGCACCGAATAGGCTCCATTCCAGAGCATGCGAAAGTAGAGTCAGGGGATGCCAGTTACTGGAGACGACAGCGCCAAGCGCCCATTTGACCGTTTCCGCATTAAGGCCTGCCTGAATATGATTGTTTTCCGTAATGTAAACTTGATCATCAAAATTGGTAAAACCATTGCCCAGGATTCGGCCAAAGGCGATAAACTCAACGATTAAAAATATGACGTAAAATATTTGTATTTTTTATTCATGAGCGGGGAACAGGGGGGAATATAGGAAATTCATTTTAGCCAAACGAAACAGGCCGGCCGTTTTAAACAGCCCCACCCGTATTTTACGCTGCGGGTGAAATTAATGGAAGACGCCTCCGCGAAATAACTTGTCGGGCAGCTCACTTCGGCCACGGTATAGTCAAACCAGATAATTTGAGCAAGCATTTGGTTGTCAAAAACAAAATCATCGGAATTGTTTTGCAGCGGCAGCTTCAATAATAACTCCCGGGAAAAAGCGCGGTATCCGGTATGATATTCGGAAAGTTTCGCTTCAAACAAAAAATTTTCCACAAGGGTCAAAAAGCGGTTGGCAATATATCGCCAAACCGGCATGCCGCCTTTTAAGGCATAGCCGCCCAGGATGCGGGAACCGAGAACACAATGATAAAGACCGCTCGTGATTAATGAGGCCATGGCGCCAATCAGCTTCGGCGTGTATTGATAATCGGGATGCACCATAATCACGATATCCGCGCCTTCTTCCAGGGCGAGGCGATAACAGGTTTTTTGGTTGCCGCCATAGCCGCGATTGTTTTTGTGAGCGTAAAGTTTAGTCTGGGGAAGGCCGGAGGCGATTTTTATAGTATTATCGGAGCTGGCATCATCGACAAAAACAACCAAATCAACAATACCCTGAGCCATAACCTCCTCGTATGTTTTAAGGAGAGTCTTCTCGGCGTTATAGGCCGGCATGACCACGACCACTTTTTTATTCTGCAGCATATTACTCTGAATCCGCCGTTTAAGAAAACTGGTTATTAAGTTTTTGCTGCTGTAATTTCGCCTGCGCCACAATTCTTTCCATAAGTTCGGCTACCGTCGGTTCATCATGAATCAAGCCGGTAACCTGCCCTACGGGGAGGACGCCCTTTTTCATATCGCCTTTTTCCGTGGCGATTTTTATTGCTTTAAATCCATTGGCCATAAAGGCCGTTGCCTGGCGTTTTTCCAGCCCGATAACAATACCCCCAGTAATAACTTGCTAAAGGGCAGACCCAATTGCCGGGCAATCTCCTGCGAATTAAAGAAAGCCGCGGGTAAATTCAGGCCGCGCTTAACGGCTTTTTTAGCGGCGTGTGTTTTCAGGACACGGCATAAAATCCCGTCAAAACGATCGGAAAAAAGCGTGTCGTCGACATCTTTTTCGATGGATAAATTTTTATAAATTTCATGCAGAGGACTTTCTCTGGTGGTCATAAAGCGAGTGCCCATGGCGATACCTTCCGCGCCCAGAGCAAGAGCGGCCGCCATCCCGCCCGTCGGCAAAGCCGCCGGCGGCAATGATGGGAATATTAATGGTATCAACCAGAGAAGGGATAAGAACAAGGGACGTTATATGTTCGCCGTGCGCCGCAGCTTCATGGCCCGTCGCCACAACGCCGTCAGCGCCGTAATCCTGCGCGCGTTTGGCGTGACGCGCGTTAACAACCGTGGCAATTACTTTTCCGCCGTAGGTATGCGCCGCCGCTACCAGCCAATCGCCTTTGCCCAGCGAAAAATTAATGACGGGCACTTGTTCTGGAGCAATACTCCTGCGTTTTGACTCGCCCCAGGAAAGAGAAGGGTGGCATTGGCCCCGAAAGGCTTGTCGGTAAGAGAGCGGATTTCTTTTATCGCCTGACGCGTTTGTTCGGCATTCAATGGACCTGTGGCTAAAATGACCAGTTGCCGGCATTGGAAACGGCGGCAACCATTTTCGGCACGCTGATCCAGCTCATGCCGGATAAAAGAATGGGATACTTGATGCCCGAAAAGTTCTGTAATCCGAGTTTTCATAAATAAAAATTCTCCTTGAGGGAGTTTAATTTATCCGGGAAATTATGAGCAGTGAATCAAACTATCCTTACTTTGTATTAGATAAAGTAATTAATCCGGTTTTTTGTTCATCCGGAAACGTAGCAGACAAAACGCGGCAAAGTCAAGAAAAAACCCCCGACTATAATTTTATTGAAGAGCTGGGAAGGCATCTGTGCCAGTATCAGTTTATGTATATTTTAGTCGATGGTTATAATTTAATCCGGCAATCCGACCTTTTGCGCCGTTTTGAGCACAGAAGCCTCGAGGCGGGGCGCTGTGGGTTTTATGGCGAAGCTCGCCGTTTATAAGAGAAAAAAGGGACATAGAATTACGGTAGTTTTCGACGGCTGGCAAGGCGGCTCCGTGGAAGAAGAAAGGGACAGATATGAAAATATCGGGATCATTTACTCGCGGCAGGGAGAAAGAGCCGACGAGGTCATTAAAAGAATTATCGATCAAACCGCGGAAGAAACAATAGTCGTTTCTTCCGATCGGGAGATAGCTTCCTATGTGACGCCGGCAGGGGAAAACGGCTTTGTCTTCTCTGGAGTTCGAGGCTATTATGAATAGAACCGTATCGGCGCTCGGGAAGCCGGAATACAGGAGAAGGAAGGCCGGGAAGAAGGTAGAAGTTCGGCAGCGCAAAAAAAGGGTCCGTCCCGAAGACTGCCGCGAACCAAAAGAAAAGCCCAAAAAAAAATTAAGAAGTTATAACGGGAATTTTGAAAAAAATTTCCCTGAAAAGTTGCCGTTCAGCCGCAGAAAATTTAATGTCGCGGTCAATTTCCGGCAATTCACTGTTGTGAGCCGGCCAGGGCAGTAAAATGAGTGACGGCGGAAGCAAAAAAACAGTTGAAAAATGATAATATTTTTGATAAAATTACCCAACAAATATCCCTTAAGAAGAAAAAGGAGATGCCCATGACGCAATTAGCCAAGAGTAAATTATTTTTGTCGGCATTGCTCTTGATATTTTTTATCCCTTTATTTTCTCTCTCCGGATGCGGCGGCAGCACCAGCTCGACCACGACCGGCGCCGGCGGGACGACAACAACTACGGATCTGAGTTCTCTTACTTTAAGCCTTCCGGCCAGCGTAATTTACGGAACCCCCGTCATTGTTATCGCGACACTGCGGGGCGCCAGCGGTGCACTGGTATCAACACCGACGCAGGTGACTTTCGCGCAAGATAGCACTAATCTTGTCGCGTTTGATCCCCCCTCGGCGACAGCGATAACAAACGGCGGCGTCGCTCACATCCTCCTGAATGCCGCGGACGTTAGTTCTAATGGTGCTAGCAGCATTACGGCCTCGGCGCCGGTGACGGCAGGCGGGACTACCTCCACTATTACCAGCGCGCCGGTAGGGATAGCGGTGGGCGGAGCGGCAGTTACCCTGTCCCGCCACTTGCTGTGGCCCAGTCGCCAATCTCCGCTTATGGCACCAGCATCGTCAGTATACAGGTAGATATAAATGGCGTCCTGGATACCACGATACCGATCCCGGTGGCCTTTACTTCCACCTGCGTAGGCCTGGGCAAGGCCACGCTGACCTCCCCGGTAACCACAATTCTCGGCATAGCCACTTCCACCTATAAGGATAACGGTTGCGGTCAGCCCACGGATACGATAACGGCCTCGACCTCCGGGCAGATTGCCA
>CAVSRI010000006.1:0-21725 GCA_963730275.1 uncultured delta proteobacterium | reverse complement strand
TAGAGTCAATAAGGTTTACCATTTGAAAACACACATATCTGTGCAAAATCATATATGCTCACTTACAGGAAGAAATCGTGAATATATTTTTCAAAATCTGGATTCTTCAAAACAACGGCACCGACCATCTGCAGGCGCAGCCCGACTTTTGAAGTGGCCGCGTGGTGGTCTATATGCCCGAGTCTGATATGATCTCAACATTATTCTTTATCATTCCCCAAACCGGACAGACTGATTCCTCAGAAAGCTTGATCGCTCTTTGAATGTCAACATCTCTCACATCTTTCGAATTCAGGTTGAATTCCGGATCAGGGTTTCTCAAATTTTATTGGTGGTTTCTTCTCCTTATGCCTTTCGCCTTCACTTTCTAATCCGGGAACCCATTGAATTTCCTCAACAGAAAAGCAATGGCTGTTGCCGCTGCAGCCAATGAAACTCATAAGCAACGGATAAAAACCCATTGTACCCTTATCCATAGCCGCCTCTTGGCAGCTTATAGTCGAAAGTGATAGCTTGGTCAGGATTGGCACTTGATATACCCGAAAATTTAACTTTTTGATTTATCAACCGAACAACCACTTCTTCTTGTAATTCAGACATTATATAACTCCTTTAGCGTTGCTTTATATCCACTCTGATCTATGGGGCAACTGACTTAATGATTATCATTTGTAATGTAGCACAAACTCAGATTTTTGTAAGATGCATGTTTCAGGAAGTAATGTTTAGCCTTAAGCAATTCATGTTTTGGATTTAATCATCTAGGCCTTCACTCTTTTCATTTCTTCCAACAATTCATCCTTGAAAATTAAGCCCTTTTTATCAAAGAGTTTAATTGCGGCTTCTGATTGAATCACTCCGGACATCAGCAATTCTTTAAAGTATACAATTTCTCTAAGGTCAAGTTTTTTGGCCATTTTTTCTCTCTTTTCCTAAATAAGAATCAGAATGGTTTTTCTGTTTTAGACCAATTCATCAAATACTGGCTGGCTAGTTCTTTTGATTTGAGAATTAATAAATTTTCCGCATTCTTCTCTTACGAGCTGCTTTTGGTAAAATTAGAACTACCGTAATTATGGTTTCTTTATCAATCACTATAATCTTATTATGGGCAATAGCGTGTATGGAATCAATATAGGTTGGGATACCTGCATTAGTTAAAAACGTAGCCCGAAGTGTATCTTTCTTTTTTCTGGCTCTTATCTAAAATAACTTCTACTTTAATGCCTCTCTTGTATGCTTGGACCAGGCTTTAGCTATGCGTCAGTTAAAGAATAGGCCTAAACAGATCTTTCAGATTTTGCTTGTCTGATTTCATTGACGATGGCTTCTGTGCAGCCGCCAGACTGGGACTGAAATATACTGCGCCGGAAATGTTGTGAAATGCATTATAAGCAAAAGCCGTAATAGAAAAAATTAGTAGTAGAAGAAATGTTAAGAGAAAATATTTTAGTCTGATTTTTCATGATCATTATTCCTTATTATGCAATTGATTTATTCTGTGCCGTATGCGCGCACCAGGAGTTTCAAGATGTTCATCCTGCAAGAGAAGAAAGTTAAGATTAGAATGGTCCTTTTGTGGCTGCTCAATATTGGCACAATTTGCTATTTTGTTTTTATAGTAAAAAATTCAATAATTGACAATAATTAAATAAGGCAGATTGTTGAAAGATATAGTTGATAACTCCACAATAATTTCATAATTATTTATTTTTATTTTCATAATGGTTATGATATGCAAAGCCTAGTTATTGAAATAAAATAGTATATTTGAATAAATTATCAAATAGAACGGAGGCATATTATGGAAATAGGTGAACATTGGGAAACCATTAGAGCTATATTTGGAGAGGGCTATAAAAGCTGTGTTCATTATGCGTTTGCAACGGTTAATAAAGATGGATCGCCCCATGTAACACCTATCGGGTCGCTTATCCTTCGTAATGACAAGACCGGTTTCTACTTTGAAGAACCGTTTTCAGTAATGCGGATTAATTTAAAACGAAATCCCAGGGTGTTTATTCTGGCCGTAAACGCCAATATAAAGTATTGGGAGACATCTCTTAGGAAGGTATATTTGTAACACCCCGCCGTAAGGCTTTCCGGCACGGTGGGAGATCGGCGAGACGCGACGACTGAAGAATTGGCAGTCTGGCGGAGAAAGGTTGCCAATTTTAAAGGTACAAAAGGATATGAGCTTTTATGGAGTAATATGTTAAAAATAAGAGAAATTGCTTTTACTCTTTAACCGTCAATCTTGGAGAAATGACGCAAAGCAATTTTGAATAATAGAGGGAAGTATAAAGCATCTGAATATATTATTAACCAATCATATTGCTTTGTAGGTGAAACGTTTGATTATAAAGTATTTCACTACACGCAGAAATTACTATGTCACGTATCGCCGGGTCGGATAATATAAAGATATAACATGATAAAAGATCGAGAATATAAAACGCATAATGTAAATCATAAAAACATGATGGTCATGTGGAGGTATCTAAAAGATTTCGCAAAAAAACGCGGCCTAAAAGAAAAAGATATAAATATTTTTGAAATGCTCAATCTTCCCTTTCCCCAAACCCATTCTTCAGCTCTACAATATTATACAGATAAAAACCAGTGGAGCACCGTCGATACATACGCAAGATGTTACCTCAAAGTTAAGGAAATAACCGGAGACCCTAATATCTATCGCAACTGTGGATGGATTGCGGCTAAATATCGCTCATTATTTACTTATCAACAAATTATTAGAGCAATAGGTGGGGTGGAGGATGCGTTAAATTATTCCCCACTATCTATTCTTGAATGGCAAAACACCAAAACACTTGAAGTAATCATACCTGCAAAATATGATTCCGCAGCGGATAAAATCAAGGCAACCTTTAAATATAAATACCACCCACACATTGACTCGTGTGATTCTTATTGTAGCGATTATCACCTTCTTGGAATGTTAGAAGCTCTTCCCGCAAATTTTCCAGCCAGCTATTTCAAGCCCTGGGTATTTTTACCTTTGGGAGAAGCCCGGATGATTATGGTTCAACACGATCCGATCAAGCTATATAGCGGAAGATTTTTTGAACATCTAAATCTGGCACCTCACTATGAAGGTAATAAACTCTATATACGTGACCCCAACATAAACAAAATTAAGAACATTGGCGAGAAAGTTATTCTCATAAGTTCAGAATTGGATGGGAAGATGGTGTATCTTGGAAAGCATGAACCATCAGAGGGCAAGCCTTCAGATGGGAAACTTCTCGGTACACTCATCACGGAAACGATTTCTTTTAAGAACGAGCTAATTTGTGAGGCCGGGGTTATTATGGCGGCTCCTTATTTTATATTCAATTATCAATGCCAGGCAATAAAAGGCGCAAAGAATATAGGAGAGAGTATTCGCTATTTCTTTTCATCAAAGAAAACTTTATGGGAAGAGATGTCTAAAATCAATACTAACTACCAACTTGAAATTGAAGAAAAAAACAAAGCCTATAACGATCTTAAATATTACAGTGACAATCTTGAAAGTATCGTACAGAAGCGTACAGAAGAGCTACGCAATAAATCAGAATATATCCGGCAGTTGGATCAGATAATAATGCGGGTTGTCAGCCATGGGCTTGGAAACTGGTCAGCCAATGCCATTGCCGATGCAAATCTTGTAAAAAAGACAATAAAGGACGCTAAAACAAACGAATATCTTAGTCGGCTTATTACAAACTGCGGTATAGCCGCTCTGGCATCAATTGGTCTTAATTATTACTGCAAAAATAATATTAAAATCACATTAAATGAGATCGCCGATTTTCTTAATCAGCGTGCGCATCTTTCTCCTATTCTTGATTTTCATATGGATGAAGATGTCGCATCTATTTTAGTTGATGGGCGGGTTTATATGATTCTGTCCGAGATATTTCAAAATGCAATAAAGGCACAAATTAATCAAGGCTATGCCGACCGGCTGGTTATGCGGATCGGTTTGGATACGTCGGCACGATATGTTAAGGTTGTATTAACAAATAGAGGAAAGCTTTATGGCGATATAAGTATATTAAAATCAGACAGCGATGATTATCCTAATTCCCACCAAGGTGGATGGATTTGCAGGCGGTTGGCCAAGGAACTTGGCGGTAAAATAACCTGGCGGGAGGAAGAGGATTCAGTAAAGGTTATTCTTGAATTACCTGTATTATGAAGCAGAAGGTGAGATAACCAAATAAAGGAAAGATAAACAATGTATAAAGAAAAACCCTTAATTCTTGTGCTGGAAGATGAGAAAAGCCAACGTGATTATTATGAGCTGTTACTAAGCGAAGTGGGATTTGATGTTAAAGCTTATTCTTATTATGAAGATGCGGTAAATGCGCTTGACATGTATGGGTTTGACGCATTTGTTGTTGACTTAAAAATAGATGTAAAGGAACAAAAAAATACTGGCGCCGGTGGCGATAGTTTTATGAAAATTGCTTTACAAAAATACCCCGATGCACCTCTTGCCGTCATCTCCGCATATTTTGGTAATGACTGGGGAACTCGTTTAACTAAGCTTTTTATGGAAACAACATCTTGTCTTTATGCCCACATTGAGAAACCCGGTGAAAAAAAACTGAAAGACTGGGCACAAAAAGTTCTGCAATATTATCATCTCAAATATCCTAAAAAGAAATCAGGATCGCAATACCATTCAGAGGATATTCGTGTACGAAAAATAGTTGATGAACTAATGCCGGTGGTGGCCTCATCCAACCTGCCGGTATTTATAATAGGCGAAACGGGCACCGGCAAGGAAGAAATTGCCAGACTCATACATAACCATCCGGAAAATCCTTTCCAAAAAGGCCGCTTTGTAGCTGTGAATTGTGCGGCCGTCAATGATGAATTGCTTCTCTCCGAATTATTTGGGCATGTGCAGGGCGCGTATACTGGCGCTCATGCCCATAGGCTTGGCTGGTTTCTCGAAGCCAGCGGCTGGAATTATGATGAGCCAAACAAGTCCAAAACGGCGTCAAACGTTTCTTATCTCTCCTGGTTGGAAGCGTGTAATAAACATATTAAATATGCAACAAAAGCAAAAGACGACACGATGGCAAATGTTATTCTTATGAACAACATTTATCATATCGCCGAAGCATCAGATGCTGAGTTCATTTTTGCTGATAATCCCCCGGGGACATTGTTTCTTGATGAAATAGGTGATTTAACTTCAGCAGCAGAAGCAGCTCTTTTGAGGGCGTTAGATGGATATGGAATAAAGCCACTAGGCTACACCGGCCCCGCGTTATTGCCTCATTGCTGCATTATTGCTGCTACTAATAGAATTAAAAATACTTCGGATTTGCGGGATGAGACTAAGACAGCCAGCACCAGAAAAGGAATTCGGAAGGAATTATATCATAGATTGGCAGGATGGGTTCTGGAACTGCCTCCTTTAAGAGAACGCAAAACAAAGGACGGTTCGATGGAATGGGTAATGTCCTTGAAAAAATGGGCGGCAAGAGATGGGCTGCATTTTATCGATGGAGATTTAGATAGGTTTGAAAAATCTTTTACGCCCGAGAAAGAAGGTATAATTTGGGATGGCAATTGGCGGGAGCTGAAATATTTTTATGCTCGAGCTAAGTCAATGGCACTACGGAGAAGCGGAAATAAGGTGATAAAAAAAGAGGATTTGGATTTTGCCTCACAATGGGTATTGGTCGACGAATATTCTAATGATAGTAATATAATTACAAATAAGCCAGGCGATTCAAATAGTGAAGTAGAAGCCAGGCTAGACTGCATCTTGGCGATGCATCACAGTTTACAAGAATGCGAAAAAAAAGCGCCTATAGGAATTGATCAATCCATTGACGAAATTAATTATGCGCAACTGGGGCTTTGCGACAAAGTATTGGGACTTGTGGCAAACAAAGAATTATTAAAGAATGCGATTAAAATATCGCAAGTTAAGGGAAGAATCACAAATACGGCAATAGACATATTGATGCATAAAAAAGGGGCTTTAAAAGCGTGGTGGCGAGGAAATGCACCTCACACAGTCTATATTGTGAAACATAACGTAACAAAATATAAACCAATACTAAATATCGTTGAAAAATTATCCCCGACCAATTTCTATATTTCCAATGGATATCTCGAGGTAAAGAATAATGGACATTAATTGCATATTACCCCCGCTAAAATCCTTAATTATCCACCACGGGCTGCTGGCTGGTGCGTTTAGTTATTAAAGACTATATAAACAACATGAGCAAAAATAAAATATACACACATACCTACCCTGTTACTCACCCATATTTCTCTTTAACGCTTATTAAATAGTATTATCTTATAATTCTCATTATCTATCTTAGAAAATTATAAAACTGAAATACGCGGATTAAGAATAAAATTATTATTAAATATTACAAGGTAATTACCTGACCTTACCAGGTAACAATATATGCACATAATTCATGGGAAAAATATTACTCAGTATCTCTGTGTAATAATAATTATCCGTGAAATCATTAGGCTATCATTAGGATTATTTAGGCACACCTTGTTTGGTATATAACTTGCTGTCCAGCACATTATAAAAGAAATAATAAAATTAAGAAAAACCCTTTGTATGGAAAATAAATCAATTGGTGAAAAAATATGTGATGCTTGTGTTGTTATAAATAGAAGTTCCAAAACATTGAATAGGAATGGGTTGCTTTCACTTGCACAATGGACTTCTGTCATCACGGATCGATTTACTAAAACAATCCTTAAACTTGATTTATGTGAAGAGCACAATACTCAGTTGAAGGAATATTTCAAAACGCAAATCCAGGCGGTAATGATATTTTATAGCCGCACCATAAAAACAACACTTATTTAATATTATTGTTTTCTTTAATATAGGTAAATAATTCCCACCCGCTCGATATTATCCAAAAAGGAACAGGTACATAAAGCGTTCAAGAATTTCTGACGCTATATTCAGAGAGTTAGTGAGGTATTTTTCTCATGATTTGGACGCTCATAAAATCACTTTTTCAACCGGTATTTGCTCTTGATCAGAAAAAGGATTGCCGAATATTGCGAGTTATTAACAGATGTAGATGATCGCTCCACAGGTCAAGTATTAAACTTTCCAGCGGCATCAGTAAGCATCATTCCGGCGTTTAATATCCAGAACAAAGACTAACAATTTACCTGCATCTATCGTATAAAATAATCTGTAATCCCTGATCCGATAGCGGTAGGTATCTTTCCATTCGCCTTTTAATCTCTTGATGTTATTGCCAAAATAAGGATTTAATTTTAATTGCGGATAAACATAATTTTTTATTTTTTCGTAAATTTTTTTATATTCAGGTTGAGTAATTGACCGGGAAAATGTTTCCGTTTCCGCAATATTAAAATTAAGCGACAATTTTATATTTCCCTTTTTTTATCTCTTTTTTTGCGCCTTTCAGTGATTGAAATAATTCCTGATCAGCAAGAATATCTTTCATTTCTGCATCGGAGACATAGCTTTCTTCAGTCAAATAATTCAAGGCGGCGTATTCAATAAAATTGGAGATAGTGCGTTTTTCCGCACTGGCTGCTGTTTTAAACAGGCCATAAAGGTTTTCATCAATTCTTAATGTTATTGTTTTCGGCATAATCAACTCCTGCAGTAATTATATATTATAACCTTCAAATGTCAACTATTATCATTCAATATTATTCAGAAGGCATTTCCACCATTCCTCTCAAGAAATATAACCAAATACGAATAACACTGCTAAATGTCGGGAGCAACAAATATAAAATGCGTACTTTTTGATGGGAGCAGGGATTACAACTTCCGGCTGAATAACTCTTTTTCAAAATGAACATGGAACAGGTAATCAAGAGCGGGAAGGCGCAAAAACGCCGCAATAGAAGCAACTGGCTTCATCTTGATATACAAGACCAGATAAGAAGTCAAGTGCCTGATTTTATATAGAAATTGTGGAACAAATCGCCTTGGGACAATCTTGATATACAAGACGAGATAGTAATCAAACCACCTGAAACAACATGCTTTTCAGCTTGTTGGCCTGATGCTCCCAATGATCTTGATATCCAAGTCCAGTTGGACAACTGCGTCTTCTTTCGAGAAAATGGCAATATCATGAAATAAATCAGGTAGGTATGACCATGGATGCAGATACGGTTCTCAATCCGGCAAGGGTTAGAAAGAACGCCGGTTCCGTGAGCCGGATAGACCATAGTTTCAACACCGAGAAATTCCTCCGTGATCTTGTCCACGCGGAGCATCTCTTCTATTTTTTTCTAATTGTCATTTCTGACTGTAAAGATCTCATTTTCTCTCCCCATAACAACATAGGCACTGAGACATATCTGTCTTTGTTTCAGTCGCTAAGTGACTGTTTGGTATCAGGTTTGCTTCTTTCCCTCTGTACTCTGTCTGATTCGTCTTTTTTTTCTGACGATTTATTATTTTGTCGAGGAGAAACAGGGTGAAAAGAAAAAGCAGGCCGAAGAAGTGTTTCTGCGGGGCAATTATTATTCCTCAGAAGAAAGTCGGTTCTCGTCAGAAGACCTGCGGTGCGAAAGACTGCCAGCGGGAGTTGAAGCGGCGGAACAATGCCCGCTGGCGGAAGAATAATCCTGATAATTGGCTCAATGATTATACCCGCGTTAAGGCCTGGCTGGATGCGCATCCTGGCCATCTAAAAGGATACAGGAAAAGCCACCCGGAGTATGTAAGCAAGGGCAGGGAGGCTCAAAGATGCCGGGATAGAAGCAAGAGGCTTCATCTTGATATACAAGACAAGATAAGAAGACACCTGCCCGATATTATAGCTCAATTGTGGGATAAATCGCATTTGGATAATCTGGATATACAAGACAAGACAGTAATCAAACCTCTGGAAACAATATTGCTTTTAAGCTTGCTGCCCGAATTTACCCATCGATCTTGATATCCAAGTCCAGTTGGACAAGCAAGCTGCCCTGGTTAAAATGATCATATCAAAAAATCGGGCTAGAAAAAAAATATAAGGAAAAGGAATGAAAAAAATATTGGTATTAATGATCTGCGCATTAACTTTGCAGAATGCAGGCGCCGCAGAAATTCGACCAGCCGCTATTGAATATAGATATGAAGGCCTGGCCAATTCCGGAAGTCTTTCCTCCAGCTTCATGATTAGTGAGCAAGAAACGAAAAGAGTAAAACTGACCAGAAAATCAAAAACACCGATAGCCATAAAATTCTCCGAACCCGACAAGGCAAAACCGGCACCATATATGCAGTTAGCAAAAACGGAAAATAAAACGATCGGGGAAGAAGCCGTAAAAATAAAAGCTAACGAGCCCCTTCCCACAAATCCCGCTGAAATGAGCGCCGCCGCGGCCTCAGCACCATCTCCAGAAAAGGCCAGCAGCAATTCGGCATGTAAAAAGAGCATCGTCTTCTTCCCCTTGAATGGATCCCGAATAAGTCATTCCCAGATGGATCAAATTAAACAGTTTATAAATTTCCTGAAGGGAAAAGAAGTTAGAGTGACCGGCTTCACCTGTAAACTTGGCCGAAAGTTTTACAACGATAAGCTGGCGATAAAAAGAGCCTTTAATGTTGCCGCATATCTGCGGCAAGAAGGAGTCGTGGTCCGAGAGATAATCGGGAAAGGACAGCAAGACTATATATCCAGTGTTAATCACATAAACAGGCGTGTCGAAATCGAACAAACATAAAGAGGAGAAACGAAAAATGAAAAAGAATTCAAAAACAAAAGTTATCGCCCTGATAGTCGGAACCTTCGCCCTGGTGAGTATGGCTGTAAACATTCCAGCGAAAGAACCGGTAAATGAAAAGCAGGCGATCGCGGCAAAAGTTAAAGAAATAACGTTAATCGATGTAGAAGCCGTGGAGAAAACACCCCTCGAGGGAATATACGAAATTGTCGGGAACCATGGGAGTATTGTTTTCTATTATGCGCCTAAAAGCGAGTTAATCATATTCGGCGAGATATATGATAAAAACAAAAAATCCCTCACCCAGGAAAAACGTGATCAACTGCAAGCTCAAAAATTAACAGAGATCCCCCTGGATAAAGCCATAATAATAGGTACGGGAAAAAATAAGGTAATTGAATTTACCGACCCCGATTGTCCGTATTGCCGCCAGGCTGCCCAATATTTTAAAGATAAGAATGTAACAAAATACGTCTATCTAATCCCCATTGCCCAGTTACATCCGAAAGCAGAAGAAAAAGCAAAATACATTTTAGCCGCTCCCGATAAAGTCAAGGCTTATTACGAAGTGATGAGCGGAGTGAAAGATAAAGACGACCTCAGCCATCAAAAAATATCGCCAGAGGTAAACGATCTGTATCAGGCTCAGCAAAGTATCGGCCGGATGATCGGCATAACCGGAACGCCGGTATTCTGGATCAACGGAAAGTATGTGCCGGGAGCGAATATAAAAATGTTTGATACGCTCCTGGTAAAATAAAAGGGAGGTTAAACGTATGAAGAATGAAGAATTGGTAAAGGTGTTGTTGTTCACATTATTTTTGGTAATGGCGATAGTGCCGCAAGCGTTCGCCATTACGGCGCCAGCCGCGGGTAGTTTCGCCTATGACGTTTACGACATGGCCGTAAATTCTATTTTAAAAGGGCCCATTGGTTTTGTCGCCGGCCTGGGAGCAGTATGTTTTGGGGCAGCATTGGCGATTCAGCAAAAAATAGGCGGGGCCATCCCGGCGCTATTAGGGGGAGCCGTACTGCTTAAATCGGATACAATCGTCAGCAGTATGGGCTTGCTGTACTGATGAAAAAACAATTCCCTCAATATCTGTCGGCTCCGTTACAGGTACTCTTTTGGGATAGTGATGAGCTCTGCATCATCCTGATGTTTTTCACCATAGCAATGATCTTTGGATCTGTAACGTGGCTTGCGGTTATCGTCGGCCCCTGGGGATATAGCAATGTGAAAAAAAAATATCCCCGGGGATTTATCCGTCACCTTCTATATTTTGCGGGACTCGTGAATTTTCAAAAATATCCGGATTTTTTTGAGGGCATGTTTATTGAATAAGGAGAGAGGGGAAGGATCAAAGTGAGGCTGAGTAATTACCTGAACGATAAGGCAAAACACAAAGGTGAAAACAGGTTATTAAAATTCACCATTTCGGTTATCGGAATAGTTACGCTGTTGAATACCGGTATAATGCTCAAGGCTCTTAGTTATCAAAGAGTGGTCATCGTGCCGCCAGGATTACAGGAAAAAACAACAATCCAGGGAGACAAGCTGGACGAAATATATGTATCGACGTTTGTTCGCTACATAAGCTCTCTGGCTTTTTCCTACACGCCGGCCACGGCGCGGAGGCAATTTGATGAGCTCTTGCTTCACTTTGATCCCACCGCCTATCCGCAAGGGAAGACAACTTTTTACAATCTCGCCGAAAAGGTAGCGGACACACAAGTGACGCAGGCTTTTTACATTAATAAGATCACAGTAAATACGGAAACAAAAAAAATCGAAATAGAAGGAACCAGAAGACAATATATAGACGACCGCAAAGTAGAAGACGGCAAAAAAAATTATTACATCGATTACACAATACTTAACGGAAGATTTTACATAATGGCCATCGCGGAATCGGCGGCAGAGGGAGTTTCTCCAAGTCATACTCAGGAAGCAGCACAAAAAGGAAAATAAAATGAAAAAAGCAATAATACTGATCATCCTATTATTTAATCTATTCTGCGCCTATCTATCTTCTGCCGAGGATAAGAATCCTGGAGAGCCCCCGACACAAAAACAACAAAAAGAGACAGACACAAAAGTAAAGCCGGAAATGACGAAGGGGGAAAAAGACGAACAGCAAACACTTTCATCTCTCCGCACTAAACAGAAGTGGAATTATCCGCAGCCCGGATGTCCGGGAGGGGTATGCAAAGAAGAGCAAACACCAAACAAAGAACAGCCGTTTGAGAATGAAATAAAAGTAAATTACGGCCAGGTACTGAAAGCAGTGGAGGAAGTACAGTCGCCGGAAATAGTAACACCGGAAATACCAATGGCCGTGCGGGTGAGCGCCCGGGATATAAATAGAGTAACATGCCTAGTCGGGAGAAATTAAAGACATTGTGTATTCTAAAGAAAAGGGAATGACCGTATCATTTTCCGGAAAAGATGCCTACGTCAAATATAAATACATAAAGCGTGGCAATAAAACTATATATCCGAGTGTTACGGAAATGTATATTGTCTGCGGTGATGCCACTTACAATCTCATCGCCGTACCGGAATTAATACCCTCAAAAACAATTCAACTCTCATCAGGCGATAACGAAAAAATAAGAAAAAATAAAAAATATTTCAGCGGAATGTCGTCCGAGAAAAAAATAATGACGATGATCAAGTCTGTCTATACCGATGACCTACAGGATAGTTTTACTGTGGAAAAACAAGCAGGCCGGGACATCAGCCCCTATGAAGAATTATACATAACGCCGACGCGAACAGTAACCGCCTCCGGAGAGGGTATCAGAGTAGCAGAGTATATAATCAAAATAAATAAAGACGCCAAGAGGCAGGAAATAGAATTAGACGAGCGTGATTTTATCGAAATAGCGACCAACCCCATAGCATTAGCCATCGACAAATTAAAGATAAAAAAAGGCGATACCGCCCGGATGTTTATAGGTGAACAAATGAAAGGCGATTATGAATCGGATAAAAATCCAACGATAAAAATAAACAAGGGTTATGAAAATGAAAATATCAAAACAGGAAAAGAAATAAAAGTGGAAGACGACAAGAAAGGCTCCAAGCAATACAAAATTAAATAAAGGAGGAAGTGAAGATGCTTAATGCATTTAAAGAAAAGTGGGCGGCAATGGACACAAGAAAAAAGAAAAAAACGATTACCGCAATAATTGTTCTCGTTTTATTTTTACTCGGGATGCTGTGGTTTGCAGAAAAATATCCCGCACGACTCGTTGCAGTAAAAAAGGAAATGACAGGAAAGAAATAATCAAGGAGCCCCGGTAAATGGCAATAGATCTGCAAAGCAAATTTAAAGAGTATTGGAAAAACCTGGATGCTGCCGGGAAGAAAAAAATAGTCAGAACCATTATCATCGTGGGCCTGATGGTCCTGGGCATTGGGGTATATTATATAAAATATGGAACAAAAACCAGAGAAGCGCCCCAGGCAAGTCTAAATCCGAAACAAGAAATAAAGCTGGAACCACATCTGCTGGAGAAGTCGGCGTATTTGCAAGGCCAGGAAAAAATAAACACGATGCTGAAAGAAGTGGAAGATCTGAAAAAAGAACTCAAAGAGAATCAAAATCGTCAGAGTGATAAATCAGGCTCCTCACGCAGAGCAAAGCCCAATAGTCAAAGTCGAATCGGGGCCAACAGCATCCCCGGCAATTAAAAGCGAACCAATACCGCCCCCGCCGCTTCCGCAGAGTCCATCCCGGCCGTATAATAATCAGGCGCAAAGAAGCGGGCTCCCACTGCCCCCCGTGCCCGGCACAGCCAGACAACAGGAAGATCCACAGGAGCGTGAATACGGAGCAATTGAAATAGCCAGCAACCGCAGTGCCGGCGGGGACGGCAAAGAAAAAGCGGCGGAAAAAAAAAGCAAAAAGAAGACGGTGTATTTACCCCCTTCTTTTATGGAGGCCACGATGCTGAGTGGCTTGGATGCCCCGACAACAGAGGGGGGCAAAGGACAGCCTGTCCCGGTTTTATTGCGGATTAGGGACCTTGCTTTTTTACCCAACCAGGTACGGGCAAATCTTAAAGGGTGTTTTGTAATCAGCGAAGGATATGGATCTTTGGCGGATGAAAGGGCGCACTTGAGGATTACCAGCATATCGTGTCTCTCCAAAAAAGGAACAGCGGTGATCGATCAACACGTTAAAGGATTCGTTGTGGATTCCGACGGTAAAATAGGTCTGCGCGGCACGGTAGTAAGTAAAATGGGCGCTATAGTGGCCAGATCAGTGCTGGCGGGATTTTTTTCCGGCATCGGCGACGCGATTAAAGCGCAGTCAACCACAGTAAGTATCAGTCCGTTAGGTCAAACCCAGACAATAGATCCCAACCAGGTGCTCCAAGCCGGCGCCGGCGGAGGAATTTCGAGCGCCGCCAAAGAAATATCAAAATTTTATTTAGATCTGGCCCGGCAGACAATGCCCGTAATTGAAGTAGGGGCGGTCAGGGATGTAACGCTGGTTATATCGGAGGGCGTGGAACTGGAAATTAAAGAAATAAATAAAGGGGAAGAGCGGCAATGAAAAAATGTCTCATCATCATTACACTGCTGTGTCTGGGGGGCTGCGGCGCAATAGTAAATCCATATAAAGACGATTTCTCCTGCCCGGATTACGACAAGGGAAAATGTATTAAGGTCGAAGGCGCCTACAAAGAATCTCTGCAAAAAAAGAAGAACAACATGTTAACGGAAAAAGAAAATAAAGCGGCGTGTGCAGAATGCCGCAAAGATGCAGAAAAGAATAATGCATCAGAAGATACATATTGCACTGCCTGTTCCACCGCGGAAACAAACGAGTCCGGAAATAAACACCCAACAACGGAATCACCCGCAACGATGTATCAAAAGGCGGTTAATAAAAAATTAGCAACGATGCTCAAAGAGCCCAATACTCCTTTGATCGCACCGCCCACGGTTATGCGGGTGCTGGTATTGCCGTACAAGGGAGACCTGAACGAATTATACATGATGAGGTATATCTATTTATTAATAGATGATCCGCAGTGGGTAGTGGGCAATTACTTAATAGATTCTGAAGAATAATAAGAGGAAAAAAATGGAAATATTTTATGTAATGCTGGCCATAGTAGCCACCGGCATCTTATCCATAATGATCTATATATTCCGTCATAAAATACAGGATATTTTGTTAGGGCCCGACAGAGACGCAACTCTAGAGGATATCGAGCGGATTACCCAGCGCAACAAGTTTTCGTCGTACTTGCCGTGGAGAGCATACGATAAGGAAAAATCATTTTATTATAACGTGGATGAAACAATAGGATTTCTCTGGGAATGCACGCCACTGGCCTTTGCCGGTGAAAAAACAACATTTATTTTAGAAGGCTTATTCAGAATCGGTATTCCGTTCGGCAGTATCATCCAATTCATCTTATATGCAGATCCGTACATTGAGGAAGAAATAGAATTATACAAAGAAGGAAAGACGCGGGACAATAAAGTATTACAGGAATCAGCGCAGTGGTTTGCCGAGTTCTTCCGAAAAGGCACAAAAGGGATGGATATATTTCAAAGGATGCCCCTGAGAAATTTTCGTTTATTTGTCGCCTTAAAGATCCCGGAAAAAGAAGCGGAAAAAATCAATATTACGGATGTGTACAGCACGGTCAGGGAAATATTATCCGGAGCCGGCGTGCACCCGCAAGATTTAAAGCCGGAAGAATTAGTAGACTGGATGAGAAAATTATTTAATGACCAGCCATCAACCAACAATAAACATTACAACGAAGAAGAGTATCTCAATAAGCAAGTCATCTTTTCCGACACGGTTATCAAAAAGAGCTTAGCGGAAATCAAGATTGGGGAAAGATATTTCCGGTGTGCGACCGTCAAAACATTTCCCCCAGAAGTAGATACATTTCAGACCAATGAATGCTTTGGTGGTGTATGGGGTATTATCTCTGATGCCAACCAGATATTGACGCCGTTTTTATATTCGCTGAATGTCGTCTATGAAGATTTAAAAATGAAACTGCATATGAAATGCAACCTGGTACTGCAACAACAGGGCGCCGGAAGCTTTACGCCATCGTTGATGCGGAAAAAAGATGAATATATGAAGGCGGTGGATGATATCGAAAAAGGACTGCCCTTTGTAAAAATAATTCCGACCCTGTGGGTATGGAGCGAAGATCAAAAACAAGCCGCCGAATCCATAGTGAGAGCGAAAAGGTTATGGGAACAAAACGGCTATGTCATGCAGGAGGACAAAGGCATATTGCCTCCGCTGCTTATAGCCTCCCTGCCGTTTGGGCTGTACAACGTCCAGGATAATATAGAAAATCTGGATAGAGATTTCATTGCCCCAGCTTCAGCAGTGGCAACGCTATTACCGGTGCAGGCGGATTTTTCCGGCGGCGGGTATCCTTACTTATTGTTTATGGGACGCAAAGGGCAACCCTGCCGCCTGGATTTGTTTGGCAAGGCGGCCAATAATCATAATTTATTTATTTCTGCATCATCCGGCGCCGGGAAAAGTTTCTTGGTCAACTACATCACCCTTAATTATTATGCCGCCAATGCCATGATCAGAATCATCGATATCGGCGGCTCCTACCAAAAACAGACAGATGTATTTAAGGGAAGACTTTTAGATTTCAGCCCGGAATCTAATTTGTGCATGAACCCGTTTACCTACATTCAGGAGCCGGAGAGTGATATTCCTCCTATCGTGTCACTATTACACACGATGGTTTATTCGGCTACGGATACAGTACCCTTCGCTAATGCGGAAACAGAAATGACCATATTAAAAGCCGCAGCCCGTTGGGCATGGAAGGAAGCGGGCAAGGGATGCCGATGTAGATTTGATCTATGAATATTTAGCCAAGTATCCAAAGTATGCCGATGCCGAGTTAAAAGAAGGCGGCGGCGATAAAACAGTATTTACGCAATCAGCAAAAATATTGGCCTACAATTTAAGGGATTTTACGTCGCAAGGATCATACGGAAAATGGTTTTGCGGCCGGTCGAACTTCGATATATCCGCGGATGAATTAGTCGTGCTGGAATTAGAGCACCTCAAGCCCATTAAAGAATTATTCAAAGTAATCACTCTGCAAGTAATTAATGCCGTTACCCAGGATTTATACTTATCGGATCGCGGCCGAAGGCGCTTAATAATATTTGATGAGGCCTGGCAATTTCTTAAAGAAGGCCAGGGGGCCTTACAAGAGATTATTGAAGAAGGGTATAGAAGGGCAAGAAAATACGGCGGATCATTTTCTATAATCACACAAAGTATATTGGACATTAAACAATTCGGCAGTGTCGGTGATGTGATCATGGCCAATTCCGCCTTTAAGTTTTATTTGGAGTCGGGGGATTATGAAAAAGCAAAAGAAGAAAAATTAATTGATATGAGTGAATTCGAGATGCAGTTGCTGAAATCAGTAAAATCCAACAGACCGAAATATTCCGAAATATTCATGGATACTCCTTATGGCCAGGGAGTGGCGAGATTAGCAGTAGATCCTTTTAGTTATTATTTATTTACATCGGATGCGAAAGAAAAAGCGGAAATTGATTACATAGTGAAACAAGAGGGGAAGGATTATGCAGAGGCCATCGAAGAAATGGTGGGCAAGTATCGCCGTTAAAATATGTATCCTTGTGCTTGCGGCATATCCGTCTTTTGTCTGGGCACAAAACGATATAGATAAATCACGCTCCGAAGCGCAGGATGCCGCGGGCAGTGTTTATGAATACCTAGGAACAGGGGCGGCGATCAATCAAAATGCCGCTCAGCCGATCACCTCTTCCAAAACCCCGATGAAAACCATAGATCAATCTCAAAGTTTCTCTGCACAATTATCCTGTCCGTCAACAACAAAGTTTGTGGATATTCTAGTGCAGCCGGGGAGTACGGGAGATTTGGAAATGGTGCTGGTTATGCAGGACACAAACCTCGACGGGCAAATGGATTATCAATACAATATGCCCTTCCCGATATCCGGAATCTGCGGCAATGGAGTAATCCAATGCGACGCAGGGACATGGAAAAATTGCAAGTATTGGCAGTGGGTGGCTAATAATCAGGGACAGTTAAGTATTCAACAAACAGATCTGACCAAAATGGGCGGCTGTTATTGCATCAACAATTCCTGCGGAAATAATGTCGCCTGGGTCGAACTTACCATTGATCCTGAAAGATTTAGGGGCCGGAGCAACCGGAGCAATAATGTCCGCAAACCCCAAGTACAGCCTGACAGGAGTGGAGATAAACGATGCAGAAATAACTTATTACAGCCAATCACTAACAGAGTGCGGTTCGGTAAACTCGAAAGCGGGAACGAACCCCGCCAATTATTATGCCGACGGTATGACCGATGCGCCGCTTACTGGCGCCGCCCAACAGGAAGTGGCAACTGAGCAGACAGATCCCCAGAGCCTGTACAGCGTTATGAGCAGCTCGGAGCAATATCATAATACCCTGGGCCAAATAACTCCCTGCAAAATAATCCGCAACATAACCGTTACGGAGTCAGCGTCCTGCCCTTATGGAAACGCCGCCTTAAATTCAGACAGTACAGTATGTACGGAAAATGGGAACAGCTGCGCCAGTTATTGCAATACCCTGGATGGCTGTCAGGTAGTGGATAATCCGCTCAACACGACAATGCAAGGCTGGCTCGGAATATTTTTGTGGGGGTTATGGGCAAGAGGTCAAAATATTATGGGTGTGGGGTCGGGTGCCTATGGAACGTTTATGACTATCCCGGGAGTGAATATGAGTGGCGGGCCAGGCTCAATATATCCCGCAACAATTATGGATATAAGGGGCAGCGGCGAAGATCTGGAAGTTATACGCTGTTCTAATATTAATATGGCTGATCCCATGGGAGTGTATGGATGGGGTCCTATAATATACGCAACAAAAGAAGAAGATCTTGTCTGCACGGTAGCAGGGAAAATAAATATTCCCGGGGCCACTATAACAATGGATGAAGTGCCATTAGTTAAGAATACCTCAGGTGGGTACTTTGTGGAGGGAATATATTGGATCGTGGCCAGTGGCAACAGCATCCGGATTGGACACAACGGGATATATCCGTATTGGGGTAATACAATCAGATTTTGGAAGCAATATTGTACCTATCCAGCATCCAGGATAGATACCATCAGTGAAGCAATCGCTGATCAATGTGCGGCCCTAGAGGGAAATTCCAATTGTCAAATTCAGGATGAACAGGCCGACAACGTCTATACATATAAAAATTTTAAGCCGACAGGATTAGTACCGCTGGCGACATGCAGGGATTTTATAGGATTTTATGATCACAATATTTGCCGGGATTGGTGGGAAAAGGATCGGACGTACTTATGCCAAGGCACAAGTAAATTCGATTTTACCGACAGTATGCAAAGAGTGAATACAATATACAAAACCACCCAACAAACAAACGGATTGGCAACTTATAATGATTACCGGCTGGATACTGCTTCCCATACCTGGACTACTGAGGGAAATACTTTTGATTTAGGCGTAGCTCAGGCTCAACCCTATAGTTCCTGCGCCAACGTGTGTAAAACAAGGAAGCCCAAACAGGACACCCAGGCGACGCAATCAGGGACACCCTCGCAATACAGAAGCAATATCATGACCTATGACTTTTATTACCGGCAATGTTACCCTTCGCCCAGCGTCTGCCCCGCGGGAGCAGGGGAAGAAATAATAATAGATTGCCAGTGTATTAACGAGTTCGCGGAAACGTTTGCCCTCGTGGAATCTCTGCAAGCAGCCGGCCAAGACTCGATATGTTCATCCGGGGTGAAAAATTGAAAAAATATATTATTATTACTCTCTTCATCTTCCTTATGGCTGTGGCCAAAGTCAACGCCAGTACCTGCGTTAAAGATCTTAATGGTGATGGTGTTATAGATCCCCAGACGGAAAAGTGGAATTGCCTGGCCACAGATCCGCCCATATGTCCGCAGGATATGGTAAATTGCACAATAAACAATATAACATTATCCGGGGCAACAAGCACAGCGCAAACAAACGTCACCGATAAAATAGGAATCACGAAAATCAGCGCCGACGCTCAAGGCGCATCTTTAATTATCGAAGGATGGTCCTGCAGCAACATCGCCTGTTCGTCAGCCAGTATCGGGTCTATTAAAATTCAGAACGCAACCGTATCGGGCACGGTAGCGGCAGACAAAATTTCGAGAATGGTGGGCAATGGCTCCACTATACAAATATTTGGCTGCGACGGCGGAACAGCGTGTGCAGAAACACTTCTCGGAACGATTAATATAGAGGGCTCGTCGGTTACCGGATCGGCCGCAGCGGATGCGGGGCTGATATCAATAGTCGGCAGTAATTCCACCCTGTCCCTGGCAGGAATGACCTGCAACACTACAGGGTGTTATCAAATAACAGCCGGCACAATTTCAATATCAGGGATAAATGCGTCCTGTCCTCTAGGGTCGCAATATCAGTGTGTGAATGTAAGCGGAGTGCAGCAATGTTCAGATCTGGCCTGCAACGATGATACATTCGGCGGAACGGTCAGCCCCGGACAGCAAATATGTGTAAAAGATATAAACGGAGACGGCTATATCGATTTTAGTACGGAAATGGGCATATGTCAAAACTACAACAATCAATATTATTGCCCTCTGCTGGCGCAGAACTGTTCTTTGCAAACATCCCCGCCAGTATGTCCGCCCGGCGGCTCTGTTAATGCCGCGACGAAAAACTGTGAAATAACCGTCAATAATAATTACATCTGTCCTGCCACCGGCACCGTGTATCAGGACCAAAGTCCCTGCAATGCGAATTGTATTCTCACCCAGACAATACCCCCGACTCCGCAATACACCTGTCCGGTCACCAATACCGTGTATCAGGACCAAAGCGGATGTAATTCCAATTGTTCGCAAACACAAACAACCAATCCCACGACAAATTATACCTGTTCCAGCAGTGGCACAGTCTATCCCGACTCCAGCACCTGCACGACAAATTGTCATCATACGGGTTACCACTGCACCCGCTACGAATTACACCTGTTCCAGCACCGGCATAGTCTATCCCGACTTCAGCACCTGCACGTCGAACTGTAATACCGTGACTTCGGGAACATGTAGCAGCACTAGCGATGGTTATAGATGTTATATAGGCGGTGTTTATCAGGGCGTCTACACATCACAAAGCGCTTGCCTGGCAGCGTGTAAAAAGACTACACCAGCAGCCTGTACTGGTCCGATCTATACCTGTCCGCCAGGCTATACCTATCAAAACAACACCTGTGTAGAAACGGTAAATGATGCTTGTACCGGGCCAACGTACACATGTCCGTCCGGCTATACATTACAAGGGACGACCTGTGTAAAAACAGCAAGCGTGGCTTGCACCGGGCCAACCTATATCTGCCCCACTGGCTATACTTATCAGAACAATTCCTGTGCCAAAACAGAAAATGATCCCTGCACCGGCCCGACGTATACCTGCCCGGCCGGTTATAATATTCAAGCAGACAATACCTGCACGGCAGCGCCGACATGCACTGCCGGAACGCTCGACAACGATACCCTTCAATGTGCAATAGGCTATACCTGTCCCCTGGGCTCCCAATATAATTGCTTCCCCAACACGGCCAATAACAACGCTATGCAGTGCAACAACATACCCTGTGTTGATGGATCGACACAGAATTCCACGCCCAATAATCCTAACCCCTCATCTTATCATAATGATGGCCCCACGGACGGTAACGGGAAGTGTTTAGGAACAATAATGATATTTAACGGGAAACCATTAGAATGCCGTCCCCCGGGGGTGAATACAAATTTCTTTAATTGCTGTGATCAATCGGATGGCAGTTTTTTAATGATTAAAAAGATGTGCGGCGAGCCGGATACGGAATGTGTAGCCAAAGCAGCAACGGGCAGTTGTCATTTTATCGGTGATTACTGCAAGGAAGAATGG
>CAVSRI010000005.1:0-59205 GCA_963730275.1 uncultured delta proteobacterium | reverse complement strand
CTCATTCGATACGTCCCGTTTGCTTTTTGAGGCTTTGCCGCTTCCGCCGCCGTCAATTTTTTCAACCGTTTTTCTTTTCATAAAAAACCCTCCTTTCGTGAAAAGCCCGCTTGATCATTTACGAATCCCGTTTCGACCCGGATAGACTGCGACTCTAGATTTGTGTCCGCTTGGCGGAACGCCTCGTTTGATAAGATATTGTTTTTTGAGAGGTTCAGTATAAGACAAGCGATTTTATGTGTCAATGACGAAAATGGTCGCCACAAAGTTGAACAGCCCTTGATATTCTCCGGTTGATCGTAGATACGAATCCAGAAGCGAGTTATAAAAAACAACACATTCCCGGTGCGGTGCATCTGGAAATCCAGCGGCCGGAGATTACCAAGTTGGACGACAAATTGAAAAACGACCTGCTGAAAGTATTGGGGCCGAACAAAAATCGTATCATTGTTTTTTATTGTGGCTTCACCGAATGTACGCGGAGTCACAACGGAGCCATGTGGGCCACACGGTTTGGCTATACTAATGCCTATCGTCAGCCTGTCCACCCTATTCCAATAATCGTACTCGTGACTCCCCCAATCATCCTTGTGCATTTTTACCAGGCTTTGAAAGTACGCTTTGTTCTCATTAGTGTTCATCTTTGGCAATGGCCCGGCAATTTTGTTAATGGGAATATTAATAGCGCTGTGTTTTTGGTATCAACATAAAAATTAAAATGTCCGATTAAAAAGTATGATTTGCCAAAGTGATTTCCCGACATATTTGTCGAAAAGATAACCAGTGATGAAATATACTTATATACTTGTTATTGCTAGTATTTTTGTTTTTCCCCCGACATTTTTTGCCACAGTTAGATGCCGTGGATGGAGATACTAAAAATCTCATTGCCAATTATTTATTATTGTTTTCAATTGCTTAAGCTTGTTTTGAAAATTATGGCATTAGACATGCTTTAACTAAGAGTAAAGAAAAGATTGTCGACTAAATATAACGGGCATAATCAGTCGGCAGCAAATTAGACCAAAAGAAGGCACGGTGCCTTCACTCTTCAGAATGAGGGATGCTATAATCAAGCATCCCTTTCCTTTTTTAATATTGTTTCTTCACAATAATAATGACAACGAGTTTTCGAGGACAGCAAATATCATCTAAATTTTTTACAACAGCATTCTAAAGATTCGGCCTTTTATGAAACCAGGGCTGCGCCCGTTCGAGTTGTCCCGCCAACTTGGATAAAAGGGACTCTTCACCGAATCGTCCAATAAACTGCACGCCACAGGGTAGTCCGCTCTTTGCTCCAGTGGAGCGGCACCGACATGGCCGGTTGACCAGTCAGATTGGCCAATTGGGTAAAAGGCATTTTGGAAAGACCTTTGGTGGCCATAATGTCGGCAATGCCTGTCGCCTTGAGCAGCTTGCCCATATTCATGGAGTTAATGATTTTTAAAAAGAGCTGTTCAACCGGTTTCTGTTGCAGTTCGCCAATCCGCAACGGCAGAGTGGCAATTGTCGGCGTGAGATACAGATCATAGGTTTCATGGAATTTCGCCATCTGGCGGGAAAACGTGTTCCACTGGCGCATAGCGAGGACAAAATCACCCGCTGAAAAAGTTTTACCCAGAAGGTTTAAAGCCCAGGTGGCTTCTTCCGTGTCGTGATGATTAAGCGGTCTGCCGACAACACTTTTAAGTTCTTCAATATCCGCTGCGACTTCGCCGAAATACATCATGATATAACTTTTACCCAAAGATTCACCATCAATGTCGGGTTGGGCTTCTTCGACAATATGCCCAAGACTCGAAAGAAGCTTGGCGGCATTTCGCACTGCCTCAATGCATTCAGGATGAATTTTGGTTTTGAACGGTGATTCTACCGTGAAGGCAATTTTCAGCGGTCCCGGGTCTTTCCCCGCGTCTGTCAGATAAGGTCTCACCGATTTGGGCAGAATATAGGGTGCGCCGGGGTCTGCGCCGTTAGTCGCGTCGAGTATTGCGGCGCAGTCGCGTACCGAGCGGGTGAGCGCGCCTTCCACTTCCGCACCCTGCCAGATTTCTCCTGCTTCGGGGCCGAGCGGATTTCGCCCACGTGTCACTTTCAGACCGAACAGCGCGCAACAAGACGATGGAATGCGGATCGATCCGCCCCCGTCGCCTCCGGAGGCTATCGGTACGAAACCTGCCGCGACCGCCGCAGCCGAACCGCCACTGGAGCCGCCGGGAGTGTGATCGATATTCCACGGATTGCGCGTCGGGCCGTGCAGATCGGGTTCGGTAATGCCCATCAGGCCAAATTCCGGTGTGTTGGTTTTTCCCAGCACAATCAGTCCCGCGGCTTTGTGGCGTCTGGCCATTTCACTATCCTGCGTCGGCACATAGTTGCGACAGGATTTGCTGCCTTTGTTCATGGGAACGCCCGCTATGGCTGAGACCAGATCCTTGCACAAAAAAGGCACGCCGGAAAATGAGCCGGTAGGAATTGGGCCTTTGGCGGCGGCGCGCGCCAAATTATCCATGCGGTAAATGACCGCGTTGATTTTGGGATTAATTCTGTCGATACGTGTTATCGCTTCTTCGCACAATTCCAGGGGAGAGACTTCTTTTTTTGTACCAGTTGGGCCAGACCCAGGCCGTCGTATTTTTCATATTCGCTGAATCCTGGCATGCTGCACCTCCTTAGGATCGTTGGTTATAAGAATTTAGAAATCAGTTTTCTGCCGAAAGTTTTTCAATAAATTCTCTAAGCTGGGGATGTTGCACAATCATTGTTTTACGGTTGCCCGCTTCGTAGTTTGATAAGAACTTGCTTTTTATTGAAACGAGTATAAGAAAAACGGCGTTGTTTGTCAATGATGATGGGTCACCGGATGTGGTTTTTAAAAAAAGGTATTTATTGATTCCCGATTGAAATGTTGTGTGAAATGGCAAAATAAAAAAATCAACATTACAGGAAGATGTGCTTGCTGACTACACCTACAAGTCCTCAGTTTTTCGACTGAAAAAATCTGATAATTTACGTTAGAAAGTTGCAATCTTTTTACCATGTAATCTGATTCTCTCATGGTCTAAATGTAATATTTCTATAGAACCGCAACTATATTAATTTCTTTCAGGATTGCATCTTTGGCTCTTGCAGGCATATTAAGGAATTTTACACCCATTCCAGTATCTTCTGACGAAGCACCTTTGTTAATCCACATAACTTTTGCATTAATTTCTATTTTTTTTAAATTGCCTATGGAAAAAATCAATTTTATTGTTGACCCTACTGCCGGCGGTCTTTCTGTATCAACAAACATGCCATCTACCGAAATATTTTTTGTAAAAGATATGAGATAATCATTTTCATGTACATATGAAATTTCAAATTTAGTATCTAACCTTTTATTTATCCTGCGTTCATCTTTTGGCATATTATCTCCATTTCATTTATAACCGGTATTAAAGCATTACGGTTTGAAATGTAGCATAAAATTATAAATTTGAAAAATACAGATTACAGGAAGAAGTTAATAACTATTTTTTAGACTCGAAATTTGCCATGACCACCTGACACGTTTTGTCGATAAGCTCGTCAACTTCATGACAGGAACTCATGGACCACGGGCATGTACCCCGAAGCAAGCTGCGGGGTAATTCGACCTGCAACCTTCAGCGGTGACGTGACCTTTAGGTTATGCACCTGTTTCTGAAGCTTGGGTCTCATTACAATATAGTCCCACTTAGCTTCGCACGGGGGATAATTCAACTGACAGATATTACGGCACTGCGTTTGTGGAGCACCTCTGAGCGGAGCCAGAAACTATTTTCAAAAGACACGACATCCCGTAGCGGGATAATATCTAAGTTTCATTAGAATTGGAGTTTCACAAGAAAATTTGTTGACATAAAAAATCAATCGCATTATATACACCCCGCCCGAAAACTGAACGGGCAAGACTCTTCAACATTTCTTGCTGGGGAATCGTTCAATGGTAGGACAACGGACTCTGACTCCGTTTATTAAGGTTCGAATCCTTATTCCCCAGCCAATATTAATCCTTATTTACTTTAGTCCATGAATCCCTTAGCGGCACAATGCGATTGAAAACAGGCTTGCCGGCTTTCGTATTTTTCGCATCAGCACAAAAATACCCCAACCTTTCAAACTGATAACGGCTGCCCGGCTCCGCATTTTTTAGGCTTTGCTCGGCATGGCAGTTCGTCAGGATCGTGAGAGAATCCGGGTTCAGATATTTCGTAAAGTCATCTCCTTCTCTTCCCGGATCCGCAACACTAAATAGCCGGTCGTACAATCGCACCTCTACCGGTACACAGTGCTCGGCTGATACCCAGTGAATAACTCCCTGTATCTTGCGTCCGTCTGCCGGCGGTCCATTGCGGGTTTGGGGATCATAGGTGCAGTGCAGTTCAATGACCTCACCGGTTTTCTCGTCTTTCACCATGCTTTCGAATTTTATGACATACGCGTTTCTGAGGCGGACCTCCCTTCCCGGACCGAGGCGATAATATTTTTTGGGTGGATTCTCGTGAAAGTCGTCATGCTCGATGTACAGTACTTGGGAAAAGGGAATCTGTCTTGTTCCCATATCGGGATTTTGAGGATGGTTGGCAAACTCGAAGTGTTCCACCTGGTCTTTCGGATAATTGTCGATCACCACCTTCAGGGGCCGCAAGACACACATCGCCCGGGGCGCGTGCTCATTGAGATCCTCGCGGACGCAATGCTCCAGCAGGGATATATCAATCAGGTTGTCATTTTTGGCCACACCGATTTCGGCGCAGAATCTGCGGATGGCCTCCGGCGTATAGCCCCGGCGCCGCATTCCCGTCACGGTGGGCATACGCGGATCATCCCAGCCCTGCACAAAACCTTTTTCCACCAATTCAATGAGCCGCCGCTTGCTGAGAATCGTATAACTCAAACTGAGACGGGCGAATTCGATCTGCTGCGGGCGGTGGGCAGGATCAGCTTCTCCACAATCCAGTCGTACAGGGGACGGTTGTTTTCAAACTCCAGGGTACAGATGGAGTGGGTAATTCCTTCCAAGGCGTCGGAGAGGCAGTGGGCAAAATCGTACATGGGATAAATGACCCATTTGTTTGCCGTCCGGTAATGGGGTTCCCGTTTGATCCGGTAGAAGACGGGATCCCGAGGACAATGTTTGGGAGAGGCCATGTCAATTTTGGCACGCAGAGTATGGGCGCCATCGGCAAACTCGCCGGCCCGCATGCGTGCAAATAAGTCCAGGTTTTCCTCCACGGAGCGGTGGCGATAAGGACTATCTTTCCCCGGTTCGGTGAACGTTCCACGTTGCTCCCGCACTTCATCGGCGCTCAAGCCGCAGACATAGGCGTTGCCGGATTTGATAAGCTCAATAGCAAATTGATAAAGCTTCTCGAAATAGTCAGAGGCATAAAACAGACGGTTCCCAAATCAAATCCCAGCCAGCGGACATCGCGGATGATCGATTCCACGTATTCCATGGATTCGCCGGCCGGGTCGGTATCGTCGAGCCTCAGATTACAGGTTCCTTGATATTGTGCGGCAATGCCGAAGTTGAGGTAAACCGACTTGGCATGTCCAATATGAATATAGCCGTTGGGCTCTGGTGGGAAACGGGTGGCAACACGCCCTTCGTGTTTCCCTGTCCGCAGATCGTCATCAATAATATCGCGGATAAAATCGGTTGGATTTGATGTTGTCGGTTGTGTCATCTATTGAAACTCCTTTTCAGTCGGCATGGATTTGCTTACGATGCATGTTCGGAGGCCATGATTGTTATGTATTATTTTTTAATTCCTGACGCCGGAAATCCCTTAACGTAACACTGTACCGGGATATTGATAGCGACGGCAGCAAAGCACTTGTTGCAGGAAACACAGGCAACGGCCTCAGCCTTTCCTTCCTTGATTTTCTTTACTATAAAGGGCTCCCGAATAAAAGGGCGTGACATGGATATTCCGTCTGCGTACCCTTTCTCCAAGACCTCGGTCATGTGCTTTACTTTTCGCAGTCCGCCGACAACGAATAAAGGAATTTTTCCCATAACCGGTTTTATCATTTTTGCCGCCTCCAGATTATATCCTTCCTCCAGATCATACTTTCCAACCATTCTTTTCATAACCATCTTCGCCAGAGGCTTTTTCCAAAAAGGGAGACCACTGACCAATTCCTTCACTGGCACATCACCCCGGCACATGTTCATATAAGAGTAAGTTGTTGTTCCACAGCTTATTTCTAATCCATCGATATTCAATTCCGCGAGCCATTGGGCGTACTTTACAGCCAGAGAAGGGATAACCCCGGGTTGCGGTGTATAGTCGTTTGTGTTTAATTTTACCAAAATAGGCATTCCTTTTGGTATCGCCTTCCTGACTTCGGCAATGATCTCTTTTAAGAAGCGAAAGCGATTGATGTCGGAACCACCCCCATTCATCTTTCCTGTGATTAAAAAAAGGCGATAAAAATTGATTGATGAGATAGCCATGTGCCGCATGGAGTTGAATTCCATCAACACCGGCGCTCACAGCCCGCCTGGCGGCTGCGCCAAAGGCTTGAATCGCCTCCTGGATTTCATTGACACTCATTTCTTTTGGTTTGACGAAATTAATCGGATCCCTTCCGCTGCTGGAAGGTCCAATGGGGGTCTGCCCGATCCTGGCTTTTGTGGTCTGTCTTCCTGCATGGACCAATTGAAACGCTATTTTACCGCCTTCTTTATGGACAGCTTCCACCAATTTCCTTAAGCCAGGAATCATATCATCGCTGTGAATACCCGTTTGATACTTATATGCCTTCCCCCATGGGTGGACATACATATATCCGGGAATAATCAGACCTACTTCCCCTTTGGCCAAATTTTGATATCTTCTAATGAGCTTATCGCTTACCTCTCCAGTTTTTAATGCCATGACTTCATAGGTTGCAGAATGGATAAACCGGTTATTGATGCGCACATTCCCAATATTTATCGGTGTAAAAAGAATAGACATGTTTCCCTCCTTATTAGAAGACAGCACCCTGTTTCTTCCGCTCTTCCCGCTCGTGCTCCGGCATTCCCAAGCATACGCCGGGGTTCCCTGCCGGACTAATACCTTGCTTCATTTTCAGATAATTAGGGTACGTACTCGGGATTGAAATTCGCCATGACCGCCTGACGTGTTTTGTCGATAAGCACTTGCACGGTATCGGTGGTATAGCCGCTGGTATCGATGGGGTCTCCGATCACGACCTGAATCTTTCCCGGCTTCACGATGAGGCTTCCCTTGGGGAGAACACGCCGGCTACCATTAACGGTCACCGGCAGGATGGGGATTTTCCGCCGGACAGCTGTTACGAATCCTCCCTTTTTGAATTCGTGAATCTGCCCGTCGGGCGACCTGGTTCCTTCGGCAAACACCATTATGCTTATTCCCCTGGGCAGTCGATCAATGCCCTTGTTAATGCTCTCAATTGCTCTGGCGGTATTGGAGCGGTCGATGAAGATGTTCCGTGAAGCGTACAACGCGTACCCGAAAATAGGAATTTTGAGAACTTCCTTTTTGATGAACCAGCGGTATTGAATACCCAGCGCAGTAACCAGCGCGATGATGTCGTAAAGCGACTGGTGGTTGGAAATAATGATATACGACGTCCCTTTGAGAATCTTCTCCTTGTTTTTTATTTCCGTGCGGACAAAGGACACGGCCAGCATGGTGTATGCCCAGAGCTTCGAAATGGAGAACGCGAGATTGCCGGTACGGCTCAACAAACCCGCGACCATAACGGGAATACCCAGGATAATGGTCGCAATTGCCGCCCACAAACCAAGCCACGCAACGCGGATTGCCCTGAATAGTGATTTCATAGCATAGCTTCCTTTTTAAAGGGTCATGTATGGCGTACTGAATTGAACTATAAGAAACTCAGTCTTTTGTGTCAATTAAATATTGGCCACAAAATATGCACTGTGGTGTCGATAAAGGAGAAACGGATGTGTCGCAACATCCGTTCTTATGAGGAATGTTCACGTGAAAGGGACACACAAATAGGCAGGCCGTTACACCCGCCTATTTGGAAAAAACAATTATATATGTTTAGTCTATTCGATATTAGCGCTAATAACTGATGCCATTTGCATCATATCGATGGTCTGGCCTTCTTGTAACTTTGTGAAATCAGTTACTTTGCCGGTCTTACTCTTGATTTTGGTGTTGTTGAATATTTTAATTAATTTAGCATCAGCCACAATATTCTTGCCGGCATTTTCCGGTTTGCCATTGACTGTTTTGGTTTGTAGTTGGTTTTTCTTTATATAATCCCATAACTTTTTGGTTATCTCCGTACGCGGAAGTGAGCTGGCGCCTAGTAATGCCGCCAAGTCCGCTTTCAATTTTACCGGTTTATCCAATCCTTTTGCTTCTGCCATGGCTTATGCCTCCGTTCTTTAAATTGTATTAGTATTTTTTTATCAGATATTGCGGGGGGAGTATAAGAACTTTCGGTTTTATATGTCAAGGAAATATTGACTGCAAAATATGGGGTTCATGCCCCCGTGATTACGGATTGCAGTCCGGTATTTTGTCGAGATTTAAGGATAGGTTGAACGTCTGTCCGTCATACTCGCAGGGCTGGTTTTATCGTTCCTGTAACAGCTTCTTAGATTTCCTATAGCGCCGGATCAGGGTGTTGGTCGAGCTATCGTGCTTGAGCTCGTGCTTGTCCACTGCCTCAAGCTCGGGGATGATATGCGCGGCAAGCGCCTTCCCCAGTTCTACTCCCCACTGGTCAAATGAATCAATGTTCCAGATAGCGCCCTGAGTGAAAACGCTGTGTTCGTACAGTGCAACGAGTTTCCCCAACGCCTCCGGAGTCAGCCGTTCGAGGAGAATCGTACTGGACGGACGGTTGCCCTCGAAGGTTTGGTGCGGCACCAGCCCTTCCGGTGTATCCCCGGCCCGGACTTCCTCCTTCGTTTTGCCGAAGGCCAGCGCCTCGGTCTGGGCAAACAGATTGGCCAGGAGCATGTCGTGATGGCGGCCGAGGGAATTAAGCGGCAGGATAAATCCGATGAAGTCGCAGGGGATGAGCTTGGTCCCCTGATGAATGATCTGGTAAAAAGAATGCTGGCCATTGGTACCCGCCTCCCCCCAATAGATCGACCCGGTTTGGCAGACAACCTCATTCCCATCGAGCGTGACGTGCTTGCCATTGCTCTCCATCGTCAACTGTTGGAGATACGCCGGGAAGTGCTTCAAGTACTGCTCATACGGAAGGACCGCTACAGTCTGTGTATCAAAAAAGTTGTTGTACCAAATGCCCAAGAGCCCCATAAGTACCGGCAAGTTGCGTTCGAAAGGGGCAGTGCGGAAATGCTCGTCCATCTGGTGGAAACCGTCAAGCATCGCCCGGAAATTTTCGGGGCCAATGGCGATCATCGTCGAAAGGCCAATCGCCGAGTCCATGGAGTAGCGCCCTCCGACCCAATCCCAAAACTCGAACATATTTGCGGTGTCGATGCCGAACTTAGCCACTTCTCCGACGTTGGTCGATACGGCGACGAAATGCCTGGCAACGGCAGCGGGATTTTTCAAAGTCTTCAGTGCCCATCGCGGGCCGTGTGCGCGTTGGTCATCGTCTCCAGGGTCGTAAAGGTCTTCGACGAGATGATGAACAGCGTCTCCTCGGCGTCGAGGTCGCGAGTGGCCTCGACGAAGTCGGTGCCGTCGATGTTGGAGACGAAGCGGAAGGTCAGGTCGCGCTGGCTGTAATGCCGCAATGCCTCGTACGCCATCACCGGCCCCAGGTCGGACCCGCCGATGCCAATATTGACGACGTTGCGGATCGGCTTGCCGGTATAGCCCTTCCACTCCCCTCTGCGCACCCGGGTGGAGAAGTCGGCCATCTTGTCGAGCACGGCGTGGACCTGAGGCACGACGTTTTCTCCGTCCACGACGATGGATTGCCCTTGGGGTGCGCGCAGGGCCACGTGCAGGACGGCCCGTTTTTCCGTGACGTTGATCTTCTCGCCCCGGAACATGGCATCGATGCGAGCCCGCAGGCCGGACTCCTCCGTCAATTGCAAAAGGAGTCTGAATGTCTCATCGGTGATGCGGTGTTTCGAATAGTCAAAGTAGATGCCGACGGCCTCAGCTGTCATGCGCTCCCCGCGCTTCGGATCGTCCGCAAAGAGCTGCCGCAGATGCAACTTCCGGACCTTCCGGTAATGGGCTTCGAGTGCCTGCCAGGCTGCGAGTTTTGTAAGTTGCGGGATGCTTTTTGTCATGCTCATCTCCTCTCCAAAGCGGCACCGTTAATGTAGTTGTCAATCAACGTTGTGATTTCGACTTTATCTGTTTCGTAGCGTTTTATTTTTGAAATACATTTTAAGCAACAAAGCAATAATGTGTTTTAAAAACCATGTGCTTAAATATACTCGCAATTTTCTTTATTTCAATTCTTTTTTTGGCAGGTGTAACCTCAGGTATTGACTTCTTCCTGAAATCCTAGATTGACAAATTTTAGCATATTTGCAAGATTTCAACTCATTATCGCAACAATTGTTATCAACAAATAGAGAGGAGAGTTTATATGAAAAGGAGTATTTACCTGCTGGGAGGAATTATCTTGCTGCTTTTTGTCTGGAGTACCAACTCTTTGGCTACGGACAAAATCGGTTTTATCAACATGAGGGAAATAATACAAAAATCCACCGAAGGCAAAGAGGCGGGAGAGGATCTGAAAAAAGTGGCGGAAAAGAAGCAAGATTCAATTTCTTCGGCGGAAAAAGAACTTAAGGAAATGAATGACGAATTGAATAAACAGGACTCCAGTCTAACGGCTAACGAGCTCAGAGATAAAGAAGCCGCTTACCAAAAGAAGTTGCGCGACTATCAATTGCTGGTTAAGGACGCCAATGAAGAACTCAGAAGGCGCGATATGGAACTTGCTCAAAAGCTGCTGCCGGGAATAATGAAAATCGTCCGCGCTATCGCTGAAAGAGAGAAATACACTTTTGTTATAGATATAGCAAGCACACCGGTAGCTTATTATTCTAAAGAAAATGATTTTACCAAGAAGGTTATCGAAGAGTATAATAAATCAAAATAAGACGGTAAATATAATTGTTTGCAAACCACTGATACGAATACTGCTTCCAAAATAAATCAATGGGCTAAAAAAATAGAATTTAGCAAAAGGAGCATCGTCATAAAACCTTTTGATTTAAAGAACAGTGTTTATATACATATTAAATCGTTTCAAAGGATAAGAAACTGCCAGATGTCAGACTTTTTTCCCCAGACAGCTTTGAGGGCTTTAATCCTCCTGATCTTGCAAGCTTGCACATCCGCGCTTTATCACGTCAATTTAAAGTATGAACCGATAGGAACTATTTGTGAACTGGAGAAAATTGGAACTGATTTTTGAAACTCTTCGCTGTATCCACTGAACCGTGGAAAGAACACGCTCATAACGTCGCACCACTGAGCTTCACCGTTCGGGCATGAGACAATTACCTTAGTGGTCACTACTTCAAATGGAAATCCTCAATTAAATTCCAAAGCAAAATTATTGATAAGTAGATGAAAGCGATAACCGAACAGTACTTGATTAGACAATATCTGCAAAATCAAATATAGATCACTCGATATGGGCAAAAAGATTCTTCTGATCAACCCCTGGATTCATGATTTCGCGGCTTATGATTTCTGGCTGAAACCGCTGGGGCTTTTATATTTAGGCGGGCTTTTGCGCCAAAATGGCCATCAGGTTCATTTTATCGATTGCCTTGATCCTTACCACCCTGCGATGCTGGCCAGAGGCCTGAAACAACCACCGCGCCATGCCTACGGCCGGGGCAAATTCTTCCGCCAGGTTATTCCCAAACCGGACAGCTTAAAAATGATTCCGAAAAATTATTGCCGCTACGGAATTTTGCCGGAAATATTTCGCGAGGAATTAAAAAACCATCAGGATACAGACATCGTCTTAATCACTTCGATGATGACGTACTGGTATCCCGGAGTTTTTGAAGCCATTAAAATAATCAAGGGAGCATTGCCTTCCGTTCCCGTTGTGCTGGGCGGCAAATACGCAACTTTGTGTTCAGAGCATGCCGCAGAATATTCCGGCGCGGATTTTGTGATTGCCGGTGCGGGAGAAAAACCAGTTCTTAAGCTACTGCAAGATTTATTTAGTGAAGAACCTTCCTTTATACCCGACATTGAAAACATTGATTCTCTGCCCTACCCCACTTTCGACCTAATTCATAAAACCGATCAACTGCCCATTACCACTTCCCGCGGCTGTCCGTATCGCTGCAGTTACTGCTCCTCGTCCATACTCAACAAGAAATTTCTCCGGCGTAATCCAATAAAGGTTGTCGACGAAATCGAACACTGGCAAAAAAAATACAGCGTGAAGAATTTCAGTTTTTACGATGACGCTCTGCTTGTAAATCCGCAAGAAATGATTATCCCTCTCTTACATGAACTCCGAAGACGAAACCTATCCTGTCAGTTCCACTGTCCCAACGGATTGCATCTGCGGGAAATCAATCAAGAGTTGAGCGAATTGCTTTATATGTCCGGCTTTAAGACGATTCGTTTCGGTTTTGAAACAGCCGACTTCAGAAGGCAGAGGGAAACCGGAGGCAAAGTCATAAACAAAGAGTTGCAAAACGGCGTGTGTTATTTAAAAAAAGCCGGTTATAAAACCGGGGATATAGGCATTTATCTTCTCTGCGGCCTGCCCGATCAAAGCGCCAAGGAAGTAAGAGATAGTATTGATTTTGTTTGGGAATGCGGCGCCAAGCCGATTCTTGCCGAATATTCGCCTATTCCCGGCACACAAACGTGGGCCAAAGCTGTAACCGCATCATCCTTTGACATTCAGCGTGAACCGCTATATCATAACAACTCATTGCTTCCCTGCCGGAATGATGCTTTCAGTTTGGCCGATTATACGAAACTGAAGGCGGCATTGCGAGAAAAGCATACTTAGGTGATTTAAATGACGACAATTCTGATCTGGATTAAAAATATTGCCATCCTTTTGATTTCTTTGTTTTTTCTGATTAGCGGCATCAATACACTGTTAGGCGCGTACAAGCTGAACAATCCCCAAGAGTTTTTGATGTATTTTTTTTCCGCTTCCCTTTTAATTTTAGTTTGTATTGTGGGAGTCATCTACTTTGTCGTTCGCTTATTTCCCCAAAAACAACAAAATGGAATTGCTAATGATGAAACGAAATAATACCTTCGGCCGATTTGTTTTTGTGCTCGCGGCTGTTTTTTTACTCTGCGGCCATTCTTTCGGATTTGATCTGGAAAAAAAGGTTGTTAAAGCCAAGCTGAAAAACGGCTTAACGGTGCTGATGTTGGAGCGGCATTTAAGCCCGACTGTTTCTCTCTACATCCAGCATCGTGTCGGCTCCGCGGATGAAACTGATAGCGAAAGCGGCGCCGCCCATCTACTGGAGCATATGATGTTCAAGGGCACCACAACCATCGGCGCCAAAAATTACACCCTCGAAAAACCGATTCTGGATGAGATCGAAAAAACCGGCACCGCCCTGGATAAAGAAAAACTAAAAGGCCAAAAGGCCGATCCGAAAATTATTCAAGAGCTATCCGCAAAGCTAAAAAAACTACAGGATCAATGCAAAAAATATTTCATTCCCAATGAAATCGACCGCCTCTACACGCAAAACGGCGGATTGGATATGAACGCCTCCACCGGCCAAGATGTTACGACTTATAAAGTCAGCCTACCCGCCAATAAAATCGAGCTCTGGGCAAGAATTGAAGCGGATCGCCTGCTTCAATCCCGTCTTTCGCGATTTCTACACGGAACGCGATGTGGTGATGGAAGAAAGAAGGCAGCGCGTCGAGGCCGACCCCGAAGGTAAATTATACGAACAATTTTTAAGTACCGCTTATAAAATACATCCCTATGGAAGACCGGTACTGGGCTGGACTCAAGATATAATGAATTTAAGCCCGGACGCGGTAAAGAAAATATTTGCCGAATATCGAGCGCCGGAAAGTATTGTGATTGCCGTGGTCGGCGATATCAAGCCGCAAGAGACATTAAAATTGATCGAAAAATATTTCGGCCGGATTCCCGCGAACAATAAAAAGAAAAATGTGGTCCCGGCGGAGCCTCCGCAAACCGCAGAAAGAAAAGTGGAAGTTGTCTTCGATGCCAGTCCCATGATGATTATCGGCTATCACAAACCCACAGCTCCCGCCTACGATGACTACGTTTTCGACGTTCTGGAAACAATCCTGACCACAGGCAGAACAAGCAAATTATATAATTTACTGGTAACGGAAATGGATATCGCGGAAAGCGTGGACGCTTCCAACGGCGTGCCGGCGACAAAATACGCCAACCTTTTTACGATTTTGGCCAAGCCCCGTTACCCCCATACCAATAAAGAACTGGAAGAAGTTATTCTTCGCGAAATAGAAAAAATTAAAACTCAGTCGATAACAGATACGGAGCTAGCTAAAGCGAAAAATCAGCTCAGAATGAATTATATCGAAAATCTTGATTCCAACAGCAACATGGCCTCAATGTTATCTTATTATGAATTATTGCTCGGCGATTACAGATATATATCCAATTATTTAAAGATCATTGATGCAATTTCTGCCGCCGATATTCAAAAAGCGGCAAAGCTTTATCTGAATAAAGAAAACTGCACGATCGCCGAATTAAACCCCGGCAACAAAAAGAAGGACTAAAGGTGGGCTTTTATGATCAAAGAAAAAATCATTAACCTATCGATAAAATTAATCTTTTTATTGCTCATTTTCTTTCTCCTGGCGGGAGGCGTTGCACCCGCGACATCAGCGGCTGATAGACAATTTGCCAATCCGGACAAAATTAATTACCCTCCGCTGAAATTTAATTTGCCGCAGACCGAGCGCGTGGTTCTGGATAACGGCATTGTGCTGTATATTCTGGAAGACCACGAACTGCCGCTGGTTAATATCAATGCCCTGACTAGAACCGGAACAATGTATGACCCGGAAGGCAAGGAGGGAGTTGCGGATTTGACCGCTTATGTGATGAGAACCGGAGGCACGGCAAAGTTAGAAAGTGCGGAAATCGACTCCCGTCTTGATTTTATGGCCGCGTCGGCAACAATAACAATGTCCCTGGATTCAGCTCAGGTCGGTTTTTCCATTTTAAACAAAGACCTGGATCAGGGGCTCGATCTGCTGGCACAAATAATTATTCAGCCCGCTTTTGAACAAAAAAAGTTAGAGCTAGCCAAAGAATTGAAGAAGGAAGATTTGCGCAGATTAAAAGATGATCCGCAAAGGCTCGCTTTCCGGGAATTCAATCGCCTTATCTACCGCGGTGATCCGCGTGGACGCTTTCCGTCACTCAAATCCTTAGGCAATATCGAACGCGATGATTTAATCAAATTTCACCGCCGCTTTTTCCAGCCCAATAATATCATGTTTGCCGTAACCGGAGATATAACCAAAGAACAGGCGATAGATAAAATAAGACATTATTTTGGAGAGTGGAAGGCGAAGAGCTCTCCTGTCCCGACGGCACTGCCGCCGCAACATTCCAATACCGGGCTTTATTATATCAATAAAGAAATCCCTCAATCCACTATCATCAGCGGCCAATTTGCCGTGAGCAAAACCGACGCTGATTTTTATGCCTTTACAGTTTTCGATTTTATCGCCGGCAGCGGCGGCTTCCCCTCACGAATCTTCAACGCTGTGCGCAATAATGAAGGCCTGGCCTACAGCGCCGGCAGTTTTTACCGGGCCAGACCCACGTACGGAGTTTTTGGCACTTATGCCTTTACGAAAACATCGACAACGCTGAAAACATTTTCGTTGATTAATTCCGTGCTCGATAATATTAAATCCGGTACTCTAACCGGAAAAGAACTTGTCTGGGCCAAAACATCAATCAATAATGGTTTTATTTTTTCTTTTACCAGTGCCGAAAAGATAGCCAACCAGCAAATGAACATCGAATATGAAAAACTGCCGGCGGATTATCTCGTGAATTACTGCCGAAGAATAGAAAGTATTACTCTTAAAGATGTCAACAGAGTCGCCGCCAAATATCTGACTAAAGAAAAAACTGTGGTTCTAATTTTAGGCGATACCAAACAGTTCGACAAACCCTCAACCAAAACCGGCCAGCCTATTTTAACAACTCCCGAAGATTAGTTTTTCCATAAAATATCCTTATGATCTATACAGATAAATTTAAACGAATCTCTCAGAGAATTGACTCCTGCCGTGAGGCAATGATTGAACTGCAAACGGCTCTCAGTGCAGTTCCCGCTGTGGGACCGGAAAACGGCGGCGAAGGTGAATTATTGAAGGCTAATCTATTGGAAAAACGCCTGCAGGAACTAGGCTTTAAAAATTTCCGGCACTACGACGCAGAGGATAAAAGCGTCCCTTCCAGCATCCGTCCGAATTTTATAACCACAATCGAAGGTAAAAACAAAACCGGATTTGTTTGGATTATAACTCATCTGGATATAGTGCCTCCCGGAGAAATAAAGCTCTGGAGTAACGATCCATACAAAGTCTGCGTTAAAGACGGCTATATCTACGGTCGTGGTGTGGAAGACAATCAGCAGGATATGGTCGCATCCATTTTTGCCGCCAAAGCGATTATGGATGAAGGAATCACATCGGCTAAGTCCATCGGCCTGGCTTTCGTTGCCGACGAGGAAACATCGAGCAAAATGGGCGCCTGCTATATGCTGGATCGTACCGATCAGCCATTTAAAAAAGACGATTTGATTGTTGTTCCCGATTCCGGAAACCGAGAAGGCTCATTAATCGAGGTCGCCGAAAAGAGCATGCTCTGGCTTTCTTTTAAAACAAAGGGGAAGCAATGCCACGGGAGCAAACCGCAATTAGGCAATAACGCCTTTGTCGCGGCCTCCCATCTCGTCACAAAACTAAGCACCTTAAAAAAGGCCTTCCCCAAAGCAGATCCTCTTTTTGACCCTCCGGCCAGTACTTTTGAGCCCACAAAAAAAGAAGCCAATGTCGGCAATATCAACACCATCCCCGGTGAAGATGTTTTTTATATGGATAGCCGGGTGCTTCCTGATTATCAACTGCCGGACGTTATGGCGGCAATAAAAAAGATTGCCTCAGGAATTGAAAAAGAATTCAAAGTGCAAATCGAAATATCCCCGGTGCAATATCTGCAATCACCGAAACCAACCTCTCCCGACGCCCCCATAGTCCGGGCACTCACCGAAGCCATCGACACTGTTTACGGAATAAAAGCTTTTGCCGGCGGAGTCGGCGCCGGAACGCTGGCCGCTTATTTTCGTCAGAAGGATTTTCCGGTGGCTGTTTGGTCTAAAAACAACCAAACAGCCCATCAGCCGGATGAAAACTGCTCCATCGATAACATGCTGGGCAATGCCAAAGTCTTTGCCTATCTGTTTTTGCGGGAGTAAATTGTATTGCTTTGGATAAAGCTAAGTGATAGAAACTTTCGCTTAATTTTGTGGCAAAATAAGACTAACCATAACATTAGAGGTCGATAGCTATTTGCAGCAAACAACTAAAAATACTTCAGAGAAAATTTCTTTTGCCGATCACCATTTGCTAAAGAATCTTTGCGGTGAGCATGATAAGCATCTAAAACTTATCGAAAATCTGGAACCGGTCCGGATAAAGGCCTGGGGAAATTATATTTCCATTGCCGGCAAAGAAGGCAACGTTCGCAAAATTAGCGCTCTCTTACAACAGCTCTATTCGATAATGGAGAAAGGGTGGCATATTCACACCTCCGATATCGATTACGCTCATCGCATTCTTTCCCAAGACGTAACTTTCGACTTGGCGCGTATATTTCTCGACACGGTTTTCATTTCTTCCAAAAAAAGGATAATCACCCCCAAAAGTATCGCGCAGAGTCTTTATATAGAATACATGAGAAAGTTCGATATGGTTTTTGCCATCGGGCCTGCCGGAACGGGTAAAACATACCTGGCGATGGCCATGGCCGTATCATCCTTGCTGGAAAAGAAAGTCGAGCGTATAATTCTAGCCCGCCCCGCGGTAGAAGCAGGCGAACGATTGGGATTTTTGCCGGGAGACCTGGCCGAAAAAGTAAATCCTTATCTGCGCCCCCTATATGACGCTCTTTATGATATGATGGACATGGAAAGAGCAACCGCGCTGATCAATAAAGGACTTATTGAAGTCGCGCCTCTCGCTTTCATGCGCGGCAGAACTCTCAACGATTCTTTTGTCATTTTAGATGAGGCGCAAAATACCACTTCTGAGCAAATGAAAATGTTTTTAACGCGGCTCGGATTTGGCTCGAAAGCAATAATTACCGGAGATGTTACACAGGTTGACCTGCCCCAGGAAAGAGTTTCCGGATTAATCGAAGCGGAACATATCTTAAAAAAAATCGCCCGTATCCGCTTTGTTCATTTTACGGAAATTGACGTTGTCCGCCACCCGCTGGTTCAGGATGTTATCAAAGCCTACGCCCTCTTGGACAAAGAAAGAAAACCTAACTCGAAAAAATAAATTTATGAACTTTATCGACTCGGCTACAAGCAAAGCGGCAAATATTTTCAAAAAACTATTGGAAAGGTATAACACTACCTTTGGTTTTCTGGAAAACGGCAACTTCCAAAGATGGGCTAACGGTATTATTCTTTGCTCACTTTTAGCTTTGCTCCTCGCACCAGAGATTCATTTTTCGGCACCGAAATTCAAACAAGGAATGATCGCTTCTAAAGATATTAAGGCAGACCGCGACTTCCTTGTCGAAGATCAAAAATCAACCGAAGACAAAAAAAATGATGCCGCGGGAAATATAAAGCCTGTTTATGATTACGACAGTAAAGTTGCCGGTAATATAAAAACAAAATTGGCCAAAGCTCTTTCATCCGCCGCTGAAGATTATAAAAGTGCCCTTCAGGAAAAACCGCCGGAGGCAAGCCTCGCTGATATAAATAAATCGCAAAGAGGCAAAAAGAGTTTGGAGGCAAATTTAGGCATTCCTTTAAGCGTGGAAGAATTTTATGTTTTAAAGGAACACAAGTTTTCTCCCGAACTACAACAAAATCTTTCCCGTTTAATTTTTCCTTTCTATGAAAGAAAATACATAACTAACAGCATTTTCAGCAAACAAGAAAAGGAAAAAGGCATTACCGTAAGAAATATAAATACTCAAACCGGACAAGAAATCAAAGATGTTTCCAGGATTTTAAGTACTCAGGAAATAGATGCGGAGCTCTTCAAAAGAGTGAATGCTCTTTTTAACAGCAATGACTATTCCACAAGAAAAGTAATGTTTTCATTGGTCAAGAAATTAATCGAGCCGAATCTTACCTTTAATAAAGAAACGACGGAAAAGAAAAAGCTTGCCGCCATGGAAGAAGTAAAGCCGGTACTTTTCCAGGTGCAAAAAAATGAAATGATCGTGCGGGAAGGAGAAAAAATCGGCTACCCCGAGCTAATCAAGTTGGATGCTTTTTTTAAATCTACGGGAGACAATAAATTTTCCAGTTTTGCAGTGCTTATGGGAATTTTCCTGACGGCTCTATTCCTTTCTTTAATTTTGTATTTTTGGCGCACCAGAAACTGGCTTAAACATTCAACTCGTTCCAATGTCGATTTGGTTGCTTTCGGGCTTATTGCCCTGGCACAAATATTATTTATCAAGACAGGAATATTCATTTCTCTCGCCATCAATAAAGCTTTCCCCTCCATATCGGCCGATGCCTGTTATTTTGCCATACCCTTTGCGTGGGGAGCAATGATTATAGCCGTTTTGATCAACAGAAACGTAGCCATGATTATTAGCATTTTCATTTCTTTTTTGATTGCTTTTCTTTTTGATGAAAGAATGACTTTCCCTCTTTTCTGCTTTTTAGGCTCGGTTGCCGCGTCTTATAATATTGTCGGCAACCAGCAACGCTCAGCTTTTTTAAGAATCGGTGTACTTTTGGGAATTATAAATATGGCCGCTATCGTTTGTATAAATTTTCTGGCCGGAAATTTATTTAATGATTTATTGTTGCGTCTCGCGATGGGATTTGCCGGAGGGATTCTCACGGCAATATTGGTAGCGGGAATCACCCCTGTTTTCGAAAGCGTGTTCGGCTTTATAACCGATATCAGGCTTCTGGAACTGGCCAACCTCAATCACCCTCTTTTTCAAAGAATGATCATCGAAGCTCCCGGGACTTATCATCACAGCATCATTGTGGCCTCGCTGGTGGAAGCGGCCGGGGAAGCTATCGGCGCAAATTCTCTGCTCGCTAAAGTCAGCGCTTATTATCACGACATCGGCAAACTCACCAAACCCCAATACTTCATTGAAAATCAGCCGAATAATGAAAATAGACACGATAAACTATCGCCAAAAATGAGTAGTCTGGTTATAATTTCCCATGTAAAAGACGGCTGTGAATTGGCTTCTGAAGTCAAATTAGGACAGCAAATTACAAACATTATTCATGAACATCACGGTACAAGTTTAGTCAGTTACTTTTACGACAAGGCCAAAAAAGATAAAGATGAATCAATACGTTCTTTGTCGGAAAACGATTTCCGTTATCCCGGCCCGAAACCGCAGACAAAAGAAGCCGGTCTCGTAATGCTGGGAGATGTTGTCGAAGCTTCATCACGCACTCTTTACGATCCAACGCCGGCAAGAATCCGTTCACTGGTGCGCGAAAAAATCGAACGTATCTATATGGACGGTCAGCTTGACGAATGCGAATTGACCTTAAGAAACCTCAATACAATAGCGGAAATATTTACTCAAATTCTTACCGGAATTTTCCACCACCGCGTTGATTACCCCGAATCTACAAATAAAGAAGCAACCAGAAAAAAAGAAACCGATGAACTTACAGATCCAAAACAACCAGAATAAAATCAAGATAGATAAGAGTAAAATTCGTGGTACGGTTTTAAAAATCCTGAAGATTCTTGATTGCGCGGACAAAGAAATCAGCCTTAATTTTGTCGACGATATAAAAATAAAACAATTAAACAAACAATATCTGGGAAAAGACAAGACAACCAACGTTCTTTCTTTTTCTTTGCGGGAAAATGAATATGGCGACATCAATCCCCAAATTTTAGGTGACATTGTTATTTCCGTCGAGACAGCCCAAAAAGATGCCGCATACGGCAATTTTACAGTCGATCAGGAAATCGATTTTCTCATTATCCATGGCCTCTTACATTTGTTGGGTTATAATCATAAAAATACGACTAAAAAAGAAACAAGCAAAATGCGAAAAAAAGAAAGGGAATTATTTTATATCGCCTGCGGTGGCAGCGATATAAAGTTAACTTGACAAAACCTCCCACCTGTTTGCGCCTTTCTTCCCTTGATAGGTTTTTTTATTTTTCTTATACGTATCGTGGTCCAAAGCAAGTCATGGTTACTAAAAATATACATTAAGTTATGAAGCTATAAAATTTGACAACTTACGGGAGGTAACAAATAATGGAATTATCTTTAAAGAATAAAGTTGTTCTGCTCACCGGAGCCAGCAGGGGAATCGGTCAGGCGGCGGCAATAGGTCTGGCCAAAGCCGGCGCCGACCTGGCTATAGCCAGCCGCAAACTTCCCGACTTGGAAAAAGTAGCGGCAGAAATAAAAAAATTGGGGAGAAAATGCGTGCCTATAGCCACCCACGTCGGCAGATTAGAAGAAATAAACTCTCTTGTTAAGAGAGTCCTGGATGAGTTCGGGAAAATCGACATCCTGGTAAATAATGCCGCCACAAATCCATCCATGGCTTCGGCTATGGATATAGATGATCGCGCCTGGGATTCAATCATGAACCTGAACCTCAAAGGCTTGTTTTTCTTGAGTCAGGCAGTGGCCAGGTCAATGAAGGAAAAAGGCGGAGGAAAAATTATCAATATCGCTTCTATCGCTGGGATTTCTCCCGATATTTTGGCCGTTTACTCCATAAGCAAAGCGGGTGTGATCATGGCTACAAAGGTAATGGCCCAGCAATGGGGTCAATATAATATCCGGGTTAACACCGTCGCTCCGGGCTTAACCAAAACCAAGTTCAGCGAGGCACTTTGGGGAAATCCCGACATTCTTAACATCGCCATGAGCAGAACTCCCTTGGCACGACCGGCGGAACCCGAAGAAATGGTCGGAGCTATAATTTTTCTGGCTTCCGACGCGTCCAGTTATGTAACCGGACAGGTTATTGCCGTAGACGGCGGGACTACCATATAAAACCAGCTTGGAGGATTGGCCGATCCTACTTCTACACCGATCCTCGCTCAGTTTTATCCGGACGAAGGGAAAAAATAACCGGGAAGCTGTTTCCGGCATATTTCAGCTTACAGTTATTTTCTAAAAAAAGGCTTGAAGTGAAATTGCCGATAAAGTATAATGTAAACATGCAAAATGACTCGATCACATACGGCGGATATTTATCTCTGCGAATCGTTATTGCGGCTCTAGCTATCCTAACACTTACAACGACAGAAGCTATTTATGCCGATATTTACAAGTACGTCGATAATGACGGTGTTCTGCATTTAACTAACGTGCCTTCAATTCCTAACGCCAGATATGTTTTGGTTCTCCGAGAAAAACGGATTCTTTTTCAGTCGGACATCGACGTCAATAAATTCGATTATATAATTTCGAACGCTGCCAAAAAATTTAGAATTCACCCGGCCTTAATCAAAGCAATAATCAAGGCGGAATCCAACTTTAATCATGAAGCCATTTCACCGACGGGAGCGCAGGGTTTAATGCAGCTAATGCCTGCGACGGCATACGCTCTTCAGGTTGAAGATGTTTTTCACCCCGAAAATAACATCGAAGGCGGTGCTCGTTATCTACGGTATCTTCTTAATACTTATAGGGGTGATTTGAAGCTTACTCTTGCCGCTTACAATGCCGGCGAAAGAGCTGTTGCTAAATATAACAATCACGTCCCCCCTTACCGGGAAACACAAAATTACATAACGCGCGTGATGAGTTATTATAGAGAATTCAGCAATAAGTAGTATGTTTATTTAGTATGTTATTTTTTCTTTTCCTCTACGTATAGATTTTTTCTGAACTTTGCCAACTTTTTTTCTTTAATTCCTTTTATTTCCATCAGCTGTTCGATATTACTATACCGGCCTAATGTGCGCCGAAGGTCCAATATTTTTTTTGCCGTTGCTTCGCCAATTCCGTTTATCAAAAGCAAATCGTCTAGTGTAACCTTATTAATATCAAGCCGCATCCCCAGGGCAAGCCTTTTGTCAGCTTCTATCTTCGCAACAATAATATCATCTCTCTCGGAATCGATCGTTATTTTCATCCCATCATTGAGTCGAAGATCTTTAGCCGAAAATTCACCGATACCGGCGGCCTTCAATAACTCCCCGGCGGAAATTCTAGGGTTAACGAAATAAATTCCTTTTGGCTGATCCTTTTCCACGACTTCTATCACCAGCGAATCATTAAATTGATCGGTAAAAAGGGGGGTTTTATAACTGATGAATAACCTGCAAAAAAAAATAAAAAAGGAAATAATCGCTAAAGTTAAGCAAAAAGCGATTAGTCCCTTTATTTGACTTTCAAAAACAGTCATTGAACTATTTTTTCTTTTCCAATCCGAAAGCATCATGTAGCACCGTTACGGCAAGCTCCGTATACTTTCTCTGGATAACACAAGAAATTTTAATTTCTGATGTGCTGATCATCATAATATTTACACCTTCATTGGCCAGGGTCGTAAACATTTTTGCCGCGACACCAGAATGGCTGGCCATTCCTACGCCGATTACCGATACTTTGGCTACTTGATCATCAACTTCGACTTTTTTCGCCCCTATCGATTTAGCCGTATTTTCGACTATCTTTTGCGCATCCTTCAAGTCTTTTTCGGAAACAGTAAAAGTAAGATCGGTAAATCCTTCCAAGCTGGCGTTTTGAATAATCATATCGACGATGATACTTTTATCCGACAAAGGCGTAAATAAAGCGGCTGCTACTCCCGGTTTATCCGGAACATGAACCACCGTAATTTTAGCTTGATCCCGATCATAAGTTATACCTGAAACTATTTCTCTTTCCATATCCTTATCCTCCTTAGTCACAAGCGTTCCTCCTTCATCTGAAAATGTTGATTTTACATATACCGGAACATCATATTTTTTAGCCATTTCCACGGAACGGGGCTGTAAAACCTTGGCGCCCGTTATGGCCATTTCCAACATTTCGTCGTATGATATTTTATCCAGTCTGCGCGCTTTATTGCAGATATTGGGATCCGTTGTATATACGCCGTCCACATCTGTATAAATGTCGCATTGATCCGCGTTTAACGCGGCGGCAAGAGCTACTGCACTTGTGTCGGAACCGCCGCGCCCGAGAGTTGTAATATTATTGTCCTTGTCCACACCCTGAAAACCGGCAACAACAACAATATTTCCACGCTTTAGTTCATTCTTAATTTCTTCCGTGTCAATAGACACGATGCGGGCTTTTTTATAGGCCTTGTCGGTTATTATTTTAACTTGAAATCCCAAAAATGATCTTGCACTGTAGCCCATTGAATTTAAAACAATGGAAAGCAGGGTTACTGTAACTTGCTCACCCGTGGATATCAAAGAATCATACTCTCGTTCATCAGGTGATTCGGAAGCCCTGTGCGCCAGGGCGATGAGCCTGTCAGTTTCCCCGGCCATCGCCGATAAAACCACTACTATTTCATTGCCTGCTTTTTTCCCCTTAATCACTTTCTGGGCTACATTTCTTATTTTATCGATATCTGCGACCGATGTTCCGCCGAATTTCTGAACAATTAAAGCCATCTTCGACTCACCTCCGTTTCCCAATCTATTGCCAATTCTTTCAATCTGCTTTTTAGTCCCTGGATCTTAATATTACGGATATTCTCATCAACATATTCAAAACTCACAAAAAAAGTATCAACCGGAAGAACTGGAGCTATTTTTTCCGCCCATTCGATAACAACAACACCGCCTCTGGAAAAATACTCTTCATAACCTAAATCTTCGAACTCGGAATGCCCATTTAGCCGGTAAACATCAAAGTGGTAAAGATCGCATCTGGCCGGATATTCATTAATCAAAGTAAATGTCGGGCTGGTAATTTGATAGCTTTCGTTTACTCCCAGACCGCGGGCTATACCGCCGGTAAAGCAGGTTTTCCCCGAACCCAGCTCACCGGATAGAGCCAAGATATCGCCTTTCCTCAATTTGCCGCCAAGAAGACGCGCTATTTCCATAGTTTGTTGTGCACTACGAGTTATTATTTCAATTGTTGCTTTTTTCTTGTCCATTCAAAATGACAGCAATCCGATACTTATTTTTTTTCCAGCACAATGAAAGCAGTAGCGTATTTTTTTGTATGTGTCAAACTCAAGTGAATCCTTGTGATTTTCTTTTTTTTCATTTGAGTTTTCGCCCCGCCCCATAAGACAAGATCAGGCTTCCCTTTTTCGTCATGTACTACCTCTATTTCTCTTAACTTTGCGCCCATTCCCAAACCAATACCCAAGGCTTTTAAAAAAGCCTCTTTGGCTGCAAATCTCGCCGCATAATGGACGGACGCCAGAACATGTCTCGCGCAGTATTCAATTTCCTTATCGGAAAAGACTCTTTGCAAAAATTTTTGACCCCATTTCCCGATAATCTTTTCGATACGGCCGTTTTCCACTAAATCTATGCCAATTCCATAAACCATTATATTCCTTTTACGCGTTAACGATCGCATCAGCAATTGCAGCAACTTTTTTCATAGCGGCAACATCATGCACCCGAACAATATGGCATCCATTCATTATTGCCACGGCAACAGTTGCCGCCGTTCCTTCCAATCTTTGCCGCGGTTCGCCGCCGGATAGCTTCCCGATAAAAGATTTCCTTGAGGTTCCAATCATCACCGGTATCCCTAAAATCTTTAATTCGGAAAGGTTCTTGATAATTTTATAATTGTCCGCCGCTGTTTTTCCAAAACCTATTCCCGGATCGATAATCAGACAATCTTTTTCTATGCCCGCCTTTACGGCCGTTTCACTGCTTTTTTTCAAATAAGCTATAATTTCCGCCATTATATCAGTGTATGCCAGATTGCCTTTTTGCATATTTTGCGGCGTTCCCCGCATGTGCATAAGAACCGCCGCGGCTCCGGTTTCTTTGATGATTTTGGCCATTTTTTTATCCCCATTGAGTGCGCTTATATCATTGACTATTTCGGCGCCTGCGGCAAGAGCCTGCCTAGCGACCTGCTCTTTTTTTGTATCAATGGAAATTGGAATTTTTACCTGCTTAACTAGGCTCTCGATTACAGGAATAACTCGCTTTAATTCAATTGCGGCCGAGACGGATTTGGCCCCGGGACGTGTCGATTCTCCGCCGATATCGATGACATCCGCACCTTCGGCCGCCATTTGTAATCCCTGTTCAACTGCTTTTTGCTGAGAGTAAAAAAGACCGCCGTCGGAAAACGAATCGGGCGTAATATTTAAGATGCCCATAATCAGGGTTTTATTACCTAAAGTAAGTTTGCGGCGGGATGTTTTCCAGATGTATTCGTTTCTGCCGATATTGACCAATATTTCGGACATGTCGCGAGCAATTAAACTTAAACCAAAAGGCTGTTTTTCGATTTTTTTCGCCAGAGCCGAAATTTGCTTTACCGTGCCCATGATTAAAATATCGCTTACAGCAACGCTGCAAGATACACTTCCCCGGGCGACGGCAGCATCTCCACCAATCGATAACATTTCTTGCTTTAAGACATTGGCTATTTTACACGGCTGCTTTTCAATTAGAATATTGACGTTTATTGTTTTTGGCGCCATGGCGTCAATGCCATAGGGATCAACTCCGATTTTTTTGAATAGCGCTACAGCTTCTTTCAAGGTCTCTATTTTAATTATCTTCACAAAATAACACCGCTAGCAAATTAAACGTAAATATTTGTTTCCGAGAAGTCACAAAAGATATGATTAAGACAACATTTTTGAATCGGCCGGTTGTGCATTGGGCAGAGCGCTGCCAATCAAGGCATCTATTTCCGCTGTGTTTAAAACTTCTTTTTCCAGCAGTTCGAGAGCTATCTTGTGCAATATTTCCATATGGTCGGTGAGAAGTTTTTTTGCTTTTTCATAGTTTCGTGTGACAATAGATACTACTTCCGCATCAATATTCTTTGCCGTTTCTTCGCTGTAATCCTTGTGCGTGGCAAATTCCCGCCCCAAAAAGATTTGCTCTTCTTTTTTCCCGTAACTTAGCGGCCCCATTTTATCACTCATACCCCATTCGCAGACCATTTTCCTGGCCAGATTGGTCGCCCGTTCGATGTCATTACCCGCTCCCGTGGTAAAATCATGTAAAATTATTTCTTCAGCAGCTCGTCCACCCAATAAAATCGCAATGTTATTATCTAAATACTCACGGGGATAGGTATGCTTTTCGTCAATCGGCAACTGCTGGGTCAAACCCAATGCTCGGCCCCGGGGAATGATCGTAACTTTATGGATCGGATCGGTTCCCGGTATCAAACGCGCTACCAGGGTATGGCCTGATTCATGATAAGAGGTGTTGCGTTTCTCTTCATCGCTGATCACCATGCTCTTTCTTTCCGTTCCCATTAAAATTTTATCCTTAGCGAACTCGAAATCGCTCATATTGACTTTTTCTTTATTGTCCCGGGCGGCATTGAGCACCGCTTCGTTAATAAGGTTTTCAATATCGGCTCCGGAAGTTCCCGGCGTCCCGCGGGCTAAAACCGCAAAATCAACATCTTCCGCAATCGGTGCCTTGCGGGCATGAACTTCAAAGATTTTTTCTCGGCCTTTTATATCCGGAAGCGGCACGACAACCTGCCTGTCAAACCGGCCCGGACGTAACAATGCCGGATCAAGAACGTCGGGTCGATTGGTAGCGGAAATAAGAATCACGCCTTCATTGGATTCAAAGCCGTCCATTTCCACGAGCAGTTGATTAAGGGTCTGCTCTCTTTCATCATGCCCTCCCCCCAGACCGGCGCCCCGATGGCGGCCGACGGCATCAATTTCATCGATAAATATTATGCAGGGAGCGTTCTTTTTGGCCTGGCTGAATAAATCGCGAACGCGGGAGGCGCCCACACCGACGAACATTTCCACAAAATCGGAACCACTGATGCTCAAAAACGGCACTTCCGCTTCACCGGCAATGGCCCGGGCTAAAAGTGTTTTGCCTGTTCCGGGCGGGCCAATAAGCAATAATCCTTTCGGAATTCTTCCACCCAACCTGGTGTATTTTTTAGGATCTTTTAAAAAATCAATAACTTCCTCTAACTCGGCCTTGGCCTCATCAATACCGGCGACGTCGGCAAAGGTAACTTTCTTCGACTTGTCGGTAATTAAACGCGCCCTGCTTTTACCGAAAGACATTGCTTTACCGCCGCCGGCCTGCATCTGGCGCATGAAAAAAATCCAGACGCCGATGAGAAGAATCATCGGAAACCAGGAAACTAAAACAGTTACATACCAGGGTGAATCTTCCGGTGGTTTGGCAGTAATTTTCACGCCTTTTTCTCTAAATTGTGTCACCAGCTTATCGTCTTTGGGGGCGTATGTTTTAAAAATATTCCCGTTAGTCAGCTTGCCGGTGATATTCTCCCCCTGGATGGTCACTTCACTAATCTCCCCCTTATCCAGATAGGAGAGCATTTCGCTATAAATTAAATCTTTTTGCCCTGTTTTAGGCTGGTTAAAAAGTTGCCAAACAAGCAAAAAAACGAGCAGTAAAGTAAGCACAAGAGCAATATTTTTTTGTGACTGATTCAAGATTCTACCCCTTAAAATTGATTATCTGAATTGATACTTATAATAATATTCAATTTAACTCAAATAATTTCTGCTGAATTCATGAAACCATGCCGGATTAACTCGATGCTTTTTTAGGAGTCAATAATTTCCAACTCCAGAACATTTTTTGTCTCCTTGGTTATTTTAACCCGGTCGTTCAGGTGCATTTTTTCAATCCAGACTACGGAAATCCGATCGGCAATCAACATAATTTCATCCCGCACATTCCTCGGAATTTTGCGGTCAATAAAGAATGTTTTTATTTTTTTACGGCCCTTCATGCCCAGGGGCTGAAACCAATCTCCGTCTCTTCTATTGCGCAATATCAAAGGCGGATTAAGTTTATCTAAATCCAGGTAGACTTTCTTCTCATTTCTTAAATCAATATAAGCTTTATTTGTAGTTTGTAAACGGATAGTCAGATTTCTCTCCCGAACATTAATAGAACCGGGAATTTTCATCGTGTATTCATATTCTCCGCGTTGGGGGCAGGCCTTCTTTCTTTCCAGAATCAAATTGTCATATTCACGCCTTGCGGCAATACCCGCAGGAAGAGCAATTCTTTTCCCCGACCCTTTGCTTTGTACCAAATTTTCCAGAGATTTTATATGGGTAAAAGAAAATCCGTTTTCCTCCGGGATTTAGACTTTCCAAGAGAGCCTTAAAAAATCTTAGCCGTATGGCCTGGTGCAGCTTGTTTATGAAGGCAATATTTAGTGAAATTAGATTATTCTGCCTTTGAATATAGGGAGAATTCATCGCTTCCAGGACGTATTGCCTGATGAACTCATCTTCGTTGCGCAGTATTTCCGCCGTTTGCGCCAGATTTTCCTCAATTTTCGGATTAAATTTTTCTTTTATATAAGGAATCAATCCCCCGCGAATTTTATTGCGCAGATATTTTTTGCTTTCATTGGAACTATCCTGGCGATATTGTATTCCTCTCGCCTTTAAAAAAGAAATAATTTCCCGGCGGGATACCGCAAGTAGCGGACGGATGTATTTACCTTCCCGCACGGGTAAAATACCTTTGAGGCCTTCCAACCCACTACCCCGCAACAGATTAAGCAAAACAGTTTCCGCTTGATCCTGCAAATTATGTCCTAAGGCGATTTTTTGCGCCTGATGCTCTTTCGCAACTTTATTTAAAAAGCTATACCTTTGCCTCCGGTAAAAATCCTCCGGTGAAACACCCTTCTCTACCTCGGTTTTATCTATTTTGTGTGCAACAAAAGCCACCCCCATTTTTTCCGACAATTCGCGGGAATATTTTTCGTCTTCGTTTGATTCTTCTCCCCGCAAGCCGTGATTGATATGTGCCGCTATCAAATTAAATCCAATTTCTTCGGCCACTTGGGTAAGAATTACTAAAAGCGCCGTAGAATCCGGGCCACCGGATAGAGCCACAATCACCCTATCATCTCGATCGAGCAGGTTATATTTTTTTATGGTTTGTCGAATTTTATTAATCATCTCTAGTCCCGCGTCCCTGCCAACTACGTTGGTGGGATTGTTCCTCTTGCGCTTCGAGCTTCATTCCGTTCGCTCTCAGCGAGAGTCACGATCGCTTCGCTCCTGGGATAATTCGTCTTGCAAATTTCATTTCACTCCGCTCATGAAATTTGAGTCTCATTACTTCACTACGCTCGTTTTCAGCTAGTTTCATTAATCACGGATATCTCCTCCGCCTCCGGCGGGATAAATTCAACTAACGCTTCCTATAGTCAGCGAGTTTCATTAATTAAATAATAAATTAATTTCCAGAAGGTCGTCGCAATAATAATCGGCTTGAAGATTCAGCAAGTCCTGCCTATTGCCCAGACCGTTTAAATAAGCGCAGCTCATTATCCCGGAATTCTTAGCGATAGCAATATCGTTAACGCCATCGCCGATAATGACGGTTTTCTTTTTTGCTGTTCCATATTTATTCAATAAATAATCGATTAAACGCCGATCCGGTTTTTGATACGGCATGGAATCCGCTCCAATTATTTCCGTAAAATAGTTGGCTATATTTAATCCTTGGGCTATGGCCAGAGTGAACTGAAAGCGCTTATTTGTCAGAATAACCTTTAGCTTATCTTTAAAATTTTTTAAGACATCTTCGGCATGCGGACAAAGCCGGGTATTGTCCAGAAGATGCTTGGTGTAATAATCACTAAAAATCCGCAGCGCTTTTTCCCGGTATTTTATATGATCTTGCCCCAACGCTTTTTCGATCAAATTGTTGATGCCGTCACCAATGAAGCTGATAATTTCTTCCTCCGGTCGGCCTTGGAGATCCAGCGCGTGCAAAGTAAAATTTACTGCGCAAGCCAAATCAGTGTTACTGGAGATAAGGGTGCCGTCGAAATCGAATATCATTAAATCTACTTTTTTCATCATACTTACGGCGATATATATAGCGAAGTGCCGCGACAAACACAAGTTTGTTTCCACAAAAATAGTTTGACTACGTCAATGGGCTATGTTAATAAGAACTACACCGCTTGGATCCCTAACTATCGACTGAGACGGTATTAATTTATAACTACACTGTCGAATAAAGGTCTTCCTTTTGCGGAAGGCCTTTTTTGTTAATGAGGCTCGCAGAAAACGAACGCAGTGAAGTTTGAAGCACAAGCCGAATTATCCCGTATAAGCAGGGGTATCGAAGATACCCATGATTTGGACGATGAGAAAAAAATATTCTAATAATTTTACCATAATTGGTTTCGGCATGGTGGGAACCGCCATAGGCTATTTGCTGAAAAAAGCCGGTTATGAAATTGCCGCCGTTTTCGACAAATCTCCCTCTGCTTTAAAAAGAGCTAAATTTTATACCGGAGGCAGCGTTTTACGCTCACCTCACGAAGCCCTGCAGAAATCTAATATTATTTTAATTACTACCCCCGACGATATCATTTCTTCAGTTTGCCGGGAGATTGCCCTTTCTCCGGCAATAAAGGGGAAATTTGTTTTCCACATGAGCGGCGCCGGCGGCCTTGATCTTCTGGAGGCGGCCAGGAAAGCCGGCGCGGTCGTCGCCAGTATTCATCCTTTGCAGAGTTTCTCTTCCATTGATCAGGCCATACAAAATATCCCCGGAAGCTATTTTGGAATTACAGCGGATAAAAAAGCAGGAATTTTGGCAAAAAAAATTGCCCGCGATTTGGGCGGTATTCCCTTCTTTATTTCCGCTGAGCAAAAGCCGCTATACCACGCCGCTGCCTGTTTTGCGTCCAATTACTTGGTTTCTTTGATGAGTGTTGTAGAATCAATTTATCAGGTTGTCGGCCTCACTGAAAAAGAGGCAAAAAAAGCCTATCTGCCGCTGGTTTACGGCAGCCTCAGAAATATCGAACGCTCCGGTTCCACTCATGCGCTTACCGGTCCCATCGCCCGCGGCGATATCGGAACGCTGCAAAAACACTTAACAGCAATTGACAAAACTCTTCCACAGTATTCTTCTTTGTACCGTTCGTTGGGGTCGATAGCTCTCCAAGTAGCGCAACAAAAAGGCAGTTTGAATACCCGGCAGACAAAGAAAATCAACAATCTTTTAAAAGGAGTTGTAGAAAATGAGCAGTCAAAATAAAAGCAACCGCAAGACCACGGCAGATATAAAAAAGATGAAGACGCAGGGAGAAAAAATTACCGTACTTACAGCTTATGACTATGCCATTTCTTCCATACTGGATGAATGCAATATCGATATGATCCTGGTTGGCGACTCACTCGGGATGGTTGTTTTAGGTTATGATACTACTCTGCCGGTCACCATGGAAGATATGCTGCATCACACTAAAGCAGTCTCCCGGGCCGCTAATAACTCCCTGATTATTGCCGATATGCCTTTTATGTCTTATCAAGTTTCCCGAGAATTAGCACTCACCAATGCCGGCCGGTTTTTACAGGAAGCAGACGCCCAAGCGGTTAAATTGGAAGGCGGGAGAGATCAAGCCAAAACGGTACAAAAAATCGTTGCGGCGGGAATTCCGGTTATGGCGCATCTTGGTCTTACTCCCCAATCCATTCATCAGCTTGGCGGATTTAAGGTACAGGGGAAAAAAGAAGATTCAGCTCATAAAATTATTGAAGACGCCAAGATTTTGGAAGAAGCAGGTGCCTTCTCGTTAGTCCTGGAATGTATCCCGGAGAAACTCGCTGCTGAAATAACCAATTCCCTCACTATCCCCACTATCGGCATCGGTGCCGGTGCCAATTGCGACGGCCAGGTTCTCGTAATTAACGATATGCTGGGAATATATGATAGGTTTATACCGAAACACGTAAAAAAGTACGCTAACTTGAATTTAGAAATAAAAAAAGCGGTTAAAACCTATATTGCGGAGGTAAAAAATGGCGTTTTCCCCGATAGTGAGCACAGCTTCAAATAATTACCAAGAAAAAATATCAGCCGCAATGGGCAATATCAGCCCGCTTCTTATTTTTCAGCTTTTATGCAAAGTTTATTCGCGATATTAACTGGAAAAAAGTATTATCTTTGCATTTTCCCGTAACTTTTTTATAAGAGCCGTAAGAACATCCGCTTGTTTTTGTTTTTCCAAATAATCCGAAATTTTGCCGTTAACTTCTTCCAAAGCTATTGTTTTTTTCGGATTGTGATCTAAAACCTGAATAACATGATAACCGTAATCCGTTGTTACAACCGGACCAATTTCATTCTTTTCCTGCGAAAAAGCGGCATTTTCAAAAGGTCCTACCGTCTGTCCTCTGGTAATATTACCCAAATCACCGCCTTTTTCTTTGCTGGGGCAATCGGAATTTTTACGGGCGACTTCGGCAAAATCAGCGCCATCTAAAACTTGCTGGCGTAAATTTTCTATTTTGGCTTTCTTTTCCGATTTTACCTTATCGTCGTCACCTTTATTGATTAATACAAGGATGTGACGAACGTGAACATTTTCCGGAACAGTAAACTTATCGGTGTTATCGTCATAGAATTTGCTTATTTCCTTTTCTGACGGCTTGGCCTTATCACCTAGCTCCGCAAACACGATCTTTTTGACCTTGATTTCGAAAGCCACGGCTTGATTAAACTCTTTCATGGTTAAATTATTTTCTTTGAGAAAACCCGCGAACTTTTTATTCGCTGGAAGATTCGTTTTTATTTTGTTTATCGATTCATTAATTTCATTTTCACTTGCTTCAATTTTTCTCTTTTCTATTTCATTTTCCAGAACCGTGCGGACGATGAAATTCTCCACCAATTGTTTTTTAATAGAAGCTTTGGCTTCTTTGGTTTTATCTTTGGGAATCTTGTCTTTATAAACTTTCATCAACGCTTTTACATTTTTTTCCAACTGTGCTTTTTTTAAAACTTTCCCATCAACGCTAACAGCAATATCGCCTGCTGTGGCTTGTTTAGCTATATCAGCCGGGGCAGCACTGGAAGTTTGAGTCTTATTTGTACCTGCTGCCGGAACCGGATTTTCTTTCTTATCGTTGTCCGCGCCATAGCCCGGCGCAAAAACAAATAAGATGAAAATTACTATCCACATTTTATTGATTATATTTTTCATAAATTTCTCCCCCCTATTACCAATGACCGCTTTTTAATTTAATAAATAATCTATATGCATAATGTACATACCCGTCAAGAAGATTATCCTGAATTTTTCGATCTTTATACACCTATTGTCATGTGATTGTCCGTAAATACTGCAATATCTTCATTTGTTCCTCCGGTTCGGGAATTTTTGCCGCCGAACTTAAATTAAGATCAGCCATTCCCTGCCGGGAAAGAATGCGGTTTAGAGCCACAAACATATTGATTTGAGGATAGACCTCGCAAGTAAAATAGTTAATCAATTTTAAAGTTTTTAAACTATCAAACCAATCATAAAACTGACGGATGAGAGTTTTTTCATCTTTTACATTGCGACGCATTCTTGACCAAACAGCGGCAAAGCCGGATTTTTCCAGAAAAGTAGCAAGCTTTGGATGGATACGCTCAGCTTTCCTCAAAATCTCATATTCGCCATAGTTATAAGGATTTCTCATAAGTTCCAGCCAGTCGGCCAATATAACGAATATTTGCGGATCGTATAAAAGATATTCCTGCTGTTTGCCGGAAAGGAATCTTTGCACTCGGCTACCCGTTCCAAAAGGAACACGGGTAGAAGGGCGCGCCGAAGGATAAACGCATGTTTCTTTGATATAACCAATTTCACCTATTTTGGCCAGTTTGCTGAGAAAATAAAAATCCTCCCCCGCCTCACGTTTGTTCATTCCTCTGACTTCCACATAAGCTTCCGTTGAGGTTATTATGGTGGAACCGATGGAATGGAACGCCCAGGGAGATTGAGCGTATTTTAATCCCAGCACCCAGTAACGTAAAAAAATTTCATAACAGCAAATCGCCGCCTTTTCTTCACGATTCAGCGGCATTTGGTGTTCATAAGACACAATGGCCGTTTTGACGTTTTGGGTAAAATATTTTTTTATTACAGACAAATAATTTTTTTGCACCAAAGTATCGGCATCCAGACTCAGAATTAAATTATGCCCGGCGGAACCGTTTCCCAGCAATGACAAAGCCGCATCCATGCCGATTTTTCTAGCCATTCCCACGCCGCCGACGTTTTGCGGCACCTCGCGGCCTTTCGACGAAGCGTCAATGTAACCGAGCTTTAATTTTGTCTTTGCCAATAATTGTAAAATAAAATTTAATCTCTCATCAGAATCCAACCCTTTTAAAGGCTTTTTTCTCACCAATGCCTCCAGATAACTCAGCGTATCCAGATTGTTGGTTACCGCCGCCGAGGGCGAATCACTCTTATTATTAATGACACACAATATAAATGAACTTTCCAAAGACGAAGGTTCATTTTGCGCGATAGAAGCCAAAGTGGAAAAAAGCATTTCTCTTTCCGCGTAAGCTGGTATTACAACAACCTGAGAAATATTTTCCGTATCATTGGCAATTAAATTCCACTTTCCGGCTGTTGAATAATTTTGCAGATAAGTATCAATCAAAAAAGGTTTATTCATCGCAGAAATTTCATTACGGTTTCTTTTAATAAAGGATAGTTATTGGCTGGAATCCAATTAATAACTATTCCCTTTTTCTCCATCCGCCGAAACCACGTTTCTTGTCTTTTGGCAAATTGATGGATGCTTGTATTCAATTTATTTATCATTTCGTCAAAAGTAATTTTGTTCTGCAGGTATTGAGAAATAAAACGATACTCCAAACCGAAACTCTCCAATTTTTCCCAGGTCAATCCGGCTGAATGCAGGTTTTTTACTTCTTCTATCATCCCCTGCGCCAGCCTTTCTTTCAGCCGTGATGTAATACGTTGCCGCAGCTCCGACCTTTCCCAGTTGACGCCCAGCACTACGGCATCGATATCCGGCTTCTCTTGTTGCCCTTCGCCTTTTATGGCCCGTGCTTTTTCAATCTCGATTGCCCGGATTAGTCTCTCCAGATCGTCAAGATCGGTCTTATTGTGCAAACGTGGTTTTAATGCCTGGAGTATTTTCTGTAGTTGTTTTTTCGATTGGAGGCTTAATATTTTTCGCAATTCTTGATCAGGCGGAACCTTGGGCATATTATATCCTATCAGTACTGATTCCAAATAAAGGCCTGTTCCCCCGACCATAATCGGCATAATTCTTTTCCGGCGAAGTTGGGTAAATATTTTATAGAATCTATTTTGAAACTCAAATAAGCTAAATTCGTTCTGAGGATCTATGATATCTATCAAATGATAGGGAATTTTCCTGCCGCCAATAAGATACTGGTTTAAATCTTTACCTGTACCGATATCCATGCCTTTATAGGCCTGGCGGGAATCAGCCGAAATTATTTCCCCCGGCAAATCATAGGCAAGTTGAGCTGCCAGTTGAGTCTTGCCCGATGCTGTCGGGCCCAAAATCACAACCAAATTTTTCGCCATATTTTTAAATTATCGTTTTTTACGTGTAAGCGACCAAGGTTTTTATTATTGTTTTTATCTTCCCCAATTGGTCTTCTGGACGCTTGGCTGGCGCTGCCCAGATCTAACATCATATTCTTATGCTTAGTCTATTTTGGGACTAAAAAAAAGCGACGACGTTTTAAAACCACCTGAATGCAGTTTTCCGCCTTAAGACATTTCTGTTTCCCCTTATCCCCCGTCGTCGTAGATGCCCTTCAGGGTGCTTCGCTCCTGGGATTAATTCGACTAACAAACATTACTTCGCTATGCTTATTTTTAATTGTATCTCACGATCCACATTCGCTCCGCTCAGGGGATAATTCGTCCAACAAATTTCAGCGCGCTTCGCTTCTGAAACTTGGGACTCATTAAAAAAAATGCCCCAGGTGATGGGGCATTTTCCATTCAAATTAAGTTTTTATTAATCGGAATTATTATAGCGGCTGAACATTTGTTGCGCTGGGACCTTTGTTTCCTTGTTCAATATCGAAGCGAATTCTTTGACCCTCATAAAGAGTCTTAAATCCTGTTCCTGCAATGGCGCTATAATGAACAAAAACATCTCCACCTTCGTCGTTTTCAATAAACCCAAAACCCTTCTTCTCGTTGAACCACTTCACTTTTCCTTCTGCCAAAGCTAAAACCCCCCTTTCAAATATTTGCTTCCCGGCGGATAAAAGTACCGAGAAACTAAAAAAACCGCACGAATTCTATTTCTCATTTAAAGAATTCTTTGCGGTTAATTTTTTTCTTCCAAAAACTCAGCACTAACTACTTCCTGACAAGCGCCGCCTTACAATCCATAATAATATTGCGACTTTCTTACGTTATTTGCAGCCGTAGCACTATTTTTATTCAAAATCAAGTTTTTTTTCACATTTTTTATTCGTGAAACGCTAATTCCGCAAGGGAAGCTTAGCGTAGTAATATAAGCACCAGTGATTGTTTTTTATTCAATTATGTACTTTCGTAAAATATTTATAAGCTCATTTTCTTTTCCCAGATAAAAATGATCGGCTCCGGAAATCATTTCCAGTTTTGCCTGTATTTCCTTAATTTGTTTTTTTATAGCTTCTGAATCACAGAACTGATCCTGATCGCCACAAATAATTAAACCGATATTACCGGTTAATTTTGCCCAATCGAAATCAAAATAATTATTGGGCGGCGAAACAAATACGCTGTCCGTGAAAATATTACTATTCCGCTCCATGACTTTTGACCCGACCCAGGAGCCAAAGGAATAGCCGGCAAAAAATATATCGGATATTCCATTATTCATTAAATATTCGCGGGCGGAAAGAATATCCTCCATTTCCCCTCTTCCTTCATCGTATATGCCTGTACTTCGGCCAACACCGCGGAAATTAAATCTCAATGTAGTAAAATCTTCGGCAGCAAATGCTTCCTGAATCGCTTCCACTACATTGTTCTGCATGGAACCGCCCATCAGGGGATGCGGATGACAAATAATGACTCCTCGTTTTTCCGCAGATTTATGCCATAATCCTTCGATGATCAGAGAACTATTTTTAATAAATATTCGCTCTTCCGGCATATTATCTTTACTCAGATTGAACCGGTTAAATGACAGGCACAAAATCTTTCATCTTCAATTTGCGTAAGTACGGGCTCTTGTTCGGAACAAATAGCCCTCTTATCGGGACAACGGTTCTGAAAATTACAGCCGCGATCACTTTCAACTCCTGCTTCCCCTTTTATTGCCGCTATTCTTTTTTTTCCTGCCGGATCGCACCCGGGTAGGGCCGAAAGCAGCATCCGCGTATACGGGTGAAACGGATGCTCATAAATTTCGCTGTTTGGCGCTAATTCCACAATCCGGCCTAAATACATAACGGCAATGCGATCGGACATGTGACGGATTACATTAAGATCATGAGAAATGAACAAATAAGTTAGGCCAAAATCCTGTTTTAAATCTTTGAGTAAATTCAGAATCTGAGCCTGAATAGATACATCCAAAGCGGAAACGGGCTCATCGGCAATAATCAATTCGGGCTTAAGAACAAGTGCCCGCGCAATTCCGATACGCTGTCTCTGTCCGCCGCTGAACTCATGCGGATAACGATTCGCCTGTTCTCTGCTCAGACCGACTTTCTCCATCAATTGGGTCACGGCTTCCCGGCGCTGATTTTTATTGCCGATTCGCTGTATGGTTAAAGGTTCTTTGATTATACTTGCTGCCGATTTACGGGGGTTGAGAGAGGAATATGGATCCTGAAAGATTAATTGTACGTTGCGGCGGTATGCTTTTAGGGCTTTTCTATCATATAAAAAAATATCTTCGCCTTTAAAGTAAATATTACCGGAGGAAGGTTTTTCCAATCTGGCTATCAGGCGAGCCAGAGTGGATTTCCCGCAACCGGATTCGCCGACCAAGCCCAATGTTTCTCCTTTGTATACTTGCAAACCGACATTATTTACCGCGGGAATAACTCTTTTTTTCGAATTCCAAATAGAGCCGCTCAAATTATATTTCTTATGTAGTTTTTTTATTTCAATTAATGATGGGGTCATTGGGCATCAGTTAATTTAGTTTTCCTTTTTTTGTATTTCCGAAGATTTCCAGCAGGCGGCAAAATGCCCCGGCTCGGTCTCCTCCAGAAGGGGTTCCTCTTCGGCACAGTGATTATCCGCATAAGAACACCGCTCATAGAAGCGGCAGCCGGGCGCCAGATTATATAAACTGGGAACGGAACCCGGAATAGTCCGGAGGTATTTTTGTCGCTTTTTATCCACACCTACGCAGCGGGCCGGAAGTGATGCCATCAAACCCTGGGTATAGGGATGCAAGGGCTTTACGAAAATTTGCCCGGCAGTCGCACTCTCCACAATTTTACCGGCATACATTACCGCAATTTTTTGGGCCTCCTGAGAAATAATGCCCAGATCATGCGAAATTAAGACAACCGTCATTTGATTTTTTTTCTGGAGCTCGGAAATCAGATCCAAAATTTGCGCCTGGATAGTAACATCGAGCGCGGTGGTAGGTTCATCGGCCAAAAGCAGCTGGGGATGGCAGGACATGGCCATCGCGATCATCACTCGCTGGCGCATCCCGCCGCTGAGCTGATGGGGATAATCTTGCGCCCGCTTTTCCGGATCGGGAATTCCCACTTCGCGCAATTGCGAGACAGCCAGGGCCATTGCTTTTTTCGCCGGAAGTTTTTTGTGCAGCCGGATAGCTTCCGCAATTTGTTCTCCGACGCGAAATACCGGGTTCAGTGAAGTCATTGGTTCCTGAAAGATCATGGCAATTTCGCTGCCGCGTTTGGCGCGCATTTCTTCAGCGGACAGCGCCAATAAATTAGTACCGGAAAATAACACTTCACCATTAATGATTTTGCCGTTTGTCGGGATGAGCCGCATAATAGAAAGAGCAAGCATTGTTTTCCCGCAACCGGATTCGCCGACAATCCCCAGTGTTTCACCGGAATCAATGTTTAACGATACTCCATCGACAGCCTTAATTCTTCCCCGGGCGGTATCAAATACCGTCACTAAATCTTTTATTTGCAAAAGAGGCGGCATTTTTTTATTTCTGGCGCGATTGCGTAAAAATTCAACCAGCAATCGAACAGTAACTCCCGATGCCCCTTTGGGGATATAAGCTTTATCCTTGTCCGTCCAGGCCGGACCGGCGATATCCAGATGTACCCAGGGGAAAATCTCCCACAAATTTGCTTAAAAACGCCGCGGCAGTAATTGTACCGGCGGCGCGGCCGCCGCTGTTTTTATAATCGGCAATATCGCTTTTGATATGCTCATGATAGTTTTCCCACAAAGGCAGTTCCCAAACAAGTTCGCCGGTCGCCTGGGCGGCTTTATTTATTTCACTTTTAAGTTTATCATCGGTGCCCAGCATACCGATTACGTCATCCCCCAGCGCGATGATACAGGCGCCGGTAAGAGTGGCAACATCAATTATTGCCGCCGGCTTATACTTAGACGCGTAAGCCAGCGCGTCGGCTAAAATCAGCCGGCCTTCGGCGTCAGTATTGATAACTTCAATCGTTTTCCCGGAATAGGACTTTAAAATATCGCCCGGTTTATAAGCGGTGCCGCTGGGCATATTTTCCGTGGCGGGAATAAGCCCGACAATATTGAGCGGCAAGTGCAGTTCAGCGACTGCCATAATCGCGCCCATTACCGCGGCTCCGCCGGACATATCCGATTTCATTTCATCCATCTTCTCCGCGGGCTTGAGGCAAATTCCACCGCTGTCAAAAGTCAATCCTTTGCCCACCAGTGCTATGGGCGCTGCGTTTCTTTTGCCGCCCATATATTCCAGTATAATAAATTTTGGCTCCTGAGAGCTCCCGGAGGCGACGCCCAACAGGGAATTCATCCCCAGTTCTTTCATTTTACCTTTATCCATCACCTTGCAGGAAACATTTTTCCTGCTGGCAATTCCTTGCGCCTTTTTCGCGAGAATTGTCGGCGTCATTTCGTTTCCCGGAGCCGAAACCAGGTCACGCGTAAAATATACGGCTTGTGTAATGACCTGTGCTTTTTTAATTATGGCGGCGATCAAAGAGAAATCTTTTTCTTCGGCGATAATATTCAATTGCTCCATGTTCTTTAAATCTTCGCGGTCAACGGTTTTGAAAGGTGTGTATTGATAAAGCCCTAAAAGCGCTCCTTCCACCACGGCTTGCGCCACTTTATCTTTCGCGCCGGGAAGAAGATTCCAGTCCATGGAAGTTGCCGCTTCTTTGATGTTTATACTTCGCAAATGCTGCATGACTTTGGCCAAGGCGATGCGGAGCTTTTCCAGATTAAATTCGCTTTGTTTGCCCAGACCAACCAGGGCGATTCTTTTTGCCGGCAGCAGCCCTCTGGTATAAATTACGGATATTTGGGATGGTTTAGCCTCAAAATCATGATGAGCAATCAATTCGCTGATTAATCCTCCGGTTTTTTGATCAATTTGCAGCGCCATGTCGGCTAATTTTTTTCTGTCTTCAAACAACGCCAAAATAATGGCCTGGCTTTTTGTGTCGGCAAGCTTCCCTTTCTGGACAGATATTTTCACCTCAATCCTCCTGTTTCGTTTTCCTAAAAAGTTTTAGTTATCAAATATGTCTTTCTCAAAGATAACATATAGTCCCAAAAAGTCAATCCCGCGACTGGGAATCCACCAGCTCCGGCCGCGATAGGAAAGCTCCGTGAGTCGTGGGAGGTCGCACTATTTTTTAAGACGTCTCCAAACCCCCGCTCGGAGGGAGCTCCACTGATTAGGCGGTGCTGAAAAATAGAAAGTAATACTTGGGGATTTACTGCAATGTTATAGCGTTGCGGCGTAGGCAGGCACTAACGTTTTTCTCATTAGTCTTTAAAATGAATTTCAGGTAATTGATGTTTTTTTCGATCGCATCGGTATAAATATTTCTTTCGATATTCCATCGTTCCCGAAAATGATCAACCATGTGCCGATTGACGTTGCCCAAATCTTTCTCCAGGTGGGTCCTTAGTGATATAATAAAAATTTGTTGTTTTTTTCAAAAGATCGAGTTCGCTATCAAATCCGGAAACTTTGCCTTCCTCAAATTCATGGAAACAGGGGAATCAGTTTTTCCAGATAAAGCCTATCGGCCATCTGCCCCAGCAAGTCCGCCGTTCCGAGAATCTTGCCGATAATCTCGATATTGGCGGAGGAAAAAGTAATTTTCTTAATGTCTATACTCAGACCGGTACAATTCAAGATGTCGGCAAAGTTTTCTAAATCTTCATGGAAATACTCTTCCTGGGCATAATAATCCTGCACAAACATTATGCTTCTTTTGATGTGCATGAGAGTGTACTTAGCGCCGGTGCCGGCATTATCATCGTCTGTTTGAATGTAGCCGGTATCGTGCATCAGCGCGCTGATCAAGCCCAGATTTATTTCCTTATCCGTAAGTTTTATCCCCTGGAAATAGGTGCCGTGAATTAAACGCACCATGGCCAGAAGAACCAGCATAGTGTGCCGGAAATCATGGTAATTAGTGTTGCACTTTTGAGCTCCCGGATAATGACCGCGAAATAGTTTTTCCACATCGCGGAAAGCCTGATCCAAATACTGAAAATCAAATTGGGGATTAATCAAGGAGATGGTAAATTGGACTTCTTTGATAATAGCTTTATTGTCGCGAAAATCTGGAAAGTTTGGTAGGCAACGCATTATCATTATTCATGTTTATCTTCTTCCTGGCTCTCCCTCACCCCCCTTCCCAAGGAAAAAATTAATAGGGGGTAAAATAGATGGCAAAGTTGCTAATCGTGATATTTTGCTCAGCACTACCTGTACTCTGGGTAAAGCCGAAAAGCAGCGTGCTAAAATTGCCGTGAAACGTAGGGTTGAGCTCTGATGGTCCGATTAATTTGTGGTGGGGCCGCGGCAGACTGATGGGTGACATCGCTACAGGAGGTGCAATCTATCCAGGCTTGGACATTATAATTATAATTCGTGTCGGCGTTGGCAGTTTGGTTCCGGATAATCTCAATTCTAGCAGTATGGCTGGCGGTAGTATTCAGGTAGGTAGTCGATCCCAGGTCATAATATCCATTGGTTAAGTCTCCACTGGCTGAATTTGTAGGATTTGAAGAGTTTGTTGTGCTGGTACCAGCACCGTGAATATTGTCATCGTAACTTACTCGAGGAACACCGGTGCAATAGGTTACCGGCGTATTAAGGCCCCAGAGCATTAGAGCCATATGGTTATTGGCACCATCGTTTCTTCCACCATTGCTGGGGTTTGTACCTAAATTTGGCGTTTTGAAATTTGTCAAATTCAATGGCCATTTTGGAGGCTGCAAACCCAAACCATCCACAGGACCTGGTCCGGCATAGGCCATTAATTCTCCCCCGGCAGTTCCGCAAGCTGTCGCCGGTTGCCCTCCTCTTTTAGTAATATTGTTATTGGCGCCATTGATTATGGTGAAGGTAAAGCCATCGCCATGTGGGGTACTGGTATAACTGTCGGCAAACGTAAAATAAGCACGAATGCCATAACTGAAATTGCAGATACCGTTAACGCAATAAGCGGCATTGGAATTTCCGGCATACCAGGCAACGCCGCCAGTATTAGCAGTTGAATTTCCCAGCGTGATGGTGGTGGCATTAACGGTTACACCGGTACCCACGGCAGTAAAGGCACCCGTTCCGGATATCATATTACCAGTACATGTCGCATTATCGCTGTTTCCTCCCGAAGCAATAACCTAAAATTGCCATCCGGGAATATGTATTGCTGACGGGAGTGACCGCCGACCCGGAACCGGTGATCAAATGTGCCGGTGGAGCCGATCTGCGCCGCAGTGTGGGCGTAAATCGATGTGCTAGCGGGAATGTTGTTGGTAGAAGTTGGAAAAGCAGTGGTCGGTCTATTCGCATCCTTGATTACGTAAAAAGTATCCACCGGCGTACCCGGCGTGCAGTGATCGTAGTAAAATACATAACTAGAAAGAGCTGCTACTCCTGGTACTTCAAAAAACCCGAAACGGGCAGGAAAAATGCTGCATGTTCCGGCGGCGACATTCAGGTTGCCACCGCTGGCTAAAGTCGAGCGCTGGCGGGAGTGAGAATAACTGGAAGTATGCCGGCGCCAGGAGGAACAGAAATCGGTTGTCCGTCGGGCGGATTAGTATTCGACAGATTGAGGGTATAATTATTCGCTCCAACGGTAGTAACAGTAGTATAGTAGAAACGCCTGTAACCGGCCGAGGTGTAAACGGCCATAGCTTTGTCTGTAGCCGATGACGGAATGGTATAGGGAAACGGCGCCAGGAAATTTTACGCTAAGTGTCAGGCCATTGGCATTCGTAATGGAGTATGTTGTTGTTCCTTGGTACCTTAAATAATAAGGTTGCACGGTTAACACAAAACTGCCGGCATTATTCAGCAACTGATAATTTACACCGTTCAGGTTTTCGAAAACCTGATTCATGGCCAGTTCGGTCGTCGCACTTTTATATTGGCTTGTCAAATAATTGTACCCTGATTTGGCAATGTAAGCTGCTTTGGTCGTGGAGGCGGTGTTGAGCTGGTTAAAAATAGAACTGCCCATGGTCGAGAGCATGGCGACAACAAGAACAGAGAAAAAAAGCATCGTGATGACGAGCGCCAGGATCATGCTGCCTTCCGGGCAGAAATGGGCCGGAGGCCAAATTCTTTTTTCTGCAACAACATTTCTTTCTCCCTACATTTATATTAAATTAACGCTCTTTATCTGGTCCCACCCGGGGCCAACAATTCCTCCACCCGACCGGGTATCGCCTAAGACTGATTCCAGTTTACCGGTTCATAGTAGTCCCAGCCCACCCGGTTATTTCTGCGGACATTATATACGGTGGAACAGGTATATGCCCGCCGGTCACATCCGTTCTATTGAGCGTAAGAGTAATTTTAATAGAAGCCAGGTTCGAAACGTTGGTGGGAGCCCAGGTTCCGTTCCCCGTGAAAGCATCGCTCATAGTGTAAAAATTAAGCTGAAAAGCGTTGACACTATCAATCATGACCGACCCTGTCGTGGCAGTCGGAAGAGCCGTTCCATTGAGAATCTTTATCTGGCTTCCAACCCGGCCCATACAGCGACTAACATCAGTAGTATTACCGGAAGATACATCATAATATGTTATTGTGTAACAAATAGAATCGGGATCGGTTGTGCTTACCGCGCTGATGGCGCTGATATCTTCAAACTCCAGAATCATCCTATCCAGAGCAAGTTGCACCTTTTGCGAAAGTTCATCATTCGCCTTGGCCCTGATATAACCTTTGGCGCCCTGCGCAATCAGGATGCTCCCGACAGCGGCCATGATTCCCAGCAGAATTACGGTAACGATAATCTCGATCATAGTAAAACCGGCATTTTTTTTCATGACATAATCCGTAAATTTTTATTGTGTAAAAAGGGTTGTTATTGTTTGATCGCTCACTGTAATCGTTACTTTTAAAGTACTGGTGCCCGAAGCGGCCGTTTGTTCAATATGCGTAGAAGGATCAAAGGTTATAAACTTGGTCGCTTGTGTGTAGTTGCCATAATTTCCTGCCTGAATGCGGGACTGTAAAGTTGTCAAAACATTCGCATTCCCGACATTCATCAGGTTATTATAGTCAACGTTCATTTGCTCCACAATCCCAATCAAGGCATACTGATTATACGCGCGAACAGCGGAAGTCGAGCTGCCGGTCAGGTTTGGTCCCATAAAAACAACTAAAAAAGTCGCCGCAATCGCGGCCATGACCATGATAACTATCACTTCCAGAAGGGTAAAACCTTTTTTATTCGTGAAACTCCAATTCCGAAAGCGTAGCGCATCGGAATTGTTAAGTTGAACAATCCCGTGAAGCGGAGGGTATAATACCCCGCACCTTGCTACAAAATGTTTCCAAAGCTTGCTTGGGGGTTCATACCCGTGATTCGCCATAGTTGTTTTTTTTATCATGGGATAAATCCTGTGTTGGCCGTAACGGTTATATTGCCGCCCGAAGTTGCCACAGTAATATCCGCTGTGCCGGGCGAACCGAATCGATCAAAGGTTATGGTCAGCGGAGCGGAAGTTATCGACAGATTGGACAAATTAACCTGATTTGGGTTTTCTCCGAAAAAATTAATTTTGGTTGCAACGGCATTTTGAAAAAGCCAATATACACTTGCGGAATTGAAATTGACGCCCCAACTGGAATTGGTTCTTATCGCCCGTCCCTGCGCATATCTTAAATGGCTTTTCACTTTATCCAACTCTCCGATTACTCCATAAGTAGCGGGCGAGCTCATCTTGACAATAGCAATTGCGCCGATGATCCCGAGAATTAGAATAACCGTGATTACCTCGAAGAAAGTAAAGCCTCTTTCCACCTTAAGTATTTTGCGCACAACCACTCCTTGCGATCAAAAGACCGGATTTAAGGAAACTGTGAATAGAGCTGATCAGTAAAACACCGAAGACTATGGCCGCCGCTGTTAATACCAGTGCAAAAACTAACGCTTGCGGAGAAAAAAGCATGAATTCCAGGACAACAGCGTCAACCACGATAAAAGCTGTATGCGCAATAATTCCATACCTCGTCGGGGCCGGCCGGTACCGAGATTCGCAGAATCCATTTTCGGCATCAGACCGCCGAAATCACGGAAAGGTGGTCGTCGGCAACGTCGAGCTGAAGCCATCGAGCCCCAGACAGATGCTGCGAAAAGGCGTTGCGTACATCCCCGAGAACCGGGACGACAACGGCCTGATCGTGGAGCTGAGCATCGCCTGCAATATCTGTCTTGCCGTCCTCGACCGGCCCGGACTCCTGGGGATTCATCAGCCGATCCGCGGAATCCAGGTTTGCCAAGCCTTTTGCTGACGACTTCGAAATCAAGACACCGAGTCTCGACGCGCTGGCGGGCAGCCTGTCGGGCGGCAACCGACAGAAGGTTGTGCTTGCAAAGTGGCTGGGCTCCGAGCCCAAGGTGTTTATTCTCGATGAGCCGACACACGGCATCGATGTCGGGACCAAGTCGCAGGTGCACCAACGCGTCTCAAAGCTGGCAGAAGCGGGTTACCCGTGCTTCTCATCTCGTCCGACCTCCCGGAAATACTCGCCATGTGTGATCGGATACTTGTGGTGGCGTCAGGGAGGATCGTCGCCGAGTTCGCACGGGCCGAGGCGACCAAGAAAAGGTCATGATAGCGGCTTCTCGCGGCCCCATGTCAGTGAGCGTCGGGGAGGAACGGCCGTGATCGCCAACACAAGCTCAGCACTCGCACGCCGCATTTCAACGACCCTGTCGCGCAACACGCTGCGCCTCCGGGTGTTCAGCGTCCTGCTGTCCCTGGTCGCGATGCTCGCCGTGTTCGCGCTCACCACGCCGAACTTCCTGAATCTTCAGAACCTGAAGGTCATCGCTTTCAACGCGTCCCTTCTCACGATCGTCGCCTGCGGCGAGTCAATTGTGGTCATCACGCGGAATCTCGATGTTTCCGTGGGATCGATCATCGGCTTTTCCGGGTTTCATGACAGCAATGTTTGCCGCGGCGAATCCACACGCGGGGCCGCTCATTATTATCGTCGCGGTGGGATCGGCTTTGTCCTCGGGCCTTGTCAACGGTTTGGTCGTGGCATACGGCCGGGTGCCTTCCATCGTCGCTACGTTGGGCACCCTCTCGATCTTCCGAGGATTCACCTATATCGTAGGGAAGGGCGTCGAGGTGCCGTCCGGCTACCTGCCGCGGTGGATGATCAATGGGGCCGACGCCACGGTGCTCGGCGTGCCCTTTGTCGTCCTTCTCGCGCTGCTCGTTGTCTTGGCGATGGCATTCATTCAGCCGGAGCGTTCCGATCATGCGGCGGGTGTACGCGGTGGGCTCCAACCCGGGCGCCGCCGTCTTCTATGGCCTGCGGGCCAACCGGTCGTCCTCTTTGCGTTCGCCGCCTGCGGCGCGTTCGTGGGGCTTGCCTCCTTCCTCTACATCTCGCGCGTTGGGACGATCACGGTCAATCTCGGCCGTGACTGGGAGATGATGGCCCTGGCCGCGGTCGTCCTGGGCGGCGTGAGCCACAACCGGTGGATCGGGAAGCATTCTTGGCGTCCTGTTCGGTGCCCTGATGCTTTCAACCATCGACAATGGCCTCGTCCTCGCTCACGCTCAGGAGTATTGGCGGATGTTCATCCAGGGCTTCGCGATCGTGGGCGCAATCGCCCTTGACGCGGGCATCGAACGCAGGATCATGGCCATTTTCAGGCACCAGAGAGTGTAGGAAACCGAACCGCAATGAAACGCACATTCGCCGGATATCGCTGGGAGTTCGTCATCGCAATCATGCTCGTGCTGGCGGGAGTATGGGCCACCACGCTTTCGCCATACTACCTCAATTTGGAGCAGCTCCTCTTCTCCTCTCGAAACCTTGTGTTCACCGGTATCATGACACTCGGTCTGGCGCTCATCATCCTGACGGGAGAATGGATCTTTCCCTGCCCTCCATCCTGGCAGTCTGCACGGTATCCTGTCCAAGGCGTCCCAGGCGGACTTGCCCTTCCCCTGTCGCCCTTGCCGGCATCACTGTCATTGCCCTTGCTCATCGGGGCTTTCAACGGCTTCCTCGTTGCCAAGCTGCGTCTCCCGGCGCTCCCGTCACGCTTGGAACGATGGGCGCCTACCGCGGCGTGGCTTTCATCATCGGTCCGATGTCGGATATACGGGATTCAACGACACCTACAAGTGGCTGGGCACCGCCACTGTGGGTACTTCCCCGCTTCCCGTCATGCTGCTCGTGTTGATCGCCTGCGTCGTCATCTTCTGGGTGCTTATGCACTACACGACATTCGGAAGGCGATGCTTCGCGATTGGAAACAATTCCGCCGCGGTGACATATTCCGGAATCAATGTCGCCAGGACCAAAATCGGGACATACATGGTGGGTGCCCTTACCGCCGCGCTGGGCGCCTGGATATTCATCGGACAGTTCGGTTCATCGCGCGGTGACAACGCGAACGGCGTCCTCCTGGGAATGATCACGGCCGTCGTTCTCGGGGGCGTGGATATCAATGGAGGACGCGGAAAAGTGCTGGGAGTCCTCCTCTCAATCCTCTTTATCTGGACGCTGCGGAACGGCATGGGCTTGGCAAACATCGCAGGCCCTATCGAGCAGTTGATCATCGGCATGCTCCTCGTGACAGGAGTGCTCGTTTCGAACTTCACTGGTCGGGGCAACTCGGGATCCCGAGCCCGGAAAAAGGCTGTTGCGGGGCCGTCGGCTCCGTAGAAGATTTTCCACAGGAGGTTTCTTATGAAAAGGGCTTTCGCTATTCTCGCAGTGCTCGTCATTGTCGCCGCCGCGGCGACGGCGGCACCCCTTCGGATTTTCATGAATCCGAAGTTCACCGGCCTGTCCTATTTCCAGAGGTGTGCGCTCGGCGCTAGTGACGCGGCCAAGGTACTGGGCGTTCAGTTCACGTACACCGGCTCGGAACAGCCCGATGTCCAGCTCCAGGTGCAGGCACTGGAGAACATCGTGTCCCAGAAGGCCGATGCGATCATCTGCTCCGCAATTGATCTGAATGCGTCTGCGCCCCCGCTTCGCACCGCAAGGTCAAAGGGCATCAAGGTCGTTACCTACGATGCCGACAGCGCGGTCGACGCTCGCGACTTCTTCTGCAACCAGATGGACTATGAAAGCGCCGCCCGCGCCGAGCTGGACTGCGCGCTGTTGGACTCTCCCGAGGGCGGAGAGATCGCCTTCATCGCGGCGACACCGACGAGCCCGAACCACATGGCCCACTTCAATATCGTGAGCCAGCTTGTCAAGACTGACCCCAAGTACAAGAACTTGAAGACCGTCGCCCTGCAGTTCGATAACGATGATGAAGCCCAGAGTATCCAGGTTGCCACGAACCTCATGCAGGCTTTCCCGAACCTCAAAGTGATTATCTCTTCCGCCACCCCCTCGGTTCCCGGGGCATGCCGCGCAATCGAGGAACTCGGAAGGCAGGGGAAGGTGTTCGCCACCGGCGTCGCCCTTCCGTCGACCATCAAGTCAGTACCTGAAGGATGGCTCTCAGAAGGCCTTCTTTATCTGGGACCCGTACTGGCTCGGCTATATGTCAATGTACGTCGCCAAGGCCGCTGTGGACGGAACGCTCAAGAACGTCGTCGGCGCCAAGGTGGATGCGGCAAGCTCGGCGAGTTCACCGTCGGCAAGGACGGGGAGATCGTCTACGGCAAGGCCCCTCTTCTTCACGCCCCAGAACATCGACCAGTACAACTTCTAGGCATTCTTCTGACGCGCAAAGGCCTCCGTCCGAAGACGGAGGCCTCCTTTTTCTCCCATCGTGGTGCGTTGCACTACCGCAGTTGCTTCTTCAGCCGATGCGATGTTTGGCGAAATCCTTTGGAGGATAGCCGCGACACTTCCTGTAGATTCGTGAAAAGTAGAACTGGTCACTGAAACCCAGTGACTCCGCCACATCCCTGATGGATCTGGTTTGGTCAATCGAGAGGAGCGCCTCCGCGGCGCTGAGCTTCTGCTCGATGACCAGCCGTTTGAAGGAAATGCCCGCTTCTTTCTTGACCACGTGTGAAACCGTGGATGTGCTCTTGTGCACGTTGTCGGCTACCTCGTTTATCGGTATGATCGTGCAGGCGATATGCGCCCGGATATAGTCGATGATCATCTCAAACAGGTGGCTGCGCGGGAACCCGATCAGTCCGTGAGCTACGGCATGATCGGCGACCACCTTGAAGAGGTGAACCAGGTGCTTCTCCGTGGCGGCGGAGAATTTCGGCATTGCATGAAAGTCCTTCAGGAGGGTATCGACGGGTCCGTCATTGGCGCGCCAGTCCTGAATAGCGGCGGCACCAGGCTCATCATCAAATCGGAACCCGCAGATCGTGGCGATCGCGACGATCTGGCCCGATGAAACAATTGGACACACGCAGCATCGAAGGCCTGTATGACACGTGTATGTTATCGCGTCAAGGCGATCTGAGGCGAGGTGGCGCATCCGCTGCGCCTGCGGGCCACAGACGCCGGGACTGCTGGGCCAACCTCGGATCTTCATGCAGAAAGGCTGGATGGCGCAGCTCGGACTTGTCAGCAGCGTCGCGCCCGATCGCGAAAGCAGAGAAAGCGAGACGTTGAACCCGCTGCAGAAGTCATCTAGGAGCTCGCGCAACTCTTCTTGTACGACGGCATCATTCCGCCCCACGAGCGGATTATATGCTCGTTTGGACTTGCCGGGCAAGATAATAATATAATAACATGATGTCTTCAAATCTTCTCTCAAGCACTCAAACAAACGTGTATCGCAACTCACAAAATGGCATTGGTGTACCTTTGCAGCATCCGGAGTTGCTCTGCCTGGATCGAGGTGGCGCTCATGCGGCCCCATCCAAGGCCGATTCTTTTCAATAAAATGGAAAATGGTCAATTTTCAGAATGAGAAAACCAATTTTGCCATCAAATACGGTTGACATAAAAGATAATAATATGATAACATGATGTCTTGATAGCGATCAGTCGCATATCATTCCCATGGCCGTAAAGACGTGGGTGAACATGGCCAGCGCTATCCAGGCCTCCAGTTCGCGTACCTTCTCATTTGGATCATCGTGGGGTTCTTGCAAGTGAGGCGATGCCCCTTGGACGCACATGAACGTTTCCGCGGAGGTAATTGGCGGGACGGCGCTCAACGGAGGGTACCCTGATACTGGGAAGCTGTGGAGGGTGACATACACCTGGGGGCGTTGCGTGAAGGGGATTCTGGTGCTGATCTCGGTGATCGTGGACTGGGTACATTCCGTCTGCGCTGAGCGAAGATACTTCTAACAAGGAGGAATGAGATGGGCGTGAATTACAGGGAGAAATTGTCGGCGGTGTTTCCCCCCAACATGACCTGCTTCGTGAACGAAGAGGTCGCCTACGACAGGATCAGGGCGAATATCGATCGGTACAACGAGACCAAGATAAAGGGTTTCTTTCCTCTCGGGCAGCAACGGCGAGTTCCGAAGCCTGACCGACGAGGAATCGATTCGGGTCGTCGAGGTGTACCAGCAAATACAAGGCGACGGGGAAGATTCTCATGGCAGGAGTGGCGCGCGAATCCGTGAAGGCCACGCTGGAGTTCATCAAGAAAATCGCAGGCCTGGGCGTCGAGTTTGCGACGGTTCTTCCGCCGCACTATTTCGTCAATTTCATGACCGACGATGCCCTCATACGCTATTACACCATGATCGCCGACAAGTCCCCCGTTCCCATCATGGTGTACAATGCGCCCAAGTTCGCCGCCGGGCTCGTTCTTTCCCCCCGCCTCATTTCGGTCGTGGCCCAGCACCCGAATATCGCCGGCATGAAGGATACGTCAAAAGAAGACATCTCCGTCTATGTCAAGGCGGTTCCTGCCGGGGCCAACTTTTTCGTTCTCGCGGGAACGATCGAAAAGTTCTACAAGGGGCTCGTCGTCGGCGCAATCGGCGGGGTGCTCTCCATTGCAAACTATCTCCCCGAGATCTGCTGCGAGCTGTATGAGCTGTTCCTGGCAGGCAAAAAGGCGGAGGCGGAGAAACTGGATTCCCATGCGCGCGAGCTCAGCGGCAATGCGGCGGGCAAGGCGGGGGTGGCCGGTGTAAAGGCGGCCATGGATGCTCTGGGCTATTACGGCGGAGACCCCAGGATTCCCGTCCCTCCCCTGAGCGACAACGGAAAAAGCTGACCTGAAGGCCGTCCTGGCAAAGGAGGGACTCCTGTGAAAAAGGTCCTTCTTTCGAAGTCCATTCACCCGCACGCCATGAAGATCCTTGAAGGGAAGGTTGATCTTGTTGTCCTGCCGGATTCAAACGTGGAGACTGCGAAAAAAATCGTCGCGGACGTGGACGGGGTGATCCTCCGGACGAACATCAATTTCACGCGAGAACTCATAGACGCTGCACGCAAATGCAAGATCATCTCTCGCACGGGGGTAGGCGTCGACAACGTGGACGTGGCCGCCGCCTCGGAAAGAGGCATCATGGTCTGCAACACCCCGGGGGTGAACACGGTATCCGTGGCAGAGCAGACCGTCGCGCTGATGCTCGGCCTTGCAAAGCAGCTCCTAGCCATGGACAAGGCGGTGCGGGCGGGCAACTGGAAAATCAGGAACGCGAACAAGTCGGTGGACGTGGAGGGAAAGATCCTCGGCCTCGTCGGTGTAGGCCGAATCGGATCAGAGGTGGCCAGGAAGTGCAGACTGGCCTTCGAAATGGAGGCGATTGCCTTTGATCCCTTCGTCAATCACGCAGAGGGGATCAGGCTCTGTGCGAATCTGGATCAGGTCTTCCGCGAAGCGGATTTCATATCGATCCATGTTCCCTACACCGAGCAGACCCATCATCTGGTGAATCAGAAGCTGATCGGCCTGATGAAGCCCGACGCGTGCCTTCTCAACACATCCCGGGGGGCGGTGGTGGACGAGCGTGCACTGGCCGAGGCGCTTTCGAAAGGATTGATCGGCGGGGCGGGCCTCGATGTGCTGGAGGAGGAGCCGCCGGTGGCCGCCAATCCCCTTTTCAAGCTTGAGAATGTGATCCTGACTCCTCATTCGGCTGCCCTCTCCCGCGAGTGCGAGATGAAGGTGGCCATCGAGGCGGCGCAGGCGATCGTGGATTTCGTCGCCGGCAAGGAGCCCGCGTACGTCTTCAATCGGGCCGATCTGGCCCGCAGATAGACGGCGAGAGCACGGAGGTTGGAGAGTGGAAAAGATGTATGACCTGATCGGATTTGGAGAAGCGATGGTGCGCTTCAGTCCGCCGAATAACGCGAGACTCGAACAGGCGAGCTCTCTCACAATGGCCATTGCCGCAGCCGAATTGAACGTCGCGGTGAACACCTCACGGCTCGGATTGAAAACGGCGTGGGTCTCCAAGCTTGTGGACACCTGGTCGGGCCGGTACGTCATCAACAAGGGCCGGGAGCACGGCGTCGACATGAGCATGGTGAAACTGGTGCCTTTCGACGGCGTCGGCCGGGTGCGCAATGGCCTGTGTTTCGTGGAGATCGGAATCGGCCCCCGGCCGAACCGCCAGATCTATGACCGCGGCCATTCAGCGATCAGCATCACGCAGCCGGGTGAGTTCGACTGGAAGGGGATCCTTCAGAAGACGCGGTGGTACCACACGACGGGCATCACTACGGCCATCTCCGACAGCGCGATTGATCAGGTGATGACCTCTTTGAAGACGGCCAAAGAAGTGGGCGTCCGCACGAGCTTCGACCTGAACTTCAGATCCACGATGTGGGGGCCGGAAAAGGCGCAGGCGGTGATGAAGCAGGTCATGCCGTATGTCGACGTCCTCATCGGCAACGAGGAGGACTTCGAGAAGATGCTGGGCATCAGCGCGGACGTCGGCAAGGGTTATTCCAAGATAGATCCCAAGAGCTATCAGCGGGTGGCTGAAAAGGCCGTGACGACCTATCCGAACATCCAGGTCGTGGGAACGACCCTGCGGGACGCGAAGACGGGCCTCCTGAATGACTGGCAGACGGTGATGCTTTTCAAGGGCAATTTCTACGTGTCACGGAAGTATGAGGACCTGGAGATCATCGACAGGACGGGCGGAGGAGACAGCTTCGCCTCAGCTCTGATCTTCAACATCATGCGGGAGACGGACCCGCAGGAATCGATCGAGTTCTCCGCTGCCTACTCGGCCCTCTGTCACGGATTCCTCGGTGACTGGAACTGGGCGTACAAAGAAGAAGCGGAGAGGGTCATGAAGGGCGAGAGTGTGAGGGTGGTGCGTTGAGAGGGCGCGGGGCTGTGGGAGGTCACACGGCATGAGACTGGACCATGTGGATGTGCGGCTCGCGGACGGGTTTGATCTCCCTCTCCCCCGGATGGTGAAAGTGAGGCAGCGGGTCAACCGGCCCCGGCTCGAGGATGCCGCGGCCTCGATCGTCGCTTCCATGCAAAGGATCCTCGATCCTTCAGAGCTCCGAGGGAAAAAGATCGCGCTCACCGCGGGAAGCAGGAACATCGCTGAGCTCCCCCTCATCCTGCGCACGCTGATCCAGCAGCTCGCCGCGTGGGGGGCACGGCCCTTCATCGTCCCCGCAATGGGAAGCCACGGTGGGGCTGACGCGGAGGGCCAGAGGGAGGTGCTGGCGGGATACGGGATCACCGAAGAGACGATGGGGGTGCCCGTGATCTCTTCCATGGAGGTGGTGCGCATTGCAACCCTCGATGACGGGATTCCCGTGTACTGCGACAAGATCGCATTCGACTCGGACGGGATCGTTGTCGTCAACCGGGTCAAGCCGCATACCGACTTCAAAGGCGCTCATGCAGAGCGGCCTGCTCAAGATGATGGCAATCGGCCTTGGCAACCACAAAGGTGCCACCGAGCTGCACTCGCGTGGTTTCGACAGGATGTCCACAGTGCTCTCCCGGGTGGGCGAGGCCTTCATCCGTAACGCTCCAATTGTCTTCGGCGTGGCAATCCTTGAAAACGCCTTCGACGAACTGATGTCGGTGGAGATCCTTCTGCCTGCGCAGTTCCTGGCGCGGGAGAAAGAGCTCCAGGCGCTGGCCAAGAAGAATATCGGCAGGCTTCCCGTCTCTTCGATCGATGTCCTGATCATCGACGAGATTGGAAAGGACGTGGCCGGATCTGGAATGGATCCGAACGTCACTGGCACTCCCGGCTCGCGGTCTCACCGATGGATTTGTTGCACCGCCCATTCAGAAAATCGTCGTCCTGGGCTTGACGGAAAAAGCGCACGGCAACGGGACGGGCATCGGGCTGGCGGACCTCTCCACCATCCGCTGCATGAACCAGATCGACTGGGGGGTCACCTATACCAACTGCATCACCGCCACGGTGCCCGGAATAGCGAAGATGCCGATGGTGTTGAATACCGATCATGATGCCGTGGTGGTTGCCCTGAAGACCTGTGCCCGTGTCTCATCTGCCACAGCCAGGATTGTGAGAATTAAAAACACCCTGGAGCTTGAACAGATAGAAGTCTCCGAATCGTACCTTCCCGAGCTGGCAGAACCGGGAAGAGATCGAAATCCTTTCGAAACCGGAACCCTTTCGATTCACACCCGAGGGCTGGCTGGTATAAGGCACCCGATCCAGCAATCATCCGTGAACAGTCCTGTGACTTTTTCTGGGCCAATTGCGCCGCCGCTAATTTTCATTGCGGCGATGACTTACCGATAGGCTGAAGTTTCGTTTACCCCAAGAAATCTTGGGAAAATCAGGTATTTCTCAATCAGCGCTGGTCTTCCTGCAGGATTTGACCCCAGAAGAAAGAAAAGGGGCGCTCCCAGGCCGGTGAACCGTGCTCTACATCTGCGCATAATGAAAAGGACATCAAGCGCAACAGGGAAGTAGATATCCACGAATCAAAGAAGGACACTCCTGTATCTCATCAAAGACCCGAACGATTGTGCACGGCAGTTCATCAGTTGTCACAAAGTACCGACTGTGAGTCCCATTCTTTCGAGTGTGCTGCCAGATTCGCTCCACGGTGAGGATAGTGCGGCTTACGTTCCTTTTTATAAAGGAACTCGGCGCGATAAATCTCAACGGCACCAAAGATCTTCACGCTCTTGCGTGCTCGGGTCACGGGGACTTCGGGCGGGCACCCGATTGGGCTCCACGTTGAGTGCAGCGTGGAGCCCTGGCGGGAACTCGCCTCATCGGTGAAGAGGAGCGCGCGATTTTCTCTTTGCGCTTTTTTTCAGATTCGGATTGGTTTTCCGGTGCCACCGGTCTTGTTCTTCAGCCTCAGCCCGCGCCAGAACCCGTCGGGGCCTCTGAACGGAGAATCCAATCCGCTGGAGGAGCTTGCGGATATGACCGGGATGGTAATCAACGCCGAACTCCTCCTCGATGAGGCGTGAAATCATCCGGACGTCCAGACCCCACTGTCCAGCCCGTAGGCGACCGGCCCACTCTCGATGATGTCGTAGAGATCACGTACCTGTTTTTCGCTGAGAAGCGACGGTCGTCCGGATCGGTACCCTTCCAATAGCCCTTCCACTCCGTACTCCTCGTAGTTGGCTAACCATTCGGAAACCCTCGACCGTGGAGCATCAAGGAGAGAAGCCAGCGCTCCGCTGGATCGCCCTTCCGAGTTCAACAGCACGGCGTGAAGCCGTTTTGCGACGCGGCAGATTCCTTCTCGCTCAGCCTCCTTTTTAAGTTGGATGAGTTTCGTATATGTTTTTGGATGTAACCGTAGCACTCTCGCAACCATGGTTCACCCTCCGTATCAGGAGTACGCCACAGTTCAGTAATTATGTCCTTTTAATTATGCGCAGATGGATAGTATGCACGTGGAACATCAACATAATGGGAGGGCGCCGTGGCTGTTATACTACAGAACGAACTGTTCGGATGGCAAGACATCGAGACATTAGGAGACTTGGAGCGGCTACAACTGGTGCTGAAGTACCTGCCCGACGAACCGCTCGTGAGGGAGTTGGAAAACACACGGGGACGTGGGCGGGACAAGTACCCGGTGCGCCCGATGTGGAACGCGCTGATGGCGGGAGGTCGTCTACGAGCATCCGCGAGTGGAAAGCCTGCTGCGGGAATTGAGGCGCAACGGACAGTTGCGCCAGGTGTGTGGTTTCAATCTGTACGAAGGGTTGGATGCCGTACCGCCCTCCTGGGCGTTCTCACGGTTTCTGGCAGGGGTGATGGCACAGCAGCAACTGATCCAGGCGATGTTCGATGCGCTGGTGGACAAGCTGGCGGAGGCTTTGCCCGAGTTCGGAGCAACTCTTGCCGCGGATGGCAAGGCAATCAGCAGCTTTGCGCGGGGAAAACGCGAGGAGAAGACAAAGAAGGAAGAGCCAGGCAGGAGGCGTGATGAGGATGCCGAATGGGGGGTGCACGCCTACCAGGGCACGCATGAGGACGGCACGGCCTGGGAAACGCTAAAGAAGTGGTTGGGTTACACGCTGCACCTGGTGGTGGATGCCCGTTATGAACTGCCGGTGGCATTCTCGGTGACCAAGGCGGCGGGGCCAGCGAAGTGGTGACGACTCGGGGAGTGCTGCAGGACTTCGAGGAGCGACATGAGAAGGTGTGGGAGCGCTGCCAGGCGATGTGCATGGATCGCGCCTACGACGACGGGAAGCTGATCAAAGAGCTTTGGGACGCGCATGCGGTATTGCCGATCATCGACATTCGCGACTGCTGGAAGGATGGGGAGAAGAGCAAGCTGGTAGAGGGGACCGAGAACGTGGTCTACGACTATCGGGGCACGGTGAGCTGCGTGTGCCCGCGCACGGCAACCCAGAGGCAGATGGGCTACGGGGGATTTGAGAGGGATCGAGCGGCGTTGAAGTACCGCTGCCCCGCCATAGTTTGAAGTGGGAGCGGCTGTATGACATGAGAACGGCGGTGGAACGGGTGAACAGCCGCCTGGAGGTAAGCTTCGGCTTCGAGACCACGCCATTCGCGGACTGAAGGAGATGCAAACCCGCTGCGCCTTGGCCCTAACGATAATGCTGGCCTTGGCCTACGGCAGGATCATGGAGAACAAGCTCACCTCATGCGAAGTCTGGTGCGCAGCGCCTGAAGGTGTTGCCGGGAGATCAAAGAGAGACTCGCGGGAGAGTCTGTCCCCGGGGTCACGCGGGAGCCGGAACATCGCGAAAAGGGAGCCGACCTGAACGCCGCCGTGCTTGGCGCTCATCGCACCGCTACTGAATTGGGGATTCTGCCGGGTACGCCTATCCAGCACGCGCATTCGAAAAGGGCACAGCGTAAATAGCTTTTCTTAGGGGTGCGAATTTTTATTGTTTGTAGTGCGTTTGACCGCAGGAAGGCGCCGCCATATTTCCGCGCAATAACGCGCAGAAAGCCGGGCTCAACGCGGTTTTCCGTCGAAGAATGCCACATCTCGAATGTCAGGCCGGCGCCTTCCTGCGCTGTGCCTACCAACATTTTGAAAGTGCCCCCCTCTCT
>CAVSRI010000004.1:0-61924 GCA_963730275.1 uncultured delta proteobacterium | reverse complement strand
CAAATCAAGTGGGTCATGAATCCTTATGACGAGTACGGCGTGGAAGAAGCCCTGCGGCTGAAAGAAAAAAACGGCGGGGAAGTAACGATTGTTTCCGTGGGCCCGGCCCGCGCGATGGAAACGGTAAGAACGGCACTGGCTATGGGCGCGGATAAGGGCGTGCATGTATCCGATCCTGCACTGGATAACGCCGACGCGTTCGTTACGGCTTCGGCTCTGGCCGCCGTTATTAAAGGAATGCCTTATGACATTATCTTTTGCGGACAGCGCGCTATTGACGATGATTGGGGTCAGGTGGGCCCGATGCTGGCCGAGCTTTTGGGAATCCCCCAGTTGACTCTGGTCACGAAACTGGATTTTGCCGGAACTTCGATAAAGGTAATCCGGCCGATTGAAGGCGCACAGCTCTCGATCGAAACCAGTTTGCCCTGCGTGGTGACGGCGCAAAAGGGACTCAACGAACCGCGCTATGCCTCGCTTCCGGGTATCATGAAAGCGAAGAAGAAACCCGTGGACGTGAAAAACGCGGCGGCGCTGGGAATTGCCACTGCATCAAAACAAAAGTGGCCAAAACCATTCCGCCTCCGGCCCGACCTCCCGGAAAAATTATCTGCGGAGATGATCCGGCACAAAAGGCAGCGGAAGTAGCCCGGTTGCTCAGGGAAGAAGCAAAAGTTATTTAATTTAAAAGCGGAGGATTGATAAAATGGCAAAAGGAGTATGGATAGTTGCAGAACAAAGAGACGGCGCTTTGCGCAAAATAAGCTTTGAGCTTGCTTCCGCGGCTAGAAAATTGGCGGATCAGCTGGGAGCTGAGGTCAGCGCTGTTCTGCTTGGTTCAGGTATAGAAGGCTTGGCCGCGCAATTGGGAAAATACGGCGTGGATAAGGTTTTTGTCGGAGACTCTCCGGCGCTGGAACCCTATATCACCGAGGCCCATGCCGCGGCGGCAGCAAAAATAATTAAAGAAAACGATCCGGCAATTGTTCTTTTGGGTGCTTCTGTTCAAGGTAAAGACTTGTCGGCACGCCTGGCCGGGAAACTGGCGACCGGATTGGCCACGGATTGCATCGATGTAAAAATTGCCGACGGCAAACTTTTGGCCATCAGGCCGATGTATGCCGGCAAATGCTTCGGCGAAGTTATTACCAGCGCAACGCCCCAGATGGCTTCGCTTCGTCCCAATGTTTTCGCTATGGCGGAAAACGCCAAAGCGGCGGCAGTTACGAAATTCGATCCCGCCATTGACGCAGCTCAAATTAAGAGTAAAATTCTGGAAGTGCAGAAAGACACCAGCGGCAAGGTGGATTTAACCGAAGCCAATGTTATCGTTTCGGGCGGACGCGGCATGAAAGGACCGGAAGGATTCCAAATTCTGGAAGAATTGGCCGAAGTGCTGAAAGGTTGTGTTGGCGCATCGCGCGCCGCGGTGGATGCCGGATGGCGCTTGCAAAAAGATCAAGTGGGACAAACAGGCAAAGTCGTTTCTCCCAACCTTTATATCGCCTGCGGCATTTCCGGTGCGATTCAGCATCTGGCGGGCATGAGTTCTTCCAAGTATATCGTCGCTATCAACAAGGATGCGGAAGCACCCATTTTTGCCAAGGCTGACTATGGTGTCGTGGATGATCTTTTTAAAGTTGTGCCCGAATTAACCGGCGCCTGCAAAAAGCTGGTGGCCTAAAATTCCGAAGGTCTTTGCCTCCTCAATTTCAGGGAGGCAAAGACTTCTTGGCCGTCGGAAGAAACTACATTTTTTACATTCTTTCACGTTAGCAGCCCTCAAAATATTTCGGAGGATCAATGGAACATACAACAATTTTTTCAATAGGAAATGAAGGTCGTGAAGTATTCTGGAACGCTCACAATTTTGAGCCGATACTTTTTATTTTAACCGCCGTGGCGCTGGCCATATTCGCTTATGGTTTTTACCGGCGCTGGAAGTTGTGGAGGGCCATGGGTAAAGACGAAATCCGCTGGGATAAACTTCCGGCAAGAATAAAATCCCTCTTCGTCAACGGCTTTTTACAGGTCAAGACCTGGAAAGATGCTTACCCGGGAATTATGCACGGCTTAATCTTTTTTGGTTTTTTTGTTTTACTGTTTGGAGCGATTTTTGATGCCGGCGAATTCCACATCACGGAACCATTATTTAACTGGTCGTTTTTACGCGGCAAGTTTTATCTGGGTTTTGCCTTTCTGATGCAACTTTTCGGTCTTTGTGTGCTGATCGGTATACTGCTTGCTCTTTTCCGCCGCTATGTGCTCAAACCGGAACGTCTCGGATATAAAGGTAAACCGGATAATACTGCCGATGATGCGATCGCCCTGCTCTCATTCTGGGCATCATCGTGACAGGGTTTCTCATCAGCGCCTTGAGAATCCATGTAACTTATCAACAGACCCCTTGGGAACGGGTCCGGTTCGTCAGTTGGGGCATTTCGGCCTACGTACTTGCCGGCGTCGAAACATCCACCTCCTTGGCTCTCCATAAAGTTATGTGGTGGACGCATACGTTTATAGCCCTGAGTTTTATTGCTTACATTCCCTATTCACGACTTTTACACATAATTACAACAACTGTAAATCATTTCCTCCTCTCTTTGCAGCCCACTGGATATCTGGAGCCGATTCGCGATTTTGAAAATGCGGAATCTTTCGGCGCCAACAAACTTGATGATTTCACCTGGAAACAGATTTTCGATTCGGATGCCTGCACGCGTTGCGGGCGCTGTCAGGACGGCTGCCCGGCTTATCTCTCTGGCAAGCCTCTGTCGCCAAAAAAAGTTATTCAGGATATTAAGACCTACTGGCTGGAAAAAGCTCCTGCCGCGATAAAGGCAAAAACTGCCGCTGCCGAGGCGGCCGGAGATGCGGTGCCGGAAAAACCTCTCGCCGGCGGAGTAATTGATCTACATGAATTATGGGCTTGTACCAACTGCATGTATTGCATGGAACACTGCTCGTCTTCCATCGAACACGTGCCGAAGATCGTCAATATGCGGCAATACAAGGTGCTCACGGAAGCCGATTTTGCTCCGGAATTGCAGTTGACTTACCGCAATATGGAAAACAATTCCAATCCCTGGGGCGTGGGTGCTCATTTACGCGCCGATTGGGCCAAAGAGCTGGGTATCAAAACTCTGGCGGAAAATCCCAATGTTGAATATCTCTACTATGTCGGTTGTTCCGGCTCCTTCGACGACCGCGGTAAAAAAGTCTCCGTTGCCTTTGTCAAAATTTTGCAGGCGGCGGGCGTCAGCTTCGGCATTTTAGGCAACGAAGAAGGCTGTTGCGGCGATTCGGCCATGCGCGGCGGCAATGAATACCTCTTCCAGACGCAGGCGCAAGCCAACATCGCCGTAATGAACGGCTACGGCGTGAAAAAAATAATTACAACCTGCCCGCACGGTTATAACGCCCTGAAAAAAGATTATCCTAACTTCGGCGGAAATTTCGAAGTTTACCACCATACCGAAATCATCGCCAATTTACTTGCTTCGGGGAAAATTACCCTGTCCCAGCCGCTCGACTGGATTGTTTACTTATCATGATTCCTGTTTCCTCGGCCGTTATAACGACATTTACAAACAGCCGCGCCAGATTTTAAAGGCTGTCCCCGGCATAAAGCTTGCCGAAATGGAACGCAATCTCAGCAAGAGTTTTTGCTGTGGCGCCGGCGGCGCGAGAATGTGGATGGAAGAAGATATCGGAGATCGCATCAACAACATGCGGACGGATCAGGCCGCGGCAACAAAGGCCGGGACTGTGGCTGTTGCCTGTCCTTTCTGTCTGACCATGCTCTCCGACGGCATTAAAGACCGGCAATTGTCGGAAAAAATGGTCTCTCTGGATATTGCCGAAATCGTCTTAAAGGCAATGGGGCTGGAAGAAACTAAAGCTCCCGTTGATGTTTGCGCGACATAAACCACAGTTTCCCCATTAGTAAATTAATCGTTAATTAAAAAGTTCATTAATAGTTAATTAACAATTTTAAAAAAGCCTGTTCTTAAGTACAGAACGGGCTTTTTTATGGCAATTTTTCAAAATTTGTTTTATTTTTCCGCTTATAGTATAAGAGACGCATTCAACAGAAAGGATGGTAATAAATTTATGGCTACAAACATAGGTTATCAGGATAAACCGTGGCTTAAGTCTTATCAGAAAGGCGTACCCGAACATATCAGGTACGAAGAAATTTGCATGCCCGACATTCTGAAGCGGACAGCGGCCCAATTTCCAAAAAACGATGCTTTAATTTTCCAGGGCTATAAACTCAATTTTACGCAACTGACGGGAATGGTGGATAAATTTGCCACTTGCCTGACAGATTTTGGAGTCAAGAAGGGTGATGCCGTGGCCATTTTACTGCCCAACATGATTCCCTGTGTGGCGGCTTATTTTGCCGTTTTGAAAATAGGCGCCATCACGGTAATGAATAATCCGCTTTATTCCGACCGGGAGTTGGAGCATCAATTTAAAGATTCCGGCTCTAAAGTATTAATTACTATTGATCTTCTCGGTAATCGCATGATTGATCTGCGTCCCCGCACGCCAATCAAGCAAATAGTTATTACGTCCATCGGCGATTATCTGCCCTTTCCCAAAAACCTTTTATTCCCGCTGGTGGCCAAAAAGAAAATGTTAGCCGCTGATGTAAAAGCGGCCCCCGATGTTTACCGCTGGAAAGATTTAATAGCTAAGTACCCGGCTAATCCTCCGCAAGTTAAACTTTCCTTCGCTGATGTAGCGATGTATCAATATACCGGAGGGACAACCGGTGTTTCCAAAGGCGTGGAATTGACTCATTCCAATTTAAGCAAACAGGTGCAACAACTTTCCGCCTGGTTCCCTACTTTTAACAAAGGCGAGGAAAGAGCGTTGGGAGCATTACCTATTTTTCATGTTTATGGCATGTCCTGCGGAATGAATATGTCCGTATTCATGGGTTGGCCGCAAATACTGGTTCCTAAACCACAACCGGACGCTCTGTTGGAAGCCATTAAAAATTTCAAGCCTACTATCATAGCGCTGGTTCCCACCATGTATATCGGTCTTTTAAACCTCCCGGCCTTGAAAAAAACGGATATAAGTTTTATTAAGGGCGCTTTTTCCGGCAGTGCGCCGCTACCGGTGGAAGTAATTAATAATTTTGAGAAAATTACCGGAGGAGTTATTATAGAAGGATTTGGAATGACAGAAACTACACCGGTTACACATAACAATCCTTTTGCCGACGGCGCCCGTAAAGTCGGCTCTGTCGGACTTCCCATTTCCGATACTTTATGCCGGATAGTGGATTTGGAAGAAGGCAAAAAAGATATGCCCATTGGCGAACGCGGCGAGTTAATAATTAAGGGACCGCAGGTAATGAGAGGATATAAAGACAATCCTTCAGAAACAGCCAATACGTTACGGGATGGTTGGGTTTATACCGGCGATATCGCGACAATGGATGAAGACGGGTATTTTTACATTGTCGACCGGAAGAAAGATATGATTATTACCGGCGGCTATAACGTTTATCCGCGTGATATCGATGAAGTCTTTTATCTGCATCCTAAAGTGATGGAGGCTTGCGCCATCGGAATCCCCGATCCCAAGCGAGGCGAAAATATTAAAGTCTTTGTCGTTCTGAAAGAGGGACAAACCACCACAGCTAAAGAATTGATTGAATTCGCGAAAACTAAGCTTGCCGTTTATAAGCTGCCCACGGAAATTGAATTTCGCCAGGAGCTACCCAAAACCAATGTCGGGAAAATATTGCGCAAAGAATTGCGGGCGGAAGAATTAAAGAAAAGGAAGTAAGCTCAAATTTTTTCGGGCTGATAAGAGAACATCTGCAATTTACACAATCGTTATTTGGGGCGCGTTTTCCCCGGCATTCGTCAGGCAAGCCGGACGCGCCCTAAATTGTGAAAAAGGAAGGTCATAATGGAATACAAAAGCATTCTTTTAACCAAGGAAGAAGAAATAGCGACCATCACCTTCAACCGGCCTAAAGTTTTAAATGCCATGAATTCCGAAGTACTGGGGGAAATTTATGATGCGGTAACAATCTGCGCGAAGGATGGCAGCGTAAAGGCTTTAATTTTAACCGGAGCCGGAGACAAAGCTTTCGTAGCCGGAGCGGATATTTCGCAGATGCAAAATTCCACATCCGTGGAAATTCTGCAATTAATGGAATTGGGTCATCGCACCTTGCGGATGATCGAAACTATGCCCAAACCTTCCATTGCCGCCGTCAACGGCTTTGCTCTGGGCGGCGGCACGGAAATAGCGCTGGCGTGCGACATTAGATTTGCTTCAGAAAACGCTGTTTTCGGTCAGCCGGAAATTTTGATCGGTGTTATCCCCGGCTGGGGAGGCACCCAGCGTCTGCCACGCCTGGTCAGAATGGGAATAGCCAAAGAAATGATTCTAGGTGGAGTGCAAATTAACGCCCAGAGGGCCTATGAAATCGGTTTGGTCAATAAAGTTCTTCCCGCAGATAAGCTTTTAGAAGAAACCAAAAAATTCGCCAAGAAACTGGCGGCGCTTCCCTCTTTCGCTTTAAAAATGGCTAAAAATGCCATCAATTACGGCTTTGATATGTCGCTAGATAACGCTAGCTTACTGGAAATAGGGTGTATCGCTCAATGCTTTGCCACCGAAGATCAAAAGGAGGGCATGAAGGCGTTTTTGGAAAAAAGAAAACCGATATTCACAGGAAAATAAACGCTCAACGTTAAAATTCAAAGATATTTTTTAAACCTATAACATAGAACTTTTAATTTGTTCTAACCTATATTTCACTTGACAGATAGTGTCCAATCAAGATGTGCCTTGACAATTGTTACACCTACAAATCAATAAATTTACAAAATGGAAAGTCTGAAAATTACCAATTCAAAGAGATTAAGAACCGGAAATAAGTTGCGTGGCGACGTTCTCATCGCGGGCACAGTCGACATGTCAGCTTGAACGCTGGTTAAGGCATACATGATTTATTCTTTATTATTTCGTTTTGCCTTAATTCTTTTAAATCCACCCATGTTTTTTGTGAACTCTTCTATTACTTTTTGCTTTTCTCTTTCCCTATTAAATGTTTTTTCGGTAGGCTCTGCAATCTCATTCAAATATTCAAACAGTGATTTAAAACCTACGTTTTCCTTTGAAAAGTGAATTATCACGAACGCTTCCGGACAATAGTTTTTGGCTATTACAGATAATACAAATCCGATATCTTTGCTAAATGATTTTAATTTGTCGTTCAAATAGTCTTTACCGTATTTATCCATAAACCGGCAAAATATTTCTATATTATATTTTTCCAAATCTTTACCGATAGTCGATTTAAGAATCAAACATTCAGCTTCTGTTGATACATCTGATAAATCATTTGATTGTTTAATTTGTTCAATTGTTACGTTTTCATTCAGTCTAAATAAATTTGCTGTGGTAACAATAATTGGAATATTATAAAAAATTATTTCTGACGAGCCAAGTAACTTTTCTATTTGATGTATCATTCCATCCAATATTTTTTCGGCCATTGCATAGCTTAATTGATTCATTGCTTGGGAAATAGATTTATGATTTTGCCCTTCTGAATTAATTTCTATCCCCTTTCCACATAATGGTGCTAAAGGTTCATAATCCAATTTCAAGAATTTCTTTTTTGGGTAAAATGGTCGTTTGGATTTATAAATGAATATGAATAAGTATCACTGATTCCACCATAGGCTTCAGGGATAAAAACCCAGTCAGTTGATTGGGCTCTGTATTTACATTCAATCATTAGATCAAAGAAATGACCAGGTTTAATAAATGAAGCATCAATATCATATGAGAACTCATTTATAATTTCATTCTCGTCTCTTCTCAAATAAGTGTATTCGTAATTCCCAACACAACTATATTTATCAAGCAATGTTTTAACTTCATATTCCAAGGGAATACTAGACTTAAGTAAAAAGTCTTTCCATTTTTTGTTTGATTTATTGCTCATAGTTTCTCGTGCGTTCCAACAATTAATATACCCAATGGGTAATTTCCTCGCTTTCGCTTCTGCGTAATGAAAAATATTGATTAAGATAACAACTTTTGCGCCAGTTTTAATAATTCAGGATTTGCTAATGCCATTACCTTTTTTTTAACTACTCTGGAGAAATACTCTTGTTCTATCTTTGTGAGTTTTTCGCCTCTCAATTTTTTTATTATTAAATTTTTTTGTCCTGTCGGAAATATCTTCGATAACGCATATTGCAAATCGTAAGAATCTTTTTTGGAAAGAAATTCCGTCAACTGGGACTTTCTTTCACCAAAGTAGCTTCTAAAAGCATTTATCGTTCTTTCGCTAGACATCTTTTTGTCAGAAAGCATAAAATCCTTATGATTCTTCATTCTTTCTAAGAAATAATTGAAGTCATTGCCCACTTGTGGTTTATACCACTTCTGAAATTCAGCGATTTGCGGTGAACTAACATTTAATAATCTATATAATGCAAGAGACAATGTAATCAAAGAATTGAATCTGTTTGTAAGTATTTTGGACTTTGTGCATTTTTGGATATAAGAATAATTGAACCACTGTTTATCAATGCTGTTTGCGAGCATTACAGGAAATCCTTCCCATAACCGAATATCCTGACTCTTCGCGACATCACATAAAGTTGCATTTGCAGCTTGTTGCTGGCTTCTTTCAAGCATAGGATAACCTAACATATTTAATCTTTCATAAAAGTCTCTAGTAGGCATTTTATGTTCCTTTGGTTATTTCAATGAATCTGACAAAATTTTTGATGACTCTTTCTTCTGATGTATCATAGGACGCTGTTTCTCTATATCTGCTATTCAGTTCAATTAAATCTATAGAACTTTTTCTATGCTCGATTAAATTGAGGCAGTCTTCAAAGTCTATTTCTGTGCCTCGAAATAATTTTGTTATTATGAGGTCGTAGTCATTAAGAACCCCTAAATATAAATAACTGAACTCTTTAATTACTGTATGTTTATCCTCATTTAGTGGTGAATCAAGTAGAGCAGTTGTATATACATTATTACCGATAAAGATATCGAAAGTGAAGAAATCTCCTGATGACCATCCATATTGGGTTACTTGTTTGTATCCTATATCTTGTAATATCTTAATTAGGTAATTATATTCCTCTCTCCTTGGAATAATCAGGTCGATATCTTTTGTACTGTCCTTAACTTCGAGTAAAGTGAGCGCTGTACCGCCACATGCAATGATGTGGATTTTCCTCGTCAAATAACTATTCCAAATAGCAAGTGTTTCATATAGCCTATCTTTGTTTATTCTATAATTCATACAATTATTTGTATATATGCATACAATATTTTGTATATAATACTACAATATAAAATTAATTTGTCAAGAGCTTTCTTGACCCTTAAGACATCCTACCAATAAATCGCTTGCTCTCATTACGTGTCCAAAAGTTTGTGATTTGCCCTCGACGATTGTACCACACGTTAAGCTAGAGTTCAGCCATTTTTTGATTATTTCCGATTGAAATGTTGTATGAATTGGAAAAATAAGAAAAGCAACATTACTGAAAGTTGTCAATCATCTTGACACTCACTGACAAGCCAATTTCTGTTCAGGGCAATTATTTTCCGGTGGACACCATTTCTATCAGTGACGGATCATACTCTTGGGGTTTCTCATACCCCAGAAGATTCAAGAGAGTCGCCGCCACATTGGACAGACCTTTTTCTTTGATATCCGCCATGTAATATTCCCCCTGGTACAGGGGATCATAGATTATAAAGGGAACCGGATTCAGGGTATGCGCGGTCTTCACTGATTTTGCGCCCTTTTTGTCTATCGTGAACATCTCATCCGCGTTACCATGGTCCGCAGTGATAACGGCAATGCCTCCTATTTCCTTGATGACGGCCAGCAGTTCCCCAACGCATTTATCCACCGTCTCCACCGCAATAATGGCTGCATCCATCACACCAGTGTGGCCGACCATATCACCGTTCGGGAAATTGAGTCTTCCGAATCTGTAATCGCCACTTTTCAGCAGGTTTATAACCGTATCCGTTATCTCTTTTGCCTTCATCTTCGGGGCGCGGTCAAACTCAATCCTGTCGGAAGGTATCTCCACGTATTTTTCCAGTGATTCATCGATGTAACCGGAACGGTTGCCGTTCCAGAAGTAAGTAACATGGCCGAACTTCTGGGTCTCGGATACGGCAAAGGTTTTTACCTTTTGGGCGCAAAGGTACTCGCTGATAGTACGATCAATAGCCGGAGGTTGCACAAGAAAATTGGGTGGGATGTGAGCATCCCCGTCATACTCCATCATTCCCGCATAATATATATCCGGAAGAGGTCCCCTGTCGAATTCAGTGAATTCTTTTTCGGAAAATGCCCTTGATATCTCGATGGCGCGGTCACCACGGAAGTTGAAAAAAATTACGGCATCCCCGTCCTGGATCCTACCCTTGGGCATCCCCGAAGGATCGGTTATAACAAACGCGGGCAGGTATTGATCAGTTGCCTTCGGATCTTCTTTATAAAATGTTTTCACTGCACCAGAAGCGGATTGGAATTTCCTACCCTTCCCGAGGACATGGGCATCCCATCCCCTTTTAACGATATTCCAGTCGGCATTGTACCTGTCCATGGTTACCTTCATGCGTCCGCCGCCTGAAGCGATGGCGTAATCAAGACCTTTTTCCTCGGAGATCTTTTTCAGTTTTTTCTCTGTAGGAATAATATAATCAAGCGCCGTCCTCTCCCCCACGTCCCTTCCGTCAAGAAGGGCATGGACCCTGACCCTTTTGAATTTCAGCTCAGCACATTTGTCGATCATTATGAATAACTGCTCAATATGTGAATGGACATTCCCATCCGATAACAGCCCGATAAAATGGATCGTTCCCCCATTTTGAGAACGCTTTACTATACTGCCCCAAACCTCGGATTGAAAGATCCTTCCGGTCTTGAGCGCTTTGTTTACAAGACGGGCACCCTGGTCAAAGACCCTGCCTGCCCCGATGGCATTGTGTCCTACCTCGCTGTTTCCCATATCGTCATCCGAGGGCAGTCCAACCGCCGTACCGTGGGCCTTCAGTTGCGTGTAGAGATTAGATTTGAACAATTTATCAAGGTTGGGTGTATCGGCCATGTAGACGGCGTTCGTTTCATCCGGTTTGCCTATGCCTACGCCATCCATGATAATCAACAGTAGGGGGCCTTCCCGGCCATGAAAGTATTTTAATTTATTGAGCCTTAATGACATTGATATGCTCCTTGGTTATTAATTCCGGCTGGAATTTTTCACATGTTTCTTTATAGATAAAAGTTGATATCCAGTCAAGAAAAGAGATGTCACTGATTGGAATAAAAATTATTTACGGCAAGATCTCATGACTTCCTGCCTTGATTGACCAGATATTTGTTCAGTTCCAGTTTCTGTTTTTCGATGTACTCTTTCACGTTTTCCTTTGTCACCAAAACGCCGAAATCTTTAGGAACATTGATATTGCCATAGCCAAATATTCGTTTTACAATCATATCGCCTACTAAGTAGCGGTAATGACTTTCTTCATAATAATTGAAATTGTTGAGAGTAATGGAATTTAGTCCACTAAAATCATAAAAATCGGTCAATAAAGCAAGCTTTAGTTTTACCGGAAATAGAGAATTAGCATATTCCGTGTATAATTTATTATTAAGAGGATTAAAGAAAAAAATCAGAGAAAAATTGTTTTTCCTGGCCAGCAATATCAACTCTTCAATTCGGGTAAATGCTTCATCAACTAATTTTGCATTGAAAATGTTGGGAGAGGATTTAATAGTATCATTCGTGAAGAGAGGTTTCCCTAAAAGCTTAAGTTGTTTTTCTTTTTTTATCCAAAATAAATTAAGCCCTTTTTCATCTAATATAAATTTTTCTTCCTGCCCATCATTAAATAATAATTTCCTTCCATTAGCAAGTTCAAAGAGCTTAGGTGTTCGGAAATAATATGTAAAAAAAATATTAGGCAGATTATTTCCGGTAATATATGGATGCATTATCCTTAATAACTCATTTTTGTGTGCCTGAGGTGAAACTGTAAAGGAAAACTCGTCTAGTCCAACGACAACGGACTTTACTTTTATTCCTTTTTGCAGGAAAGCTTTCACCATCAATAGATGCTCTGCCGGTAACCCCTGTGAGTAAGACATGTTATAAAATTTACCGGCGCCTATTTTACCGGGATCGATAACGGCAATACGAGATGACCCAAAAAGAAAAGAGTCAAATCGATAGGGATTGCGGAAAACAAATTCTGGATTAAATATGTGCTGGTTAATATCCTCCATACATTTAATTTGCTCTGTTTTTTTATTTAAAGAAAATAAACTCAAACGAACTCCATATGTATCAATGTAAAAATTTACGGAAACGACGATTAAGAGAAATAGACTTGTAAGCGCTATGGTTACTGTCAACCATTTAAAATTTTTCATAATGTCGTAATTTCCATTTAAAATTTAAAATACAAAAATACTGTGGCCTGATTCAGTAAAAGCAACCCGCAGGCCATTATTAGAGCTGTAATTAAAGCATTCTCCCAATTCGGAGAAAATGTTTCCAAAAGTTGGTTTGAATTTTTAGTCAGCAGAATAAAAGGAATCAGCAGTACGCATAAAAAATAAATGATGGTTTCCGTGTTGGGAAGATTTTCCCGCCATTCGCCGAATCTGATTCCAATTACTGTCAATTTCTGCCAGAAAGGATTGTCGGCGAGATTAGGCGAAATAAAGATGCCGTTAATTCCAGCCATACCTTTCAGTACTTTCAACGCATCATTCCAGCTTTTAGCCCGGAAAAAAATCCAGGCAATATTTACAAAATTAAAGGTTAGAATCCAGGCGAAAACTTTATTTAAATGAAAGCCGGTTTTTATCCACAGCCGGTGCACAACCAACCCTAAGCCATGCAAAAAGCCCCAGAAGACAAATGTCCATGCCGCGCCATGCCAGAGGCCGCCGATCAAAAAAGTCAACATCAGGTTGGTTAATGTCCTCAATTCACCGCTGCGGTTGCCGCCCAGAGGAATATAAATATAGTCACGCAGAAAGCGCGATAATGTTATATGCCAGCGATGCCAGAATTCCCTTATATCCAGTGATTTATAGGGGGAATTAAAATTTGCCGGAATGTCAATATTAAAAATGAGGGCGGCGCCTATGGCCATGTCCGTATAGCCGCTGAAATCAAAATAAAGTTGCATGGTAAACGAAAGGCTGGTAAGCCAAGCCTCGGTAAAACCAAGCGCAGAGGAAGCGTTGAATCCACCATTGGCTATTATCGCCAGCGTATCGGCAATGGCTGTCTTCTTAAAAAGACCGATAGAAAAAATAAAGACTCCCCGGCATAAATTGTCAATATTAAATTTTTGAGCCTCTTTTGATTCCAACTGTGGAATTATTTCTTTATGGTAAACGATAGGTCCGGAAATAACGTAAGGGAAAAAAGTAACATAAAGGCAATAGCTGACAAAATCGTAACGGAATCCACCATGGCGGTAGATATCGGTAATCCAGGCAATTTGCATAAAAGTATAAAAACTTATCCCGATGGGGACAATTAAATTGAGCAAATTTATCTGGACAGAGAAAAAAGAGTTAACGTTGGTAAGAAAAAAATTGGTATATTTGAAGAAACCCAGAAGCAAAATATTGCCAGTAATGGCGGCCAGGAAAACGATCTTTTTGCTTTTGTTATTTGCGCTGGTGACCGCATTGGATAATATTGAACCCAGAGCAAAGTTAAAAAGCACGGAAAGTATCAGCACCGCAGCAAAATAAATATTCCATAGAGACATGAATGAAAGGGAAGAAATAAGAAGTGCCAGCCGCGCCCAGAAAACGGACGTATATTTATGTAAGAGAAAATATAATAAGGCAACCAGCGGTAAAAATATAAAAATAAATAAACAGGAATTGAAAAGCACTAATTTATCCTTAAATATTAAAAATATTAAGCCTGTTTGGTTAGTTAATAGCCGCAAACAAATATAACATTTTTATCTTTAATGAAATATTCAACGCTTCGTCATGTTCGCAGAACTTGCCCTATAAAATTCTCCTTTCTCTATACCTTATACAGCAGAGGTTTACCCGATGAATGATGGGCCGAGCAAGCTCTTGAGGAAGGGAAGAAAAATTCGGATCGCAACACTACGTTTTGCAAAGATATGGCAGCAATTTCGCGCTACGCTCTCTCCAGAACAATAGACATTCCCTGACCGCCGCCGATGCAAAGCGAAGCCAGCCCGCGCCGCAGGTTCTTTTTTTTCATCTGCATAGCCAGCGTATAGGTAATACGGGCACCGGAACAGCCAATCGGATGGCCTATTGAAATTCCGCCACCGTTGAGATTGCACTTCTCCATATCAATTCCCAATTCTTTAATGCAGGCGAGCGATTGAGACGCAAAGGCTTCGTTTAATTCCACAAGATCAATATCCTTCATGGTTAAGTTGAGCTTTTGAAAAAGTTTTCGTGTCGCCGGAATGGGACCTAATCCCATATAGGCCGGATCAACCCCGCCGCTGGCAAATCCCTTGATTTTGGCCAGGGCTGTGAGTTTTAATTCTTTGGCTTTTTCGGCACTCATAATCACAACCGCTGCGGCGGCATCGTTGATCCCGGAAGCGTTCCCCGCCGTTACCGTGCCGTCTTTTTTGAAAACCGCCGGCAGTTTACTCATTTTTTCCAGCGATGTATCCATGGGCCGTTCATCGACATTAAAGATTTTGGGCTCTCCTTTTTTCTGGGGAACAATCACTGGAACTATTTCGTCGGCGACAGTTCCGGCGGCATTGGCCGCCCGCGCCCTTTGGTGGCTTCTCAGGGAAAATTCATCTTGCTCTTCACGCGATATTTTATAAAGGGCGGCAATATTTTCCGCGGTTAAGCCCATATGATAGCCGTTAAATATTTCATAGAGGCCATCATAAACCATTAAGTCGGTAATCTGGCTAAAGGGCATGCTCATGCGATATCCCCAGCGGGCATCGGGCAGTGCAAAAGGCGCGTTGCTCATATTCTCCATGCCGCCGGCGACAATAATTTCGGCGTTTCCGGATTGAATGGCCTGGGCAGCCAAAGCAATGGCCTTTAAGCCGGAGGCACAAACTTTATTCACTGTATAAGCATTGGTTTCTTCCGGAATGCCGGCATAAATGGACGATTGCCGCGCGACATTTTGGCCTTGTCCTGCCTGTAATACGTTGCCCATGATTACTTCGTCTATGTAAACTGGTTTTAAGGATTCACTGTAATCATAATATTTTTTGGTGATTTCCGTCATTTCGAACTTACCTAATGCAGTAGGCCGGAAGCTCTTTAATAAGTCATTAACCGAAGGTCTAAGTCCGGCGCGCCTCAGCGCTTCTTTGATTACTAAAGCTCCAAGATCGACTGTTTTAATGCCTTTTAACGATCCGCCGAATTCTCCTACGGCAGTCCTGGAACCGTTGACAATTACTGCCTCTTTCATTTCTTGCTCCTTCAATCATTATCTATGTTATAGAGATTTAAATATCTAGCTTCCGGACAAACTCCACTTCCCGCGGCACTTTATAAGGAGAAAGATAAATCCGGCAATACTTGAGAATTTCTTTCTCATCAATCATCGAGCCGTCATTTTTTACAATTTCAGCCTTGACAATTTCTCCCCGCATTAAATCTTTTTTACCCAAAACCCTTACTGCCTGCACTGCGGGATGCATATTTAGAACATCTTCCACCTCTTTCGGATAAACATTAAATCCGCTGGTAATAATCATCCTTTTTTTCAAACCGGTCAGGAAAACATAATCATCATTATCCATTTTGCCTAAATCGCCGGTGTAGAGCCAGCCATTCTTAATAACAGCTGCCGTTGCCGCCTTGTCCTTATAATAGCCTTGCATGACGTTATCGCCTTTTACGATAAGCTCGCCTATTTCACCACGGGGCAGTTCCCGACCATTTTCATCGACAATTTTAATTTTCGTGCCGGGAACGGCCATGCCGATGGAACCCGGTTTTTGCGGCCTGTCGAGCATGTTAAAGGAACAAGCCGGCGAGGCTTCTGTCAAGCCATAACCTTCCACAACTTTTACACCGAATTGATTTTCAAAACCGGGGATAAATTCGGCCGGCATCGGCGCTCCTCCAGTCACGCAAACATCCAGAGAACTGACATCGTAATTGGCCGCACCTTCATGAAACATCATTCCCAGATAAAGACGAGGTACAGCGCATATGTACGTGATTTTTTCTTTTTGAATGGCGCTAAAAAGTCCATCCATTGTGAATCTATCCATCATTACCACGCTGCAGCCTGTACGAATAACATTGATCATGTTGACGGTCGAGCCAAAAGAGTGAAATAAAGGGATGAGAGAAAGTCCTATATCCAGATGAGTTCTTTTTACACAAGAATGTATCAAATGAGACTGAGAGTACAGATTGCGATGGGTGAGAACTGCCCCTAAAGACTTCCCGGTCAGACCGGATGTATAAATTATAGCGGCAGGATCATCGGGAGATATTGTCTGGGCCGGATTGGAAAAATTTCCTGATTTCAGGGCCCTTCTGAAAGGCGAATTTTCAGCGGGCGAATCAACTGTAATTAAGTTTTGACAGGTGGAGAGTTTATTTTGAATTTCCTCATACCTTTTTCGTGCCGCTTCCACCGTCATCAGAACTTTAGCATCGCTGTTTTCCAAGAGATGGTTCAGTTCATATGGTGTAGAAGAAGTATTCAAAGGAACAGCAACAGCCCCCAGTTTTACCGCGGCAAAATAACAGTAAAAAAATTCAGGAATGTTGGGAAGCATCAGAGCAACTTTATCACCCTTGACCACACCTGTTTGTTTTAGTAAATGCGCGACCGCGTTGACGTTTCTATTTAGTTGACTATAAATAACTCTTTTATCGTCAGAGATTAGAACCGTTCTATCGGCATATTTGTTGGCTGATTCTTCCAGCAAGAGCGCTAAATTAATTTTCTCCAAGACCTTCGCACCTCCGCGAAATTTGCGTGTTTACTTAGCACAAGAAACGGCTATTTTTCAACAAGATAATGAAAGCCGGGGCAATATTTGCCCGTGTTGGGAAAAAGCAGTTTTTTGCTTGCCTGGATGGAAGTTTTACCCTATAATCCATGGCAGTTTTTATAAACTAAGCATCCTGCTCATACTAAATTGCCTCAAACTCGACACCTTTAAGTTGATTTAAGGGCGGTTAAAAAGGAGGATCAAATGAAAAAGGCTTTGGCAGTTATTTTTTTTACTTTATTGTGGAGTGCTTCTGTCGCGTGGGCGGATGAACTGAAAATCGGCGAAATGGCTCCCAATTTCTCTCTGCAAGATTATTCGGGAAAAGTTTATACACTCGACTCACAAGAATTCCAGGGACGGGTTATTTCTATTTTCTATAACGACCCCGATAAAAAAACCTGGAATAGGCACGTTGAAGACGCCCTGCTCAAAGACGATGGACTGGATCGAAAAAACAATTATACGAGCTTATGCATTACTAATCTCAAAGCCAGCAAATTACCCGATCTGATTATTAAACGAGTAATAAAAAGCAGACAGGAAAAAACCGGCTCACTTATATTGCTTGATTCAGACTACAACATAATAAAAGCGTGGGGACTTAAAAATTATTCTTCCGATATCGTCGTTTTGGATAAAGAAAAGATCTGCCGCTACGTTTACAATGGCAAACTGCCGCCGGAAGAAGTGGAAAAACTAATTAGCGTCATTAAGGAATATCAAGTAAAATAAATTAACTAAATTTAGATTCTCCCCATTAAACCAGTATTCACTGATAAGCAGACAGAATTTTGCAATATTGTAAGCGAGAGGATTTATGGCCGTAATCATTGATGGCAACAAGATAGCGCAGGAAATTCGCCAAGAGGTCAGCAAGGAGGCTCTGGCTTTGAAAGAAAAAACCGGAGTTGTACCGGGACTTGCCGTAATTCTCGTTGGAGAAGACCCAGCATCAAAAGTCTATGTAGCTGGAAAAGTCAAGGCCTGTGCGGAAGCCAGTTTTTTATCCCGCGAGTTTAAGCTTCCCGCCGATACAAGTGAAAGAAAGTTGTTGGGCATAATCAATGAATTAAATGCGGACAAATTTATTCACGGTATTCTGGTACAACTTCCTCTGCCTAAGCATATCCATCCCGATAAAATCATTGCCGCTATTGACCCGCGCAAAGATGTCGACGGTTTCCACCCTTACAACATGGGTAAGCTTGTCGCCGGGAATCCTTTATATGTTCCTTGTACGCCCAGGGGAATTATGGAGTTAATCAGCCACATGGGCATTGAGCTTACGGGAAAAGAGGCAGTAGTTGTGGGGCGCAGTAATATTGTCGGCAAACCTACGGCACTTTTGCTTCTGGCTCAAAACGCCACAGTCACTATTTGCCATTCACGCACAAAAAACCTTTCCGCCGTCACTGGACGCGCCGATGTTTTGATCGCCGCCGTGGGTAAAACTCAGATGATTAAAGCGGATATGGTCAAGAAAGGTACTGTTGTCATCGATGTGGGCGTGAATCGTTTAGGAAACGGCAAGCTTGCCGGGGACGTGGCTTTTGACGAAGTAGCAGTTAAAGCATCCTATATTACACCGGTACCCGGAGGTGTAGGACCGATGACTATCGCCATGCTGATGAAAAATACGCTTGAGGCCGCACAAATCGCGGCCGAAGGCGAAAAAAAATAATCACTTAAATAGACCAAAAGAAGTAAAATCGTATGATATTTAAACGGAAATAACCAATCCAATGAAAATAGTAAGGTTAATGGGCGGGATAGGCAATCAAATGTTTCAGTATGCTTTTGGAAAAGCATTATCTTTTTTTAATCAAGAAGAAGTTCTTTTTGACAAACTTAATTTTGAAGCCAGAAAAAAAGAGGAAATAGGAAACAGCGGTGTTGACAAAAGAGGAATCTGTATAAAAGACTATGAATTGGGTATCTTTAATTTAAATATTCAGTTTGCAGATAAAAAACAAATTAAAGAAGTAAAAAATAAACCGCCTTTAAAAATTCCTCAATTTATAAGAAAAAAATTACATATGGGAGATAGGATATTATCAGATAATACTGTTCAAGAAAAGCAAAACAATTGTTATGAACCTGAACTTTTTAAAATATCAGGAGATGCTTATTATGATGGTTATTTTCAAAGTGAAAAATATTTTAAAGATATTTCTAGTTTTTTAATTTCAGCTTTTCGCTTCCCTTCCTTTAAAGATGACGAAAATAAAAAGATTGCGGATAAAATCTTAAATGCTCAAAACGCTGTTTTTATACAGGTAAGGAGAGGTGACTATCTGGCAACAGCAGACGCGGATAGGATAATGTGTTCGGTTGAATACTACAAAAAGGGCGCCGAATATATTGCCCAAAGAGTTGAAAATCCCAAATTTTTTGTATTTTCGGCGGAAGATCCCGATTGGGCAATAAGAAATCTTCTTATAGGCTTCCCTTTTGAAATTATCGGAACTGAAAATGTAGGCAAAGAAAAATATTATGAAAATATGCATTTAATGTCTTTATGCCGGCATGCAGTTTTAGCGAACAGCAGTTATTCATGGTGGGGTGCATGGCTTAATCAAAATCAGAATAAAATTATAGTTGCCCCATATCCTTGGTTTTCAACCAATTCTGATATTTGCTGTGATAGTTGGGTTAAAATTTCAAGAAAATAATTTTATGGGAGCATAAAAATGGAAAAAAAGATAAAATTTATTTAATGGGACATTTTTAGGGCTCGCCGCCAGGTGTTCGCACATACCGAACAGGGGTGAGCGAATAGTGCGATGCCTCCAATTCTAAAACACTGTTAAATGCTAAAGTTTGAGTGGTAATCCTCACTTCAATTCCAAGTCGCAAGCCATTGATATGTAGTTGAAACAAATAAAAAACAATAATATGCTGGAATCAACTTTCGCAATGACTAACATTACCGAATTCTTCCAAAGATAGTTTGAGTGTTTATCTTCCCAGTTGTACTGATGATAAAGAGTGATAATACTCGGTGATCCTTTCGCTTTGGCTGCAAGCTTAGGAAATCTTTTTTTAATTCTTGTTTTAAATTATTTTCATCAGGAACACTTAATCCCAATTTGGTAAATATCCATACGTAAAATTCATTTTCTCGTCTCAGTCTGCGGCTATCTTTCCACATTCTGAATTGACGGCGGTATTTTTTCATTGGATCATTCATAGGTTTTTTCTTAAAGTATAAAGCCGTACACCATTGGATTTATCGACGCGATCATTCATCATATTCAAAACATGCCCGGCATCAATGGCGGGAATAGAAAATATTTTGGCGATATCGGCACAAATAAGAAGGGCCCCCACGCCAGCACCTGCAAGGCACAAATCCGTATTTGGAGAGATCTTTTCCAATAAACCTTTTTTAATTTTTCCCCAGCGCGTGGCAATATATTCTGCCGGAATATCGGCAAAACTTAAGTGGGGATAACTGGAGAATCGGGCAAACCACCTGCGGCAATTATCTTGATTATATTCAGAATTTAAAATACAAATATTTTTACCATTCATAGCGGCGGCAAATTCACGGGAAGTTAAATAGGCGTAAACGATATAGAAGGGAATGTAGTTTTCCGGTGTCAGATTTATTCCCGCTGAGCGGAGAAAATCCAAAAAATCAGTTCCTGTTGAATTCGCATTTTTTTGTAAAAAGGATAAAAATCCTTGAGCGGCAACATGGGAATTACCAGGATACACGAGCGGAGAAAAAAATCCGTTTGCCTCCAAATATTCCATAGCTTTAATGTGTTGGGGCATAACTTTTTTGATGATTTCAATTGATTCTGCCTGATTGTAAAGGCCGTTACAACCCAGTGTATATTTATAAAAAGCGTATTCACCGTCCGCAAAGCGCGCGACTGGCAGCGGCAGTTTATTTTGCATTGCATTTGAAATTCGCTGATGTAGAAATTGAATATATTCATCACCGGTAAGAATTGTGTTGGCAAACAGACAAAATTCCTGCTCCAAAACTGAGGCGGAAAAAATTTTTGTTACGGGTTCATTATCAATGCCGTCAACCTCCAGATGATCAAATCGAAATAATTTAGCATTGATTAAGTTATCCAAATAATGTTTTTTATTCATCAAGTCATATCCATAATTTTTCTTGCCACCACGGCGAACCCGCCGCCTGAATAGCATCGTGCAATTATGCGTGCCAGAAAACTCGGGACGGCCTTACTTTCCAGCCTTCCTTTTACATAATCGGATAGGTAACTTTTCTTACGAATAACTTCAAAACCGTGTTTTTCCAGCAAAGCAACTATCGCCTTCGGCGTAAAGTGATAAAAATGAAAAGGTAAATCCCAGTGAGCCCAGTCCCGCCAGCATTTGCGGGCATCGTACCCTTCATAATTGGGCACATCAACTACCAAAATGCCTTCTTTCTTGAGCCATTTATGTGCGGATTGAATATATAAATTGGGATCCGTAGTATGCTCCAGCGAATGCCACATCGTGATTACATCAAAAGAAGCTGTTTCCAGTTTAATGCTTTGCAATGCACTTACATGAACAGGGATTTTAAACTCTTTACGAACATGCGTAGCCGCGGTCTCCGATATATCAATTCCTTCCACTTCATAGCCCTGTTTGCGGCACGCCAGCAAAAAATAACCTCGACCACATCCGACATCTAGGACTTTGCCGCTTTTTTTGAATTTATAAAAAAACCGCAAACGATGATCTTCCTGTCTTAATCGCTGTTTCATTTTTGCGGAGTTTAGGGCGAGTTCTTCTTGATAATGACTTTGAAAATAATTCTCCGTATAGAGCCTGTTTAATTCGTCTTTGCCAGGACGGGGATCAAGCACCCCTAACCCGCAATTTTCACACTGATACACTTGCCATTGATCATCGGCATAAAGAAGACCGCGCCGGGAAACCCCGCAAACGATACAGGCAGGATTAACTTTTTCCATAGCTAAATTATTTCAGCCTCTTTTATAGTATTATACAACACATCGGCAACTATAATGTTTCCCTGAAAAGTTAAGTGACCATCGAGTACATAAAAATGCTTATCTTGTAAATATCGCGACATGTCCAAGACAATCATGTTTCGAATAAATGGTGGATTTTTTTTGTCAGCCGCTTTTTGTATTAAGCCGGCAGTAAAAATATTGGTCTGATCCCTTCCATTCATTTCAAAAACAATAATAGACAAAGACGAGAGCATTTTATCGTTTTGTTTTAAAACATGTAAAAACAAGTCCACATCGTCCAATTTACATTCAGTGGCGGCTATAGATGAAGAGGGTTTCCACTCTTCCGCTTTTTTTTGGATTTTCATCAGCAAATATTTGCCGAAAAAATATTTTGGGGGCCGACTATATTTCGCCGTCAATTGCTGAAAAGTTTCGGCATGCATTATTTGCGGCCGATTCCCGTTCAAATAAAATCTCTTGTTTTCGTCATAATCATCGCTGCAATATTGAATTATCAAACATTTCAATTTAGAGCGGTCAACTTTACTTAACATCATCATTTCGCGAACTGTTCCGTATGAAGGGACCGACATATTCAACGTTTTGTAGTTTATTTTTTGCTCAAGTAATTTGGCGAAAGTTTCCTCTTGATTAACTCCCCAACCCAACGCATAAGAATCGCCGGCGACTATAATTTCCGGCGTGTCGAGAGATTCTTCAGTGTCACGCATGCCTAAAGAATTAACGAAATAAGTGTTACTGAATTCTCTTTCCGTAAAAATAAATTTGCCCGGTTTTAACGTATAGCCAAATTCTGGATGGTACTGGCCGCTTTCTTCATGAAATTGCATTATTTTTCTCTCGCCTTGAACGTATAAATAACCAATGCTGTTTTGCAGCTTGCGAGAAAGTTTTTGCAAGACCTTGGGATTACGCACTAAAAAAAGCATTGTGAATTCCAGGAACATTAAAATCAAAACAACTGCAAATAACAAATATAAAAATATCATATAGGTATCGACTTCTAACCTTTGGCCTTATTCAAAGCGATTTTGTAGCATTCTATTTTATTTCTGAGCTTATTTTTATTTCGGACAAAAGGCGAAATTAAATTCAAAGTAATCAATCGATAAAGAGCTTTCAGTCTCTGCGCTTTTTTAATCCTCTCAATGGTTTGAGCAGTATAATGCTTTTGATAAAAAAGATATTCCGCTTTTATTTTTTTGGCGAAAAGTTCCGCTGACGCGGTTTCCTTTTCGCTTTGCCCTCCCAGATGAAAAACTTTTGCATCTTCTATATAACCAATATTGAAGCCGGCTTTACGGATTCGCCAGCATAAATCTTGATCTTCGCCATAAAGAAAGAAATCTTCGTCAAAACCGCCTATCTCTTTAATCAGTTCTTTACGTGCGATCATAAAGGCGCCTAAAACACAAGCAATATCTCCTTTTAGGCCGGCAATTTCGTCTGTGGCAAATTTTTCGCCCGGGTATTTGTATGATACAGAAGGTTGCAGACTTCCGTTGGGATTGAGTATTTTGGCTCCGGCCAGCCCGATTTGTTGGTTTGCTTCCATGTAAGAAATTGCTTTATGCAAAGTATCCGGTTCAACTGTAGCATCGGGGTTAAGAAAGACTACATAGCGCCCCCGGCAATTTTTGAGCGCTCGATTGTTTGCGGGACCAAAACCCTTGTTTTCCTGATTGGCAATAATCTTTACAGCGGGAAAGTGCGTGGTAATTAGCTCGATGCAATTATCTGCTGAGGCATTATCCACGACAAATATTTCTTTTTCTGCACCAAGGGAAGCTTCCAGCGAAGCGAGACAATCGGCAATCAAATGGGCGGTATTGTAAGAAACTATTATTATCGACACATCCATAATATCACCCGGGTAGCCGCATCATTTTGCGGGAGGTAAGAAGGCTTGAGTATATTTCTTGATATTTCTCAGTAACCATGTCCCACGTATTTTGCTCCGCAGTATGATAAGCGGCCTGAACCATTGTCCGGCGAATGTTTTTGTCGAGGAGCGCTTCAATCTTTGTGGCAACGTAATCAGCATCGGACGTATCTTTGATTACAAAACCGTTTTCGCTTTCTCGAACGAGGTCTCTGGCGCCGACATTGCCGCTGATAATTACGGGCAATCCTGCCGCCAGAGCCTCGAGAACGACCATGCCGAAAGTGTCGAATTTGGAAAGCATGATATACATATCGCCGGCTAAATAAAGCTTGATCAATTTTTCCTTATTCAATGTGCCGGTAAAAATAACACTGTCGGCAATTTGTGTTTTTCGCGCCATTTGAGAATACTTTCTTATATTTCCTTTACCCGCAATAATCAGCTTAAATTTTTTCCCCCGGGTTTTGAGCCTTGCCAGGGCAAGCATAACGGCGTCAAGTCCCTTGATTTCAAAGTTCATGGAAGCAAATAAAATAACCGGCTCGTCAGGGCTGACCCTATATTCTTTCCTGATTTCTCTGCGGCAAAGTTCTTTATCCTCAACGGCATATTCGTTTAAATCCACACCCGGACTGATAACGGCTACCTTTTCGGAATCGACCTTATATTCTTTAAGAAAAATATCTTTGGTCAGGTTAGATACGGCTATAAACTTTTTGCAATTGCCTTCCTCGACAAGTTTTTTTTCGACCCAGGCTGTAACTAAATCATAGAAACTCATCTTTTTCCGGCGCACATTATGAACCCAATACCTATGCGGAATACCATGCAAAGTAAATATGTCGGCGGCAAAAATCCTTTCATGGCTGTGCACCAAAGAAAAAATATTTTCCCGCAACTGACGGCGGATAAAATAAGCAAAACTGATTGTGGTTAGAAATTTAGGGAAAGAAATAATAGGAACTCTATGAAACCTTATCGCGGCGGATGATGCCTGCCAGCGGTTGGCAAAAACGTGGAAATTATCCTCGTTACGGGCACAAAGTCTTTGAGTTAATTCACAAGCAAATTGTTCAGCTCCTCCGACCAAACCATATTTAGGTATAACCACCGCAATATTAAGCATAAAGTAAAGTTATTTTGCTATTTTTTTAGAGATAGCTTTAACACAGAAAGAAGAAAAAATCATGTTTAAATAATTTAGCCGATGTGTTATCGAACACAAAATAAAAGGATGATTTAATGAAAAGGTATTATCATTTATTTAAAACTTTTAAAAATTGGCCGCTTTATCTCGCCTACAAATATGGCCTTACCAATTTAAAGACGCTTATATTCGAAACCCGCAACGGCGTGATTGTGGAAGTACCCATAAGGCTTTTACAGACATTCAAAGAAATTTTTATGGATGAGTGTTATATGGCCGGTATGGAACATGATATTGCGCCTAATTCCACGATTATTGATATCGGGGCGAATGCCGGTTATTTCACGCTTTTCGCGGTCTCGGCTTTCCCGCAAGCTAAATTGTTTTCCTTTGAACCGGTGCCGGTTAATTATGCTCAACTCCAGCACCACCGAGATTTGAATGATACCTGTAAAATCAGCTGTCTCCCTCTGGCAGTGGCCGGGCATTCCGGAGAAATTAATTTAAACTTTGATACCACCGATTCTTTCACCACCAGCGCCACTATGTTCCCTTCCGGGAAGGCGGCTGAAAAATCTCTTGCCGTGCGCTGCGTTACTCTTCAAGGATTAATGGACGAAAACGGCATCGGCAAATGTGATTTGTTGAAAATGGATTGCGAAGGAGCAGAGTACGATATCTTATATAATTGTCCTGCCGGATATTTGCAGCGGATTGACCAAATAGCCATGGAAGTCCATCGTGGACAAAAAGAAGACCAGAACATTGACGCTTTGGAATCTTTTTTCAGAAAGCAAGGATTTTTTACCCGCCGCCGCCCTGTTGGCATGCTTTGGGCCTGGCGCAAAAGAAAATGATTATTTTACAATAGGAGCATTTTATAAATATTATGCCTTTTTTGAACAAAATCAAAACTTTCCTGAAAATAGACGAGGCATTGGCGGATGGGCGAGATCATCACATTGATGCCTTGAAAGGAGTGGCCATAATTCTTGTTGTTCTTGGTCATTCAATTCAAATCAACGATCCTAATTATGATAATAATCTGTTTTACAGGATAGTCTTTTCTTTTCAAATGCCGATGTTCATGTTTTTGAGTGGTTTTATTCTGGCCACGCAATTTCGCTATTCTCTTTTGAATTACCTGAAAAAAAATGCCGTTCGTCTTCTGGTGCCTTTTTTTGTCTGGTACCTTATCGGCTATGTCTTCGTTCGCTTTCAAACGGATGTCAGCCTGCCTTCCTATTTATTTGATCTGATGCAATCGCCCGCGCGCGGATTATGGTTTTTATGGGTTCTTTTCCTCAATAGCTTTCTTCTGTTTACAGTGCTGAAGATTGTCCGCTATAAAAACTGGTTGCGTTGGGAGAATTATTTTGTTCTCGCGGCCCTTTTGCTTTCACGGGCCGCTTCTGCTGATTTTCTGGGCTTATCTGAAGTCAAACAATATTTCCCATATTACGCGGCTGGTTTCTTTGTTTTTAAATATCTGGATGTGTTGAAAATAAAACGCAACATCATCTATGCCGTTGCCGTTATCACCTTTCCTGTTCTGGTTCTTGGCTGGAAAAGGAACGAATTCCCGACTTTTTATCCGTTTCTGTTGCAACTCTTCAATGACAAGGGCATTGCCCGGCTAATTGTTTCCATCTATAAATACGCAGTGTCCTTTTTGGGGATCGCCTTTTCATCCTTTATTTTGGAAAGAATCAGGCAAACGAAGGTTTATTTATTTTTATGCTGGTTAGGGACATTGACACTGGATATTTATGCATGTCATAAATATTTTCTCATTGGATTCGGCAACGGTGTATGGCAGTATTTTTCCGCTGCGATGGTATCTCTGGCTCTTTCTCTAGTTCTTACATTGTTGCTGATGAAACGGCTAAAAATAACAAGGCTGCTGCTTTTAGGTCAGAGTCGATAAAAAAGGATTATCATAATGAGAATAAAATCGTATCTCTATAAAAAACACCCCGAAATCGCAGTAGCCAGTGAGTTTTACGGCGCTTAACGGGATTTTCGTAAGGCGTGTAAGGCGGGCTTTCAAAAAAAAAACACCCCATGGGTTTTTAATAGCAGGACCTGCATCCATGCAGGATGGTTCCTATGAAGTTGATGAAACAAAAAAAATTATTATCTATCTGAAAGAGGCGGAAATATTTATCGATGTCGGTGCAAATATTAGTTATTATCCATGTATCGCCCGTTCAATTTATCAAACATTCCGTGCTTTATCAATTTCCAGTATTAGAGTTTAAAGGTGTTAATAGATTTATGTTGTAGAGGCACAACTAATTCCACTAACCTCCTAAGAAGCAATAACATTTTCGTTTTTCTCTTTTTGTACAAGATTCCACAAAATCGTTATCATCGCCAGTATTGTATAAAAGACAACTATCCGCGAACCAAAAGTGGTATCAGCAACCATTGCCTGAATCATGAATGAAGCAAAGCAGGCAAAAAGACATATTGCCCATGACTTAAAATATTCGCTTTTCGTCAATCTTAATATTTTCCACAGCATAAAAAAAGAAGTCAGCAAAATATTTAAAAATAAAACAAGACCAACAATTCCGGTCCTTACCGTTATATCCAGGACGGTGTTGTGAGGGGATGTGACAATCCTTTTCTGCTGGTATTGAGCGGGTAATTGACTGTTCAATTTTTCTAAATCAACAAGATTTGGATTACCATAAATCTGCATACCAAAGCCTATGCCTGCAATCGGATGTGTTTTAATTACTTCCAATGTAAGGCGGTTCATTTTAATTCTTTCATTGTGCATAATTTTTTTATGATCAAATCTGTCCTTCAAGCCCGGCAAAAAGAACGCGAGAATTAGAACTGCGATAGCAACAATAATAATTTTTCTGTTGTTGAAACATAAAATAATCAACGACGCAAATAAACCAATTAATGTTCCCCGGGATTGAGTAAGTAATGTTGCAATGAACAATACAACAATACACAGCAAGGAAAGCAGAGCATTGGCCATTACTTTGCTATTTTGCAATCTATTGAAAGCAAGAGTAATCGCAAAGATCGTAACAAAACCTATGTAATCCGTATGCATTTCTTTAAAAGTATAACCCAATCTTTCGGAAAAATGGAATCCTTCAATAAAATAATATTGAATAATAGCTCCTATAGAAAAAATCGTTGCGGAAGCAATGATGATTAAAGAAAGAATTTCCAGTTTCTTTTGTGAATTGAAGTAATTTACCAATAAATAAAAAATTATCAAATATTCCAGTAAATGACCGCGCAAATCATGAAGAGTGTTTTTAAAATCAAGCGTAAAAAACAAACCGAAAACAGCCCAGAGAAAAAATAATACAAAAGGCAGCGTCAGGGGCAAACGTAGGGTAAAGTTGGTCTTTCTAAAAACAAGAAGTATAATTAAAGCCAACAGAGAAAGATAAAAACAAAATTCACTTACGGCAGACATGGGTAAGGGATTTGAAAATATATAAATACCCATAAAAAGGGGAATTAAATAATTCAATATACGCAAAAATATTTCAGTCTTATCTCCTTCGTCATTAATAATTGTGGAAAATATTTTGAGCATATTTTCTATCCTTTTTTATTATGTCCCCATAGCATTATTGTTCTTTAAACTCATTTAAAAACCAGTAATTATAGTTTGCACCGCCCGTATTTTTATGCTTATTATAAAAAATATGCAAACAAATTTTTTGATTAGGAAAATATATTTAAATAAAGTAAAAAAATTAGTGACCCCAAAGCGTCGCGATAGGATAGTAGAAGTTGATGTCGATATAATTATGATTCATAAAGCACCTCTCAACAATATTAATGCGTCAAGCTAAAGCAGGGATAGTCTTTATGGAAAAAGTTTCTCTTTCCGTGGCTATAATAACAAAAAACGAAGAAGATAATCTTCGACCTTGTCTGTTGAGCATTTCCTTTGCTGAACAGATAGTCGTTATCGATTCGGGTAGCACTGATGCCACTTTAAAAATTGCCGAGGAGTTTGGTTGTGAAATTTACTCTGAAGAGTGGCGCGGCTTCGGCCCGCAAAAACAATCAGCTGTAGAAAAATGCCGACTACCCTGGGTATTGATTCTGGATGCCGATGAACGCGTTCCGCCCCCAACAGTAGAAATCATAAAAAAAATTGTAACTGATCCGCAAACGCCCGAAGCGGGATTAAGCTTTCCCCGTAAAAATTATTTTCAGGGACGCTGGATTAGACATGCGGGCTGGTGGCCGGACAGAATCGTGCGTCTGTTTCGGAAAGATGCCGGCAGTATAACCTCGGCAACTGTTCATGAAGCAGTAGAAGTTGAGGGCATTGTAGGTGCGTTGGCTTTTCCCATCGAACATTTCACGGAAAGCTCGTTGGCCAAAATTCTTCGGAAAATCGATAAATACTCAACGATGGGGGCTTATGAAGCTTATAAGGAAGGTAAAAGTTCGTCTATTTTCTCCGCTTTTACGCGCGCTTTTTTTACATTTATCCAAAATTATTTTTTAAGATTGGGACTTCTCGACGGCAGACAGGGCCTTACCCTGGCCGTAACCGATTCCGTCAATAAATTTTTTAAATACGCAAAATTGAGCGAATTAATAAGAAACAACCGAGGCGGGAAAAAATAAATGAATGACTGCGCAAGCAAAGATCACCCCGCTAAAATAGATATTTCTGCAATTATCGTTAACCGGAATACGAAAGAACTTATCCAAAACTGTCTTAATTCTGTTTACCGGACTATGGGTAATGTCGCCTTTGAGATTATCGTAATTGATAATGCTTCTTCCGACGGTTCACTCGCTATTTTGGAGAGAAAATACCCTCAAGTCGTAAAAATTTCTAATCAAGAGAATAAGGGTTTTGGCGTCGCTAATAATCAGGGATTTGCCGTCATGAAGGGCAAATATGCTCTGCTTTTAAACACGGACGCGATACTTACCCCTAATGCGGTACACAAATTGTGGACATTTTGCGAGCAGCATCAAGAGGCGGCAATTGTTTGCGGACAGCTTTTAAACGTTGATGGTAGCAAACAAAATTCTGTTGCAGCATTTCCAACATTACTTACTTTGGCAACTAATACATCCCTTCTTGAATTTCTATTTCCCAAAAGTTTCCCCAGCAAAAGGTATGAACACAAAGAGCCAATTAACGTTGACTCGGCAATCGGCGCTTGCATGCTGATTCGTAAAAAAGCGTTAGATGAGGTCGGGTTTTTTGATGAAAGGTATTTTTTTTATTTTGAAGAAACAGATTTAGCTTACGCCCTTCACTGCAAAGGATGGAGCGTTTATTATGTGCCGGATGCTTATATCTATCATCTGCAAGGACAAAGCATCGGCCATAATGTTGGATCAAGGATTGAATTTTACCGCTCCCGTTACCAATTTCTGCGCAAATGGCACAGCCGGGAATATTTTTATCCGGCTGCCACTATAATATTTATTCGGCTTTCAGTTAATTGGTTGTTCAGTTGTGCTGTCAATATCCTCACTTTTGGCTTGGTTGAAAAACTGCGTCAAAAATTAATTGTTTATTCCGGGCTAATTTTTTGGCATCTGAAAAGCTGCACTATACGCCATGGTTAAATATCTAACGATACGTCATTCATTTTTTTCTTGACTTTCATTCTTAATTTCAGTACTTTCCGGCATGTTCATACCGTGAACAGATGAGGTTATAATGCCAAATCATCTGAAAATTGATCTTGAAACCGAAGAAGCTCTGAGTGTGCTCCGAGAAATCGATGCTGATCCGGAGATGACTCAACGAACGCTCTCGTCGCGCTTGGGATTGAGTCTGGGTAAAATCAACTTCCTCGTTAAAGCTCTGATCGAAAAAGGTCTAATCAAAGTAGAAAATTTTAAAAATTCCAAAAACAAAAGTGCTTATCTTTATTCCCTAACTCCCCATGGTTTTGAGGAAAAGACAAAGGCCACATACCTCTTTCTGAAAAGAAAAATAGAAGAATACGAAAGATTAGAAGTGGAGATCAAGCAACTGAAAAAAGAAGCCGGCGTTGCTGATTTGCCAACTAAAACTCAAAATAATACCCCTTCCTAAGGGATATTATAAATATAAACCGTTTTGTTGTTGAACCTCCAATTCCGAAAGTGAAACGTATAACCTAAAGGTCACACGTCGGAATTGGTAAGTTGTAATGAGACCCAAACTTCAGAAACAAAGTGCACTGGAGTTAGCTGGTCGAATTCATCCCGCGAAGCGGAGGGTATAATACCCGTGATTATCCAGTGGATGCCTGCTTTTGTAATCCAGAGGGCGGAGCTGTATAATCATAATTTCCGAGCTTTATTAAAAAACCAAACAAATAATAAAGCGGAAAATTAAACTTAATCAGAAAATCTGAAACATCTGTAATCAGGAGGTAGTTAAATTTATGGGGTATATATATATAATTTTCAGAGGATTTGTTGACCCAGTTTTCATCGTAATTTTATTGCTGCTTATCGCTTTCTTTATTTGCTTGATTGACGGCAAGAAAAAAAGTGGCGCATTGGTTCTCTTTTTGTCTATTGTCTTGCTTTATGGCGCAAGTATTTTCCCGGTGGCCAATTATCTTTGCTACTATTTAGAAAAGGATTATATTAAAACCCAAAGTGATGCAGAGAAAAATGTTGATGTGCTTGTCGTGTTGGGTGGCGGCGCTCAGGATATCAATTCCTTAAATAATACTTTCCCCACTGAAATGACATCTGCCCGCCTTCTTTCCGCAGTAGATATTTATAATAAAAAAGGGGCGAAGTATTTTGTGTGCATGGGCAAAGGAAGCGGTAAAATCACAGAAGCGGAAGTAATGGCACGTCTGGCGGAAAAACTTGGCGTGCCCAAAGAAAAAATCAGGGTGGAGGGCAAATCAATAAACACGTGGACCAGTGCCGCGGAACTCAATAAAATGTTTGCCAACAAAAATATTTCTATAGGGCTTGTTACTTCAGCCTCTCATCTAAAAAGAGCGAAGAAGGAATTTCAAAAATATTTCAACAATGTGGTGCCGTTTCCGGCTAATTATTACTACGCATCATCTGCCGAAAATATTTTTGTCAAATACGCGCCACAAACTAGTTCGCTCTCTAAAACCTCTCTGGCCTTAAAAGAAATTGTCGGTCAATTATGGTATAGTGTAAAAAGCGTAACGCAATAATATGATTTGTTTCCTTAATTTAATAATTCCGAGCGGTTAGTATTTAGGGGAAGGTTAGCAGAAAAATACACTTAAGTCAATGTAAATATGCTATTATATCAATATACTAGTTCTGAATAACTATATTTTTTGATATGGGAACTTTTAGAAAGATTGGCAAACATGATTAATTGTGCAAAGGTCTCCCCAATACTGTCCGTAGTTTCTCCTGTTTATGGTTGTAGAACCTGCCTTTACGAATTATATTTCCGCTTAAAGGAAACGCTTGAAAAAATAACTGCTGATTTCGAAATAATTCTGGTAAACGATGCCAGCCCTGATGGCGCCTGGGATGTGATAAATGAGCTTGGAGAGAAAGACTATAGAGTTAAAGGAATAGATTTGTCACGCAATTTTGGACAGCATAATGCTATAGGTGCTGGATTGGATTGTGCACAAGGAGAATGGGCGGTAGTTATGGATTGCGATTTACAAGATCAACCCGAGGAGATAATTAAGTTGTATAATAAAGCCAGAGAAGGGTTTGATGTAGTTATAGCCAGACGGATTAGCCGGTATGATTCATATTTTAAAGTTAAAACATCTTATTTTTTCAGTAGAATATTCAATTTTCTGACAGGATTTAATCATGATAATGCAATCGCAAATTTTAGCATTATTAATAAAAAAGTGGTTGTAGCATACCGACTACTTAAAGAGAAAAACAGAGATTATACTTTTTTTATTAAATGGCTTGGGTTTAGTCAAGCAACAGTTGATGTTAAACATGATAAAAGATTTGCTGGTGAGTCTTCATACAATTTAAAGAAGTTGCTAGATTTAGCTTTTAATAATATCATTTCAAACACAAATAGGCCTCTACATTTATCAATAAAATTGGGTTTTTTAATTGCCTTATTGTCTTTTTTGTTCGCTCTGTTTCTTGTTATTGCACGAATTATTAACCTTTTTACTATCGAAGGTTGGACAAGTGTTGTAGTTTCAATCTGGTTAGTTTGTGGGTTATTAATGATTACCATAGGTACTTCAGGAATATATATAGGGAAAATTTTTGAAGAATCTAAATCCCGTCCCAATTATATAATTAAAAATAAGAAAAATATTCTATAATAGGGCTTTTAAAGCACATAGGTTATGTGTAATAACTTATTCAAAACCAAAAAAATATTGTTTTTGGGGGCAACACAGTTTCAATTGCCTGCTATTAAAACGGCACAACAATTGGGTGTTCAGGTAATTGTTACAGATAATGTGCCTTTGAATATTGGGCACTTTGTTGGGGACTTTAGTGAAAATGTTTCTACAACTGATTTAGACAGTCTTATAAAAGTTGCAAAGAAATATAACATAGATGGTGTTATGACTTATGGATCAGATGTTTCATCGCCGGGCGTTTCATATATTGCAGAGAAATTAAATTTGCCTGGTAATCCGTATAATTCAGCTAAAATTCTCCAACTAAAGCATGAGTTTCGAAAGTTTCAAAAACAAGTTGGTCTTCCTTATCCCAACTTCGTTATTATTGAGTCTGATGATAAATTTAAAGAAATAGATTTAAATTATCCAATTTTGATAAAAGCTTCAGATTCCAGTGGTTCAAAAGGTCAGACAATTATTTCATCTTCACTTCAAATACAGCCAGCAATCGTCGAAGCAAAAAAATACAGTCGGTGTGGTGTGGTGGTTTGTGAAGAATTATTAAAGAGCGATATGCTTGAACTTGATGGGGATATTTTGATACAAAACGGTAAACTCTCATTTGGACATTATGGACACAACTATTTTTTAAAAGACAGTAAATTGAACGTACCTATTGGCGAAATTATGCCCGGTTTTTTTGGAAAGGAAATTATAGACCAATTGGATGATCAATTGCAAAAGATTATTACAACTTTTAATTTAGTCACTGGTTGTATGAATTTTGATGCTTTGTTTGTAAGCGGAAAAGTTGTTATTTTAGATATTGGGCTACGCAATGGAGGTAATTATGTTCCTGATTTAATTAAAATGTCAACTGATGTGGATTTGACAGAAGCGGCAGTTTATTGTGCTTTAGGCATCAAATACCCTGTTCAACAATTGCATGTAACAAATCCTAAGCCGGTTATGACTTATATTTTAAACGCACAAGAAGAAGGGCAGTATACAGGAATTCATTATTCACAGGAAATTGTAAACAATATTAAGAAAAGTATCAATTTTGTTGAATTTGAGACTGAAGTAAAACCATTTACTAGAGGTGATTATGCCTTAGGTGTGGCGTTTTTAGAGTTTGATAGTCACAAAGAAATGCAAGAAAAGTGGCATCATGTTGAGGATTATATTCATATATATGTTCTTCCAAAAAATGATACCGGTAATGCTTCAGTTAAGAGGGAAAAGTACAAGCGATATAATGAACGAATATCGCCCTTTTTACAAAAACAGATTAATAAAGCCAGAGCTGAAAACAGAGAAGACATTCTTAAAGTTCTTACAACACAATTTATATTTAATAAAAATGAAACAAGAATATCTGAAAATGAAGCAACAAAGCATTATGATGCTTCTGCAGAATTTGTTTTTGAGGATAAAAAATTATTTGGTGTTGAACGCCTATATAAAAAGCAAATTTTGGTTGATATTACCTTAATGTGCATTGCTCACTGTAGACATTGTTTGCGAAGAAATTATGACCCTTTTGTTTTGACAAATGATGATTTAAACAGAATAGCCAGATTTTTAGGACAATCGGAATTAGCCAGCGATGTTAGAGAAATATTAATTACAGGTGGTGACCCATTCATAGTACCCAAAAAGCTATCGCATTTACTTGATGAATTAAACAGCCATTCACCTTTAATAGAAGTAGTTAGAATAGCCAGTCGCTTGCCTGTTCATCAGCCGGATTGGGTAAATGATAATATTCTTTCTGTTTTAAAAAAGAAATATTCTTTTCGTGTCGAAATGGCAACTCAGATAAATCATTCTTTAGAATTATTTCCCGAGGTACGCGAAGCATACAAGAGGATAGGTCCCTGCGTTTCTGCAATTTATAACCAAACCGTTTTGTTAAAAGGGATTAATGATTCTGTTATAGATTTAATAAATTTATGCGACGCTCTTCGATCGCTGAATATCGAAAACCACTATCTTTTTCATTGTGTGCCTATTGGCGGAATTGATTGGCTTCGTACTTCATTGGATGAGACGATTGAACTCGCTAATAGTATTTTAAATTCGGGAATAATATCGGGGAGAGTTAAACCCAAGGTTACTTTAATGACCGATATTGGGAAAATAGCACTAAATGGAAATTTAATTATCAGGAGGGATAAAGATAGGGTGTTGATTCGCTCTGACTACTCTTTGGAAGATCGTTTAAAATGGAATCCTTTCTGGAAACTTCCAGACTCCGCTATTGTTGAAAAAGATGGTAAATTAAGTGTTTGGTATCGTGATAAAAAAGCACTGTAAACAGCATGTGGTATGGCTCAACGACAGCTTGGAATGCCGGCAACGGAGAGATGCTGCATGCTATAAACTACGCTTCGTCGGAGATGGGCATAACTGGAATCGTGAAGGTTTGGCTGTTCCTTACAAACATGGAAGAGGCCAAGCATTTTCCAGACCCACTGTTATGGGAAATATAGAAGCAGGTTACAAGATGTATCTCCAGCGAAGCGGCGGCCCTGGAGATGGCGGCAATCCTCCCATAAAGGTCGTGGAAATACATTGTAATACGCGTCTAAATAAGAAAAGTGCGCAAAGAGAGGACATCCTTGGGACAAATTACAACCGGCATTAGATCTATACTAGACAATTCCTTTATTTATATTTTCTCGCAGATTTTCTTTGTGGGCGGTATTTTTGAGGATCGTAAATGGAATACTGCTTTTGTATCGGACTTTGTGCGCCCGCAATCAGGTGCCAAAATTTTGGACATCGGGTGTGGCCCGGCAGAAATATTATCTTATCTTCCTGGGGTGAGTTATTGGGGTTTTGACATCAGCCCTGCTTACATCGGATGGGCCCAAAAAAGAAATGGCACTGCGGGGCATTTTTTCTGTAAAGAGCTGACCTCTGAAGACTTGGAATCTCTGCCGAAGTTTGATATCACTTTGGCCATTGGCGTGCTCCACCACCTTGACGATGCAAACGCCGCCTCACTACTTGAGCTTGCACATAATGCCCTGAAACCGGGTGGTCGACTGATTACAGTGGATGCGTGTTTTACACCAAAGCAAAATCCGATAGCCCGGCACCTTATCTCATGGGACCGCGGGCAAAATGTCCGCACAAGCGAAGGTTATACTGCATTGCTCTCCAAGGTATTTCCAGAGCCTCATGTCGAAATTCGTCATCGATCATGGATTCCGTATACACACTGCTTAACGGAGTGTACTCGCACCTGATTCCCTTTAAAACAAACCGTATATAACCGGTAAAGAGCTTCTCAACATCGCCGAGGCGCATTTCAACCAAATGCTGGCGGGTGATGGCCTGTTTACCAAACGATGTCACGCTTGGCTAGAAAAGAGAATGGGAGGGAAAAAGGCGCTACAGAGGGTCAGCGACTACCGTTGTATTATGAGAAGACATCGGAAAATGTTCAGTATGTGGTAAATAAGGTTTCACGATTCTATGAAAATTAATCTTCCTATAGACGGCAGAAAAGTATTTAATGCATATTCAATATTTGCAATCAGTTTTTTATTTCATATCCTGACTATTTTCCAAGGCATTGACGTGACTGATTTGGGGTTTCACCTCACAAATCAGGTTTCCTCTTCCCGCATTCCGATTGATATTAATGAGGTAGAGCCCCTCACCTTTCTAACGGATTACATAGGCGGTATGTGGCTAAGCGTGGCAGGGTCGCCAAGTGTTATTTGGGCAAGGTTGGGCGGTGTTTTAATTTTAGCCCTAAATACTGCAATCATATTTTCCATTTTAGTTTCTTATTTTGACCGCAAGAAAGTTTTTGCGGTTGTTCTCATCTCTTCCATATTTGTAACAATGCACTTTAGTATATGTATCATTGATTATTTCACTTTTCCTGCGCTATTAATGAGTATCGAACTATGGATATTAAATAAATTACTGAGAAGCACGGCATACACTAAAAGATATCATATATATAGTTTTTTGCTTGGCTTCATTGTAATACCAATTATATTAAGTAGGATCACACTTATCCTTTTTATACTGATTCCTATTGCAATTCTTTTTTATTACATTACTATAAATAGAAATTTATCTGGTTATATACGCACATCGCTTCTGGCCGTCGCTGGTCTTATCTGTTCGATTCTGTTTTTCATTTTGTTTTACCAGCATATAGGTTTGTCGGCAAATTATAGTACATCTGTTTTAGCCACATTAGGCGATTCAGCTAGAGGTGCCTACGGGACGCACAACGTGTGGCCATTAATCAAAAAATACATACTACAGTTCATACTGATAACCGTTTCTACAGCGTGTCTGCTAGGGGGCATTTACGTGATCGCTACGATTGGCCGAAGATTAGGGGATAGAGTACCTGAAGGATTGATTTTTCTTGTGACAGTAGGCGCCATCACTCTGTTTTTCTTATCACGATTATCCATAAATTCTTTTGCTCTCATAGCGATTAATATTGCCTTTGGGGTCGTAATTTTTCTTTCAGGGATATTTCTAACCGTTAACCGCGGTCAAGACAGAAACTTGACGCTACTGCTTTTGGTGGGTATCATAACGCTGATTATTACACCGATAGGGTCTGCTGATGGCCTGAAGGAATCATTTGGTATGTGGCTGATATTACCTCTTTCCATATTATGCGCTTACAAATTACAGGATAGCAAAAAATTGGACGGGGTACTGTCGATACTACCTTTAATGAACTGTTTTATGGCGGTAACATTGGTTACGTCTCTGTTTTTCCACTATACCAATATTTATAGAGACAATCCTAACAGATTTAAGTTAAATACAGAGTTTTCGAACTACTCGCTTCGTGCAATATATTCAACAAAAGAACGGGTGAAGGTTCTTGATGAGCTCCTGTATCAGATTCAAAAACATACAAATAAGGGCGACACAATTTTTGCGGTGACAAGCATACCTTTAATATATTATTTAACAGAAACGCGCTCGGCAATCGGATATGCATGGCCAGGAATTTGTCCTTTGGATAAGATTAAAGAGCGCCAGCAATTATTGGAATCCGCCGATAACTTGCCAAAATTATTTGTATTTCAAAAAGTTTCCACCAGGGACCAAAACTGGCCGCATGTAAGTGAAATTGAAGGGAACAACGACAGTATACAAATTCTTCAATATCTAAAGGTTGAATATATAAAGATTCTTCGATATCGGCTTCTATGGGAGAATGAGGCATTTGGGATCTATATTCGGTAATCTATGTATAACCAGAAACACTGGTCAGCAGTCTCCAGACTACAACCTTTGAATTATAATGGATACTTCTGAACTAAATAATTGCAACAATGTGGCCAAGATATCGGGTCGGTTATTCTGGAAAAGTAGGTTTTGGATACGGGCCGGGGAATATGTCCGAGTATGTTTTTTAAAGGCGGCTAAGGATTCTGGTCAATATATAATTCTGATGCTAAAAAAGTATTTATAGCGCACCGATTAACATGCTGAAATCAAATGATCCAGAAATTAGAAAACATGTTACTGAACATTATGAAATGAGCAACTGGGGTAAATATAAAATACCTCCGATGAGTTTGCATGGTCATCAACATGAAAGGTAAACTCACATTGCCTGATGAGATCGTATTTGCTACAAATACACCGCTGGCAATTACCCGGTGCTGGAATGCGTTGATGTGATAGAGAATTTTCTAATTAGTAATTCGATCATCTCCGATAAAAATATTTCCAGATGATTCTGATCAAGCCACTCAAAATGAGGTGTTCTGAGGCCGTCTGTTATGAGCCTGCTCAAACAAAATATTAGCGCAACTTTATTAGGAAATGCTTGGATGGCCCTCATGGGACTCGTGTTCGTACCCCTTTATATAAAGTTTCTGGGGATAGAATCCTATGGGCTAATCGGTTTTTTTGCCATGCTCCAGGTGATGACCGGACTTCTCGATATGGGGTTCAGCGGCACATTGAACCGTGAAATGGCGCGGCTTTCCGTGCTGCCGGGAAAGGAACAGGAAATACGCAATCTGGTCCGTTCGCTGGAAATTGTTTACTGGTGTATAGCATTGGTTATCGGAATTGCGGTCATAACAGCATCGCCTTTTATTGCCCATCATTGGGTCAGGGCAGAGCAATTATCATCCTCAACTATTGAACAAGCAGTTTTAATAATGGGATTTACATTGATGCTGCAATGGCCAATCAGTTTCTACGTAGGTGGGCTTACCGGGCTCCAACGCCAGATTATATTAAATGCGATCAATATTAGCATAAGCACTTTACGCGGCGTTGGCGCTGTTGCCGTTTTATGGCTGATTTCTCCCACGATTCAGGCATTTTTTTTATGGCAGATCATTATCAGCGCAATACAAACATTTCTTTTAGTGACTTTTTTTTGGCATAGGCTGCCTAAAAGTGAAAGCAGGCCTGTTTTTCAAAAGCAGCTGCTGAAAGGTATCGGCCGTTTTGCTGCTGGGATTGGAGGCACCACTATCCTCGGAATAATTCTTACTCAAGTGGATAAAATCATATTAAGCAAAATGCTATCTTTGGAGATGTTTGGTTATTACGCGCTGGCCAGCATAATTGCCTTGAGCCCATTGCGTGTGAGCGTGTCGCTGTTCGCCAGTATTTATCCCCGATTCACCCAATTGGTTTCTCTCAACGCAGAGGAAGGGTTGAAACAACTTTATCATAAAGGCTGCCAGTTTATGGCTGTTTTGATTTTACCTGCTTCCATTGTTGTTGCCCTGTATTCTTATGAAATCATTTTACTCTGGACGCAAAATCCGATAACAGCTCAGAAATCGCACGTGCTTGTGAGTATTCTCATTTGCGGGACCGCCCTTAATGCCCTTATGTATCTTCCCCATGCGCTGCAATTGTCATTTGGCTGGACCAGATTATTTTTTTTTAGTAATTTGGTGGCCGTTGTGCTGTTTGTTACGTCGATAGTTTACATGACAGCCAACTATGGTGCCACTGGGGCAGCAAGTGTCTGGCTAATTTTAAACGTAGGTTATGTGCTTTTTGAAGTTCCATTGATGCATCGCCACTTGCTAAATAAAGAAAAATGGCGCTGGTATCGGCAGGATGTATTGATCCCGCTTGCTGTGGCTTTAGTTATTGCCTCTTCCGGGAAATTATTTATCAGCTCCTCAATGGCGCAATTTACGTTGCTGATTTATTTGTCGATAATTTCTGTATTAACGCTGGGAATAACAGCCGTTATCACACCGGTAACACGGGACTGGCTTTGGGGGCAGTTGGTAAAAATTAAATTAGTATATAGACACTAAATAGGAATTATCACATATTTAATTTCCTGCTAATGACTACCTCATACTAACCATGAAAATCTGGATAGTAACCATATATGAACCGCTTCCATTTGGTGACGCAAGAACACGACCACAGCGCTGTGGTATGTTGGCGAAAGCTCTCTTAGACCGTGGCCATAGTGTTGAGTTATGGACATCATCTTTTGACCATGTTTCTCATAAGCACATCCATAGGCAATCTTTATTTGAAAAAGTTGGAGATCGGATTTCAATTCAGTTTATCAAAGGCTGTGGCTACCCGAATGACCTTTCTCTAAAAAGATTGTTGCATAACCGTCAGACCGCGAGGGAATTCCGGAATCTGTCGAGCAGTCGTGAAGTGCCGGATATCATATTTGCACCTGTGCCAGTTCTGGAACTGGCAGAAGCAGCTGTCAAATATGCAAATATACAGGATATACCAATAATTGTGGATGTCAGAGACCTTTGGCCCGATGTTTATTTAACTATGGTTCCAAAGGCCTTGCATCGTGTTGGGCAAATACTTCTGTATTCAGAATATAAGCGAGCTCGCTATATTTTTAAGAATGCAACAGGGATAACTGCAGTTTCAAAAGCATATTTACAAAAAGGCCTCTTTTATGCACAAAGAGCGGCTCGAGAGACTGATAAATTTTATCCGCTTGGTTCTGTAGATGCTATTAAGCCAAGTTTGACACATACAGATGAGGGGACAGATCCAATCATACAAGAATGTGGTATCGGTCAAAATAAGTTTGTTGTGACATATGTCGGGACATTTAGTAAATTTTACGATATTCAAAACATTTTGAATGCTGCAAAATTATTGATTGACAAACAAGAAGTTCAACTAATTATTATTGGGCAAGGTGAGCTTAGCAATGAGTTTTTTAAAAAGGGGCGTCGTTTGCCAAACGTTGCCATGCCGGGTTGGCTCAATGCTTCGAAAATTCAAAAAATCCTTGCTAAAACAAATGTGGGTCTTGTTGCTTATTCTAAAGATGCTACTATGTCTTTGCCAAATAAACCGTTTGAATATATGGCAGCCGGTCTTCCCTTGCTTTCATCTCTACCAGGAGAATTGGAACAATTAATCCAAGAACATGACATAGGGCGAAACTATGAGGCCGGCAATCCTGCGTCATTGGCTGAGGGAATCCTTTGGTTTTATGATCATTCGGAACAGACACGTCGGATGCGCGAAAGATCTCTTACACTTTTTATGACAAAGTTCAGAAGTGATATCATCTATGAAGACTTTTCAAAACACCTTGAATGGATAGCGAAGAGCTATGAGCAAAGACATGAATAATATTCTTGAAGACCGAAAGTTAAAGGAAGTGGAGCATTCCGATCGCCGCAGGTCGATCGTTAAAGCTTATGAATATCATACTGATACATCCCCCAGCCAGTTGGAAGAAAAATATGTTGGAAGTGAAAATGATTTTGAGCAGCATTTCAGCAATATGAAATTCTATAGCATCACGAAGTCAAGTTTTGCATACCGTGATGCACTGCTGTTTGATGGGATTAATGGTTCGGTCGCTCTTGACTATTGTTGTGGCAACGGTGAGGTGGCCATAGAAATGGCGAAGCAAGGTGCAGCGCGAGTCGTTGGTATTGATATCAGTTCAGTTGCCATTGAGAATGCTCGTGCACTGGCACAGAATGCCGGGGTTGATCCTGTTTGTGAATTTGTTGTAATGGACGCTGAGCACACCGAGTTTGCCGATGGAACATTTGATATCATTCATGAATATGGCGCCCTCCACCATTTGGATCTTTTGGCAGCATATAAGGAACTCTCCCGTATTCTCAAGCCCGGTGGAAAATTAGTCTGTACAGAAGCACTACGCCATAACCCCTTTATCCACTGGTATCGCAAAAAAACGCCTCATCTCAGAACCAATTGGGAAGTTGAGCATATATTAGGAATCCCTCAAATAAAAGGCGGGGGAAAATATTTTTCTATACTCAGTATTTGTACATTTCACCTTGCTGCTTTAATGGCAGTGCCGTTCCGAAAATCTTTTGTTTTTAAACCGCTTCTGGCAATGCTAAATATGATTGACCGCATTATACTCAACATTCCTTTGCTTCGATGGTTGGCATGGATTGCTGTGGTGCAATACAAAAGACCAATTAAACAACAGCTAACGGAAAGATTAGAAGGCGAGTGATTGTAGCATCGGCAACTAAATATCAATTCAATCATCCCATTTGGACGCTGAGGATTAAGCGCGCACTTGATGTGTTTATTGCCCTTTTTGTCATTCTGCTTATTTGTCCCTTGTTTCTTATTCTAGCTGTTGCTGTGAAATTATCAAGCCCAGGTCCAATCTTCTACCGCGGTGTGCGCGCCGGGTTGTACGGAAAGCCTTTTCGAATCTTTAAATTCAGAACAATGGTTGAGGATGCCGAATCTCTCGGTGGGCCAACTACCGGCACCAATGATAATCGCGTGACGCGGATTGGTGCATATATGCGTCGCGCCAAGCTAGATGAACTTCCTCAGCTCTTGAATGTATTGGTGGGCGATATGAGTCTCGTTGGCCCACGTCCGGAGGTATTGGAATATATAGCTGCTTATAAAGGTGAGGAAAAAATTATTCTTTCCATGCGCCCCGGCATTACGGATTATTCATCCATTGAGTTTGCCAATCTTGATGACCTCGTAGGCAATATAGATCCCGACAGGCATTTTCGTGAAAAAATCATGCCCCGCAAGACAGAATTAAGAGTCAAATATGTGAAGGAATGGTCGCTTGGATCTGACTTCAACATTCTCTGGATGACCCTTTGCCGGGTTGTGAAGAGGATCGCGGTTCGATGAGCATCTTGGAGACAATACATCTGGGGCAAACTGGATATGAAATCAGTCGTCTAGGTATGGGCTGTTGGGCAATAGGCGGTCATGGCTGGGGTAAAGTTAACGATGCTGATTCTATTTGTGCTATCAGGTGCGCCTTAGATAATGGCATTACATTTTATGATACTGCAGACGTTTACGGGCTCGGCAAATCTGAAGCATTGCTTGCTGATACATTGGATGCGTCTCGTAAAAAAGTTATCATTGCCAGTAAAGGCGGCGTGAGGTGGAATGAAGTAGGTAAGGTTTGGACAGATACATCACCTTCCTATCTCAAGCTGGCTGTAGAAAACAGTTTGAGGCGTTTGAAGTTGGATTGTATTCCTCTCTACTATATACATAAGCCAGACAATATAACGCCCATACAGGATAGCATTGCCACACTTGATCGTATGCGTGAAGAAGGTAAAATAGGGGTAATAGGCGTTGCAAATTTTTCTGCTGATCAATTGTTACAGGCAATGCAGGTCGCAGAGGTAGCAGCAATTCAGGTGCGGCTAAACATTTTTGATCGGGATTCAATTAACGAATTATTGACGATTTGTGGGAATAATAGTATTAGCTTAGTTGCTTGGGGTGCTCTTGCTGATGGATTATTAACCGGTAAATTTACGTCAAATACAAAGTTTGCAGATGATGATCACCGAAGCAGAATGCCAGCATTTACAGGGGACATTTTTCTGAAGAATATCAACCGCGTAAAATTTCTTGAACAGATGGCTGCAAGCAGGGGTCGCCAAGTGAGTCAACTTGCGCTGAGATGGGTGCTGGATTATTCTGATGTTACGTGTGCACTTTTTGGCGCGAAAACGGATATGCAGGTAATGGAAAACTTAGGGGCAAATGGTTGGCGTTTGACAGACGAAGAACTTGAAATTATTGATTCTTGTATCATTGAAAAATAGTGGCCAGGTTAAACTAGTGAATTATCAAAATCATTTATTAGAAGCATTATATAGAAGCATGCTGCGCATGAGAGCTTGTGAAGAAAGCTTGGTTGAACCGATCTTAAATCGTGAGATTCTTTGTCCATGTCATCTTTATTCCGGCGAAGAGGCGATAGCTGCGGGCATTGGCGCTTCACTGAACGTCAGGGATTACATCTTCAGTAATCATCGCGCACATGGTCATTTTTTAGCCAAAGGCGGTTCTATGCACGCGTTGATTGCTGAAATTTATGGCCGCGAATCTGGATGCTCCCATGGTAGAGGCGGGTCGATGCATATCATTGATCCTGAGCATGGCATGCTGGGTTCAGCGCCAATTGTTTCTGGCACAATTTCGCTGGGTCTTGGCGCCGCATTGGCAAGTGCCATCAGAAAAGATGATCGTGTAACGGTTGTCTTTTTCGGCGATGGTGCGGCAGGTGAAGGTGTGCTTTATGAGTCCTTAAATTTTGCGGCACTGATGAAACTTCCCATCATTTTTGTTTGCGAAAATAATTTTTACGCCACTCATATGCCGATACGTGATTGTCGTGTGCAAAATAATATCCGTACGATTGCTGATCCTTTCTGCATTAAGAATGCTGAGGTAGATGGCAATGATGTTCTCGCGGTCTATGAGGCCGGTAGAGAGGCTATCGAAAAATGCAGGCGGGGCGACGGCCCTTTTTTTCTGGAATGCCTGACCTACCGACTACGGGGGCACGTGGGGCCGGACGATAACGTTCAAGGCCTGCGCACCGACATTCGTCCTCCCGAAGAAGTTGAGAGATGGCGTGAAAAGGATCCGGTTAAAACTTATGAAAAATGCCTGCTCAATCATCACGATTTTGATGCGGAAACTTTACGCAAAATAAGAATGGACGTGGATGTTGAGGTTGCCGCCGCGCATGTTTTTGCCAAAAGTAGTCCATACCCGGATCGAAAGGATTTACTCAATAATGTCTTCCGCTAGAAAACTTCGCTACAGTCTGGCAATTAACGAGGCGTTCCATCAAATGATGGCCGCCGACGCTTCAGTTTTTCTAATGGGGCAGGGGACGAAAAGCCCATGGTATGTCGGCAATACCGCACAGGGCTTGTTAGACAGGTTCGGGAAATTACGGGTTATTGATACGCCCGTTTCTGAAAATGCGATGACTGGTACGGCTGTCGGAGCAGCTCTTGCGGGTATGAAGCCGATTATTGTTCATCCACGCATGGATTTTATGCTTTATGCTTTCGATCCGATCATCAATCAGGCAGCTAACTGGTACTATATGAACGGCGGCAAATTATCCGTGCCGGTGGTTATTTGGGGTATCATCAATCGCGGTGGCGAGCAGGCGGCTCAGCATGCCCAAGCTTTACATGCCATGTTTGCGCATGTTCCGGGATTAAAGGTGGTGATGCCGGCCACGCCTTATGATGCCAAGGGGCTAATGATTGCAGCAATTCGCGACCCAAATCCCGTAGTTTATATTGATGATCGCTTTTTATATAATGATGAAGATATTGTTCCGGAAGATGTTTATGAGGTGGAAATCGGTAAGGGTATTATTCGAAAAAAAGGTGCCGCTGTAACAGTTGTCGCAATTTCATTAATGGTGCGCGAGACATTAAAAGCGGCTGATAATTTGGCAAAAGAAGGCATTGATGTGGAGTGTATTGATCTTCGGACGGCAAAGCCCATCGATTGCGGTCTGATATTGGCTTCAGTTAAGAAAACTGGACGGTTAGTTGTTGCTGATGTCGGCTGGAAAACATGTGGTCTGGCGGCGGAAATATCGGCCATCGTTTCAGAACAGGCCTTTGAATATCTGAAGGCACCTATACAAAGAGTAACGCTTCCTGACTGCCCTGCGCCGGCCAGTTCGGTTTTAGAAAAAGAATATTATAAAACACATGCGAATATTGAGCAGGCAATAAAACAATGCATGAAACGGAGGAAAATTGACACTCTGGTTCATCCATCAACGACGAACAAACTTGTCATCTGAAACTTTTTTGGCGCTATCGGCACGTGGCCTAAAAAAAGACTGCAGGTTGCCGAAGAACTGGGTGATACCGTCATGATGTTTCTTGTTCATCAGACACTATCCGGAACTAATATGATGGATATGGTTAACGCAAAGGAAGGCGTTGTTCATTAATATGAATATGTATTTCCAAATAAAAAACCTCCCAATATATTTGATGATTTTCAGCGATGTATTGATATTTGTTTTTTCTATTATTGCGTCTTACCTATTTCGTTTTGAATTTTCACTTAGCCCAATTTACATTCAGCAAATAAAAACAGTTCTCCTTTGGATTGTTCCTTTGAAGATTATTGTTTTTTTATCTTCCGGCATTTATCGGGGAATGTGGCGCTATACCAGTATCAGGGATTTCTGGCTTTTAGCGCGGGCATGTTTATTATCCACTTTATTAATCCTCGCTGTAATTTTATATATGAGTGGTTTTAAAGGATATTCCCGCGCCATTTTTATTGTAGACGGTGCTTTGACTTTTCTATTGATTGGCGGCAAACTCATGGCTATTCGTTCTTACTTTGCCCGTTATGCCAATCCAAAAATCAGAGAAGAACTTTTCTCAAAAGTTACTTATAAGAAAGTATTGATTATCGGAGCTGGCGCTGCCGGCGAAAAAATATTGCGGGAAATTTTTGAAAACAATCAATTGCACTATAAAGTAATCGGTTTCATTGACGAAGATCCCCAAAAAAAGGGCAGGTCGATCCACGGCGTACCCGTGCTGGGAAATCTGGGAATAATTACATCTGTTCTGGAGAAGGAAGAGGTGAAGGAAATACTCATTGCCATTCCTTCGGCAAAGGGAGATCAGATCAGGAATATAGTGGAAACCTGCAAGGATTGTAATGTTTCTTATAAAATATTGCCGGGAATGGGCGAACTTATTGACGGCCGGGTAAGCATTAAAATACTCCGAGATATAAGCTATGAAGACTTGTTGGGAAGGCCGCCTGTACAATTAGATGCTATGGGTATTCGTGGCTATCTGGACGGCAAAAGAGTTTTAATTACCGGCTGCGGTGGTTCGATTGGTTCCGAGTTGTGCCGGCAGGTGATAAAATATCAGCCCAGCTGCCTCATCTTGCTTGATGCCAGTGAAATGAATCTCTTCAATATTCAAATGGAACTGCAAAATGAAAGGTATTTTCATAAATGCGAGGCAATACTGGGGCATGTGCAAGATAAAAATTTAATGAATGATATATTTAAAAAATATAAACCTCAAGTTGTTTTTCACGCTGCCGCTTATAAACATGTGCCTATGCAGGAAAAGAATCCCTGGGAGGCGGTTTTCAATAACATCGTCGGCAGCCGTGTTACCATGGATATTTCAATTAAGCATCATGTCGAGCGCTTTGTTCTGGTATCCACTGACAAAGCGGTGCGTCCCACAAATGTCATGGGGGCAAGCAAACGGGTTACCGAATTAATCATGCAATCCGTGCAAGGCAATGATACGCGCTTAATGGCCGTCAGGTTTGGCAATGTTGTCGGTTCGTCCGGTTCGGTAATTCCGATTTTCCGTCGGCAAATTGAACAGGGAGGCCCCGTGACCGTTACTCATCCGGAAATAAACCGCTATTTCATGACCATTCCAGAAGCCGCTCAGATGATTTTACAGGCCGGTGCTATGGGTGAAGGCGGAGAAGTCTTCATTTTAAGAATGGGAATACCGGTTAAGATAGCCGATATGGCACGCGACCTAATCCGCCTTTCCGGGAAAGAACCGGATGTGGATATAAAAATTATTTTTACCGGTTTGCGTGATGGGGAAAAATTATATGAGGAACTTATTACCGTAGGTGAAGATATTCTTCCTACCGGGCATGAAAAGATAATGGTACTGCGATCAAATTATCAACCCGGTGAAGGAAATATTTTGCAGGAGTCGCGAAAAATACTGGGAAATAAAATTGATGAACTGACGGAAGACGCTCTCCGTCATGATTCTCGTGCCATTAAGAAAATACTCAAAGAAATAGTTCCCGAATATACGCCTCAGGAAAACGAAGCTGTTCTATAAAAAACAATTTAATGTTTTATTTTCAATCCAAAATTAATTTTAACTAAACAAAAATGTTTATTTCCGCTCAGCATAAAATAAATATTCCAATAAAAAAGATATTGATTATCCAATTAGGCGATATAGGTGATGTTGTGTGGGCAATTCCCGCGTTCCAAGCAGTTAAAACCATTTATCCGCGTGCCGCACTAACAGTCTTAACCAGAAAACCATACGGTGATCTTCTTTTGGATGATCATCATATCGACAAGGTGTTTCAAACTGGCAAAGAGGGTATGTTAACGAACCTTTGGTTATTAACAAAATTGCGCAGAGAAAAATTCGATTTGACTTTTGATTTTCGTGCCGATGACCGTGGAACAATTATAACTTTTTTGGCCGGATCCAAAATAAGGGCGGCTCTTTACTATCCGGGATGGAAATGGCGCAATAGAGTGTTTACGCACCTAGTTGACCCGCTGCCGCAAAAGGAAAGTATTTACGGCGCGGCGGAACAATCGCTAAAAATTCTCCGGGGATTCGGAATAAAAGAAAAAAACGCTATCCCCAAAATATTTGTTTCGCAAACAATTAAAAATAACGTTTTAGAAATGCTTGCCGCGGAAAAAATAGATACTAGCCGAAGATTTATAACGATCAACCCTTTTTCGCGCTGGTCTTATAAGGAATGGGACATTAATAAGTGGAAACATCTTATGTCTTTCGTTTGGGGAAAATATAAAATTCCATCTCTAATCACAGGCTCCGAAGAAGAAAGAAAAAAGGCTGATGCGTTTTCATCTATGACAAACTTTCCCGTTTATAATATGGCCGGCAAATCCACCCTCAGAGAGCTCGCGGCTCTCCTGCAAATGAGCCGCCTGCATATCGGCGTTGACAGCGCGGCCCCGCAAATAGCGGCGGCTGTGGGCACCCCGACTTTGACTATTTACGGCCCGTCCGACTGGCATGAATGGGCGCCGCCGGGAGAAAAAAACAAGGTCGTTGTACCGGACATGGATTGTTCACCCTGTCATAAAAAGGGTTGCAGCGGCAGTGGCCGAAGTGATTGCCTCGACAATTTATCCGTTGCCAAAGTTCAAGATGTCGTAGAAATAATGTTAAATAACTTTGTATTTGATAAATTTTGATTTCTTTATAGCATTTAAATTTTTAAATTTTAAAAGATAACATGGAAAAGATTAATGGCATACCATGAAAAAAAGTAAATACCTAATCATCGGATTTATATTTTTGATTCTTTCCGGAGTAATTATTTATTCTTCAAACCTGACCGTTTTATTTTTTCCGACCCAGGAGGATGAATTAAAAGGAGACTTTGAATTAGGAGCGTTGACAAAAGAGTTTTTGATTATTCAGGAATTTACGATGACAAAGAAATACCTGACAGCCGTGGAGTTGGCCATGGTTTCTTCTGATGTACAATACCGGAATGAAAATACACTTATGTTACTAGATGACAATTATAAGACGCTCTATGTCCAGCGCTTTACCAACGAAAATTTAGATAGACTCCAATATAAGCTCTTTAAATTTCCCGAAAAGATCCATGTGGGAAAGGGAAAGAAAGTAATTCTCTGTTTATCCACCGAAACCGGCAACAAAGATAACCATCTGGCTGTACCGAGGACGCCGATAGGAAAATTAGGAAAACTTTTGGTGAGGCAAGTGGTCAATGAAGATGTGATCGGAACCTTAAAAAGCTCCGGGCACGCTTTCCTGTTAGAAGGCAGTTTGTGTATGCGGACCTATGAATCTAATTTTAGTTCTGTAAATTGGTTTAAATTTTTTCTCTTCTTTTTGGCCTCAATTCTGACTTTGCTCATAGTGTTTGCAGAAAAATCCCGGTCATTCGTCGTTCGATTGATCTTTGTCCCGGAAAATATTTATGTTGTTTTGGCATTGGTTTTCGGATTGTCATTGGTATTTATCACACCGCCGCTTCAGATCCCTGATGAACACGACCATCTGAACAGGGCATATCAGCTTGCGGAATTCAACATTTTCCAATTTGATTCTACCGTTCCTGCTTCGCTTATAAAATTATTTGATACCTTTGGAAGATTGAATTTCAATCCCTTGGAAAAAACAAATATTAATGAAATTCTTTCTCAGAGAGAGGTAGAATTAAATCCACAAGCCAGATCAGCAATACTTGCTCGTGGTTTTATTTTCCCTTACTTCCCCCAGGCATTAGGAATGTTAATTGGAAAAACGTTTAACTGTTCACCTGTAATACTTTTATATACGGGAAGGATTTTTAATCTGTTATTTTCCATTGTGCTTATTTTTTTCGCGATCCGGAACACGCCTTTTTTCAAATGGATTTTCTTTTTGCTGGGACTCATGCCCATGACTTTATATTTATGCGCTTCTTTGTCCAAAGACGCAATGATTATCAGCCTCTCTTTTTTGCTGATCGCCCTGTTCCTTCAATTTGCCTATGATCAGACCAAGAAAATCAGCACAAAGGATTTGGTCATTTTATTTGCTGTCTCTTTTTTCGTGGCAACCACCAGATCTATTTATACCATATTAATAGGAATGTTTCTTTTAATTCCCGTATACAGAATAGGGTCTTTAAAAAAATACACCGTTATCTTTATGAGTTTAGTAATTACTGTTATTATGGCAACTCAAATCGAAGCCCTCAAGCCGCTTTTTCAACCCAAAACTGCTGACTCGACAAAGCCAACTATGAATTTTACGTTATCTCCAGATGCACTTTCAACTCCGGCACCGGCACCAACTCCTATTGAGAATTTCCATCGATCTGATCGAAACAAGATCCCTGAAGGCATAAATTCCATTGAACAAAAACGCTTTATCCTGAATAACCCTATCCAATATCTGGAAATTCTATTTAATTCAGTTTTTATTTCTAAGAGGACTTTTCATCTGGATAGTTTTATCGGTATTCTGGGTTGGTTGAATAAGCCCTTACCAAAATGGCTGATCAATTTCTATTTATTGATATTAATCATCACAGCGTTTCTGCTCTCCAATTACGATATTAAAATTGGTTGGACTAATAAACTAATTATTGCATCCATATTTATTGCAGGAGTTATATTCATTGAAACAGGTCTTTATATAATTTGGACACCGGTCGGACAAAATGACATATTGGATGTTCAAGGACGATACTTCATTCCTTACGCGCCGTTGTTTTTTCTTTTTTTCTATAACACTTCTGTTTGGACATATTTAAATATTATTTTTACGCCACAAAAAAAGAAAACGGCTAAAATCAAACGAAAAAGCACGGTAGAGCCGGATTCTTTGATGCAAAACAATAGACAAATTACCCTATATAATTCCTACTGCTTATTAATCGTCTGTTTTTCTGCTATTTCTTTATTATCTACTGCTTATGTGATTTTAACAAGTTACTATATTATTTTAATTTAGGCTGAATAATTTATGGCATCTTGGACAATTCTTTTGCCGCGACTTTATTTCCCATGTAGATGGTTTCTCTTGACTACCCATGAATGGCGATCACCTCTATCTAAACACCGAAGACCTTAAGATGCTCACATCTATCCTGAAGGACACAAACAGTCTTAACGCATCGTGAAAAAGAGGCGTGAAGGGGAAATAGAATGTTGTTCGAAAAGGCTATCCTTAAGTTTTCGCTATTGGTTCTGATATAGGAATTAGTCCGCTTTATTTCGAACGTAGCTCCTGCAGGAATTTTGCAAATATTTTATATTGAGTAAAGAAACGGTAGCATGAAATATAATCGTGAAAGAGGAAATAGCAAGTTTCGCTTTTTGGACAGGTACGTCGGCATTCCGATTATCTTTATATTAGGTTTGCTTAAAAAAAGAAATAAAATCATTCCAGAGAATATAAAAAATGTGGCTTTTTTGAAAACCGCAGGAATAGGAGATACTGTCCTCCTGTCCGCCGTTGTAAGAGACTTCAAAGATGTCTATCCCCGTGTTCAGCTAACTTTTTTTGTCGCTTCCAACAATTATGAAATAGCATGCCTGATATCCGGAATCGATAGAATCATCAAACTCCCGGTGGCTAAACCATTGAAGTGTATTCATATCATAAAGGAATCGGGTGAATATGATATCTGGATTGATTTCGGCCCTTGGCCCAGGATCAACGCATTATTGTCGTGTTTTTCTAATGCACGTTTTAAAGTCGGCTTCAAGACAAAAGGCCAGTATCGACATTACATATATGATTTAATTGCAGAGCATTCCGCCCATCTGCATGAATTAGACAATTACAAAAACCTGCTAAAACAGCTAGGTTTAGATTGCCATAATCTCCCTTTTATCAACATGCAGATTCCGGAAAGTAGTGATAACAGAATCACCATTCACATGTTTCCCGGCGGGTCTCGATCATATTTAAAAGAATGGCCTGATGCAAATTGGATAGAAATTATAGATCAATTAACAGTGCATCATTATGAAGTATTTCTTACGGGCGCGAAAATTGATCGTGAAAAAGCGGAGCAAATCAAAGCACAAATAGCGAATAGGGGCAGCGTTAATATTGTTGCTGGAACACTTGATTTAAAACAAACCGCCGAACTCCTGAAATCATCAATGCTGGTAATAAGTGTAGATACCGGTATCATGCATTTAGCCTCCGCCCTAGGGTGCAACCTCATTGCCTTACATGGCCCTACGTCGGTCAAACGATGGGGTCCGCTCGCCGCAAATGCAATTTCTTTGCAAGGTTGCCTGCAATGTTCTCCTTGCCTCAACCTGGGTTTTGAGAGCCGGTGTCAGACGAACTCCTGCATGAAATCCATTACTACCACAGCACTCATGGATGCCATAAAAAAAATTGTGCCTATCTGAGCTATTCTTAAACGTGTAATGGCCCTATTCTATTCTGTTGAAGTTGCAGGTTAGTTGTGTAAAGATTTTATATGATGAGTAATAATATAACCACTCTAAAATACTATACAGAGGTGGTCGCGTGCAGGTGAATCCTCATGCCAGGCAACCAATATCGCCGATGTCCTTGTTGCGTAGTCTCTGGCGCAACCGCCAACTCATCACGCAAATGACCAAGCGCGAAGTAGTCGGCCGCTACAAGGGCTCAGTCCTAGGTATCGCCTGGTCATTCTTCAATCCCTTAATCATGCTTACCATCTACACATTTGTGTTCTCCGTTGTTTTCAAAGCCCGCTGGGGTATAAGTACTGATGAGACTAAAACGCAGTTTGCCATTGTGCTGTTTGTGGGCATGATCGTCCATGGCCTTTTTGCCGAGGTAATCAACCGCGCACCGACGCTGATTACCTCCAACGTAAATTTTGTTAAAAAAGTAGTATTCCCGCTGGATATTTTGCCGGCAGTTACTATAGGCGCAGCCCTATTCCACAACCTCGTAAGCCTTGGTGTGCTGCTGATTGCTTTTGCACTATTTAACGGTTATCTGAATTGGACGATAATATTCATCCCCTTAGTGTTGTTGCCGCTTATTATCCTTACTCTTGGTTTTGCCTGGATGCTGGCATCGCTGGGTGTATTCCTTCGTGATTTAGGTCAAACCACAGGCATTATCACTATGGTAATGATGTTTGCCTCCCCCATCTTTTACCCACTGACAGCATTGCCGATAGCATTGCGACCATGGATCATGGCCAATCCGCTTACCTTCATTATTGAACAGTCTCGCGCAGTACTGATCTGGGGACATTTGCCGAACTGGATGGGATTGGGCATTTACACCTTGATCGCCACCGCCGTCGCTTGGGCGGGCTACATCTGGTTCCAGAAAACCAGAAAGGGATTTGCCGATGTCCTCTAATGATATTGCTATACGAGTCAGCGATCTGGGCAAATATTACGAGATTTACGGCAATCCGCGTGATCGGCTTAAGCAATTTGTTATTCCTCGCCTGCAGCGGCTTTTCGGACAGTCTTCCCATCAATATTTCCGTGAGTTCTGGGCGCTGAAGGATGTATCTTTTGAAGTGAAGAAAGGTGAGACGGTAGGCATTATCGGGCGCAATGGTTCGGGCAAGTCCACCCTGCTGCAACTCATCTGCGGTACGTTGACGCCAACCTGCGGCACCGTCGAAACGAATGGCCGTATTGCAGCCTTGCTGGAACTGGGTTCTGGATTTAACCCGGAATTTACCGGTCGCGAAAATGTTTATATGAGTGCGTCGATCATGGGACTTACCAAAGAGGAGATTGACGAAAGGTTTGACAAAATTGCCGCCTTTGCCGACATCGGCGAGTTCATCGAACAGCCGGTTAAAACCTACTCCAGCGGCATGTTTGTTCGGCTGGCCTTTGCCGTCAACATCGTCTCTGATCCGGAAATCATGATTGTTGACGAGGTGTTAGCTGTAGGTGATATGAATTTTCAAGCCAGGTGCATGACTGCGCTCACTCGTATACAGGAGCGCGGGACAACGGTGTTGTTTGTCAGCCACGATATTGGGACGGTGAAAAGCCTGTGTTCACGAGGAATCTATCTTGAGCACGGCAGAATCCATGCAATTGGCAAAGCTTCGGATGTGACAGAGCAATATATCCATATAATGCGCGAAGAAATGAATGAAGAGCATAGAAAATCTACTAGAGTTCCGGGAATATTTTCAGCAGTAACTCAGAGCAATCCAGCTACATCGGAAATTGAAACAGAACCGGAATTTAAAACCTCTGAGAAATTTGATGCTCGTGTTGCCACATTCAGATACGGATCTGGAGGTGCGAAAATAAGCTTTGTCGAACTACTCGATGAGCGGGGGTGCGAGCTTCTTGATGTTAATTTTGATCAAGAGGTTATAATAAATATTTACTTTATAAGTCATTCCAATGCTGTAATTTCAGCAAATTACTACATTATGGATGATAAAAAAAATCTGATTCTGGGAACTGGCCTGCGGCAACTAAATATCCCTTACATTAAAGCGATGGCCGGGGACAGATTTGTTGTAACTTACAAAACACATATACCTTTACGAGAAGGGGTATACAGCATCCAGTTTCAGCTTACGGAACCGGTCATTTTGGACGAAACGGCAAAATTTCTCGATGTAATTGATGATGGCATCGTTTTCAGAGTGAACCGTAGTGAAATAAGTAGAATCTGGGCTAAAGTATTTATACCGAATACAGTTGAAGTCAAATCAGTATTATGAAGAAGAAATTATTCAGATATTTTGAGCAGCTATTCAAACAGGTGACATCTGCTGCTTGTTCGGTATGCGGGCAAAATAGAGCTACTTTTATGCCTCTATCAGACTATTATCCTGATCATGCGGCACGTTATGGTTTTGTGCACTTTGGAAAAAGTGAGATGACTTCACTCCAAACATACTCGTGCTCGAATTGTGGTGCCTCGGATAGGGAAAGACTTTACGCTTTTTGGTTAGACAGACAGATAGAATCAGGGATTGTCAGGAAAGGGAGCCGGTTCATTCACTTTGCACCTGAATCAGCCCTTTCAAAAAAAATCAGAGCGATGGGATTATTTGACTACAAAACATCAGATTTGGAAATGGATGGAGTTGATTTTCGTGAAAATATTATGTCAATGTCATTCGAAGATGAAAGTTTTGAATTTTTCATTTGTAGCCATATCTTAGAACACGTTGAGAGTGATGACCGAGCAATTCAGGAGTTATACAGAATCACCCAAAAAGGGGGTTTAGGTATTTTAATGGCGCCGATTATTGTTGGATTGGAAAAAACTGTAGAAGATACTTCCGTGATCAGTGAGGGAGGGCGGTGGATGATGTTTGGGCAAAATGATCATATAAGGCTCTATGCCCATAACGACTACGTCAACAAGATTAGGAAACATGGATTTTCAGTTAGTCAATTAGGCATAGAGCATTTTGGCGCTGAAGTATTTAAAATGCTCGGGTTGAAAGATACCAGCATCCTCTATATCGTGGAGAAACTATGATTACAGTTACTAAAACTTATCTCCCGCCTTACGATGAATACACAAGCTACCTCGAAAAGATCTGGCAAACTGGCCATATCACGAATAACGGTCAATTTTCTCGCCAGCTAAGCGACGATTTAAAGAATTATCTTGGCGTAGCCAACTTGGAGATAGTTGCTAACGGTACACTAGCGCTTCAGCTTGCCATCAAGGCACAGGGGCTGAAGGGTGAGATTATCACAACGCCATACAGTTATGTGGCAACCACAACAGCCATTTTATGGGAAGGCTGCAAGCCGGTGTTTGTGGATATCGAGGATCATACTTTCTGTATAAATCCCGATTTGATTGAAGCCGCCATTACTGAGAATACCTCTGCGATTTTGGCTACCCATGTCTATGGCTATCCGTGTGACATCGGAAAAATTAAACGGATTGCCGATAAACATAAACTTAAAGTGATCTACGATGCCGCGCACGCCTTTGGGGTAAAGATCAATGGCGAATCGCTTGTGTGTCACGGTGATATCTCTGTGTTGAGTTTTCACGCCACTAAGTTGTTTCATTCAGCAGAAGGCGGGGCTGTTGTATGCAAAAATGAAAATGTTGCAAAAAAAATCGGTTTGATGAAAAAATTTGGTCACGTTGGCGAGGATGATTATTTGGATATTGGTATCAATGCCAAGATGTCTGAATTGCATGCAGCTATCGGACTTTGCATGTTACCAAAGGTGAATGATATAATTGCTTATCACAAAGCGTGTTCAGGCTGGTACGGCGAACAACTTAAAGGCTGCCCCTTGCAGCGACCGGTGGCGCCTGCAGGCCTAGAATACAACTACGCCTACTACCCTATCATTTTCTCCTCGCATGATGTAATGATGAGAGTGCGAAGGACACTCTTGGATAACGGTATTGGCCCTCGTCGTTATTTTTATCCTTCACTTAATGCCCTGCCATTTTTGAAACCAGAAGTAAAACGAGCCTGTCCAGTTTCCGAGAATGTTTCAGGCCGCGTTTTATGTCTTCCTGTATATGTAGGTTTACAGAGATTGGAAGTAGCGCACATTTGTAATTTGGTTTTGCAGGCGATTCAGGCCTAATCCAGATGTCATTGCTAACGAAGTGTGTTGATTTTAAAACGCAGCTCAAGGTTAGCCTGATTGCGATAGCGTTTCCCGGCAAAATATATTAAATGCTTTATATAAGGCCACCTACTGTATATTGAACAGCCGAAATAAATCAGGAGGTACGATGATGGAATGCTTTAAATTTTGTGACATTGCAGATGATTTCCAACACGGTAAAAATTTCAAATGCGGGTCGTTTGTTAAGATTGAAAAAGATGTAATTATAGGCGATGACGTCACCATAGAAAATTATGTTTTGTTAAAATCAGGAACGAGAATCGGCAATAAAGTATTTGTAGACAGCTATTTTAGGTCGTCGGGCAATAACAAAATCGGAAACAACGTCACATTACGTTTTGGTTCGACCATTGCAAGAGAAGTCTCCATTGAAGATGATGTATTCATATCCCCTAATGTCATGACTATTTACTCCCGTCATACGGGTGAAAAAATCGGTGGAACCGTGATCGGTAAGGGAACACATATTGGAACTGCTGCCGTAGTTGGACCAGGCGTAAAGATTGCTCCTGGTTCGGTAATTGGTGCACAGGCATATGTCAGCAAAGATATAAATGAAGCTGGGGTATATGTTGGGGTTCCGGCATTAAAAAAGATAAATAAACGCCATCAGTAGAAAAATAGGGTGACTGTAATAATGGAAATCGGTAGGTTAAAGAAATCCATTTCCCTTCACGAATTAGCAGGCCGGTTGCTTGCTTTGGGAGTTGATTGCAGAACGTATGGTAATGATATTCAGATAGATAAGTTCTGCAGTATCAAAAAAATAGAAGCTGCAGGATTATATTATTTAACCGCCGCTGTAGAGTCTAATGTGAGTGATATTAAAAATAGCATCATTATTTCGAATCAGGTGACGCCGGACTTGGAAAATCGCAATTCATTTCTTATCGTGGATGAACCCCAGGCCGTCTATTATCAATTATGTCGGATCTTTTTCAAAGATAGTCAAGAGTATCATATTCATCCCACCGCCATTATCCATCCGGAGGCAAAAATTGATCCGGATGTATCCATTGGTCCATACAGTATTATTGGCAAATGTATAATCAATAAAGGCACAAATATCCATGCACATGTGGTTATTTATGACCACACCGTCCTCGGGAAAAATGTTATTATTGAAGCAGGCTCGTACATAGGAGCAACTGGTATTGCATGGGCATGGAATAAAAATGGGGAAAGGATCATTCAACCGCAAGTGGGTGGTGTTTTGATCTGTGATGACTGCTTCATAGGTACGGATGTTACGATCGTTCGCGGCTCGTTAAATGAATTTACAGAAATTGGCCATCATACGTTGATTGCTCCTGGTACAAAAATTGGGCACGGAGTTAAAGTAGGCCCATACTGCCATTTCGCCAATAATGTAAGTATCGCCGGAAGTGCGGTAATTGGTGAACGATGCTTTTTAGGTTCCGCCTCTGTTGTCAGCTCTAATATCAGGTTGTCAGAAGCAATTATTGTTGGTGCTGGAGCTGTTGTTGTAAATCATTTTGATGAAGGATGCATTGTGATAGCTGGTGTGCCCGCGAAGCGAAAAGGTCCTGTTTCCTCACACAAGGGTGTTCCCGAAAGATCAGCGGTAAAACTGGCGTAACTATCAATCCCGATCTGATCGAAGCCGCCTTTAGGTACGTATGGATAATGAAATAAGTCCACGGCGTTACTTCCATCCTTTGCTAAATACGATGCCATTTTTGAAACCGGAACTAAAACGTACCTGCCCGGTTCTAGAAAATATATTTTCCCGCGTTCCTTGTCTGCCTCTTTACTTTGTGTTTGAACAACATAAAATCGGCAGAAGTTACAAGATTGTTATTGAGTTAATTTGATGAATTTATAAATTTTCAGATATTTACATTTCCGGGCAAAGATTTTCTTGCTAGAACATGAGCACATAGACGGGGGTTAAACATGAAAAAATTAATTATCAATTTCACACCGACAGGAATGATCCCTGTAAAGGAAATGACACCTTATGTGCCAATTAGTGTTAGCGAGATCATTGAAGAGGTACATGCTGCCTGGGAAGCAGGAATCACAATGTTGCACCTGCATGCTCGTGATCCTATCACGGGCGGATCAAGCCATGAGAAGCGACTCTATGCGCAGCTGATCGGGGGAATCAGAACTTATGCTCCCGAATTGATTATCTGTGTATCCCTGAGCGGACGTGATGCACCAGAATTTGAAATACGTGCTCAGGCTCTCGAGTTAGAAGGTTCCTTGAAGCCTGACATGGGTACTCTTACGCTTAGTTCACTGAATTTTAACCAAAAATCCAGCATCAACGAGCCAGAGATAATTCAGAAGTTGGCGCAATTGATGCTGAGAGAGGTGTTCGTCCGGAGCTGGAGGCCTTTGATGCCGGCATGATTAATTATGCCAAGTACTTATATAAAAAAAGGCTGATCGCACCTCCTTTCTATTTTAACCTGATTATGGGAAACATTGCTTGCGCCCAGCCGGATTTACTGCATCTCGGAGTTATGATCAACGATCTACCTCCGGGCTCGATCTGGAGTGTAGGTGCTATTGGCGATTTCCAGCTGACCATGAACTCAGTTGCAATAGCAATTGGCGGTGGGGTTCGAGTTGGATTGGAGGATAATATTTGGTTTGATCAGGGACGGACCAAACTGGCACGAAATATAGATCTAATTAATAGGATACATGTATTGCGCGAAGCAAATGGAAGCGAACTAATGTCATCAACCGAACTTCGTGAAATCTTGCATCTGGAAGCGGGAAATAATGGGCGTTATGGAGTTAAGTAATGAAAACTAATTCTGTAGTTGTATTTGGTGCCAGTACATTCTCCAGTTTGGCTTTTTTTTGTCTGACAAATGACAGCCAATGGACCGTAAAAGCATTTACTGTTGATCAGAGATTCTTAACTAAGAGTATGCACGAGGGCCTGCCGGTAATTCCCTTTGAAGATTTGTTGAATGTCTATCCGCCAAGCACAACAAAACTTTTAATTCCACTTGGGTATACCGGAATCAACGGATTGAGAATGGCAAGGTTTCAGCAGGCAACTAAATCAGGTTATGAACTCATTAGTTATATTTCGAGCAGGGCAAGCGTTTGGCCCAATCAGTCCTTTGGTAAAAATTGCCTCGTTTATGAACATGCCATTATACAGCCCTTTGCTACGATTGAGGATAACGTAATTATTCGAAGTGGTGCGCATATTTCGCATCATTGCAAAATAGGGAAGCACTCATTTATTTCAGCAGAAGCCACTTTCGGCGGCAATGTAACTGTTGGCGAACGCTGTTTCATCGGGTTGGGTGCCGTCATTCGTGATGCCTTAAAGATAGCCGAACGAAGTTTTATTGGGGCAGGGGCAGTTGTGATAGCTGATACAGAACCAGACGGAGTATATATCGGGAACCCGGCCAGACGGATTGAGAAGTCGTCACTGGAAGTCACCGGTGGCTTCCTTGGATAGAGGTGAACTGATGTTCAAATCTCAGGTCGGGAACGTCGTGGGTTGCATGCAGATTCGATACATATCTTTTGTGGAGGGGAAATATACAGAATGAATTGCATGGTAACAGGTGTATCTCGTGGTATCGGACGTTCGATAATTGCCGAGCTGATGCGGCAGGGACATTCCATATGGGGGGTCTCGCGCACCGCAGTCCCCGACCTTCTTGAAGAAGAACAAGGACGATTCCGCCATTCCCTTTGCGATGTCGGTAATTCGGAAAGCCGTAGGCGTACGGCCGAGGAGATGGATGCCGCCGGGTTTTGGCCGGATGCCGTCATCTTGAACGCGGCGGTCGGATACGAAGAAGAGAAGGCCGCGCTTTCCTGGGAAAAAATGCAGGAGGTGCTACGGATCAATGTGGAAGGGGCATTGTTCTGGATTTCCCATTGGATGGATCGTCATCCGAGGCGTTCCATGCAGTTCGTGGGGGTTTCCTCTTTGCTGGCCCTTTGGCCGGATGCCAATTGCCCCGCTTATAGTACGAGCAAGGCGGCGCTATCAATGGCGTTTCGTGCCTTTCGCCTGCGCCATGCCGAAGATCGCATCGCTTTCAAGTTGTCTGTATCTGGGCCCCATTCAAACCTCGATCAATCCGCGCTTTGCTTCAAAACTACCCGCCAGTTGGAGCGTGGCGAAGCCGGAATCAGTGGCTCGATACATCGCAAACATCGTTCTTTTCAAACGGTGTTCAGCTTCTATTATCCTTCGACGATAGGACTAGTGTGTCGATTCGGCTATTGGATGCCGGATTCGCTTTTTTGAGCGCATCACCCGTTCGTTGCGCAGGTAAAAGCTACTATGAGCGAAAAAACAAAAGTTCCGGAACTGTCCGTTGTGATCCTGTGCTACCATACCGCTGATGTCGTACGCGA
>CAVSRI010000003.1:0-70435 GCA_963730275.1 uncultured delta proteobacterium | reverse complement strand
CAAAAGCCGCGGTCAGGTTGACCTGTTTGCTTAATGCTTTATTTTTTCAGCATAAAAATCCCCTTTGATAATTACAGCTGGTATCCTGTTTGTTTGGGTTTTGATCTTAAGAAGTTCAATACAAAACCCACTGTTAATTCTGATCCAATGAAACCGCCTCCTAAATATACTGACTTATTAAATCGGCATATCTGGCGGCGGCCCCCATATTGGCGGCCACAGCAGCTTTGCCCCGGGCACCTCGTTTTTTCAGTTCTTCAGGATATTTCAGCGTGTGAAGAATGTTTTGGAACAATTCTTGCGCACTTCGTATCGTCACGCCGCAACCAGCTCCTTCCAGCAGGGCTTTTTCTTCGCTGAAATCGTCCATCGAAGGGCCGTAAAAAATTACTTTTCCCCAGGCGGCAGCCTCTAAGATATTCTGCCCGCCTTTTGGGACAAGGCTTCCGCCGCAATAAACAACAGTCGCCAGGGAATAAATCTTGAAAAGCTCACCGATAACATCAACAACAACAAGACGTTCGCTTTTGCGTATTTTGCCCTTATTCATGTCGGTCAGAGTAACGGCGTCCGATAATCCGGATTCCCGCAGACGTTCCAAAATCGCGCCGGTTCTTTCAATATGCCGCGGAACAATAATTAGTTTAAATTCGGGATAATGATTTACAAGCTTCTTGTATACATCGATGATAATTTCTTCTTCACCCGGATGGGTAGAGCCCGCCACGAAAAATCTTTCATCCGCCCGTACATTAAATCGGCGGGCAATTTCTTTCTGCAGGTCGGGTGAAGCCATGGCCGCCAGTGCATCATACTTGGCGTTTCCCATTACCTGAATCTTATCTTCAGGCATGCCGATATTTGTAAAACGCGCCGCGTCGACCTTGGTAATCATACCGGCGGCAGATAAATCATTAAGAATTTTTTTCCAAAAGAACCTGGTCCGGCGAATTTGCCGTAAGAGCGCAAAGAAAACCGTCCATTAACCATCAAGGTTTTTATCTTTTTTGATTTACAGGCTTTTAGAAAATTAGGCCAGAGTTCCGTTTCCACCATAACAAAAGCATCAGGATTGACCAGGTTTATGCTTTTGCGCACAACAGAGGGGATATCCAGGGGAAAATAAATGAATGCGGCGGCGCCCGGGATAAGACGGCGTGCCATTTCCTGACCTGTTTCGGTAGAAGTGGAAAAAATAATTTCTATATCCGGCCTTTTTATTTTTAAAGAAGCGGCAATCGGTGCGGCGGCGGTTACTTCGCCGACGGAAACCGCGTGTATCCATACACGCGGCCCATTTTTCAAATTGGCCAGTATTTTTGCCTGTCTTCCGCCCAGTTTCGGGATTAAACTTTGGCGATATTTGCCGGTAAAAATAATTTTGAGCAAATAATAGGGTAAAACAATTATCGCGGCAACCAGCAATAAAACATTATATAAAATGTACATACCCGTATCTTTAGATTTTTCCGCAGTTGTGTCAAGAAACTTTTCTTGATGCTAAAAAAGCAAAAAATAGTGTTTATTGACAGCGATGATACATTAGTATATTTAACTCAACAAATGAACCGGGAGAAAGTAATCAATGCTACTGATTGCCCCTTCAATCCTGTCCGCTGACGGCGGTAGGCTGAACGAGGAAATTGCCGCCGTGGAAAAAGCTGGCGCCGATTGGATTCATGTTGACGTGATGGATGGGCACTTTGTTCCCAATATCACCATGGGTCCGGGGATAATATCAGCACTAAGAAAAACAACAAAACTGCCTTTTGATGTGCACTTAATGATTGAAAATCCCGAAAACTATATTGAATCTTTTGCCAAAGCCGGCGCTGATATTATTACTGTTCACGTGGAAGCAACCGATAATCTCCGCCGGATGATTGACCTGATAAAAAAATGCGGCAAAAAATCGGGCGTATCGCTGAATCCGAATACGCCACTCATGCGGATCGAAAATATTATTCCGGACATTGAGCTTTTGCTGGTTATGGCCGTTAATCCGGGCTTTGGCGGACAGAAATTCATGGAAGACATTTTACCTAAAATCAGCAAGGCCGGCCAAATGTTGAAAGGCCTGCCGAACAAACCTTTGCTGGAAGTCGACGGCGGGGTAAATTTAAATAATATTAAAAGAATTGCCGAGGCCGGCGCACAGGTAATAGTTGCCGGCGCTTCTATCTTTGGCAGCGGTGATTACCAAAAAACAATTGCCGCACTGAAAGCCGCCGCCGAAAGTAATTAACGCTTTTGTTGTTCCAGCGCTACCGCCAGCCGCAACGCCCGGCGAGCCTCCTCATAATCGGGCTTCAGATAAATTGCCTGGCGAAAATGTTCAATAGCTTCTTTCAGTTCGCCTTTATTGCCCAGAGCGACGCCTAAATTAAAATGGACACCAGGGCTGTTGGGCTCTATATGCAGAGCCCTTTGGTAATAGTAAATTGCCTCGTCGTGTTTGAGTTGTTTTTCTAAATAAACCCCCAGATTATTAAGGGCAGCAAAAGAAGAAGGGTTGATGCGCAGCACCTCGCGAAAATGGTCAATGGCCTCTTCGATTTTTCCTTGTTGGGCAAGGATATCGGCTAAATTATAATGGGCGCGGGCATTATCGGGATTGATCTTAATTGTTTCGCGATAACGGCCTATAGCTTCTTCAATCTTTCCCTGTTTGATAAGTAAATTGGCTAAATTATAATAGGCATCATCATAATCCTGATTAATTTTAATTGCTGTAAGATAATGTTCGATAGCTTCTTCATTTTTTCCTTCTGCGGCTAAAGCTACGCCCAGATTAGAATGGAAATCGGCATGATGGGGATCAATATCAATTGCCGCAAGATAGTGGGCAATGGCTTGATCATTTTTTCCTTCTGCGGCTAAAGCTGCGCCCAGATTAGAATGGGGATCGGCATAATGGGGATTAATATCAATTGCCGCAAAATAGTGGGCAATGGCTTGATCATTTTTTCCTTCCTCGGCCAAGGCTACGCCCAGATTGTTATGCGCCAAATAGTTAGCTTTAGTAACTTGCAAAGCGTAATTAAAAAGTTCAATGCTGTTTTTCCAATAACCGCATTGCTGCCCGGTCAAAAATATACAGACGGCAAGAACAATGACTGCTGCCGGAATTAAAATTATTTTGCGCAGTTTTTCCTGGGGCAATAAATAAACAATACCCCAGGTGAGCATTATGCCGATGCCGATAGAGGGCAGATAAGTATAGCGGTCGGCCATCGCTTGATTGCCGACCTGCACTAAACCGATTACGGGAATCAGAGTTCCCAAATACCAAAACCAGCCCACGAAGAGAAAAGGAGCTTTCTTAATGAAGTAAATAACGGCAGCACTGATTCCCAGTAAAATAAAAGCAGCACCGAAAACTTGCCAGGAAGGCAAGGAGCCTTCATAAGGGTAAAATACGGCCAAATCAACCGGCCAAAAAATCTTTCCTAAATAACCAACATAAGAGACGATAGCGTTTACAATTCGTTCGGGAAACGGCAACCTTTGTAGAGCAATAATGACGCCGCCCTTGCTTTGAGCCCAGATGGTCAGGACAGCTGAAATTATAGCCAGAAAAACAAAAGGTGCTTTTTCCCATAAAAGAATGCCCATCGATTGACCGCGACTTTTACCGGATGCAGACAATTTTTTTTCGCCGGGAACATTGTGTTTATGCCGGTTTTTCTTTTTTACCGAAACTGTATTGTTAATGGCGGTTGGATTATGGGAAGGATTTGAAACATCTGGCCAGCGTTCCAGCGGCCAGAAATCAAGTAAAAGCAGCACAAAAGGCAGAGTGACCAGCATGGGTTTGGCCATTAGTCCCAGAGCAAATAATGCTAAACAGAGAAAATATCGGGAGAGTTTTTGTTCTTCAACGTAGCCGGCATAGACGTAGAGGGCCGCCATACCGAAAAACATGCTCAAAACATCTTTGCGCTCAGAAGCCCAGGCCACCGATTCCACCCGCAGGGGATGCAGGGCGAAGAAAGCGGCGACGAAAGCCGCAGGCCAAAGGGACTTGGTCGTCTTGGCTAAAAAGAAGAATAAAAAGAGGACGCTGCCGATATGCAATAATAAATTGACAAGGTGATGGCCGGAAGCGTTGGCACCGAATAAACTCCAGTCCAGCATGTGCGAAAGCCAGGTAAGCGGATGCCAATTGCTGGCATAGGAGCTGGTAATTGCCCATTTAATGCTTTCTATATTAATACCCGATTTAATATGATTATTTTCAGTGATATATTCGTTATCATCAAAATTTATAAAATCATTGCACAGAATCCGGCCATAAGCGAGGCCAGAGGCAACTATTAAAAAAGCTATGATTAAATATGTGTATTTTTTATTCATATCAGTGTCTTTGGCGCTGTTCGTTTTCCATTGCCAGCCTTAATGCCCGGCGAGCTTCCTCATAATCGGGATTCAAATAAATTGCTGTGCGGAAATGATCGATGGCTTCTTTTAATTCCGCTTTTTTGGCCAGCGCTATTCCTAAATTAAAATGTATGCCCGGATTGTTAGGTTCCAACTGTAACGCTTGCCGGTAATGATAAATTGCCTCATCATGGTTGAGCTGCGCTTCGAGACAAACCCCTATATTATTATGAGCCTTCGAGTAATAAGGGTTAATACGCAGCGCCTCTTGATACTGCGCAATCGCTTCTTCCTCGGCTCCCTGCTCTTTTAAGGCATTGGCCAGATTATAGTGCGTTGTGTCGTCATGGGGGTTTATCTGCAAAGCGGCGCGATAATGAAAAACAGCTTCATCAATTTTTCCTGTAGCCGCCAGGGCAATGCCCAGATTGGTATGCGCCATATAATTATCTTTTGTAGCATCCAGGGCATGATTAAAAAGGGAGATGCTGTCCCTCCAGTAGCCGCATTGCCGCGCGGTCAAAAATGTTAAAACGGCAAAGAATAATGACTGTGCCGGAATTAAAATTATTTTACGCAGTTTTTCCTGGGGCAATAAATAAACAATACCCCAGATGAGCATTATGCCGATGCCGACGGAAGGCAGATAAGTATAGCGGTCGGCCAGGGCTTGTCTGCCGACCTGCACAACCCGATTACGGGAATCAGAGTTCCCAGATACCAAAACCAGCCCACGAAGAGAAAAGGAGCTTTCTTGATGCAGTAAATAACGGCGGCGCTGATTCCCAGTAAAAGTAATATGGCGCCCAATATCTGCCACAGGGGAAAAGAATGTTCATAAGGATAAAAAACAGCCAGGTCAACCGGCCAGAAAGTTTTACCAAGATAAGCAACGTAAGATACAAGCGCATTGGACAAGCGTTCAGCAACCGGTATTTTCTGCAGAGAAGCAACGGCGCCTCCTTTATTTTGCGCCCCGAGCGTTATAATACTCGATACTATAGTTAATAAAAAGAAAGGTCCTTTTCCCACAAAAGGGAACGGACGATGGAAGAACTACTTCGTCAGCGGTGTGGATATCTTCTGTACTTTAGGGGAATCGGCCCGGTGCTGTTTATTTTCTTCTTTTTCGATCGGGCAGTGGCCGCTCCCGGCAGGTTTACAGGAGCAGGAGTCTTCGACCAGCGCCCCAACGGCCAGTAATCAAGAAGCAGCAGCACAAAAGGCAGCGTAACCAGCATAGGTTTGGCCATTAGTCCCAGAGCAAATAATATTAAACAGAGAAAATATCGGGCAAGTTTTTGTTCTTCAACGTAGCCGGCATAAACGTAGATGGCCGCCATACCGAAAAACATGCTCAAAACATCTTTGCGCTCTGCTGCCCAGGCCACCGATTCCACCCGCAGGGGATGCAGGGCGAAAAGAGCCGGACAAAAGCGGAAGGCCAGAGGGATTTGGTCGCCCTGGCTAAAAAGAAGAATAAAAAGAGGACGCTGCCGATGTGCAATAATAAATTGATCAGGTGATGGCCGGAAGCGTTGGCACCGAATAGGCTCCAGTCCAGAGCATGAGAAAGTAGAGTCAGGGGATGCCAGTTACTGGAGACAACAGCGCCCAGCGCCCATTTGACCGTTTCCGCATTAAGACCTGCTTGAATATGATTGTTTTCCGTAATATAAACTTGATCGTCAAAATTGGTAAAACCATTGCCCAGAATTCGGCCGAAGGCGATAAAGCATGCAACGATTAAAAATATGACAATGAAATATTTATATTTTCTATTCATGAGCGGGGAACAGGGGAGAATATAGGAAGTTCATTTTAGCCAGGCGAAACAGGCCGGCCGTTTTCAAACAACCCCACCCGTATTTTACGCTGCGGGTGAAATTAATGGAAGACGCTTGGGCAAAATAACTTGTCGGGCAGCTAACTTCGGCCACGGTATAGTCAAACCAGATAATTTGGGCAAGCATTTGGTTGTCGAAAACAAAATCATCGGAATTGTTTTGCAGCGGCAGCTTCAATAATAACTCCCGGGAAAAAGCGCGGTATCCGGTATGATATTCGGAGAGTTTCGCTCCAAACAGAAAATTTTCCGCAAGGGTCAAAAAGCGGTTAGCAATATATCGCCAAACCGGCATACCGCCTTTTAAGGCATAGCCGCCCAGGATGCGGGAACCGAGGACGCAATGATAAAGACCGCTCACGATTAATGAGGCCATGGCGCCAATCAGCTTCGGCGTGTATTGATAATCGGGATGCACCATAATCACAATATCCGCACCTTCTTCCAGGGCGAGGCGATAACAGGTTTTTTGGTTGCCGCCATAGCCGCGATTATTTTTGTGAGCGTAAAGTTTAGTTTGGGGAAGGCCGGAGGCAATTTTTACAGTATTATCGGAGCTGGCATCATCGACAAAAACAACCAAATCAACAATACCCTGAGCCATAACCTCCTCGTATGTTTTCAGGAGAGTCTTCTCGGCGTTATAGGCCGGCATGACTACGACTACTTTTTTATTCTGCAGCATATTACTCTAAATCCACCGCTTAAGAAAATTGGTTGTTAAGTTTTTGCTGCTGTAATTTCGCCTGCGCCACAATTCGTTCCATAAGTTGGGCCACCGTCGGTTCATCATGAATCAAGCCGGTAACCTGTCCCACGGGGAGGACGCCTTTTTTCATATCGCCTTTTTCCGTAGCGAGTCTTATTGCTTTAAATCCATTGGCCATAAAGGCCAGTTGCCGGGCGTTTTTCCAGCCGGATAATAACACTCCCAGAAATAGCTTGCTGAAAGGCAGTCCTAATTGCTGGGCAATCTCCTGCGCATTAAAGAAAGCCGCGGGTAAATTCAGGCCGTGGTCGATAGCTTTTTTAGCAGCATGTGTTTTCAGGACGCGGCATAAAATCCCGTCGAAACGATCGGAAAAAAGCGTATCGTCGACATCTTTTTCGATGGATAAATTTTTATAAATTTCATGCAGAGGACTTTCCCTGGTGGTCATAAAGCGAGTGCCCATGGCGATACCTTCCGCGCCCAGCGCAAGAGCGGCGGCCAATCCCCGCCCATCGGCAAAACCGCCGGCGGCAATGACGGGAATATTAATGGTATCGACCAGAGAGGGGATAAGAACAAGGGATGTTATATGTTCGCCGTGCGCCGCAGCTTCATGACCCGTCGCCACAACGCCATCAGCGCCATAATCCTGCGCGCGTTTGGCGTGACGCGCGTTAACAACCGTGGCAATTACTTTTCCGCCGTAGGTATGCGCCGCCGCTACCAGCCAATCGCCTTTGCCCAGCGAAAAATTAATGACGGGCACTTGTTCTTGGAGCAACACTCTGGCGTTTTCACTCGCCCCAGGAAAGAGAAGGGTGGCATTGGCCCCGAAAGGCTTGTCGGTAAGAGAGCGGATTTCTTTTATCGCCTGACGCGTTTGTTCGGCATTCAATGGACCTGTGGCTAAAATGCCCAATCCGCCGGCATTGGAAACGGCGGCCACCATTTTCGGTACGCTGATCCAGCTCATGCCGGATAAAAGAATGGGATACTTGATGCCGAAAAGTTCTGTAATCCGAGTTTTCATAAATAAAAATTCTCCTTAAGGGAAATTAATTTATCCGGGAAATTATGAGCAGTGAATCAAACTATCCTTACTTTGTATTAGATAAAGTAATTAATCCGGTTTTTTGTTCACCCGGAAACGTAGCAGACAAAACGCGGCAAAGTCAAGAAAAAACCCCGAATAGAAAAACAGCAGAATTTTATTGAACAGGCGGCCTGGATATGTCAGAATTATACCGTTTCGATTTCAAAGGATCACGGGTAATACCCTCCGCTTCGCGGGATTGTTCAACTTACCAATTCCGCCGCGCTTCGCTTTCGGAATTGGAGTTTCAACAATAACGCGGCGGCAAGGAGGAGGCTCCGCAGGCGTATTACTAATACGTCGAGGAAACCGACGACGCTGCCAACAAAGTTAGCCGAAGAAAGCGAATTGGTATAAGTTTATGTATATTTTAGTCGACGGTTACAACCTAATCCGGCAATCCGACCTTTTGCGCCGTTATGAGCGTAGAAGCCTCGAGGCGGGGCGCCTGGCCTTAATGGCGAAGCTCGCCGATTATAAAAGAAAAAAGGGACATAGAATTACGGTAGTTTTTGACGGTTGGAAAGGTGGTTCCGCCCAGGAAGAAAGGGACAGGCACGGAAATATCGAAATCATTTACTCGCGGCAGGGAGAAAGAGCCGATGAGGTCATCAAAAGAATTACCGATCAAACCGCGGAAGAAACAATCGTTGTTTCTTCCGATCGGGAGATAGCTTCCTATGCCACGCGGCAGGGCAAAACTGCCCTGTCTTCTCTGGAGTTTGAAGCTATTATGAATAGAGCCATCTCTCCGCCGTTAGACAGAATATATGAACAGGACGTCCGAGAAGTTCGTCAGCGCAAAAAAAGGGTCCGGCCCGAAGACTGCCGCGAACCAAAAGGAAGGCCCAAAAAAAAATCAAAAAGCTGTGACGTGAAGTTTTAAATTTCCTAAAAAGTCTTTCAGCCAGAATTTCGCGCTTGATTTCCGGCAATATAAAACATCGCTATTGAGTGACGGCGGAAGCAAAAAAACAGTTGCAGACTGATAATATATTTGATAAAATTCAGCAATAAATATCATCTGTACCTCAAAAAAAGGAGATGCAAATGGCGTAAATTACCCAAAAGTAAATTATTTCAGTTAGCACTGCTCTTGATATTTTTTATCCCTTTATTTTCTCTCTCCGGATGCGGCGGCAGCACCAGCTCGACCACGACCGGCGCCGGCGGGACGACAACAACTACGGATCTGAGTTCTCTTACTTTAAGCCTTCCGGCCAGCGTTGTATCGTTCGGAACTCCCGTCATTGTTATCGCGACACTGCGGGGCGCCAGCGGTGCACTGGTATCAACACCGACGCAGGTGACTTTCGCGCAAGATAGCACTAATCTTGTCGCGTTTGATCCCCCCTCGGCGACAGCGATAACAAACGAACGGCGTCGCTCACATCCTCCTGAATGCCGCGGACGTTAGTTCTAATGGTGCTAGCAGCATTACGGCCTCGGCGCCGGTGACGGCAGGCGGGACTACCTCCACTATTACCAGCGCGCCGGTAGGGATAGCGGTGGGCGGAGCGGCAGTTACCCTGGTCCCGCCACTTGCTGTGGCCCAGTCGCCAATCTCCGCTTATGGCACCAGCATCGTCAGTATACAGGTAGATATAAATGGCGTCCTGGATACCACGATACCGATCCCGGTGGCCTTTACTTCCACCTGCGTAGGCCTGGGCAAGGCCACGCTGACCTCCCCGGTAACCACAATTCTCGGCATAGCCACTTCCACCTATAAGGATAACGGTTGCGGTCAGCCCACGGATACGATAACGGCCTCGACCTCCGGGCAGATTGCCACAGCAACAATACATGTGGCCAGTCCGGCCACTAACAGTATCCAGTTTATATCGGCGACGCCGACCATTATCGGAACTTTGGGAGCGCCCTTGCCGCAGAGTTCTCTGGTGGAATTTCAGGTATTGGATACCCAGGGTAACGGCAAAGCGGGAGTGCTTGTCGATTTCACGCTGCTGCCGGCCATTATCCCGGGCGGCGTCTCCCTTTCCGCCAGCTCGGCGACATCGGATGCCAGCGGCAATGTCACGACTTCGGTGGGTACGGGTACGGTGCCGACACCGGTCTGGGTTCTGGCCAAGGTGGATGGCACGTCTCTTTTCAGCGAGTCCAATACGTTAACTATTACAACCGGAATGCCCACCCAGAATTTTTTCTCGCTGGCCCTCTCCAGTTTCAATATCGAAGGTTTAGATTATGACGGGGTGACCTCCACATTAACCGTTATCGCTTCGGATCGTCTGGGCAATCCCGTGCCGGACGGAACAGCCATCAACTTTATCACTCCGGTGAGCGGGCAAATTCTGCCGGCGTACTGCTCAATGAGCAGTGGAACCTGCACAGTTACCTACAAGAGTGAGGGAACCAGACCGGCAAATGGCCGGGTGACGCTGTTGGCTTATGCCGTGGGCGAGAAAACTTTTATTGATGCCAACGGCAACAATAGTTATGACACCCTTCCTTTTCCTGAAACATTTTATGATCTGGGCGATATGTACATTGATACCAACGAAAACGGCCAGTGGGATCCGGGCGAACCATATTTCACCTCTCCTAACTCCGGGACATCGGCCTGTTTGACCCAGCCCGGTGGGACACCCCTCCCCGCCAGTTACGCCGATGTCCCCAGTAAGGACGGCACCTGCTCCGGAGAGTGGGGGATAAGCTATGTGCGGCGCAGCGCGGTTCTGGTTCTTTCCGGCTCTACTGCCCACATCGCCCCGACCACGGTCCATATGGCAAATTCCTGCACCCAGACATTTACCTTAACGTTGACGGATGTAAACGATAACCCCATGCCGATGGCCACCACATTGACCCCGGCGCTTAATTATGTATATTTTATACCGATCGGCTCAACCAGCGCTACCGCGGCGACGGTAAGCATTCCTTATGGCACGCCTGTTCTCAGTACCAGCCACTTGGGTGGCACAACATTTCAACTATTGGTGGATGGAGGTACAAGTTGCGCCTCGGGAACGCCTGTTCAATATCCGCAGGGAACGGTAAATGTCAACGTTACAACTCCTAAAGGTAACGTCACTGGCATAACAATTCACGTGGTAAACCCATGAACTAAAAGATTTTACCGGGGAAATAATACTGGAAAAGCCGGCTCGAAGCCGGCTTTTCTTTTTCCGTAGGCGGGACATATCCAGTCAGCTCTGCTCTGGAGTGCAAGCCTTAATCAAAAAATTCTCCAGTAAAAATCGCGGCTCCGCGGCCGAGGATTTAAAGGCGCGGTCAATCTCCAGTAGTTCATCGAGAAAGTTGATGAGTGTGGGAGAAGAAAAATTTCCGCAGTTCCTCCAGACATTATAGATAGCAAACGGATGCTGGGTAAAAAGAAAGCCGTCGAACCCGGCTAAAGATTCCCCCAGGGCAGTAAGCTGGGGGAGGACATTCTTTTGGAACCAGCCGTATTCCACATTTTTTTTCCCGGCCGGTATTTTTCCCTCATCCGCTAAAATTCTCGCCTGCAACAAAAATCTGATTTCCCGGACGAGCATGGTCAGAATCATCAAATGATGCAAGCTCTGATCCAGGAGAGCCTTCAGCGCGGCGAGCGCAGCCAGTTGATTCTTTTCACTGAGAGCTGAAGTTAGAGCAAAGATAGAATCTTCCCTGGTCCGTCCGACGACTTCTTCCACGTCCTTTTCCTCGATGAGGGGGCGCTCCCCGACAAAAAAGATAAGCTTTTCCAATTCCGCAAGCGAACGCCGCAATTCCCAGCCCGTCTTTTGTCCCAGGAGAGTCCAGGCTGCCTCGGAGAGTTTTTTTCCGTAATTTTCCAGCAATTTCTGCGCTGCTTTAATTAAATTTTCCTTTTGTCCGGCCTCCGAGCGAGTTTTACCGAAGTAAAGTACTGCGCCGAGAGCGGAGATGATTTTAAAAATCTTTTTTCTTTTATCCACAGTATCGGCCGTAAGAATTAAGCAATTTCCGGCGGCCCAACCTTTTTGCAGAATTTCTCCTAATTTCTCCGTATCGTCGGCGCCGGACTCCCCGCTTAATCGCCGGCCGGATAGAAGAGCTAAAACACGGGGCAGCCATTTTTCGCGGTCTTCTCCCGTATCACTCTCTACAACACTGCGCCATTCTTCGTCGGTAATCTTCTTCCAGCCGTCATCTAGTAAATCTTCTAAAGAAAAGCCGGAGAGCTTTAAAAAAGTCAGAAAAGATTTTGCCGCTTTGGCCGGATTTTCCTCAATGTTGCTGCGTATTTTGTCAATGAGATCGACTAAATTTTCGCGGGATTGAAAAATAGTGGTATTTTTCACGACGACTACTTTTCTCGCGCCCGCAAGGGAAGGCGTTAAAAGGTAATTAACCAGACTATCCGGGTCGGTATTTTCGCCTTCCAGATAGAAAAGACCGAAATCCCGGTCCGCCGCCGGCATTATTATGTCCAAAATTTTATCGAGGGCAGCGCTGATTTGATATTCCTCTTCTCCGTAAAGAAGATAACAAGGCGCAACAACACCTTTTTTTAAATCGGCAAAGATTTTTTCCATGGCCATAAAAGACTAAATCAGGGGATCAAACTATAATGTATTTCTTAATGAGCTTTACAACTTCTGGTGGTTCGTCCACTACTTGAAGCAATTCGAGGTCGGCGGGGAGAATTTTATTTTCCGCCAGCATTCTTTTCTTTACCCAATCCGCCAGACCCTGCCAGTATTCGCTGCCCATTAAGACCAAAGGAAAGCTTTTGATTCTCTTGGTCTGAATTAAAGTCAGCGCTTCAAAAAGCTCATCCATGGTGCCGAAGCCGCCCGGCATAATCACGTAGGCCACGGCATATTTGACGAACATTACTTTACGGATAAAGAAGTACTTGTAATCGAGATGAATATTGGCATAGGGATTAGGCTTTTGTTCGAACGGCAAACGGATATTCATGCCGACCGATTTTCCGCCGGCTTCACTGGCGCCTTTATTGGCCGCTTCCATGATGCCCGGTCCGCCGCCGGTAATTACGCTAAAACCGTTTTGCACTAACAGCCGGGCCAGAATTTCAGTTTTTTTATAGTAGGGATCATCAGGCGTGACTCTGGCCGAACCAAAAATAGTGACGGCGTTATGCACGTCGGAAAGAATTTCGATGGAGTCAACAAATTCCGCCATAATACGGAACACCCGCCAGGATTCTTGCATCGACAGTGAATCAATTACATATTGTTTATCGTCCATTTGATAATATTGTTCCCCAAACGCAATATGTCGATAAATGCGATAAAAAACTTTCTTTAATTACTGCGGCGTCTTTGCACCTTCGCCAAGCGGCGGCGCGCCTCAATTGTTTTTCTCTTTTTCTTTACGGAAGGTTTTTCATAAGCACGGCGGACTTTCAATTCCTTGAATAAGCCGCTTTTCGACAGTTTGTTTTTTAATATTTTCAAAGCTTTTTCCACATCATTGTCAATTACCTTTACTTCCAATTTAATTCCTCCTTATCCTAATTGTTTATTTTTTGTTTTCGGAAATAATGGATATTATATCCCCGCTTATGCGGGATAATTTCCAATAGCCACCGGCTATTGGATAATTCGGCTAAAAAACTTCAATGCGCCTATAATGACCTTTAGGTTATTTGCTTTTGAAGTTTTAGTCTCATTACAACTTGCAGATATTACTGCACTGCGTTTGTAATATCTGAGTTTCATTAATTCGAACCTGTAAGTTTCAGCGACAGTGACCTTTAGGTTACGTACTCTGTTTCTGAAACTTGGGTCTCATTAACAAAAAAAGGGCAGTACGGCCAAGTTCAATAATTATCGTGCCGTAAACTACCCTCACCATTTTCAATTAATTTTAAATCACGCTCCTAACTCAGAAACGGCGCTGGTTAAAGACTTTAAAAAAGCCTTGTTTTCTTCAGGGTTTCCTACTGTAACCCTCATGCAATTGCGCGTCAGCTGGGTATTTAAATTTTTAATGATAATACCATCCGCCGCCAATCTGTTGTATATGCGATCTGCATCGAAAGAGCAACTAAAAAAAATAAAATTCGCGGACGAAGGATAAGGCTTAATCCCGACAATTTCTTTCAAGCGCAAATAAAGCTCTTCGCGGTTTTTGACTATTTGAAGAACTTGCCGGGAGAATTCATCCTGATTGTCCAGAAAAAAATTAGCCGCTATTTGCGATAAACAATTAACGTTATACGGCAGGCGAACTTTATCCAACTGAGCGATAATATCCTTTTGGCCGATTAAGAAACCAAGGCGCATCGAAGCCAACCCCAATTTGGAGAGCGTATTCAAAAAAACCAAGTTGTCGTATTTTTTCAAGAGCGGGAGCAAAGTCCCGCCGGAAAAATCGGCGTAAGCCTCGTCGATGACGACAACGCCGGAAGTTTTTTTAATAAGGGTTTCTATTTTATCCCGGTTAAAAAGATTACCGGTGGGACTGTTGGGACGACTTAAAAAGATCAAAGCAGGGAAGGTTGCTTTAATTTTATCCAGAATTGCCTCGATATCAAGATCGAAGTTCTCCTCCAAACGAACTTCCAGCACTTTATTGCCGGTATTAACCGCAATTATCTTGTACATGACAAAGGTAGGAGTGGGAACAAGTACGCCCTTTACTTTGCCTTGAAGCGTCAGACAGAGCGTTTGAATCAGTTCGTCTGAACCGTTGCCCAACATAATCATATCCTTGTTTACGCCGTAATACCGGGCAAATCTATCGCGCAATTCAGGAGCTCCAGCTTCCGGATAACGATTCAGATTAACTTTACCCATTTCTTCCCAGAGCCTTTTCTTTAAAGGTTCTTGCAGAGTAAAAGGATTTTCGTTGGCGTCCATTTTTATTGCGCCCTTCTGCTCCGGCGCTATATAGCCGCTTTGCTCGAATATTTCCTTGCTGATAATGTCTCGAAAAATCATGGCGATAAACAACCTGCTTTATATGTTCTTTTTTCCTTTATATTCCAACGTCCATCATTATATTTATTTTTCAATTCGCGCATCAAGTTTTTTTCCGCTGCTGTCGCGGTATCTTCCTCTAATTCTATCCCCAGTTCATCGGTAAAGCCCTTTTTCAATTGTAAACAAACATCTTGGACAGCAACCGGCGAAATAAGTTCTTCGTTGATTGCCGTCACTGCTTTTTTTAGCTTCTCTAATTGTTCCGGAGTACGTGCCGGCAGCAATAAAGAGGCTGTCTTTGCCGGATCAAAAGTCAAAAGTAATGAACCATGCTGCAGGAATCCATCTTTTTTTCTCAATTGAGCGCTGCCGCAAATCTTCCGTCCGTGAACCAAAAGTTCACTTCTGGCAGGAACGGAAAAGCAGCAGGATTTAAATTCTTCTCCGGCCCCCACACGGCCGCTTTCCGCCAGAACTGCCTTTATCCCCAAATAAGCAAGGCTTCGCGCAATACATCTACTGATTACCTTATATGCTCCGGCGATATCAGGAGGGAATGTTTTTTCCTGATTTCCAGCTACGACACAATAAGTAATTTCGTGAGAGTGAAAAACGGCTTTGCCTCCTGTTATCCTGCGGACAACATCGACTCCGGCTTTGCGGCATTTTTCAATATTAACTTCTTTTCTTATGTCCTGAAAATAACCGATAGAAATTGCCTCCGGATGAGAACTGTAAAACCTGATTGTCGGAGGTTTTCTGTCTTTTATGGTCTTCTGAAAAATAGATTCATCTATGGCCATGTTTTCAAAAATATCATGAATTTGGAAATTCAACAACCTCCAGACCATAAAATGAACCTTCCTCTCGCCAGCAGAGGTGTATCTGGCGCCAGATATCCCGCAGCGCTTTGCTTCCGGGATTAATCCGTTTCATCTTCTTGCATGATAAAATCATGATAAGCAGTGGCAACGAGGAGGTCTTCTAATTGTTCCAGGTCGCTCATTTCCATAACAATCAACCACCCTATATCATGAGGGTCACTGTTTATTATGCCTATGTCTTCGTTAATATCTTCATTAATATTTACCACAGTACCACTAACGGGAGAGATTAAATCCACCACCGTTTTAGTGGATTCGATGGAACCAAAGGTTTCGTCACGTTCTACATAAGTATCGATTTCTGTAAACTCAACTGATAGAATTTCCCCCAGACTTTCTTGAGCATAATCAGTAATCCCGATAGTGGCTATATTCCCGTCAATCCGCACCCAGATGTGCTCGCGACTATATAACAGATCTTCCGGAAAAACTTTCATAACAACATAGCCCCTGCAATTATTCTATGATGACGAGCTCTTTATCCATTTTTGTAATTTTTTCGCAACCGTTTTCTTTTACCAGAACCGTATCCTCAATTCTGATGCCCCAAAGCCCGGGAAAATATATCCCCGGCTCCACTGTAACCACCATTTGCGCCTCTAAAATATCCTTAGAATTTGCTGCCAGACGCGGCGCTTCATGAACTTCCAAACCTATGCCGTGCCCTGTTCCATGCGCAAAATACCGGCGATATTTTTCTCCCAAAGCGTCTCGCGCACAACTGTCAACATCACTTGCGGAAATGTTTGCTTTAATAATGGATATGGCTCGATCGTGAGCATTCTGGACTGTTTGATAAGCATTCTTTTGCTTATCTGTCAATTCCCCAAAAGCAATAGTACAGGTTTCGTCGGAACAATATCCTTTGTACTTTACGCCAAAATCAATGACGATCAAACTCCCCCTTTTAATTTTCTTGTCAGTCGGCCGGGCATGGGGAAGAGCAGAGTTTGCTCCCGTCGCGACAATCGCTTCAAAAGCAGGTTGATCGGCGCCGGATTTTCGTGCATTAATCTCCAATTGCAGAGCTAATTCTTTTTCTGTGCAGCCGGGTTTGATTTGGGCGGTAAGGGAAAGAATAGCAGATGAAGAAATTTCCGCGGCTTTTTTCATTAGCGCTATTTCCGTTTCATCTTTGCGTGCTCTGATTAATCTCAACTCGTCAGCTAAAGGCACAAACACCTTGTTGGGGAGGCATTTGGTTAACTTATTATACATTTCCACAGTTATAAAGTCCGCCTCGAAGCCGATATTCTTTAAATTGTAATCTTTTATTGTTTGAGTAATTCCTTCAATTTTATCTTTACATTCTATTATTTGCATATCCATTACTTCCAAGGCGGCTTGAGCGGTATAGCGGCCGTCAACGAGTAAAATTGACGTGCCGGAGTTAATGATAAGAACACCATCACTGCCGGTAAAACCGGAAAAATAACGGATATTACTCATGTTAAAAAAAATTATGCTATCGACTTTATAATCGGAAAACTTACTCTGAAGGAGGGAAACCCTGGCCGGGAAAACTTTATTTTTCTGCTGCATGCTTCTTTAACCTGTTGATGTTTTCCAGCCAGATGGACAGCGTTTTAGCCAGATTGTCGGACTGAATAATATCCCCGTTTACCGGAGGTTTTAAAGCTATCGCCGTTGTTACCGTATCCAGCTTTACCCTGGCGAGAACATTTTCCGGTTCCTTTTCCAGGATTTTTTTAAGAACTTCCGCGGCCATTTTAAAGTGACCCTGTTGGATATAGAGGTCCGCTAAAGTAACTGTGTAGAATTCCGGCTTGGGGGTATTTTCGTTATCTGTCGAGTCCATGTCCGTAAAAAGGGGTTCTTCTTGTTCCAAGAAGGCTATCTTCCCCACTACTTCTTCTGCCTTATCGGATGTTGGATTCGAGGAAATATACTTCTGATAGCAAATAACCGCGTCTCGATAGAAACCTTTTTCCGCATAGATATCAGCCATCCGGACATAAATTAGAGATAAAGCGGAAATAATCTCCTCTACTTTTCGCAAAACATCTCTGGCTTCATCAACCCTTCCCATACCGATGAAAGCATTACCAGCGATAACACGGGCATCAACGTCTAAAGGAAGGCGCGCTAGCTGCTCTTCGGCGAGAGTAAGTGCTTCCGAGAACATATTGTGCTGCAAGAGATCCTCGGCTTGGTCAAGAAAATTTATGCGGTCTTTTTCGGCGTTATTGTTGTCCATATGTCTTAACTAAATGATTAAATGCAAAAGATTAGGTCTATCGCAAAGTAACATCGCCTGCTGTAACATGTCAATATGAGCAAGAAATCATTAATGGATAGGTTACTTTAAGGACTGTAAATAATTTTTGGCTCTTTGACCGAAATAAGATTGGGGTGATAACTTAACAACGTTTTGGAATGCTTTTTTTGCTTTTTCTTTATTCTTGATTTTTAAATAACACTCGCCCAATAAAAATTGGGCATCATAAAGATTGGGGTTTAACTCGACTGATTTAGCAAAGTGTTGGATAGCTTCTTCAACGTTGGACTGATCAAAATAAATAAGACCGATATTTTTTTCAATTTGCGGCTCATATACTGTCTTCGGATTTATCTGGAGAGCTTCGTGAAACTTAGTCAAAGCCTGGGAATAATCTTTCTTGGAATAATAAGCCAAACCTGTATTATAAAGCGGCATAACCGGCGTGTCATAAACTGGATTAGCCAGGGCTTTATTAAATTCTTCAATCGCCTTATCGGCAAGACCTTTGTCTAAATAAAGTGTACCTAGATAATTATGCGCTTCGGAATAGTCATGTTTTAAAGAAATTGCTTCCTGAAATTCTTCTATGGCCTTTTCTTTCATATCCTTTCCCAGGTAAGCAATGCCTAAGAAATAATGAATTTTATAATCATTTGGTGAGTATTTTTCCGCTTCCAGTAATTCCTTTAGGGCGTTGTTATATTGCCCTAATTCAATCATAGATATGCCTTTATTTAAAAATAGTTCCGCCTGTTGCTTATGCCAGGGAGTGTTGGTACAAGCGAGACAAAGGAAAAATACCGAACAAACGGCAAAAATTTTGAATTTATTTATATTTGATTTCATTAAATAAATTTTTAACATAAATCATTTTTCTCGCAATCAGCTCTAGTTATCAACAACGAAGATATTAATTCGTAGTTTTTCCGGCACTTTCTACAAAACCTGATCCTTTTAATATTTTTGGCGTTATGAAAATTAAAAGCTGATCTTTTGTATTGTCAATATTTTCAGTTTTGAATAACCAACCAAGAATTGGAATTTTTTGAAGCCAGGGGACACCGCTTACAATTGTCTGGTCATTCGATGTTGAAACGCCACCAATAACAACAGTATCTCCATCTTGAACAACAATGTTTGATTCCACATCATTCTTGTTTATGGGTGGATTGCCTTGAAGAATGGTTGCTTTGGTATAATCAGGCACATCATTGGAAGCTATTATTTCCATCGAAATTCTTCCTTCCTCAGTTATTTTTGGCTTCACCTCTAACTTTAACACAGCTTCTTTAAAAGTAACGGTTGCCGGTGATGTACCCGAGGCAGGAGTTACATAGGGGACGTCAGTTCCTTGCTTGATAATAGCCTTAACGTTATCCATAGTCACCACTTTCGGAGCGGAAATAACTTTCCCCGTATTAGTGCTTTCTAAGGCTTGAAGCTGAGCTTCCAGAAAACCGGTAGCGCCACCAAATATTACACCGAGTGTAGGTGATGCCAGCGCTGACGGGAAATTTACCGCAGCCTGATACAAACTTGTAATAGGAGGCTGCGTACTAATGGGTGATAGACCACCAGATTGAAGTATTTGAGTGGGAAAAGCTTGATAATATGGATTTGTTGTCGATGTATTGCTGCCGCCTGTTATACCCAGTCCGTAAGTCCCGCCACTGATGGATTGCTGATTTCCGAGTCCCCATGTCACACCGAGATTTCTGATAAATTCTTCTTTTGCTTCAACAATTTTGGCTTCAATGAGTATTTGCCGTAATTTTCCCTTCTCCGCCAAAAGCTTTGTATCTCTTTCTTTACGTATATCTTCGGCTTTGTGTTGATCATCTTCCGCTTTTAACTTATCCGCTTCATCTTTTTTCTTTCTTTCCAACGTTATTACGCTGATGACATCACCCATTTGTTTTTTGGCTAAACCGTTTACGTCCAGTATTGTATCTAGAGCTTGCTCCCAGGGAACATTTTTCATAGATAAAGTTATATTACCTTTTACATCATCACCGGAAACTATACTGATATTGCCATACTCGGCCATTAGACGGAAAACGCTCTTTATGTCCGCGTCTTGAAAGTCAATAGATATCATTCGATCTGTATATCTTTTTATCGGTTCTTTTTTAATTGGTTTTACCTTGGCTGCTTCACTTTCTACGACATCATCAGTTTTTTTCGGAGTTTCCGCAGTAACTTTTGCCACTATCTTTTTCTTTTCCGTTACTTTCGGAGCTTCTTTAATCACTACCGGAGAAACCGGGGATTTTTTTTCCGGTAAACCGGAGACATTAAAATCGATTAATACACTTTGTCCTTCTTGTTTTATGGAGTAAGGGACAATCTCTTTAATATTAACAGATAAATATAGCCATTGTTTACCGTTTACTAATTGTTGCACCGGCGTTACATATAAAATATTGTTTAGCTCACCTTCTCCGAATTGGTGGCGCATATTTTCAGGCGCAAACATATTTTCCAATTTAATCAGCAAACCGCCATTGGTCTGAGTTTCTACATTAATAGTCGGTTGTTGGGATACAATCAGGTTAATCCTTTCTTTACCCGACGACTTTTCCAATAAAACATTTTCCAAATACCCGACTTTGGCAACTGTAGCTTCCGCTGTATCGTCAGTTGCTTGATTTTTATCTGCTGTTTCCGCAGCAAAAGAAGCTTCTGTAATATATGTGAAAACCCAAAAAATAATTAGGAGAAGAAAAAAAGTTTTGGATAAATATTTTTTCATGGTTTTACCTCTTTTATTTCTTGCGCAGTTTTAAAATAATTCTTTTCGCATTTTGTGATGCATATTCTTCCACGATGACACGATCAGGCATGATTTCGATCACTTTACCATTATTTAAGCCAATGTGCGTTCCGATAACTAACGGATAGAACTTTTTTGTTGCATCCTCCACAACAGCCACGCGGCGAATATTATCACCGGCAATTCCCACTACTCTGAATTGTTCGGCGCTAACCCTTTGTAAGGGGAAAATAGAAGCCACTTCTTTTTTTTCATCTTTCTTTTTTACAGCGACTTCTATTTCGAGAAAGGGACGAAAAGGATCCGGTTTGCCTAATGGATTATAACTATAAGTATTATCCGAAGCCTGCACAGCCGATAGAGGATGTTGAATCTCTGTCTGTCCCGCAGGGGGCACTGTTGATTTGGAGTCGTCTTCATTGAGGATATTTTGCTCTGCCGTGGCAAAAACATAAGCGGCAAAGATAAGGATACCGATAACAATGTTGGAAATTATGAGCCTTTTTTTCATTTTGTTTTTTCACTGATTTTTTCTTTTTTATCGACAAACATGTACGTCTTCATCGTACAAGATGCTGTAATCATATATCCCCGTCCTTTTACATCCTTCCTATCGCCCATGGTAATGTCCGAAATGTTGATGATGCGCGGCAATTTGGCTACTTTTTCAAAAAAATAAACAACATTCTGAAAAGTGCCGATTACCGATACTCCCACAGGTATTTCTTCATAAAAAGGTTCAGATGCTGGTGCGGGAGCCTTCTTGCTGCCCGCAGGTTTTTCGGCCGCGCTAGCTGTCGGTTTCTGTTCAGCTTGCCTTTGATCGGAAGGCTTTAATAATGATGCGGCTTTTGGCTCTTCCGAAGATGTCTTGACAAAGGGTTTCGGGACAGCGGCTTTAGGTTCAAATAGTAAAAACTCAATGCCTGCATCTTTGCCTGACAGTGCAACAGAATGAAAAAGGCCGGGGATTTCCCGCTGGTCGGGAAGTTTTTGCAAAGCTACCTTATAATCCTCTTTTAATGCTGCAACATCAGCCATATACTTATTAAGTTGTAACGCGATTTTCTCTTTTTCTTTAATTTGTACTTGCATTTCTTCCAATCTTTTATCGAGAGAAGATTTTTCTTCTAATATATCGCCAAAAAAAAGGAAGTAGTAGAAATAGCCGATAATAAAGAAAATTAAAATTATGGCCAATGCCTTAGCCTGAGGAGACATCCTTTTTATGTCATTAAATGTAATGGCCATATACTAAAATCCCCTTTTCATGACACATGAAAAATTAAACTGCTGGAGGGTAATGCCGGAAACCTCCGTCTTTTTTGAAGATATCAAATCCACCGATTTTATCGGATCAAATTTTTCAATAGTTTTCATAAAATCGGCTACGGCTATATTGTCCCTTCCGGTTCCTTCAATTGTTAGATTGTTGTCTTTTTGGGTTATTTTGACCAGCCAAATATTTTTTAATGGAACCAGCGCAGCCAGGTCATCTAGGGTCTTTATGGGAGCTAAACGGTTTTCCTCTAATGTTTTAATTACACTTAGTTTCTGTTCCAAATCACTTTTATCGTTTTTGAATCTTTCTATGTTGCCTATTTTTTTATTTAAGTCGGCAAGCGTGGTTTTCGCGTCTTTCTCCTGGGCCTGCAAATCGCCAATTAAAGAGTTCATCCAAAGTTGCAGCCAAACCAGAAAGAGAATAAATAAAACGAATGAACCTATAATAACGGATACTTGGCGGACAAGATTTTCCTTCTTCTCCTTTTCGTGATAAGGTAAAAGATTAATTTTAATCATTTGTCGCCTATTGTCCTCAGACCCAATCCTACAGCAACTGCTGCAATTGGTTTAATATTTTCCAGTGTTTTGGAATCAATATTTCTTTTGTTATGGCCAATTTTTAAAAACGGATTGATCAACTCCGTGTCGACATTCAACTTTTGCGATAAATGTGCCGCCAATCCGATAATTTTGGCCGATCCGCCGGAAAGAAAGACACATTTAATGTATTCACCGCCAAAAGTTGAACGGAAGTAATCAATAGATCTTTCGATTTCGGAACAAATAGGTTCGGCAAGATCCAGGATACTGTTTCTTAAATCCAAAACCTCCTGTTCATTGCCGGGAAGGCCTTCGATTTTTATTTTTTCCGCTTCCTCAAAAGTTACACCGTATTTTTCCTGTAAGCCTTCGGTGATGGAGTTACCGCCCATAGTGAAATCTCTTGTGAAAATAGACATGCCGCCTTTGATAACATTAATATTGGTGAGACTCGCGCCGATACGAACAATAACAACAATTTCATTATCTTCGAATTCATAATTGGTCTCGTACATAGTTTCCAGAGCAAAAGAATCTACATCCATGATCGCAACGTTGAGACCGGCGGCCGTAACTGCGTCCAGATAATTGTTAACCATATCTTTTTTGGCGGCCACGATAATAACGTCCATTTGATTGGGATTATATTCATTATCACCCAAAATCTGAAAATCGTAATTAACATCGTCCATATTGTCGAAGGGCAAGTATTTGCCTGCTTCATCACGGATTAAATCACGTAATTCTGCCTCATCCATTTGGGCAAATGTTACCTTTTTCACGATAACGGAATTCCCGGAAAGAGAAGTGACTATACCTTTCCCTCTGCAACCTGAATTCCAAAAGAGTTCCTTGATTTTCAAGGACAGTGCCTTATGATCGCTTAAAACACCTTCAATGATTATCCCTTTGGGCAACGGAAGCTGTAGGAAGCGATTAAGCACATAACCATTGGACGTCCTGAGGACTTCGGCCAATTTTAAAGAACTGGAACCGATATCCAAACCGACCAGTTTCTTAGATCTTGAAAAAATTCCTTTTGGTTCAAACATTGAAAAACCACCGCATTGTTTTTAACTAAATTATTTTACCAACCGATAAACAATGTCTCCCTCTTTAACCATACCCAATTCGCTGCGAGCCAATGCTTCAATATAGCTCAAGTCGTTGCGCAATAAAAGTATTTTCCTTTTTAAGTCATTGTTTTCTGTCGTTATTTCATTGCTTTGCAACTTTAACTGAGCTAACCGCTTGCTCACTAAGTAATTATCAACAAGCCCTCTATTGCCAAATGTAATCAAAAGAGCCATTAGCAGCAAAAAGACAACGAGATACCTGCCTATCTTCATTTGGAAATAACCCTCCCACATTCAAAACGGCAGAAATTAATCTTCTGTACCAATTGCCTTTTCAAGGAAACACTTCTTCGTAAGGTTTCTGCAACGCCTTGGCCACTTTCAATTCCGAATTCTTCCTTGTTGACAATCCTTTTTCCATTTTGGCAATTGTCTGGGGGGCCAATTCGGCCTTCCTTGCCAATTCAGCTATGCTTAATGGAACTGTCTCTCGCAATTTTTTTACCCGATTTTTCTTAATATTATCTACCATAAATTAAAGCGTCACCTCATCTGATGATTGCTAAAAAACACTAACTTTAAAGAAAAGTCAAGCAAAATATTTAATATTGATTAAAATTAATTAATATTAATTAATTTTAATCAATAAAATAAATAATTCTCAATAATTAGAAATAATTAGTATTTTTCCCGAGTATTATTTACTTTCAGGGGTAAAGGAAAGTGCAATTAGACGTAATGCTGGAAATTTTTATGAATTAAATAAAGTAAAAACTTTGATAAATTAAATTTTTACAGAAGGCAAAATTTGTTGAGGTTCACCCAATATAAATTTGCTGCCCTCAATCCATTCCTTCAGTATATTAGCAATTTGTCCTGCTTTGTAGTAACTGGATAAGGGTGCAGTAATAACTTTTTTATCGTCGATGACTATGGTTCCGCTGCGCAAATCTTTGTAACTGACTTCCGCTAAAGGTTTGGCCACACCTTTAGGGTAATCCATACTGTAATCATAAATTTGCGTATAAATGTCCTCATCTTTGACTGCTGTAAAGCGCGCCATTTCTTCATCCAAAATAGGTATAGGAATCCCTATACCGACGAACAAGGAAACTCCATAACCTAAAATACTGGCTCCGGCCAGCCATTCCGGAATCATTTCTTTCAGGTTGCCCACAACGGCAATTGTACCCGCTCCTTGTTTAGGAACACCATTGTCTGTCCGCGGTACATGAGGATTATGTTGGGTGCCGGGCCAAGCGACAAATCCCTGTGCTCCGCCTAAGAAAATCCGTGTACCGACACCTATTGTCCGGTAATAAGGATCATTGAATAAAGGACTCAATTGTCCGGATGTAGCATATGCGGCATTGGCCATTCGAGGACGAAGCATACCCATGTATGTATAAATGGTTGTGTCGGATAAATTAACAGCACAATTGTAATTTTGATAAGCATTGCGCGGATTAAACAGAATTGCATCCTGTAAATCATTTATCGTGATGTTTCTTTCGTATTTCCTTGCCGGATAACAATCAGTTCCATAACCTTCGGCGCGGAGTTTAACAACATTTCCGGCAACGAAATCTTCAATTACATGACCGCCGCCGTAATTAAATTCGCCGGGATAAACACTGTTAAGCGGATCGCCCTCCACAACTTCGGTTGCGCCGATGTAACAATCCACGGCGGCAATACCGCCATAGGCGGGCACTTCGTTTAACCAAACCTTGGATGCTCGAATACGAGGAGAAGTATGACCGAAATTAAGAAAAGCTCCCGAAGAACACATCGGACTGAAAGTTCCGGTAGTAACAACATCAATTTTACGAGCTGCTTCAACTTCGCCGTGTCTTTCCACGATATCAATCATTTCTTCTGCTGTTACGACGACAGCACGCCCATCTTTGATTTTTTCATTAATTTCCTGGAAGGTTTTTTTGACTTTGAATTTTTTCATACTCAAACTTTTTCTTATCCCGGAGATAGTTACATCATTTTCTTATCATTATTTAAAGCCAATTGCAAAATCAAAGGCAGTTTTATGCCTACGGTTAGGCTTAATTTCAGGTATGGCCAAATCCGCCGTTTCCTCTGGACGTATTGGTTAGTTCGGTGGTTTCGACCCAATCTAAACGGCAAATTTTTTGTATGATCATTTGCGCTAAGCGCATACCTCTTTTTACAATAAAAGGCTCTTCTCCAAGATTGATGACAATCAAGGCAATTTCTCCGCGATAATCAGCATCAATTGTGCCCGGTGAATTGAGTAATGTTATTCCCTGATTTATAGCCAGTCCGCTACGCGGCCTTATTTGCGCTTCATAACCTTCGGGCAAGGCTATCTTAACGCCCGTGGGTATTTTTTTCCGCTGACCGGGCAGAATAATCTCTTCTTCGATCACAGCCGCAAATATATCCATTCCGGCAGCCTGGTTAGTCATGTATCGAGGCAAAGGGATATCGTCATTACCGTTAGTTCTTTGTATACATACCTCAATTTTTTCCATCGTGTTTCCAATTGAAAATATTTATCAGCTCACTTGAAAATAAAGTTAGCAACATACAGGCGTTTGTTTTTACGGTAAGAGCCGTTTTGTAACAAACTAGTTATAATTACAAAACGGCTGTTTTTTGAAAGGTTGCCGTGAATCTTGATTTGACTTATTTTACTTGTGCCCCCAATGCATCTTTACGGCTAAGTCGTATCTTGCCCTGCTTATCTATTTCCAGAACTTTCACTGTTACTTCATCTCCTTCTTTCAAAACGTCGGTAACTTTATTTATTCTTTCCTTGGCGATTTGAGATATATGCAGCAGGCCTTCGGTTCCCGGTAAAATTTCGACAAAGGCTCCAAAATCGACTATTTTCTTTACTGTGCCGTTATAAATTTTCCCGACTTCCGCTTCCTCCGTCAGCCATTTGACCATGGCTACAGCACGGGCTGCCGCTTCGGCATCGCTGGAGGCAATTGTTACCGTACCGTCATCTTCAACGTCAATAGTAACTCCGGTTTCACTTATAATCTGCCGGATATTTTTGCCGCCTGACCCAATAACCGTACGTACCTGGTCTTCCTTGACTTTGACGGTCGTAATACGCGGCGCGTAAAGGGAAATATCCGAACGCGGCGCGGCAATTGTCTCACGTAATTTGTTGATTATAAAAATTCTTCCTTCTTTTGCCTGCCCCAGAGCGGCTCGCAAAATATCTTCGGTTAAACCATCAATTTTAATATCCATTTGCATGGCGGTCACGCCTTTTTCGGTTCCGCAGACTTTAAAATCCATATCCCCGGCATGGTCCTCGTCGCCAAGAATATCCGATAAAACAACAACTTTATTTCCCTCTTTCAAAAGGCCCATGGCAATGCCGGCGACAATGTTTTTTACCGGTACACCCGCATCCATTAAGGAGAGAATGCCGCCGCAAACTGTTGCCATCGAAGATGAACCGTTGGAAGAAAGAATTTCGGAAACTATTCTGATGGTGTAGGGGAATTCTTCCGGCGAGGGTAAAACAGGCACCAGTGATTTTCGCGCTAACGCTCCATGGCCAATTTCTCTTCTGCCGGGGCTGCGTAAAGGCTTGGCTTCGCCGACACAATAGGGTGGAAAATTATAATGAAGGATGAAGGATCTCAGCTCTTCGCCGCCTATATAATCCATGCGCTGTTCGTCGGAAGATGTTCCCAAAGTAAGGGCTACCAACGCTTGTGTCTCGCCACGGTTGAATAATGCCGAGCCGTGGGCGCGGGGCAGCACCCCGACTTCAGCGCTAATCGGACGAATGTCGGTCGAAGCCCTGCCGTCAATTCTTTTTTTCTCTTTTATAATCATTTCGCGCAGTATGCGCCGCTCTAATTCTTCAATAATGCTATCTACTTTAGCGCACAAAACATCATCATCGCCGCCGATGTTTTCCCTTGTTTTTTTTCTTACTTCGTCAAGTTTGCCGTAACGCTCCAGTTTCCGGGGCATATTGTAAGCTTCCTTGAGGCCTTCCATCGCCTCGGCGCTTACGCTGGAGATTAATTTTTCATCGGACTTCACTGCTTCGATAGGCCTTTTTTCTTTGCCGACTTCTTGGCGCATTTTATCCTGCAGATCGATTGCCGGACGAATTGCTTCCAAACCGAATTTTATGGCATCGATTATTACGGTTTCTTCAATCTCTTTGGCATCACCCTCCATCATGACCAGTTCCACATCATAAGGCCTGCCCGCTTTGCCGGCTGTCACTTTTCTGCCTACCAGAAAAATATTCAGTTCGCTTTCCTGCATTTTTTCCGGTGAAGCATTGCAGGTGAACTCTCCGTTTATTCTTCCCACACGCACACCGGCTATCGGTCCTTTAAAAGGTATATTCGATATTTCCAAAGCGGCTGAAGCCCCGATCATGGCCGTGACATCGGAGTCGTTTTCTTTATCCACGGAAAGCACAGTCGCTACTAATTGCGTTTCAAAAAAATATCCTTTGGGAAATAAAGGACGAATTGATCTGTCGATTATGCGGGATGTTAAAATTTCCTTTTCATTGGGACGTCCTTCTCTTTTAAAGAACCCCCCTGGAATTTTTCCGGCGGCAAAGGTCATTTCCTGATAGTCCACGGTCAAGGGCAGAAAATCGACTCCCTCCCTTGCCGTTTTTAAAGAAACCGCCGTTACCAAAACAACTGTGTCGCCGTAATAAGCCAATATTGAGCCATCAGCCTGACCGGCAACGTAATTAGTTTTCAAAGAAACATTACGACCGGCAAAATCAGCACTAAATATATTACTCATTCATTTTCCCTCCACCTTATTCCTAAAAAACCTAAAACAGGAAGCTCAAGAACGATAGTAATGACCTATTCACGCTTACTCACGAATTCACACGGGAAATCGGACAAACTATTGCCTTTCGCTCTTGCGCTTTTATTTCCTGAGTCCCAGGCGTTTAACTACATTCCTGTATCGCTCGACGTCATTATCTTTGATGTAATTGAGAAGCCTCCTTCTTTGACCGACTAATTTCAATAAGCCGCGGCGCGAATGGTGATCCTTTTTGTGCGCTTTAAAGTGTTCCGTCAGGTATTCTATTCTGGCGCTTAAAAGCGCAATCTGGACTTCGGGAGATCCTGTATCCTTTTCATGAAGTCGATAATCTGCGATTAATGTTTTCCTTTTTTCCAAAGTTAACACACTTTTTTCCTCCCTCAATAATTAATTCCCGTTTTATCTTAAGTTTATTTTTTAGCTGCCGATATTGTTAAATACTCGGATAATCCTTGCTGCCTGACACTTTCCGTCAAATTCGGAAAACTCATTTACCGGTATTATCATTTGCGCCAATGCCACCAGATTCCCACTGTAACTAATAAACTTTAGCATATCTCCAGCTTCAAGAAAAGGGGGAACATGGTCTCTCATCATTTCTATAGAGGGTTGAAATCCGGCGCGCAGCTTATTGGCCAGATCTTCCGCCACTTCCATTGCGGCAATCAAAGGCAACGATTTTGTCATGGGCAGCATTTTTTTCACTAGTTCGATTTTTTTCTCTGCGTAGCCGTAATTATCCAGAGAGACGGCCATATCTTCGGAAAAAAATCCACTGCGCAACCGGCGCAAACCGATTAAGCAAGCGCCGCAACCGAGCAGTTCCCCAACATCGGAACACAGTTGCCGGATATATGTTCCTTTAGAACAAGCAATCACAAAAGTCACGCGGGGAAATGAAATCTTCTGTATCGCAATATTGGAAATTTCCACCTCTCGCGCCGGCGTTTTCAGGAACACTCCTTTTCGGGCATATTTGTATAAAGGCTTTCCGCCATATTTGACCGCCGAAAAGGCCGGGGGTACTTGGCTGATTTTTCCCACCATTTTAGCGAGTGCCGCTTTTATTTCTTCATCACTGACTACTTTGTCTGATTTAGCGGTAATTTTACCTTCCCTATCCAATGTATCCGTTTTAATGCCCAGCAACATAGTCGCTGTGTATTCTTTGCTTTCGCCGGATAAAAATTGTGTCAATTTTGTTGCCTCATTCAGGCAGACCGGAAGCACTCCGGTAGCCATCGGATCAAGTGTTCCGGTATGGCCGGCTTTTTTCGCGCCTAATATTTTTTTTACTTCACTCACTATGTCATGTGAAGTTTTTCCGGCTGGTTTATCAATAATAACTATGCCATTCATAAAGTGCTATATTTCTTTAATTGCCTGGAGAATCTGGAGTTTAATTGTGTCAATATTTCCCTTAATCGTGCAACCTGCCGCATTAACATGACCGCCGCCGCCAAATTTTTTTGCTATTTTTTCCACATTCACATTGCCTTTAGAGCGTAAACTTAGTTTAAAATAGTCGTCTGCCAGTTGAGTGTAAAGAATCGATATGGAGATTTCTTTAACTGTGCGGGGTATATCGACCAATCCCTCAGTATGCTCTAAAGATGCGCCCGTATCCCTTAGCGCGTTTTGTGTGACCACCAGGGAACCCACTTTATTTTTTAAATCCAAGGATAATGTTTCCAGTACTTTGGCCAGCAATTTCAGTTTTGCCGGTGAATCGCTCTCGTAAATATTTTCCGAAATCCACTGCGGATCTGCGCCGCTTTCCACTAAATTGCCGGCTATCCAAAGAGTTTCCTTACGCGTGCTGGAGAAACGGAACCCTCCGGTATCTGTCAGTATTGCGGCGTACAGATTAGTGCAAATATCTGGAGTCATATTGCAGCGCATCTGCTTGAGCAAACTGTAAAGTAATTCTCCGGTGGAACTTGCCTGAGCATCCAATATCCTTAATGGAGAAAAAACTCCGTTGGATACATGGTGATCAATGTTAATTATTTTACTTATCTTCGCGATTTCAGCCGCTTTATCTCCCACGCGTTCTAACTCACTGCAATCAAGCACGAAAGCGGCATCATACTCACGGACATCGCCGAGCTGATGAACTATTTTTTGCGATGCCGGTAAAAAGTAATAGTTCTTTGGCGTATAGTCCTGATTATAAACAACTGCTTTTTTCCCTAAATCACTTAGTGTAAGAAAAAGCGCCAGTTCGGAACCTAAAGCGTCTCCATCCAATCTAACGTGGGATGTAATTAAAAAGCTCTGCCCCTCATTTATAGCCTCGATAATTTTGTCAATCATTTTTTGCATCCTGCCGCGCAATATCCGCCAATATTTTATCAATACGGCTGCCGTAACTAAAAGATCGATCATGGATAAAGGCAATTTCCGGCACAAAACGCAATTTCAGTCTTTTACCTAATTCCCGCCGCACAAATTTGGTTGCCCTGGTTAAACCGGTTCTGGTTTCGGAAGAGCATTCATCTTTGCCCATTTCGACAAAAAAAACCTTGGCATTACGCAAATCATCACTTACCTTCACAGAGGTGATAGTTAATGCCTGTACTCGCGGGTCCTTCACTTCCTTGAAAATAATGTCCGATATTTCGATCATTATTAATTCGGCCACTCTATCCGCTCTTTTAAAGGTCATCGTACTTTCCTTTTTCCCAACAGGCGACTTCCAGAAAACTAGAAACAACCATAATTTCTATTTTACTTCCTAATATTTCGGCGGCGCGTAAATTATCGACGAATCTGAGCAGGTGATCAACTTTTCCATTGATATAGTGAGAATCATTTCCCACAACGGCAAATCCAATTTGGGCAAATTTGTAGCTATCCAGATAACCTATTTCCGCGATGGATACATTAAACTCATTTTGAGTTCGCTTCAGAATTTTATTTAAAACGCTCCTCTTTTCTTTCAAAGAACCGCTTTGGGGGATTCGTAAATTTATGGTTCCGTAGCCAATAACCATAAAATTTTTCCGTAACCATTCAGATTAAAAAGAAATTCCGATTATTAGAGTTTTCTTTCTAACCGTTCATTTATATAAGATTCAATTACGTCGCCAACATGAATATCGTTAAATCCGTCAATACTGATACCGCATTCAAAGCCGGCAAGCACTTCCCTGGCATCGTCTTTGAAGCGCTTCAGGGAAAGGATTTTCCCGTTGAAAACAACTACACCGTCGCGAACAAGTTTCAGATTGGCGGTGCGTATTATTTTCCCGTCGGTCACATAACATCCGGCAATAGTACCTATTTTAGGCACTTTGAATAGTTCGCGCACTTCGGCCCGGCCTTGAACCACTTCTTTATATTCCGGTTCCAGGAGCCCTTCCATGCCCGCCCGTACATCGGCAATAACATTGTAAATAATGTCATAAAGCTTGATTTCCACCCCTTCTTGTTGAGCAATTTCCACCACTCGTGCGTCGGGGCGAACATTAAATCCTATAATGATAGCATTGGCAGCGGAAGCGAGCATAACATCCGTTTCGCTGATGGCGCCGGTGGAATTATGGATAATTTTGAGTTTTATATCGTCAGTCGAAAGTTTATTCAAAGCGTCGGAAATCGCTTCAATCGATCCCCGCACGTCGGCCTTGATAATGACATTGAAGTCTTTTACACCTTCCTTTATTTTTTGATAAAGCTGTTCTAATGTAATTTTGGAAGAAGTGGAAAGCTCTTTTTCTCTTGTTTTTCTTATCCAATATTCAGCAATGCCGCGCGCTTTTTTGTCATCTTCGACACAAAAAAAATCTGCTCCTATTTGCGGAACATTGGAAAAACCAATAACCTCTACCGGCATGGACGGCCCGGCTTCCTTAACGCGTTTTCCCTGATCATTAATCATTGCCCGAACGCGGCCAAACTCGGTCTTGGAAACAAACGCATCTCCTTCTTTTAGAGAGCCTTCCTGAATTAAAACCGTTGCTACGGGACCGCGACCGCGGTCCAATTTAGCCTCGATAATAATACCGCGGGCAGGGCGATCGGGATCGGCTTTTAACTCCATAACATCGGCCTGCAATAGAATCATTTCCAAAAGTTCTTCAATTCCCTTTTTCTTTTTGGCGGAAACTTCGCAAAAAATGGTTTCACCGCCCCATTGCTCGGATAAAAGGCCGTGCTCGGTGAGAGATTGTTTAATCTTTCCGGGATCAGTTCCGGGCTTGTCTATTTTATTAATAGCTACGATGATGGGTACCCCGGCAACTTTGGAATGATTAATGGCTTCGACCGTTTGTCCCATTACGCCGTCGTCGGCGGCGACAACAAGAACCACTATATCGGTTACCTGCGCTCCGCGCGCCCGCATAGCTGTAAACGCTTCATGTCCCGGGGTATCCAGAAAAACTATATCCCGTCCATTTATGTGGACATGATAGGCGCCGATGGCCTGAGTAATTCCTCCGGCTTCTCCGGCAATTACATTGGACTGTCTGATCGCGTCTAAAAGAGATGTTTTACCATGATCGACATGTCCCATGATAGTAACAACAGGCGCCCGCGGTTTGAGCTTTTCCGGAGATGCAGCAGTTTTTAAAATAGATTCGTCAAATTCCAACTCTGCTTTTTCCACTTGGAAACTGAATTCATTAGCAACTATTGCGGCAATATCGTAATCGATGGATTGATTAATGCTGGCCATAACACCCATGGACATTAATTTGTTAATTACTTCGCTGGTCTTAACGCCAATTCTCTTGGCTAAATCGCCGACAGAGATTGTTTCTCCGATCTTGACGCGTCTTTTAATGGCCTTAGGTACCGTAATTTCTGTTTTCTTCATCTTGGCGGGGGCGACTTTTTTTTCATCCCGCCACTTGGGAAAAATTACTTCTCTCTCTTCATCCTGTTTTCTTAACTTCTTTTCTATTTTTTTCTCTAAAATCTTGCGGCGCGGGACTTCTTTTTCCTCTTCAATAAATACTTCTACAGGGCCTTTGCCTTTTCTCTTTAGTCTTTCCAATTCCTTCTTAGTTTGTTTTTCGGAGGGAGGAATGATTATTTTCTCGCCGGGTTTTAGTGGTGTTTTTAGTGGAGCTCCCTTTTTCGTTTCCGGATGGGTGATTTTGTGTTTAGAAATGATAGGCGGCCTGGAAGGGCCTATCGACGGCTGTTTGAATTTCTCTCCTCTGATTGTTTGCGCGGCCTGCTTGCCTTTTATTGTCGGCGTTGCCGCTTCTGCTTCGCTTTGAGATTTAGTTACCTCTTCTTTTTTATCTTTGCCGGCTTTTTCTGCCGGCGTGATTAAAGCTTCATCTTCCAGCTTTTCCGCTAACTCTGCTTCCGGATGATCTGTTTCTTCCGGCGCCGGCGTATCTTTGGGAGTGCGAACAGCACGGCGCCGAATCACCGTTGATTTTATTCTTTCCTCTACAATTTGGCGAGATTCACCGGCCAGCAATATGTCTTTTATTTTTTCCACCTCGTCATCTTCCAAAGAACTGGAATGGGACTTGACCGTAATACCAATTTTCTCCAGTTGCGCGATTAGTTCTTTATTTTCCAGATTCAGTTCCTTGGCCAATTCATGAACTCGCTTTTTCGGCATGCGCAAAACTCCCTAAATAAATATTTGGTTATGAAACTTTTTTATTGTTTGCAGCTTCTTCGTCTAAAATCTTACCCGCCGCTTCAATCCATTGCCGGGCTGTTTTTTCACCTACGCCGGGAATCGAAGATAATAACTCGGGTTCAGCTGCGGCAACCATGGCAATGCTCTTGATGCCTTTGTTATAAAGTTTTTCCGCCATAGCCGGTCCTACCCCGGCAAGTTTTGTTAAATCCGTTTGTCCTTCCTCGGCTTTTTCCGCGGCCATTGTTTCGCTTTTCACATCAATTTTCCATCCGGTCAACTTTACCGCCAGTCGGACATTCTGGCCGTTTTTACCAATAGCTAAAGACAGTTGATCATCGGGAACGATTACCGTCATCGTCCGGTTTTCATCATCAACGAAGACCCGATTAACTTTAGCCGGAGATAGAGCGCTGCTGACATATTTTGCCGCATCATTGGTATAAGGAATAATATCAATTTTTTCCCCGTGCAGTTCCTGCACCACACTTTGAACCCGTGAACCCCTCATGCCGACACAGGCGCCTACCGGATCAATATCCTTATCCTTTGCGCTGACGGCGATTTTTCCGCGCTTTCCCGGCTCTCGGGCAACGCTGACAATGTCAATAAGCCCTTCGGAAATTTCCGGAACTTCCACTTCAAAAAGTGCTCTTAAAAAAGACGGATGCGTGCGGGACAGGATTATTTGCGACCCTTTAGTATTCTTTTTTACATCAACAATATAAGAGCGTATTCTTTCACCTCGTTTATAGGTTTCGCGATGGATTTGTTCCGCCGGAGGCACGACGCCTTCCGCGCGTCCCAGATTGACGATAATGCTGCCGCCTTCAAATCGTTGAACAAATCCGTTGAGCAATTCGCCTTTGCGGTCTTTATATTCTTCATAAATGTTATCACGTTCCGCGTCTTTAACTCGTTGAATAATTATTTGCTTCGCCATTTGTACGGCAATTCGGCCAAAGGAACTTGTTTCGATTTTCATCCCTAAACTATCGCCGGGTTCGGCGCCTTCATCCAGAGTTTTTTTCGCTTCTTCTTTGGAGATTTGCGTTTCCGGATCAAGTACCTTATCTACGACGGTTTTGAATTGAAAAACTTCAATTTCTCCGGCTTCGTCATTATAGTGGGCTTCAATATCCACGTTTTGCCCTAATTTTTTACGCGCCGCCGTAAGCATTGCCGCTTCCAGGGCTTCGGTAATGATCTCTTTTTCTATACCTCTGTCCTTACCCATCTGCTCAATCAGACGTTTAAGTTCTGGCAACATTTACCAATTCCTCCCTTTTCTTCACTGCGCTCAGATATCGTAAAAATTTCAGCCCGCCGGCATTATTTCCTGCCTTTATTCTTAGTTTCATCGTCATCGGTAAGATTGGCTTTAACAATCTCTTCTTTCGGAATCCGGTATATTTTTCCGGAAATATCCAGCAGAATCATTTTGCGGCTTTGCTCTTCGATGTAATCCACAAGTGTGCCGTGAAAATTCCTCATGCCTTCGATTTTTACTCCCGTTTTTATGTTTATTTTTGAATTCTTATATTTTTCAAAATCCTGATCGCGCGATATCGGCCGGTCCAAACCGGGAGAGGAAATTTCCAGAGTGTAAGCGCCTTTAATCACATCATTTATATCAAAGAGGTCGCCCAGCTGATTGCTTACGGCCGTGCAATCGTCAAGTGTTACCCCGTTTTCTTTATCCAGATAAAGCCGGACAAGCCAGCGGGTATGCATCTTGAGACATTCGACATGGATCAACTCCATTCCTTCCGCGACGACAACGGGCTCGGCCAATTGCCTGATTTTTTCTTTTAAAGCATAATTCATAATAGCCCAGAAAATAAAAAAGTGGGCAAGTGCCCACTCATCAATACACAATAATCGATGGCTTGATATTCAGGTAGCACAGTATAACAGGCAATGCAAGAAGAATTTCTGCGGCCTGAAAGCTGCTAAGTAGTTAATCACGGGTATAATTCGGCTAACAGACTTCGACGTGTGACCTTTAGGTTATTCGCTTCGCTCTTGAAGTCTGAGTCTCAAATCCCATGTCGTCGTGGATGCCCTTCAGGGGGCTTCGCTCATGGGATAATTTCCAATAGCCTTTGGCTATTGGATAGTTCGACTTACAAATTTCAGCGGCACGTGACCTTTAGGTTATACGCTTCGCTTATGAAATTTGAGTCTCACTACAACTAACGCTTCCTATAGTCAGCGAGTTTCAAATCCCACGTCGCTTCGCTCCTGGGATAATTCGTCCATCAAGTTTCAGCGCGCTACGCTTCTGAAACTTGGGTCTCATTAATGGAGCGGGCGATGGGGCTCGAACCCACGACGTCCAGCTTGGGAAGCTGACATTCTACCACTGAATTACGCCCGCTCGGGAATTGAGAATCTTATTCAACGACAATTATTTGTCAAGGTGTTTTTGGTGGTTTCCTCAATGCAGTAAGGTATTAATCGATGTTCTTAATCAGCCCTTTTCCCTGGAATATTTTTAAAACGGCGTCTGAATTTTCGACGGTAAAACCAATACGCCACCATTTATAACGGATGAAGGCGAAAAATATCTTGTCCCGTTTGTATCTCTGAAAATCCTTGGGGAACCAGGTTTTTAAATCACCGGTGCCGTGGAAGCGGAATTTTCCATTCCAAAGGGAGGCTTTCTTAACGACAATTTTTTCAATTTCGGGAAATAATACCAACCTGTCACGTTCGAAAAAGCCGTAACGCCGGAAAAGAATACTTTTATTTGTAATCGCCACCAAAGAATCGGAATAAATAACATCTTCAGCCATCTTGGCTTCCTTTTTTGATATTATTATTCCTCACGATTACCGAATGGGCATGGGCATCGAGTCCTTCCATTTGGGCAAAGTGAGCCGTTTGCTTGCCTAGTTTTTCCAGAGCTTTCGGCGAAAAAGAAAGAACGCTCATTCGTTTGACAAAATCATATACTCCCAACGGCGAGGAAAAACGCGCCGTTCCTCCCGTAGGCAAAATGTGGTTGCCGCCGGCAAGGTAATCGCCCAAGGCCTCCGGTGTAAATGACCCCAGGAAAACAGAGCCCGCGTTGCGCACTTGTTTTAAAAGTTTTTTCGGATTCTCCACCATCAATTCCAGATGTTCCGGCGCGAAAAGATTCACCATCTCCACCGCTTCCTTAATGTCTTTGGTAACGATAATCGCACCATATTTGTTAAGGGAGCTTTCTATTATTTCCTTTCTGGCCAGTGATTTTAATTGATTATCAATTTCCTCCGCTACTTCTTGCGCTAAATTTTCCGCAGGCGTCAAAAGAATAGCCGCCGCCATTTCATCGTGTTCGGCTTGCGCCAGCATATCCGCCGCCGCAAAAGAAGATTTTGCCGTTTTATCGGCAACGATAATTATTTCGCTGGGGCCGGCGATCATATCGATATCCACCTGCCCAAAAACCAGTTTTTTTGCTGCCGCGACATAGGCATTACCCGGCCCGACAATCTTATCGACTTGCGGAATAGATTTTGTGCCGTAAGCAAGCGCCGCTATAGCCTGAGCGCCGCCGACTTTGAATATGCGCTGGACGCCGCTTATTTCCGCCGCCGCGGCAATTAACGGATTTAATTTGCCGCCTTTCGCTGGAGTCACCAAAATAATTTCTTTCACTCCGGCCAGGCGTGCCGGAATTGCCGCCATAAGCAATGTCGAAGGATAAAAAGCTTTGCCTCCGGGAGCGTAAATTCCCACACGCTGCAAAGGAAAAACCCGCTGGCCAAGCTCTATGCCTTTCTCGTTATTAACAGACCATCCTCGAACAATTTGATGGCGGTGATATTTTTCAATACGTCCGGCGGCCAATTTGATAACTTTCCAATCTTCCGGCTCTATCTGTTTCAGCGCTTCTTTTCTTTCAGCCGGTGTCACTTCTACTGTTTTCTCATTTAATTTGTGGCCGTCAAATTTCGTCGTATAATGAAATAGGGCTTCATCGCCTCTGGTAGCGACATTGCTTACTATTTCCGCTACAGATGATAAAAGCTCGGTAGTAAAGGCGCCGCTTCTCTGGCGCAACTTATGGAAAAATTCGACAAAATCAGCAACATCGGTTTTGATTATTTTCATATTATTGTGCCATCCTTTTAATATTGGCGCCCAGGGCGGAAAACTTTTTCTCTATTTCCTGATAACCGCGGTCAATGTGATAAACGCGGGAAATTTCCGTCGTGCCTTGCGCCACCAGAGCCGCCAGAATCAGAGAAGCGGAAGCGCGCAAATCCGTGGCCATCGTTTGTGCTCCGCGCAGAGCAGGAACTCCGCGGACAATCGCGCTGCCGCCCTGAATAACGATATCGGCTCCCATGCGTAGTAATTCGCTTACATGCATGAAACGGTTTTCAAAAACCGTTTCGGAAATAACGCTCAAACCGCCGCCGATGGACATGTAAGCCATCATCTGCGCCTGCAGGTCGGTGGGAAATCCCGGATGAGGAAGGGTTTTGACATCAACACTGTTGATTTTTTTTCCCGCCGATACTTTCAGGCCGTTTTCAATGGGCGAAATCTTCATACCCGTATCCCGCAGTTTGTTGATTAAGGCTTCCAGATGATGGGGGTTACAGCCGATGATGTTTAATTCGCCGCGCGTCATACCGGCGGCAATCATAAAAGTTCCCGCCTCAATACGGTCGGGAATAATTGTGGCTTCTGTGGGCTTTAGCGAGCTGACGCCTTCAATCGTTATTACATCCGTTCCTGCTCCGCTAATTTTCGCTCCCATGCCCTTTAAAACATCCGCCAGGTTGACAACTTCGGGTTCGCAGGCGGCATTGTTCAGGGAAGTAGTACCTTCGGCCAGCGTTGCCGCCATCATTATATTTTCGGTGCCGGTTACCGTGGGTATGTCAAAATATATATCCGCGCCTTTCAATTTTTTGGCTTTGGCTTCGATATAGCCGTCATGCAATTCGACATGAGCTCCGAGGTCCTGCAGTGCCTTTATATGAAGATTTACCGGCCGGGCGCCGATGGCGCAACCTCCGGGAAGAGAAACGCGCGCGACGCCCCTGCGGGCGACCAGCGGCCCCAGAACTAAAACGGAAGCCCGCATCGTTTTGACTAAATCATAAGGTGCCGTATGGCTGGTTATTTTATCGACATTAATCTGGACAGTTTCATTGCCTTCGATTTGAGCGCCAAGGCTCTTCAAAAGTTTTTTTATAGTTTTGATATCCATTAAATCGGGAATATTATGGAAGGTATTGGTGCCGCAGGTCAAGAGCGCCGCAGTCATTACCGGCAGGGCGGCATTCTTTGCTCCGCTGATCTGAACATCGCCATGCAGAGGTTTGCCTCCCTGAATAACTATTTTATCCACTAATTTTTCTCCTTGCTCGAATTACGCGCGGCAAACCGGCATAATCTCTTCTGACAGCAATATTATCGTAAATTCCGGAATCCTCAACAATCTTCCGGACGCTTTTTTCCTGAGTAGCTCCAATCTCCAATAAAAGCCAACCATTTTTTTTAAAGTGGTTACCGGCCGGATAAACCAATTTTTCGTAGAATTCCGTTCCCTTTTCACCGGTCCAAAGCGCTTCGCGCGGCTCGAAGGCCTTCACTCCCGGAGGCAGTTTTTCATATTCTCCCGCCGCAATGTAGGGAGGATTGCAGACGATTATATCAAAAAAATCGTCAACTGCGTCAAATAAATCACTGCGGCGGAAATCGATTTGATTTTCCAGCCCCAGATTAAGGGCGTTTTTCCGGGCTATTCTGAGAGCGGCGGCGGAGATGTCGGTGGCCATAATTTTGGCTGGGGGTAGTTCCTTGGCTAACGCCAGGGCAATCGCTCCGCTGCCTGTGCCTATATCTATAATCTTCATTTCGGGAGAATTAATTTTACGGCCAATGCTGAGAGCTTCCTCCACAAGAATTTCCGTATCCGGCCGGGGAATCAGGACATCTTTATTCACTTCCAGCGTAAACGACCAGAATTCTTTGCGGCCGGTAATGTAGGCCACCGGTTCCCATTGCAATCTGCGGGCGATGAGATTTCTAAAAGAGACAAGTTGCGATTCGCTGATAGTCATTTCCGGATTTTTGTAAAACTCCAGACGGTCGCAATTCAGACAAAAAGATAGCAACACTTCCGCGTCAAGCCGGGCGGAAGGAATATCTATCTCTTCCAAGACTTTTGTTGATTCATTGAGAATGTCATGAACGGTCATAGTGTTGTTACCGAGCTGCCATTTTTGTTTGTGAGACTCAAAAATTTGCTTTGGGGTTTCATATCCGTTATTGGCAGCGCAGCCCAGCGTATGCCGGGCGTCTTCTGCCTCTGATAACGGATGTTCGAAAATAAATTGTTGCAAAAAAAATGTCAAGTGTTTATAAATCTAAATCATTAATATTTTTAACAGATTTCATTTGTAGTGATAGACAGAAGCTTTAGAATAACTTGTTAGGACGACTCTCCGTGCGCAGGAGATTTGGGATGATTGAAGATTCTAAAAGGAGGCGAATCGCGGAAAGGCTCTGTCAAGAAATTGAAAAGTGCGTTGCATTGCTCGGTGACATTAGTGATCCGAACTCCTTGAAATTCCAATTGTCTGACCTAGCCTACAAGGATGCTATCTACCGAAGCTTCAATGAAGGTCTCAGGCTGAACCCAGATAATCCACTGAGACCAAAGACAATTGTGTCGTTGGTTCATGAAACATTTTTCGCAAGCCAACTACTTGCGGTGCGGCGATTGTTTGATGGAGGAAAGGACGTTCAATCGCTCCGTAGGATATTTGACATTGTTAATAAAAATCGCGACCTCTTTACGCGAGAGGGATTTCTCCTCGCCAAACATAGAGAGAATTTTTCGGAGTTCAAGTAGCTCGCGCCAAGAATCTGAAACAGAATTCGTGAATAAATTGTATGATTCTATACCGAACAAAAGCTCTGATTCACGTAATCCTGACGATAGACTTTGAATACCGCACCTTAAGGCAATTTCTAGTTTTCTAAATAGACCAAGTCTGATTCGCAGGTACACAGATTCATTTGTTGCACACACCATAAATGAAAAGAAACATAAATTTGGCGTCAAAGACCTTGAAAAAGTAAATCTTGGAAATCTACAGAGATTGTACCAAACTATTTCCTGGCTTTGCTTCACGTTAAGCAGATATATAGGTGAATTAATTCTCTACGAAGTACCAGCCATTACGTTCGATCTATTTGAAGGATGGTCTGGTTCATTTTACTCAGTTTCGATTGATCGTAAGTTAATGAGCTATTGGAACAAAAGAATCGCGCTTGTTAATTCTTGGCAGGACCGATATTGGAATATTGTAAAGTTCTACCAAAGTCCCACCAAAGAGTTTGTTTCGATCAAGGTTGAGCAAAGTGAAAACATCAAGGGTTAGAACATTTTTCCTAACATCCAAATCAATCAGACAATCGGGTCAAATCCGATTGCAGGTTATTTGAGCGTTGGATTCTTGATTTCATAGCTAAAACAAAAGAAACTCAATATTGTGGTAATGAATTTATGAATGTAAAAGATATATTATAGGAGGTGAAATCATGAATACGACTGAAATTGCCAATCGTCTTAATGAACTAGCTGTACAAAAGAATTTCAAAATTGCGAATCTACAGAACTTAAGACACTCATCCTTTAGCAAAATATTTTCAGGCCATACAATATTTGACGACTATTTTTTCCATACTGGTGGACGTACCGAAACTCAATTCAATGTCGGCTTAGATTGGATAAACGAGCGAGCCGTTATAAGATATGGTCTTGCTTTTTCTTTTCAAAAGGGAATAAATCTCAAGAATCCGGTTGAAACAATATCTCCCCGCGTAGCATGCTTTAATTCCTTCATTAAGGAACACCAATCTGAATTTAAAGATATAGAGATGTGGTATCATTGTGATGATGAAAGGGGAAAAGGAATTTCTCAGCGCCTTTCGGCATCAGCCAAATTCCCACAGAATGGATTAGTCTGAACAGCTTTATTTTTGTAGGTAAATATTTCAATAAAGAATTATCTGCACTCACTGAAGATGATTTCTTGAAGATTTTGATATTTTTTGACCGCATGTTACCAGTGTATGAGTATATCGAAGACAACGTTAAGAAAAAGCCAATCATACTTAACAAAATTTCAAAGCTTTGTTGGAATACGAATAACTGGCAGCATCCATCTGGCGCACAAGGGAAAAGTGCGGACAAGAATTCCCAACGAATATAAGTTTCACTATGGACATGAAGAATGGTTGTTTGACTTTGATAAATTGATTAATGGATATCAGTATGCTTTTCTGCAACCTGTAAACAAATACCGTGATAAATATAAAGGACAAACATTCAATATCTCATTGTATACGGTTAATTCGGATAACCGAAATCGATATTGGGTGTCAGAAATAAAAAACGCGTACATGATTGACGAAAATGAGGAGAACAAGATACTTGAAGAGTACCGCAAGCGTGGCTGGATAAACGAAATGTATGCACAAATTGAGGCCGTTAATGCAGATGTGGCTAATTTCAAGGAATGGGAGGGACGCTCACTTTTCAATATCCGTTTCAAACCAGAGGATGTTCTATGGTTTGACAAAGACCCAGTTCCTTTCGTATCCGGCGAGCATATTTCCCACACGCGGTATACGTTGCTAAACAAGAATTGCTCTATAAGTGCGGAGAAATCGGATTCCCATAAGTTGATGTTCGGTGCCAATAAACCCAAAAACATAAATTCAGTAATATCTAAAGCCCGTTCGAAAAACATTGAATATGCGCGCCTTCACAATGAAATCCAGAATTCGCTGTTAGAATGGCTCAATAAAAATTATGCAGATGCAAAAGACTGGGGCGTGAATGTCCGATTGGTAGAGAAAGTGTTGATCTGGCTTTGAAAAAGGCTGATGGCACAGTTACGCTTTACGAAGTAAAAACGTTCAATGACGCACTATACTCAATACGGCAAGCGATAGGTTAAGCTTCTTGAGTATCTCATTATCCTGAACAGAGGCAGGGTAATAACCTCGTAATTGTATCTCATGTCCGTTGGACGAGACCAAGGCGGTACATTTCACACTTAAGAAACCTGTATGCTCTACCCATAAGCTACATGCAGTTCGACCACAAACAAAAAGAAGTAATAGAGGTAATTTGATGACCGATAATTGAAGGTTGAGGTAGGGACGAGATAAAAATCGAGGCTAAATGCTATAGTCTGAAAAACTTGCCATACAATGATCTTAGCAATATTTCTATCAGGAGTAATCAATAGACGATGTTAATTCCTAGATAAGCGCTTGTACAAAAAAAGATATCAGGGTCTTAGTTGAGACCATCCGATTAATTTATTGTCCTTATTTAATGATTCGGCCTGATGGTGTGCTGCCAGTGCATCAAGCACGGCGCCGATGTTGCCGTTAAGAAAATTATCAAGATCGTAACGGGTCAGATTGATTCGATGGTCCGTGATGCGGCTTTGCGGGAAGTTGTAAGTACGGATGCGTTCGGAACGGTCGCCGCTGCCCACCTGGCTTTTACGCGCCTGCGCCTGTTCGGTGTTTTGTTTTTGCACCATGGCATCTAAGAGGCGCGCCCGCAAAACCTTCATTGCCTTGTTTTTATTTTTCAACTGAGATTTTTCATCCTGGCAGGTGACGACAAGTCCTGTCGGCAAATGGGTAATGCGCACGGCAGAATCCGTAGTATTGACGCTCTGGCCGCCATGACCGGTGGAGCGATAAACGTCAATGCGTAAATCGTTAGGATCGATATTTATTTCCACTTCTTCCGCTTCGGGCATAATGGCCACGGTAACAGCTGAAGTGTGGATGCGTCCCTGCGCTTCCGTAACCGGAACGCGTTGCACTCGATGCACCCCGCTTTCGTATTTCAGGCGGCTGTAGGCTCCCTTGCCTTCAATTTGGGCGATAATTTCCTTGAATCCGCCGACACCTCCGGCAGGAGAACTGCTGACCACTTCCACCCGCCAGCCCTGTGCTTCTGCGTAGCGCGCATACATCCGGAACAAATCGCCGACAAAAAGGCCGGCTTCATCGCCGCCGGTGCCGGCCCGAATTTCCAAAAAGACGTTTTTATTATCGTTAGGATCCTTGGGCAGAAGTAAAACCTTTAACTTTTCTTCCAATTCAATTTGCTCTTGCTGCAACTGCGGCAGTTCTTCTTTGACCATCGCCTTTAATTCTTCGTCCTTTTCCGCCAAAAATTTCTGATATTCTTCTGTGCGGCTTCTGGTTTTCTCATACTGGCGGATAGTTTCCACCAATTCGGTCAAATCGGCATGCTCCTTAGCATATTTTTGATAAAGGCCCTGTCTGGAAACAACTTGAGGATCGCTAAGTTGCCCCTCCAGTTCTCTGTAACGTATTTCAATTTCGCGAAGTTTATCGAGTAAAATATTCATATTATATTTTTAAAATGAGTCTTTGAGTATTTAGGGTTAATAGATAATTCTTGATTGTATACTCCTTCCTGTTGGAAAGAGTACCTATAAATGATAAGAAAAAGAAGCTGTAATTGTCATAAAAATAGAGGATGATGAAACATCATCGTTCATAATTGTCGAAAAATTATTTAGTTCTTTTTTTTGTTTTACCGGTTTGCAGTCTTTCCCTCTTTGCCTTCGTACTTTCTCTTGAATCTTTCCACGCGGCCTGCCGTATCCACTATCTTTTGTTTACCGGTAATAAAGGGATGGCAATTGGAACAAATTTCTATCTTAATATCTTTCTTAGTCGATCTTGTTTCAATGACATTACCGCAAACACAAGTAATGGTTGTTTTTTTATATTCCGGATGAATGCCTTCTTTCATATCTTTTTGTTTTCCTCCTTAGCCTTTATCGGCGACTAATAAAATTCCAGTATAAGTTTTTAATAGAGTGGCTGTTTATAATATATGGTGTAAAAATTCAAGAAAATTAATAATACTTTAAACTCGAAACGGATTTGAGCTCATTTATGAATTCATCGAATCCAAAAATTCCTGATTGGTTTCCGTTTTCTTGATTTTGCCGATAATGAATTCCATGGCGTCAACGGGATTCATTTCCTGCAGCAGCCTGCGTAATATCCAGATACGGTTGAGATTATTTTTGGGAATCAACAGTTCTTCTTTTCTGGTTCCTGAACGAATCAAATCAAAGGCGGGGAAGATTCTGCGGTCGGAAATGCGGCGGTCTAAATGCAATTCCATATTGCCTGTTCCCTTAAATTCCTCAAAAATTACTTCATCCATCCGGCTTCCTGTATCGATCAGCGCCGTGGAAATTATCGTTAAGCTCCCGCCATTTTCGATATTTCTGGCCGCGCCGAAGAAGCGCTTTGGTTTATGCAAGGCGTTGGAATCGACACCGCCGGAAAGAACTTTTCCGCTGGGCGGGACGACGGTATTATAAGCACGCGCCAGACGAGTGATGCTGTCCAGCAAAATGACCACATCTTTTTTATGCTCGACCAGGCGTTTAGCTTTTTCAATGACCATTTCCGCTACTTGCACATGGCGAGAAGCCGGTTCGTCAAATGTGGAAGAGATTACTTCCCCGGCGACACTGCGCTGCATGTCGGTTACTTCTTCCGGCCGCTCGTCAATTAAAAGCACCATCAAAACTACTTCTTTATGATTGGCCGCGATGCTATGGGCAATATCCTGCAAAAGGACTGTTTTACCGGCACGCGGCGGAGAAACAATTAAAGCACGCTGTCCCTTGCCGATCGGTGCAAACAAATCCAATGTTCTGGTGGAAAAATTTTCGGGATTAAATTCCAGATTCAATTTTTCCAGAGGATAAAGAGGAGTCAGATTATCAAAAAGGATTTTGTCGCGGGCTTGTTCGGGGCTTTCAAAATTTACGGTATCAACTTTCAGCAGGGCGAAATATTTTTCTCCTTCTTTGGGGGGGCGAACTTCGCCGGAAATGGTATCGCCTGTTCTTAAGTTAAATCGGCGAATTTGCGAAGGCGAAATGTAAATATCATCGGGACTGGGCAGGTAGTTGTAATCCACAGCACGTAAAAAGCCAAATCCGTCCGGCAAAATTTCCAACACACCCGAGCCGGAAATCACGCCGTTTTGTTCCGCTTGTGTCTGTAAAATGGCGAAAATCAAATCTTGACGACGCATACCGCTGGCACCGGGAACGTCTAAATCCTTGGCTAAATTGTTGAGTTCGCTGATGGGTAATCGTTTGATATCCTCAATGTTCATAAATACTTCCTTACTTTGAATTTTAATTAAGCGATGTTATTCTGATACGATATATTCAATTTTACTGCGTTATTTTTCAAGAAATACACAAGGATAATCACGAATTTTTTAAAAGTTACGGATTAAATATCGGCTTGTTTATTTGAATACTTGAAACTCTCCAAAGGGCAGGGCTTATAGAAGCCTCCAACAAATTCTATAAAAGATTATATTAATATTGATGGACTGTCAAGATATTTTCTTGTATTAACGCATTTCTTTTGGAATATAATGTTTTTGAGCGGGCTACCGATTTTTTTCTTGATTCCTGAGCGACACTAAACTAAATAATTTTATGTAATTATTTTGTCCGACGGAAAGGTTTTGGTTTTTATGAAAGAAATAAAAAATGATGAAAAGAAGGCTACTGAACCGATCGATACTCCTTCTGAAATTTCTGTGGAAGAGCTAATGCCGGAATTACGCGCCGCTTGTGAGCGAGCTGGCTGGAAAATTCTCACACCGGTGCAGGCCAAAGCTATTCCCTATCTTTTGGCTGGCCGCGATATGATGGTTCAATCACGGACCGGCAGCGGTAAAACCGGTGCTTATCTTTTGCCCATAATACAAAAAATTGATTTACGGCAAAATGCCGCCCAGGCTTTAGTGCTCGTTCCCACCCGCGAGCTTGCCTTGCAAGTATCCAAGGAAGCCCAAATGCTTTTGGAAAATACAGGTATGAAAACGGTTGTTGTTTATGGTGGTGTAGGCTACAATGCGCAACTGGAAGCTTTTCGCAACGGTGCTCAGCTTGTTGTCGGCACACCGGGAAGAATTTTGGACCACCTGCTGAAAAACACTCTTTCTCTTGATCATCTTAAGGTATTGATATTCGATGAGGCTGATCGAATGCTATCCATGGGATTTTATCCCGATATGGTAAAAATTCATAAATATATACCTACGCATGAAATAGCCAGCAGTATGTTTTCCGCGACTTTTCCGCCGCAGGTAATTCGTTTAGCCGATCAATTTCTGCGACAGCCTCAATTATTGAGCTTAAGCGGCAATCAAGTGCATATTGCCGAAATAGAACATGTTTACTACGTTGTTCCGGGTATGCGCAAAGAAAGATCGCTGGTGCGCATAATTGAAACAGAAAATCCCGCCTCCGCCATCATCTTTTGCAACACAAAAGACACGGTGCATTATCTTTCCGTTGTGCTGAAGCGTTTTGGCTATGATGCCGATGAACTGAGCTCCGATCTGGCTCAAAACATGAGGGAAAAGGTTATGGCTCGGGTGAAACGCGGCGCTTTGCGCTTTTTAGTAGCGACGGATGTGGCGGCTCGGGGCATTGATATTCCCGACCTTTCTCATGTAATTCAATACGAGCCGCCGGAGGACCCGGAAGCTTACATTCACCGTGCCGGACGTACGGGTCGCATGGGATCAAGCGGTGTCGCTATTTCGCTGGTTGCGGAAATGGAAAAATTCAAGCTGCAAAGCATTGCCCGTTATTACAATATTAACATGGAGGAGCGCCCGCTTCCCGGTGATGAAGAGATGGAGAGGATTGTTGCCGAACGGATAACGGCGCTTTTGGAGGCGCGTCTCCGTGCCCGCGATAATCTTCAAATTGAGAGAATGCAGCGATTCGCGCCTTTGGCGCGAACTTTATCCCGGGCGGAAGACCAGTTGGCGTTGATTACCATGTTGCTGGATGATTATTATCAGCAATCATTGCACGCGCCGCCGGTTCAACCGACCGCTGGAACCGATCCAGCTTCCAGCTTGCAGCAAAATTCCAAAAGAAGAAGACCTCGTTCGGGAAATAAAGGGGAAAGGAAGAAATAAAATTTATGCAATATAAATATTTATGTTCAATAAAAAATATTATTAATTTAATTTATTATTGTCTTCTACTATCTTTGCTTGTTTCCTGCGCTTCAACACCGAAAGTAATTACACCGTAGAGTGAAATATATATCAATCGAAATGATTATGCAGGTGATTGATATATTGATGTAATGTACGGCAAAATAGCGGCCATTCAATTTAAAAACGCCGATGCGGTAATTAAACCGAAAGTAGGGCACATTGGCTCCGGCGATTTTACGAAACGACATAAAGCCATGCCGGCAATCAAGTAAATTATGGCCAAGCTCCGCCAGGAAGGTCGGCTGCCGCAAGAGAATTGCTGTTATTCGCCAATTTTGCCTTGACAAATAAATGTGTCTATGATTTACGCATGACCTTATAACTTTTAGGGGTTTTACTTATGAAAAAGACTTTGACCAATAAAACAAATACCAAAAGAAAAAGAACCCACGGTTTTCTTGTCCGAATGGCTTCGAAATCCGGCCGGCAGGTTTTGAGCCGCAGAAGGGCCAAAGGAAGAAAACGTTTAGCCGTATAAATTCGTGCTTTTAGCCTCAAGAGATGGTCGGTATGCATGAAAAAACAATCTTACCGGAAATTGGAAAGGATAACCAATAGCAGCAGGTATAGAGTAATTTACCAACAGGGGGTTTGGAGAAGTTCACAAAATTTTACAACTATAACATGCAATAATGTTCAGGGTGTTAAAAGGTTAGGAATAACCGTATCCAAAAAAGCGGGTAATGCCGTAAGAAGAAACAGAATCAAACGCTTAATTCGAGAATTTTTTCGCCTGAACAAGGCCTTGTTTCCGGCCGAGCATGACGTTGTTGTAATGGCTAAAAAAAATATACCCCCTCTTACTTATCAGGAAGCATGCAGAGAATTAATGGAACTCTTCACACGGAAAGCCAAAACATAATCTATGCTCAGAAAAATTTTAGTAAAATTTTTTATTTCCATAATTCGTTCATACCAAATTTGCGTTTCACCTTTCTTTTTTGCGCCGTGTTGCCGTTTTTATCCCTCGTGCTCCGAGTATGCCATTTCGGCAATTAAGTTGCATGGACCGGCGAAAGGTTTATTGGCGGGCATAAAAAGGATTATTCGTTGCCATCCTCTACATCCCGGTGGTTACGATCCAGTCAAGTAAAAAAATAATAGGGAGGTTTTCAATGGACAAAAGGACAATACTTGCCGTAGTCCTATCACTGGCCGTACTTTTAATATATCAAATGTTTTTTGCCAAACCACCAGCGCCGGAAAAAGCGGCCACTCCTGTCAAGGAAACACAGCAGGTTCAAAAAGAAACGATGACAAAACCGGTTTCCTCTCAGACGATAACGACTGCTAAAACGACCATAGTCAAAAAGGAAATTGCGGCTAAAGACATTAAGGTGGAAACTTCCCGTTACACCGCGATTTTTTCCACTAAAGGAGCTGCCTTAAAATCGTTTCAGCTCAAAGGATATCAAAAAGAATGTAGTGAATGCGCCAACGATATTTATCCTCTCCTGAAGAGTTTTTTTACAGGCGCCAAAGGAAAATCCAAACCGAAAAGCAAAGAACTTGTGGAACTGGTCCATGTAAAGGAAGGAATGCCCTATCCTCTAACAGTGACTTTTCCGGAATCAAGCGCCGATATTGCTGCCGATTCTGTTTTTGGAACCAATGTAAACAAACTGGATTTGATCAATATCAAAGAAAAGCAAAACCTGGTTTTTTCCGGCAATTATGACGGCAAAATCAAAATAGAAAAGATTTTCACTTTTAATCCCGATAATTACACAATCGGACTGGAAGTTAAAATATATAACCTTACAGATGCGCCGCTGATCCAGATACCGCGGCTCAGTTGGCAACAATACGTTGATCCCCAAGATGAGGAAGACCGCTATGGTCATGAAGGCCCGGTTGTTTCTGTGGCCAAGAGCATTGAACGGCAGGAAGTCAAAAAACTGAATAAAGAGACCTTGTGGGGTCCCAATGTATTGTGGGCTGGTTTTGAAAGCAAATATTTTATCGCCTCTTTTATTCCGGAAAATCCATCTTTGACCAGCGCGAACGTAAACTGTGACACTAATAATATGGTTACAGTGGGTATTAAGGGACAAAAAGAAGTAATTCCCGGCAGACAGAGTGGTATTATTAGTTATTCCCTCTATCTCGGTCCTAAGGATCACGGTTTACTCCAAGCGCAAAATGTGGGCTTGGAAGATTCCATTGATTTCGGTAGTTGGTTGAAATGGCTGGCCATACCGTTCCTTTTAATTCTTAATTTCCTTTACGCGTTTGTCCATAACTACGGGATTGCCATTATCATTTTAACCACATTGGTTAAAATAATCTTCTGGCCGTTGGGTAACTTAAGCTACAAATCCATGCGGGAAATGCAAAAAATTCAGCCGAAGATAACTGCGTTAAAAGAAAAATACAAGAATGATCAGGCTAAAATCGGCCAGGAAACCATGGCGCTTTACCGCGCTCATAAAATTAACCCTCTTAGCGGATGCTTGCCGATGTTGATTCAAATTCCCGTATTTTTCGGCCTCTACAAAGCTCTGCTTTATTCTATTGAATTGCGCCAGGCCCCGTTTTTTTGGTGGATTCAGGATTTATCGGCAAAGGACCCATATTATATTACGCCTATTATCATGGGTGGGACGCAATTTATTCAACAAAAGATGACGCCCGCTATGGGCGATCCTATGCAGGCTAAGATTATGCTGTTCATGCCCTTAATTCTCACTTTTTTCTTTTTAAACTTTCCGGCGGGACTGGTCATTTACTGGTTGTTTAATAATATTTTGAGTATCGGACAGCAATTTTATATAAATAAAAAGCTAGCTAATTGATATATTGATAAGAGGTTTCGAGATGAACCCGAAAACATTGGAAATAGAGGAAAAATCAATTGATGAAGCCATTGAGAAAGCTTGCCGTGAATTCGGCGTGTCGCGGGAAAAGTTAAATATCGAAATTATCTCCGAAGACGCAGGCGGCTTTTTGGGTATGCTTTCCAAAAAAGCAAAAATAAAAGCTTCCTTACTTTCTGTGGATGTGGATTTCGCTTTAAGTGATAATATCGGGAATAAAAGCGAAGCAAGAATCAAAATAGAACCAAAGGCTGAGACGGAAAAACCGTCTGTGCCCGTAACAGTCCAATCAAATTCTGCACTGGCGTCTCAGGCCAAGGAGCTGTTGGACGGTATCCTGCAAAGAATGTCTTTGCAATGCCGGGTAACCATCAGGGAGGAAGCGGATACAATAGTTCTCAATATTGAGGGCAATGACAGCGGCTTGCTTATCGGCAGACGTGGTCAAAACCTTGATGCCCTTCAGTATATATTAAATAAAGCCCTGAATAAATCCGATAATGAACGCAAGCTAATAATGGTGGATTCGGAAGAATACCGGAAAAGAAGAGAAGAATCCCTGCTGGGCCTGGCGGAAAGAATAAGGCAAAAAGTAAAGAAGAATCACAAACCGGTATCAATCAGCCACATGAGCGCGCATGACCGACGTATTATCCATCTGGCCTTGCAGGAGGATGAATCTTTAACAACGAAAAGCCGCGGTGAAGGTGAATACAGAAAAATAGTAATTCTTCCCGCGAGAAGAGGCAATACCGATCATAACGGAGAAAAGAAACAAAAGTAGATTTCTGGTCGCTTTGCCGGTCATCGTGTAAAGGGGTATTTCCCTACTGTGCTTTGCCAGGACACCATAACAGCGATAGCCACTCCTTTGGGCACGGCAGGAGTCGGAATAATTAGAGTCAGCGGACCCAAAGCTCATGAAATAGCCCGCCGTATCTTCAAACCCACCGCCAAAAATTCTCCATGGAAGAGTCATTTTCTATACCATGGCGATATAGTTTCAGCAGATGGTAAAACAATCCTCGATGAAGTTTTAATCTCTTACATGCGCCAACCGCACTCTTTTACTGGAGAAGACGTTATTGAAATTAACTGCCATGGCAGTCCACTCATCATGCAAACAATTTTGACACAATTGGTGGAATTGGGCTGCCGTTTGGCGAAGCCCGGTGAATTTTCACAGCGTGCTTTTCTCAACAACCGCCTCGATTTGTCACAAGCGGAAGCACTTGCTGCTATGGTTTCCGCTAAATCTCCAAAAGCTTACGCCATCGGTCTGGCCCAGTTAAAAGGGGGGCTGAGTCTGGAAGTGGAAAACCTGAGAAATCTTTTGATCGATGCGCTGGCCTTACTGGAAATCGCGATCGATTTTTCCGAGGATATATCCGTAGGCGAGACTCCCGAATTCCTGCCGCAAATAGATGCGGCAGCCGAGCGTGTACGATTACTTTTGTCATCGTATCAAACGGCAAAAACGTTCACGGAAGGCATCAATGTCGTCATTACGGGCAAACCCAATGTGGGCAAATCCAGTTTACTCAACGCGCTCGTGGGCAAAAAAAAGGCTATTGTCACCGATATACCCGGTACGACGCGCGATTTGATTACGGATACCATCAACATTCGCGGCGTTCCTTTAAATCTGGTGGATACTGCCGGAATTAGAAAGCCGCAAAACGCCATCGAAAAAGAAGGAATAGACATGGTTTGGGAAAATCTGGCCAATGCCGATTTAGTGATTATTATTCTGGACGTAAGTAAACCCTTAACCAATGAAGACAAGAAAATTATTGATAAAAATAAAGAAGGCAATATTCTTATTGCGGTCAATAAAATCGATTTGCCGCCTTCCTGGGAAATAAAGAAAATCGAGCATTTAATTCCGCGAGGAAAAAAAATTCTTAAAATATCGGCAAAATTCGGCACGGGATTGGAAGAACTGAAAAATACTATTATTGATGTTATGAGTGACAGCATGGAGAAAAATACCGGTGAAGTGATGATTAGCAATTTCCGCCATAAGCTGGCGTTGGAAAATGTCCAAAAAAAAATTCAGGCGGCGAAAAACAGCGTTAGCGAAGGCATATCGCCGGAATTTGCTGCTTTCGAGCTGCGTGAAGCCCTGGATCATCTGGACGAAATCACCGGTAAAAAAATTAATGACGATATACTGGATAAGATATTCGCCGGCTTCTGCATCGGCAAGTAAATTGAATCTCTTATAATTTTATACTAATATAACGTAATCTTCTAAGAGAAGACAAAGAACCAAATCGTTCATTCAACTCGATGAATTTTATGAGCGGCTTGGGCAGGAGCAGGGCATACCGAATAATGATCCGGGTTGTGTGTTTTTACCTTAAAGTAAAAAACTGCAAGCCGAAAATAGGATGATGCAATGGATTACATAGTTATATGTTTAGTGGCTTTGCTGGTATCGGCTTTGACGTTATTTTCCGGTTTTGGTTTGGGAACGCTGCTTATGCCCGCCTATGCGCTTTTTTTCCCGTTGCCTGTCGCCATAGCTGCTACGGCTGTGGTTCATCTTGCCAATAATATCTTTAAAACTGTTTTAGTAGGACGAAATGCAGATTGGCGGGTGGTGCTTAAGTTTGCTTTGCCCGCGGCTGTTGCAGCCATGATCGGAGCAGTATTGTTGAACTTATTCGCCGGACTGCCACCTTTAACCTTTTATCGGCTTGGCGGGCAGAAATATGAAATCTATCTGATTAAGCTAATTGTCGGGGTACTTATAATCGGTTTTGCCTGCCTAGACCTTTTGCCAGGCCTCAGCAATATGGCTTTTGACCGGAAATACTTGCCCCTCGGCGGGTTACTTTCGGGATTTTTTGGCGGGTTGTCCGGTATTCAGGGAGCATTGCGATCCGCTTTTTTGATTAAAGCTGGGCTGGAAAAGGAAGCTTTTATCGGTACCGGCACAGTGTCGGCAGTAATTGTGGATGCAGCTAGATTACTGATCTATGGACTGAGCTTTTACACAATGAAAATTTCCCGGGTGGAATCGATGAGTGGAATTATTATAGCTGCCATCATCGCTGCTTTTGCTGGTTCTTTCATCGGTGCCCGGCTGATGAAGAAGGTAACTCTGCAGGCGGTACAAATAATTGTGGGAGTGATGCTGATCGTAGTTGGAATCGGTATGGCCACAGGATTGTTTTAACTATGTTTCTTTTATGTGGTCCTTACTATTTATTTTTCTTCCAGTCCTTCAATAAACGCCAGGACATTTCTGCCCAAAACGCTATGGTTGTAACCGCCTTCTAATATGCCAAAACAGCTGCCGTTGCTGCGGCGGGCATTATCGTGCACCAGGTTGCCCATATATTTGTAGTCTTCTGTTTTTAAAAGGCCGCCCCAATCAGCTTCGTGGTTATCAAAACCAGCGGATACGGCAATCATATCGGCATCGGTCTGCGTAAGGGCGACTTCCACGCTCTTTAAATATTCATTGCGGCTTTGTGCAGTAGGATTAAGTATCGTTACATACCCTTTGCCGCCCAGGATATTCACATTGCCATCGCCATGATGCAGATCAAAATCCAGGATAAAAGCCTTCTTGATTTTTCCTTCGCGTTTCAATTTTGTGAGCGCTATTGCCATATTATTAAAGTAACAAAAGCCCCAGGCGCTTCCGGCAGAAGCGTGGTGGCCGGGCGGACGAATTACGGCAAAGCAAGGCTCAATCAAACCAATTTGCGCCGCAAGGATTGCGCCTCCGGCGGCGAGCGCGGCAATTTCGTATACGCCTTCACGTTCAACTGACTTTACATGCTCGAGCGTGTGTACCTTAAGAATATCTTCTTTTGTTGCCGTAACCGGTGTGACAAAAGTTACTTTGCCGCGCAGTGCCATTTCAATGGCTTGAATTCTTCCGGCGGCGGAAGCAGGATCATCTGTATAAACTTCATTGTAATCTTCATGGTAAACAACTTTCATTTAATCCTCCTTTGATCAGGCACGGTATGCGCTGCAATTATACTAAGGTAAAAAACCTATCGAGCATAAAGCTTTGAACGTATTTTTTGCCACAGGTAAATTGCTTAATTCTTCAGGAGAAACCCAGCGGGCATCGAGGGCGTCATCCGCACCTTTGGGCTCACCGGAAATATAATCAGCCGCAAAATCAACAACTACAAAATGAAATTTAATTTTTCTTTTATCGTCGCGCTCGAGGAAATCAAATACATATACACAATCGCCGACTTTGATCCTTATACCGGTTTCTTCCAGAATTTCGCGGGCGGCGCACTCTTGCAGAGTCTCGCCCAGTTTCAGCGTTCCACCGGGGATAGCCCAAAGCCCTTTGCTTGGTTCTATGGCGCGTTTCACTAATAAAACTTTTCCATCTTTTATAATTATCGCCCCGACTCCTACTCGCGGTGTCAGAGGATAAGCGTTGCTTGATTCCTGTCCCATTTTATTTTTCTTTCTCTGTGATAAAGGAAAATCGGCTGGTCAGCCATAGTTCGGATTTTTCATCAAAAACTTTTTCCACAAATTTTACGCGCTGATTTTTTCCGATGAGCAAAATTGTCGAGGAACGGGTGCCGTAATTGGGGCTTTTTATAAAGATAGGCGATAAAAGTCTTTCCCATTCCCTGCCGACCCCGGTGGCGGGAAGTTTATCGTCGGGCGCAACACGCCTGCTGGAGAGAAGGGCAAATAAAGTATCTTCCAGGGCGGCGCCTTTTTCATTCAAGGCTCTTTTTAACTCCTTCTTGGCTTTACGAACTTTAGGCCAGGGAGTATCCAGAAGATGATTGCTCAATCCATATATTCCGGCATTTAGTTTTTGTTTTTCTCCGCGATTGGAAAAAGCAAAAAGATTGTTCCTATCCCCCAAGATTAAATTAAAACCATTGTACTTATCTGCCTGCCGTGAAATCTTTTCCAGATAATTATTGGCGTTTTGGTTTCCGGAAATGTAACGACTGACGAGCTTCCCGCGCGATTGAGCATTAATTTTAAATGCGACCGGATCGCGGTAATTGGTGATTGCGGCAAATTTTCCTTCTCTGGTAATGCCCAGCCACGTGCCGCCTTCTTTTAAATCCTTCCCGGCCAGAATCTGCGGTGCGTCTTCCCAAAAATCAGCGGGAGATGACGGCCGCTCATAAAATTCATCGCGATTAGCCGCCAGAATCAGATGGTATGAAGGATGAACATTGTAAGCGAAAACTATCAAACACATCAAATTCTCTCCAATAATCCGGAATATTTTAGGAAAGTTTATGTTTCATAATCTCTTTCAATTTAGTTATGATCTTCGTCATTGTTTCTCCGGCCGGCGCATTAATGAGCACATCGGCAATATCATCCTGCTCCGTTGGTTCGTTATTGATAATGACGATACTGGCACCTGACCTTTTGGCATAAAGTGGCATATAAGCGGCGGGATAAACAACCAATGAAGAGCCGATGACAATCAGCAAATCGCATGCCTGAGCTTCCTGACTTGCCCGCAGGAGAGTGTGCTGCGGAAGCGCTTCTCCGAATAAAACTACATCAGGTTTTAAAATGCCGCGGCAAGCATCGCATGTCGGAACATGGTCGGGTGAGGGAAAATTCTGTTTCACAATTTCGATGGGGTATCGCTCGCGGCAATTAAGGCAAACGAACCACTGCATGTTGCCGTGTAATTCATGAACCAAGTGTTGACTGTTGCCCGCCTTCTGATGCAAATTATCTACATTTTGCGTGATAACCGAACTTAATTTACCCATTTTTTCCAATTCTACTATCGCATGATGAGCAAGATTGGGCTGGGCATCAGCCATCAAACCGCCTTCTCGAAAACGTTGCCACATTTTTTTGCGCGTTGTTTCCGAGCTTAAAAATTTATCGATAGTGAAATCGTTGGGATCAACTTTAGTCCAGAGGCCTCCTGGACCGCGGAAATCCGGTATGCCCGATTCCGTGCTGATACCCGCTCCGGTGAAAACTACTGCCCTGCTTGCCGCCGCAAGCATGTGAGTTGCTTTATTAATATTTGCTTCCATAGCTTAGCCTCGCCCCTTTTTGCTATTAATATATGTTCGCTTTTTTATATTAATTTAAAAATACATCAAGTTTGCTTAAAATCAAAAGAAAAAAAGAAGAGAGCACAATATAAAACCTTTGTTGCGGGTATAATTAATGAATAGCAAAGACAATTTAGCTTAAGCTGAACCATAGGCGGTAATTTCCTCCAGAGAAGAAAAGAGGCCGGAGGGGTTAGAAGCAATCTAATGATTATATAACTGCATTTTTGACTAGAATAGTTTTTTTGCTGTTATATCCAGAACTTCTTTTAATTTTGTTTCACCGCCGGATTTAATGATTTGGCTAATATCCGCGAAGGCTTTTTCGCAAATATTCAGTATTTTGCCTGTGTCGGGATTTCTGGTGATTATATCGGCGTATAGCTCAGGACTTTCCGTGAACACTTTTTTTATAATATCCAATTTCGCTTGAAAAATAGGCGTGGAAAATTTGTTAATTTCAGCCAGGGAAATTCCTGTCGCAGCCAGGGCCGTTCCTAAAGATATTGTATGGAGATGGGTGAGCACTTGAATAATCGCCATCATTTGATCGTGCTTTTCAGGGGTGGTTTCTAAAACAACCAATTTATTTTTTTTAAAAACTCTTTTTAGCCAAGAAAGCCACTTAGTCCCCCGGGCCGGACAGAGAATAACGTTTTGCCCGGAAATTTCTTTCAGCGTCGGTCCGAAAAGGGGGTGGCAGCCGATTACTTCCGCCGGTGAGCTGGCGAGCATCAAGACCACAGGTTCTTTTTTCAGCGAAGTTAAATCCATAAATAGTTTATCTTTAGTCAGAAGCGGTCCGACAAGTTTAATAACTTCGGCAGTGGCGGAAATCGGCACCGCAACCACAACTACATTACATATTTTGGCGATTTCTTTCGCCTTGAGCGTAGTTTTTCTCCCGCTCACATGAACTGCGCAGCCTTCTTTGCTCAGCAACCCGGCAAACCAGTGCCCCATGCCTCGCGTGCCGCCTATAATACCCACCGTAGTATTGTTCATTTGCTAATCGCCTTTTGCCGGAGTAAGTGATCGGCCAAAACAATGCATACCATCGCTTCGCAAACAGGTACTATCCGCGGCAATACGCAAGCATCGTGCCTTCCTTGAATCTTAATTATCTGTTCTTTTCCCCTGGAGTCTATAGTTTGCTGGGGTTTCGCGATAGATGGAACAGGTTTGCAGTAAGCGCGCAGGATGATTTCCGCACCGGTGGTTATTCCCGCCAGTATGCCTCCGGCGTGATTTGTTTTAAATCCTTTCTTATCCATTTGATCATTAGCCTGAGATCCGCGAAGAGTGGCCAGTGCAATGCCGTCGCCGATTTCCACTGCCTTCACCGAGCCGATGCTCATTAAAGCTTTGGCTAAATCCGCATCCATTTTGTCAAACACGGGTTCTCCTAACCCGGCGGGACAACCCCGTACGATAATTTCCACAACACCGCCCAGTGAATCACCTTCTTTGCGTGCTAACGCTATCTTTTTTTTCATAGCTTCCGCAGCTAGCGAATCGGGGCAAAAAAGATCATTATCACTCACTCTGCGGCGCAAATCTTTGCCGAACGGCATTGTAGTGCGGCCAATTTTGATTGTGCCGATGGCCTGTGTGTAAGCTATTACTTCCATGCCCACCTCAGCAATAACTTTTTCGGCAATTGCGCCCGCGGCAACGCGTGCAGCGGTTTCTCTGCCGGAGGCTCGCCCTCCGCCTCGCCAATCCCGGATGCCGTATTTTTGCAGATAAGTAAAATCTCCCTGTCCGGGGCGGAATATATCTTTTAATTCATCGTAAGAGGAAGCTTTAGCATCAGAATTTCGTATCATTAGCGATATAGGCGTACCGGTGGTTTTACCTTCAAAAACACCGGAGAGAATTTCGACCTTGTCGCTTTCTCTCCTTGTTGTTGATGAAACCGATATCGACGGTCTTCTTCTGTCCAGAGCTTGCTGAATGTCGGCTTTGTCCAGGGTAAGACCGGCAGGACAGCCGTCCACAAGTGCTCCTAAGGCTTTCCCGTGCGATTCTCCCCATGTTGTAACGCGAAAAACGTCACCTATTGTATTACCGGCCATAATTACTCCTATTATATCTTCTATGAATTACATTGATGAATGCAAAAGATTTATTTTTTACTGTCAATAATTTTCATTAAATTAGCGGATTCCGCTAAATATTGATAGATTTCTTCCGTAACCTGTACGGGGCTTTTATTTACCGTTTCCACAGTATAATCAGCGGCATTTTTATATAAAGGGAACCTCTGCTTCATCAAATATATCGTTTCCTGAACTATATTCAACTCTGTAAACTGCGGCCTCCGTGCTGCGCCCGGTGTGTTATTGTTAAGCCGGCTGATAATATCATGCAGGGATGTGTTAAGCCAGACAATTACACCTGCCTGTTTTAACAAAGCGACGTTTTCTTTATCCAGGACTACACCGCCGCCCGTGGCGATCACGCCTGCTCCTTCCTGTGTCAGCGTCAGGACAGCCTCCTTTTCTTTATTACGGAAAAAATCCCAGCCGTGGAGTGTCACAATTTCTTTGATGGTCATTTCCATATTTTTTTCCACCAGCGTGTCAGTATCCCCAAAGGGAATTTTTAGTTTAGCGGCAAGCAGTATCCCTACCGTTGATTTGCCTGTCGCGCGGTAGCCGATAAGGATAACCTTCATATCTTCTTTAATTCCTGCCAAAATTGTGGGAATGATTTATCTACACATTTTTTGTCGCTGATTTCTATACCGCTAACAACTAGACCGGCAACGGTAAAGCTCATGGCCATGCGATGGTCATTGTAAGTTTCAATTTTAGCTGGCCGGGGAATTCCACCTTGAATAACAATCCCGTCCGGAGTTTCCTGAACTGCAATGCCAATGCGGCTTAGTTCCGTAACGAGCGCTGCCAGACGGTTGCTTTCCTTTATTCTTAGATGCGCCACATTGCTAATAACCGTCTGGCCTTGGCGGAAAGCCGAAAGCACAGCCAAAGTAGGCACCATATCCGGCATATCGTTCAAGTCAAAAGTGAAATTACCGCAAGCCAGATCAGCGCCTGTGACTTCTATCCAATCCTCACTTGATCTTACTTTACAACCCAATTCTTCCAGAATATTGAGCAATCTTATATCTCCCTGTTTACTTTTTCGGTTGATTCCGCTGACTCTAATCGGCTTTTTTAAAAGCGCCGCTGCCAGAAAAAAATAGGAAGCACTGGAAGCATCTCCCTCCACATAATATTCACAGCCCTGATAAATTTTACCGGCGGTTATATGGTATTCATGTTTTAATGTTTGGTTGATTTTAGCACCAAAATCATTCATCACGGAAATTGTCAAATCAATGTAAGGCGCAGAAACAACATCCCCTTGCAAGCTCAAATCTATACCTTTTTTCGTATAAGGCGCGCAAAGAAGCAGGGCCGAAACATACTGCGAGCTTTCTATATCCGGCAAGATTATTTTTCCTCCGGAAAGGCCGTCCGCGTTAATTTCAACAGGTGGGCAGTTATTTTGGCAGTAAATATCAACGCCCAAGTTTTGCAGCGCTTCCACCAATGCTCCCACCGGTCTTTCGCAGAGTCGCTTCTCACCGGTTAAAACATATTTGCCCTTACCCAGGCAGGTCAGTGCCGTGAGAAAACGCAAAGCAGTGCCGTTGTTTCCCAAAAATATTTCTTTGCCGCTGTTGGCAATTTCGCCCGCTGTCCCGGAAACAAAAAAACCGCCGGAAGCAGATAAAATGTTCGCACCTAAAGCCCGTAAACCGTCTATCAAATACAGTGTGTCTTCGGATACAAGGGCATTACCGATAAAAGAATTATCCTTCGCCAGAGCGGCGGCCACCAGTGCCCTCTGGGTCAGGCTCTTGGAACCGGGAACACCGACAATCGCAGATAATTCCTTAAAATGCTCATCATCATTATTCAATTTCGGTCAACCTTTCCTCTACCACTTTTTTCATCAGCGCCAAGGACGGTTCTTTTCCCGTCCACAGCCGGAGTTGCTCTGCCCCTTGATGCACAAACATATCCACACCGGAAAAAATATGGCAGCCCTGGTTTTCGGCATCCGCCAGTAATTTTGTCTTCAGCGGATTGTAAATTACATCCATAACATATTTATATCCGGTCAGCACGGAAGATTCGACCGGTGATTTATCCTTATGGGGATACATACCCACAGGCGTTGTGTTAATGAGGCAGTCGGCGTTGATCTTGCCTATTTCGGAAAGCGGATGAAACGGACAGATTAATTTCCCGGAAAGAATCTTTCCTTTTTCCGGCGTTCTGTTGGTGATAATCGGGAATCCGCCTTCCTTTAGGATTCCATAGGCCGCCGCGCGCGCCGTTCCTCCCGCGCCGATGATGACAAAAGTTTTATCTTTTATTATCATTGCTTCTTTGAGTGTGAGGATCAGGCCAAGCCAATCGGTATTGCAGCCTTTCAGGTGGCCGTTTTCGTTAATGATCGTATTTACGGCTCCCATTTTCAGCGAGTGTTCATCAAAATCATCAAGATATTTCATGACTTCGATCTTAAAGGGTATGGTTATGCTGGCACCCCGGATATTCATGTCCCTCATACCTCGCAGCGCGCCGTCCAAATTGTGGACACAAAACGCGCTGTAGTTTTCCTCTATCTTCATTTCCTTCAAAGCCGCGTTATGCATCAAGGGAGAAAGGCTTTGCTGCACCGGATTGCCCAACAGAATATAATTTTGTGGTGTATCCACGGAAAGAATCTTCGTCGGCTGCCGCAGGTTATTTTCGTCTGTGAGCAATTTAAGTATTTGTTTCATGTTACCGATTGTGAACTGCCCCGGCGCGGATTGACTTTTCTGATCCAGCGCGGCAAAGCTCAAATAATTGCCCATGACAGGCGCTACGGCACGGCTGAGGCGGCCAGGAGCTCCCATACACAGGGCGATGATTTCCCGAGAACGTTTCCGCGCATAAGGAATCAAACTGAGAACCCTCAAATTATCTTCAGGTGCTTTGGCTAAGGTAACGATTTTTACAATTGCCGGTTTAGCCTTTACGCACTTATGGAATACTTCTTTCAACTTTGTAAGCGAGGGAGTCTCCTTAATATTATGGTAGGAAATAATGATTTTGGTAAAACCTCCCTGTTTTGTGCAAAAAGTCTTGAGCTCACGGATCGCTGCGTTTCCTTCCGCAAGTTCAATATCGATAAAATCCGCGCCCAGTTCGATTGCTTCTTTAAGCAAAGCTATCTTTTGGTTTTTTGTGTTTTTGATAACCACTGTTTTTCCGGCAAAGGCGGTCTCCTCTCTTTTTCTGCAGGTAACGATAATTTTAACCCGAGCCGAACTACTGCGGGCGGCGGAAATCAATGCCGGTAAAACGCCACCTTTAATTAAATCCATTCTCAGCTCGATGAAATCGGCAACGATACAACTCTTTTCGATGTCTTGGAGCGCCTCTTTGTTCGTACCGGCCGTAATGGGGATACAAATCATATTCTGCCTTCCGCTTTCGGGTATGAACCCAATATCTTTAAAAAAGTTGTTTTTTCTTTCAGTTCCTGTAAACAACTTTTTATCTGTTTGTCTTTTATGTGGCCGAGCATATCTACAAAAAAGAGGTATTCCCACAATTTCTCTTTTACCGGATGTGATTCTATCTTGGTCAAATTAATCCGGCGGCGGGCGAAGGAAGATAGCGCGCGATGAAGCGAACCGGGCGAATGAGGTGTCGCGAAAATCAAAGAAGTCTTATCATCGCCCGTTGCGTCGCTTTCTCCTCTGCCTATAACCAAAAAACGCGTCATGTTGGAGGAATTATCTTCGATGCCTTCGGCCAGCAAATTCAAACCGTACATTTCGCCGGCAAGGGCGCTGCCTATTGCCGCTTCATTCTTTTTCCCCCGCACCATTTGAACCGCCGTTGCTGTGCTTTCCGCTTCGCCCAGCGTGCAATTGGGCAAATTGGTTTTGAGCCATACCTGACACTGAGCCAAGGCTTGCGGGTGAGAATAAATTTTCTTAATATCCTTCATGCTTTTGGTCGAAGAAATAAGGCACTGGCTGATTCGCAAAAAAATCTCCGCCCTGATATTCAGCGTGGTCATAGTCAAGCGGTCGAGAGTAATGTTCACCGATCCTTCCAGCGAATTTTCTATGGGGACAACGCCCCAATTTACGGAGCCTTTTTCCACTTCATCAAATACACGATCAATCCTCGGCTGAGGAAAATAACGGCTGGAGTCACCAAAGCGCAAACGCGCCGCTAAATGCGTAAAAGATGTTTCCGCACCAAAAAAAGCAATGGTCACTGGTTTTTGCAAACTGCGCGAAGCAGAAATAATTTCCCGGAAAATCGCCGTTACCGCCTCCCGCGGCAGAGGACCGGAATTAAGCTCCTGCAGATAGCCGTGAACTCTTGCTTCCTGAGCAGGATCATATACATCGAGGCCGCCTTCGCCTTTAACCTTGCCTATCTGGACGGATATTTGCGCCCGTTCATTCAACAAACGGATAATCTCCCGGTCTTTTTCTTTTATTTTTTTTCGTAAATTTTCCAAGCGCTCTGGCTTCATTTTTTCATCTCCTCAATTACTTCTCTAATCAAACTGGCCTCAATACCTCCGTTGACAAAGGGCATTCCTATTTTTTTTAATAAAATAAAATGAACGATTTCTCCCTTTTTTTTCTTATCCATTCGCAACTGAGAAATTATACTTTCCGGGGAAAAGGACTTAGGTATATTCCCGGGCAGGCCTGCGCTGTTTATGAGCCCTTCGATACGTTTGGTTTCCCCGCTTTCCAGATAGCCCATTTTTTCGGAAAGGCGTGCTGCTGCGATCATTCCCAGAGCCACGCCTTCGCCATGAGTTATTTTATATTGGGAAAGGGCTTCCAACGCATGCCCCAGTGTATGGCCGAAATTAAGAATGCGTCGCAGGCCTTGCTCCTTTTCATCTATCTCGACGATTGATTTTTTGATGCGGCAACAATTTTCCACAAGCTTTAATAAAAGCGCCGCGTCTTTTTGTTTTACCGCTTCCATATTGTCTTCCAGAGCGTGAAACATTTTTTCATCTTCAATAACACCATATTTGATAATTTCCGCCAGCCCGTTATTGAATTCTTTTCCCGGCAGTGTATCCAAAAAATTTAAATCCGTAAATACCGCGCTGGGCTGGTAAAATGTCCCCAGTAGATTTTTACCGTAAGGCAGGTCGATAGCTGTTTTTCCGCCGATACTGCTGTCCACCTGCGCTATCGAGGGTTGTCGGAATCTGAATATAAGGAATGGAGCGCATGTAAACAGAAGCAACGAAACCGACCATGTCGCCCACAACTCCTCCGCCTAAAGCAATTAAAAGAGTTTCCCTGTCGGCTCCCCGTTTCAACAACTTCTCCACAATATTGAGGGCAGTGTCAATGTTTTTGGAAGCCTCACCCGCGGGAAATTCGATTAGATCCACATTCAGGCCTACATCTTTTAAGCTGGCTAATAAACTTTTGCCCGTGGATTTTACCGACACAATCGTCCGTTATCAGCACATAGAGTCCCGCTTTGTGGTTTTTGGCAATAAGCAGCGCTATCCGCTATTCTGGCGATGCGTATCTCGTAAGATGACACTTTTATCCAGATTATTTCATAGCGAGGACAATTCCACGTTACTTCATATTTATCAGAGCTTATTTGGCTTTCATTGATCGCATATAGCTTACCTCCGTTTTTAGTGTCTCATCGCCGCGTTAATCGCCCTTAATTCATCCATCAATTGATAGAACTTTTCCGGTTTCAGGGACTGCGCTCCGTCGGATACAGCCTTTTCCGGTTCCGGATGAACTTCCACGATAAGGCCATCGGCACCGACAGCAATTGCGGCACGGGAAAGGGGAATTACATATTTCCAATGACCGGCGGCATGGCTGGGGTCAACAATGACCGGCAGATGCGTTAATCCTTTCAGTACCGGAACGGCGCTTATATCCAGAGTGTTTCTTGTAGCCGTTTCGAAGGTTCTGATGCCGCGTTCGCATAGAATAACCTGAGAGTTGCCTGCGGAAAGAATATATTCCGCCGACATGAGCAGTTCTTCGATTGTGGTCATCATGCCTCTTTTTAAAAGTACCGGCTTTTGCGAGCGGCCGACTGCTTTAAGCAAAGCAAAATTCTGGATATTGCGTGCTCCGATCTGCAGCATGTCGGCATAAGATTCGACAAGATCAACATCGGCGGGATTAACCACTTCCGTAACCACCGGCATGCTTGCCCGCAGACGAACCTGATCCAAAATCTTCAAGCCCTCTTCTTCCATTCCCTGAAAGCTGTAAGGCGAAGTGCGCGGTTTATAGGCGCCGCCTCTCAAAATTTGTGCGCCGCCTTTTTTGGCGATATAGGCGCTTTCCAGTAATTGCTCTTCGCTTTCGATCGAGCAGGGTCCGGCCATCACCACGAATTCCGGGCCGCCGATTTGAATTTTACCTACGGAAACTATGGTATTGCCTTCGTGCGATTCACGGCTCGCCAGTTTGTATGGTTTTAAAATAGGCATAGTTTTTTCCACCCCCGGTAAAGATTCCGCGTATTTGAGGATTGCCTTGTCGCGGTTATCGCCGACAGCCCCGATAATTGTCCTCTCGACCCCGTGCGAGGGATGCGCTTTATATCCAACTGATTCAATCCAGCGGATTACATCCTCTATTTGTTTTTCTGTAGCGTGACTTTTCATTACCACAATCATGATTTCTTCCCTCCTTTTAACCACGGGTATCTGTGATACCCTTCCGCCTGCGGCGGGATAATTCTACTTGCCGATTTCAATTCACTGCGTTTTTGAAATCGGAGTATCATTAAACTAAAAAAGGCCATGACGTTTTTGCCGCCATGGCCTTTAAAAACAGAAAAGCCATGGGCGGCTCGTTTTTGATCCACCCATGGCTGTTTTTGGTTTATATTACCTTAACAAGACCCCCTCAGCGACAGGCAGACCAATGCAAAATAGGTATAAAACCAGTAACCATAAATATTGCTATTTGCATTTAGTTTTCTGTCCATCGTGAAAAACCCATCCTTTACTTGAAGTTCATATAAACAAACTAAAAATATTTGTCAAGGAAAAATTTTAAAAAAGTTAATTTAATCTTTATTTTAGGAACCAGAAAAAAGTTTAAGTCAAATTAATTAATTTACATGAACGCGTTAATTAAAAAAGCGATTTCCCATCCTGACTAAAATCATATACCCAGGCAAAGTCGGATGATTTTATAATGACAATTCCCGCACCGACGATATTTACCTGCTCTTTTTCTACCATACCTTTGACTAATTCGCTTTTTATGAAAATTCCAAAAGCGCGATTATTGACTTGGTCGGGATCGCGGTAAAAAGTAAACGTAGTATTCGGACCGATGGTGCTTACGCCGGAAACGGTCAGCGGCATCATCCAGGCCGTAACGGCAACTTTTGATTGTGCAGTAGCTTTTTGACTCTGAATCAAGCGGGACTGAAAAGGTTTTAATTCATCGTAATTTTTTAATTCCTGAAATCCTTCGGAATGTTTAGCGGCCGGGTCCTGGCCGGATTTATAGTCAACGCTGTAGCTTACAGGCAGATTTTTCTGAACAAATGATTTTAAGACATCATCAGGGGAAAACAAATTGAAGCTAAACTCTGTTCCTTTTTTTAGGGCAACGCGATTATCGTCTATGCTCTTTAAAGCAATTTCCCGGATAATAGCTTTGAGTTTAAGTTTTGCTTCCGGTGTGAAGTCATTGGGCGCATTATCTTGAAGGAAATTAGCATAGCTTTCAAAGGAATCAATATTTTTAGCTTTTTCCCATTCTTTTGCCGGATCGAGGGTGCGGTGGCGCACCCGGCAATTAATAAACAGAGAATAGACCACATATATTGATTTTGTTTTGATTATTAACATAACGGCCTCCTTATTTCGGGCAGGTTAGAGAAAATACTTTATGGCACAATACGATGAATAATTTTATCTCTTTTGGGGGATTATCTCCAGCCAATAATCGTCGGGGTCGTTGATGAAGTAAATGCCCATAGCCTTGTTTTCAAAACAGATACAGCCCATCTTTTCATGCAGAGCGTGGGCAGCTCGCGAAATCATCCACTTTGAAGGCCAGATGAATTTCATTGTCGCCTAGATTATACGGCTCCTTTCTGTCTTTGAGCCAGGTCATCTCCAACTGGTGAGCCATTTTGCCGTCGGAAAGAAAAACAATGATGAAACTGCCGTCCGGCGCTTCATACCTGCGAGCTTCGGTCAGCTGCAATGCTTCCTTGTAGAAGGCCAGGCTCTTTTCCAAATGTAATACATTGAAGTTATTGTGGGCGAAAATGAATTGCATAATTTGATACCTTCCTGGGAAACGCTTACTTTATTCTTCTGACTTCCACTGTTTCCGATATATCTTTAACTTCCAGATAGCATTTGCCTTCTTTTTGGATAATTTGCGCCTCCGGATTAAATGCATAATGATGCAAAAATTTAGCATCATTTTGTCGCCATTTCTGACCGTCAGTGAACTCAAAGGTAGCGTAGCTTTTAAACCCCATGAATTTTCCTTTTATCGTTCCTTTGGTTATAACATTCACTACATCCATAGATCACCTCCACGCGCTTACCAATAAAGTGCGCGCGGTAAGTTGTTGATGTTTTAACTTTGTTAACTTATACCATATTACTATTTATACCGCTATTGGTGGAGAATGTCATGTTCAATCTTCGGCAACCTTATCAGACATAATCCCACCTATCACATTTTGGTGGCGGACAGCGGCTTTTATATTTTATTTCTTCTTTAATTGGTAACGCTTAAAATTATTTCAAAAATTAAGTCCGCTGTCAAGATGGGTATAAAAAATAGGGCGCTGACTTTATGTAAGACAATAAATAAATTAGGAATCAAACTAACCCGCCACCATTTTTTGATAAACCTTTACCATTTTCTTCGTTTTGGTATAATATAAATGTAATTTTGAAATAAACTTGAATATGGCGAGCATTTATTATGATTAGGGGAAAGAAAAATTCGCTCACGGATGTGGAAGGTATACTGGTTGGCCACTTTACTAATATTAAGGCAGCCTGCGGTGTCAGCATCGCCGTATGCCCGGAGGGCGCAACTGCGGGGGTGGATGTGCGCGGTTCCGCGCCGGGCACGCGCGAGACGGATCTCCTTGCGCCGCTTAATCTGGTGGAAAAAGTACAGGCGATTGTTCTTGCCGGCGGTTCGGTTTACGGCCTTTCCGCGGCGGATGGCGTTGTGCGCTGGCTCTCGAAGAGAGGCTGGGGTTTCCCGTTAGAGGGAGGTAACGTGGCGCCGATAGTGCCCGCTGCGGCGCTATTTGATCTGGGGCGCGGCGCAGACTACATTCCGCCTATTGGTCCGGAGTGGGGAATTCAGGCCTGTGAAAATGCCGACAATGGTGAATTTCCAATCGGTTCCGTAGGGGCAGGCACGGGCGCTCTAGCGGGAGGAATCAAAGGCGGCCTGGGAACAGCGAGTGAAATTCTGGCTTCGGGATTAACGGTAGCGGCCATTGTTGCCGTGAACTCTTTAGGATCGGTAATTGATCCAGCAACGGGCAAGCCCTGGGAGATCAGGCTGGAGGTCGGCGGAGAATTCGGCAAACAGGGGAAAAGATCGGTAATAATGCCTGCGCCGCCAGAAGCACAAGCAAGCCGCAACACCACTATCGGTATTGTAGCCACCGACGCTACTATGACCAAAGCTCAAGCGCAAAAAATCGCCCAGATGGCTCATGACGGTATGGCACGGGCTATCCGGCCAGCGCACACAATGTTCGATGGTGACACAATTTTCTGTATGGCGACAAACAAGAAAGAATTACCCGATACACCGGGATTTTTTGCTGCACCCAAAGCAATGGCGTTAATTGAAATAGGCAGAGCCGCCGCCGATTGTATGACCAGGGCAATTATCCGGGCGGTGCTGGAGGCGACCAGTTTGCGCAACATGATCGCTTTTCGGGATTTGGATGAGCTCAAAGGCAAATAAACTGTCCTATTTCTTTCACCTTGTGTTCTTATAAATCATCGTATGATATAAAACACCCTGGGAAGCCGGGTAAAAGGGAAGAGTGAATCTGTGTTTCACCTGATGCCTGAGAGCATGGTTTGTAGATTAGATCCTCTTTCCTCTGCTTTGTTCAGTAACTCGTACGGTATCAGAAACCGTCCCCAAGGGGAATGAGTTTGTACTTGCAAGGTTGATTCGAACGAAGCTTTTTACCAGTGTAAATATTTCTAATTTGAGGAGGAAGGTTTATATGTCAGTAACGGTTCTGGGGATAGATATTGCCAAACAGAAGTTCGATGTAGCGCTGCTTGCAGATGGGAAAATAAAAAATAAAACCTGCAAAAATTCAGCAGAAGGTTTTGAGGTGCTATCTCTTTGGCTCGAGAAACAGGGCAGCCAGAAGGTTCACGCTTGCCTGGAGGCCACTGGCAATTATGGAGAAGACCTGGCCATCTATCTTCATGAAGCCGGTCATACGGTAAGCATTGTCAATCCTGCCCGCATCAAAGGATTTGCTCAGAGCGAACTGATTCGCACCAAGACGGATAAGGCTGACGCAGGAATTATCGCCCGCTTCTGTCTGGCTATGAAACCAGAGCCCTGGATTCCGCCTTCACCGGAAATCAGATCCTTGAGAGCTCTGGTCCGACGGGTTGATAGCCTGATCGACATGCGCAGCCAGGAGAAGAATAGGATCAGCACGGCGCATGAATCTGTCCTTCTTTTGATTAAAGAACATATCACGTATTTGGATCAAGAAATTGAAAAAATAAGGCAGCAAATTGCCGAGCTCATAGAACAGAATCCGAAGCTTAAACAAAAAAAGGATTTGCTGGCTTCTATTCCCGGAATTGGTAAGGCAACCATTCCTGCCATCCTGGCAGAATTAGATGATTTGGAAAAATTCAACAATGTTCGTGAACTGGTGGCGTTCATCGGACTCGCGCCAAAGGAAACGCTTTCCGGATCATCTATTAAAGGCAAACCAAGATTGTGCAAGATCGGACATGCACGGCTCAGAAAAGCCCTGTATATGCCGGCACTGGTATCGATTCAGTGCAATCCTGTTATGATTGCTTTTTATAATCGCCTGAAAGAAAAAGGCAAAAATGGAAAAGTTATTGTTTGTGCAATTATGCGGAAGTTGGTTCACATTATATTTGGTATCCTGAAATCCGGTAAAAAGTATGACCCAAACTATAAGCCAACTTTCGCTTGACAAGAACGGTATCTACAA
>CAVSRI010000002.1:0-178298 GCA_963730275.1 uncultured delta proteobacterium | reverse complement strand
GTCCTGATTGAGAAAGAAGGCTCTTGCCTTCGGTAAGGCGGCTTCCATCCATCCTCACCACGATAGGAAGATTACAAGCTATATCCGTTGTGGCGTCAATAATGCCTTGGGCGATTATATCGCAGCGCATAATACCGCCGAAAATGTTGACGAAAATTCCTTTTACCTTTTTATCTTTTAAAATAATCTTAAAAGCCTCGGCCACTTTCTCCCTGTTTGCTCCGCCGCCGACATCAAGGAAGTTAGCCGGTTCGCCCCCATATTCTTTCAAAACATCCAGCGTGGCCATGGCCAGACCGGCGCCATTCACCATACAGCCGATGTTCCCGTTTAATTTTATATAAGCGAGGTCAAATTTTTTAGCCTGAATTTCCAGAGTATCCAACTGCGAAAAATCAATCATTTTTTCATAATCAGGATGTCGGAAGAGGGCGTTATCGTCAAAATTAATTTTGCAGTCCATGGCTATCAATTTACCGGCCTTGCTGACAACAAGAGGATTAATCTCAATTAATGAGCAATCCTTTTCTAAAATGATTTTATACAAGTTCTGCATGAGTTTGACGGCATCGTCGACAATTTTGCCTTTTAGTCCCAAGACCATGGCAATTCCGCGGGCATGATAGGAGCGCATTCCGAGGAAAGGATCAATATAAAGGGTATGAATTTTTTCGGGCGACACGCGCGCCACTTCTTCGATATCCATGCCTCCTTGGGCAGAAGCGATGAGGCAATAGCGGGATGTCCGTCTATCCAGGGTAATGGAAAGATAAAACTCCTTTTCGATTTCAACTGTTTCCTCAATAAGAAGACACTTGACGGCCAGACCCTCGTTTCCGGTCTGACTAGTCACGAGCTTTTTTTTAAGGAGATCTTTTGCCACTTCGCAGGCATGCAGAGAGTCCTGTACTTTTCTTACTCCTCCGGCTTTCCCGCGGCCGCCAGCGTAAATCTGCGCTTTCAACACGCAGAGACGACCGAATTCCTCTACAGCCTTCTGAGTTTGGCGGACTGTTTTCACCATTCGTCCGCCCGGCACTGGAATACCGTATGATTTCAGAATCTCTTTGGCCTGATATTCATGTATATTCATTTCATTTTACCGGTGCAAACGCACGCGCTTTACTTTTCATCTTGAACATCTTGGAAAAATCATCATGATAATATTTTATGCTCTGTTGGGAGCAAAGCCAAGCGCGGCGTTAGCCACGATCATTGTATGCATGTTGGAAGTTCCTTCCAGTGTTTCGAATTGCTTCGCATCGCGCAGAAATCTGCCGCAGGGATATTCATCGGAATAACCAAATGAACCGAATAGTTTCATGCATTCGTTGGCCGCGTGCACAACTTCTTTAGCGCCGTAGAGCTTGGACATTGATGTCTCCATCACGTTGGGAAGACCTTTATCCTTTAACCAGGCCGCTTTGTAAACAAGATAAGCCATTGCTTCATGTCCCATTTTCATCTCCGCGATTTGCTGTTGAATCAACTGGAATTTGCCGATCTTTTGTCCAAACTGAGATCTTTCATTGGCGTATTTAACGGAGGCTTCCAGGATGGCTCCGGAAAGTCCCACTGCGCCGGCCGCACATCCGAGCCGTGTGGCATTTAACTGGGTCATGCACATTTGGAATCCTTTGTTGACGGTTCCCAGCACAAGTTTCTTCGGCACCTTTACATCTTCAAAGGTAATTTCTGCCGTGTCGGAAGCAAGCAGCCCCACTTTTTCATGAATCTTTTTACGGGTAATCCCGGGTAGGCTGTAATCCATGATAAAGCAGGTGATTCCATTGGCTCCGGCATCCTTATTTGTCTTTACATATAATAAGCCATGATTGGAAACTGTTCCGTTCGTAATCCACATCTTATTTCCATTGAGAAGATAATGATCTCCTTTGTCTTCCGCCAGGCATTTCATACCGGCCACATCGGAGCCGATATCGGTTTCCGTCATGGCGAAACTGCCGATATATTCGCCGCTGACGAACTTCGGAATGTAGTGCTGCTTCTGTTCCTCTGTTCCGAATTTTTGAATAGTCAAAGATGGTCCCCAACACTGCATGTTAAAGGCCATACGCCAAGACGTATGGACTTTGGCTATTTGCTCGATGACCAGCGCACCTTCCAGAAAGCCCATGCCGTTTCCTCCATATTTCTCATCGATGCAGAAACCGAAGAAACCTAATTCAGCCATTTTAGCGAAAATTTCTTTGCGCCAGTGCTGGTTTTTTTCATCTTCCTCGACATGGGGTTTGATTTCATTTTCGGCAAAATTCTTTGCCATATCCTGAAGTATTTTTTGTTCTTCGGTTAATGCGAAATCCATATTTAAAAGCCTCCTGTAATTTTCCTTGGTTATTTTCTTTCCACGATCAGGCAGATTCCCTGACCGCCGCCGCCGCATATTGTTTCCAATCCAAATTTTGTATCTCTTCTGGCCATTTCGTTAATCAGTGTTGTCAGTCGCATCGCGCCGGTAGCGCCGATGGGATGTCCCAAGGAAATTCCGGAACCATTGACGTTGACTTTTTCATCCATTTCTTTGTCCTTGATGCCGGAAAGCCGGGCATCAGCCAGCGCCTGAACGGCAAAAGCCTCCTGAACTTCAATGAGGCCGACCTCATCAATGGTAACTTTTATTTTTTGTAGTGCTTTTTGAACGGACACAGGCACGGCCGGGTAGGTCAAGGTTGGATCAGTCGCGGCAACAGCGCAGGAACGGAAATAGGCAAGTGGTTTTATTCCGAGTTCTTTTGCCTTTTTTTCGGAAGCAAGCATTACAACCGCCGCGCCGTCATTTTCCGAAGAAGAATTTCCTGCCGTGCAGACACCATCAACATAAACAGGCTTTAATTTGGCGAGTTTTTCCAGAGTTGTTTCCCGGCGCGGGCCCTCATCAATGCTGAAGTAAACAGTTTCGCCTGTTTTACCCTTCCCGACAGGAACAGGAACAATCTCTTCGGCAAATTTGCCTGCGTCTTGCGCCGCGATCGCCTTTTGGTGGCTCCGCAACGCCCAACGATCCGCTTCCTCCCTAGTTATTTTTTCTTTTTTAGCCGCGGCTTCGGCCCACGTCATCATGGAACTGAGTTCGCCGTAGCGGGCAATAGGTTGTGACATGACGCGCGCGCGCTGAATGCGATCATAGAAAGGAATTCCCCACATGGCGAGAGCCCCGTGTCCTCTGGGCATGAAACCGTATTTTTCATGATTTTTGCCTCCCAGTCCCCACCTGATATCACCGGGAATATATAGCTCGGCCTGGCTCATCGAATCCATGCCGCCGGCAATTACAATATCTGCGTTTCCCGTCTGTATTTTCAGGGCACCGAAAAAAATAGCTTCCAGACCCGAGCAGCAGCGCCGGTCAACAACTACCCCCGGAACGGTATCCGGCCAGCCAGCTTCGAGAACCGCCATCCGCGCTCCATTAGCGCATTCGCCGTTTTGATAGGACGTACCCATGATCACATCTTCAACCTGCGCCGGATCTATTTTTACCCGTTTAACTAATTCCTGCAAAACGATAGCGCCAAGTTTATAAACAGGAATATCTTTTAAAGAACCGCCGTAAGCGCCGATAGGGGTACGCACGCAACTTAAAATGACTACATTTTCCATGGTTTTATCTCCCCATAATTTTTATTCTAAAAATTTACGTCTTTTCTCGGTTTCTTTTCTCCGGATGTATAATCATACCAGCCCTTGCCGGTTTTTTTGCCGAGGTCTCCGCTTAACACCATTTTCTCTAGAATTAAGGGAGGGCGAAATTTTTTGTCTTTGTATCCATCATAGAGAGTTTTAAAAACATTAAGCCCGATATCTAAACCTACTGCATCGTTTAGTTCGAATGGCCCCATGGGATGATTAAGTCCCAATTTGACGGCTTTGTCTATATCTTCAAGACTGGCCACTCCCTCCAGCAAACAGGTAAAAACTTCTGACCGAAATGCCGCATTAATCCGGTTTACAAGAAAACCCGGCACATCCTTTACGCGAACAGTTTCTTTTTTTAGACTGACCGCCAATTCTTTTGTTATTTTGATGGTATCCTCGGATGTTTTAAGTCCGGGAATTATCTCGACGAGCCTCATTATTCCTGCGGGGCTGAAAAAATGCATGCCGATAAACTTTTCTGGCCGCTGCACGGTCGTCGCCAGAGAGGTAATCGGAATAGAAGAAGTGTTGGTGGCTAATATTACGTCTTTTTTACAAATAGCATCGAGTTTTTCGAATATGGCTTTCTTCACCTCGAAATTTTCAAAAGCGGCTTCAATAACGAAATCGGCTTTTTTTGCCGATTCTAGAATCGGCTGATTTGCTGATTCTGGATAAAGCAGCATCTTTATCGGCGGCGGTTATTTTCTCCTTTTTTACCTGCCCATCAAGTATCGAGCTTATGGAATTGAAGCCTTTGTCGATAAACTCCATCTTTACATCATTCATGATGACATTATATCCGGCCTGCACCAGAAACTTGAGCAATACCCGATCCCATGAGACCCGAACCGATAATCATAATATTTTGAATATTCATATTTTTACTCCTTGCTTATCATTTTTAATCCTATCCATGAGAAAATCAGCAAATATCATACCAGTTATATCATCACGCTTTAAAAACGCCTTATGCTAATATGAGGCAGAGAATATTTTTTACCTCCTTCATGATTTGGACTGACTACGCAGCCTTATTAATGGGAAAAATAGTAAATTGAAATTTTATCAGTCGTCTGTTCTGAGATACTTTCTTATTTCCCCATGAAATAATTTTGTATAATTTTTGTTGACTCTTTTGTATTAATTGTATACACATTTTCATGAAAAAAGAAAAAGTTATGGAAATAATTCCTCGATTTTTAATAAAAACTCTACAGGATATCTCGGATGCAGCCGCAATAATTGATGAAAATAAATATGTATATTATATAAACAAAAAATTTGAAGATCTATTCAAATTTAAAATTGGCGGGAAAAGAAAAAACCGCTGTGATACTCTTTCTAGTTTAAATATAAAAATATCAGCCAAAGCAATGGCATCGCCGCAATTTTTAACATTCGGCTATCAACAAGAAATCATCCTATTTGTATACTTATTAAACAAATCAAAAGAACAAAAGCATTTTTATCTCTTGATTGCCAGAAATTCTGAAAGGAAAGATGATAAATCTTATCAGATAAAAAAGTCTAATCCTTATGAAGATGAGGAAAAATTAGGACGGAAAAACTCTCTCCTGAGTTTAGCGAGTTAATAGGTGAGAATATAGAATTTAAAAAAGCCTTGGTTATCGCTCAAAGGGCTGCAAAATCCAATATCTCCGTGCTGATTATCGGAGAAAGCGGTACCGGTAAAGAAATACTGGCGCGCGCGATTCACCGTACAAGTAAGCGGAGCGCTAAGCCCTTGATTGATGTCAATTGTGCCGCTATTCCGGATACTTTAATCGAAAGTGAATTATTTGGATATGAAAAAGGAGCGTTTACCGGCGCTAAAACAGAAGGAAGCAGGGGATATTTTGATGAAGCTCATGAAGGGAGCATTCTTTTGGATGAAGTTGGAGACGCTTCGCTTCAGACGCAATCAAAGTTATTAAGGGTTCTGGAATCCGGCACTTTTAAGAGGGTGGGCGGTACGAAGAACATTAAAGTTGATGTCCGCATAATATCTTCAACAAACAGAGATTTAACCTCTTTAATTGACCAGAAAACGTTTAGGGAAGATCTATTTTTTCGATTAAACGCTTTCACTATTTATCTTCCACCACTCCGGGAACGCAGAGAGGATATTCCTCTGTTGGTTGATTATTTTCTAAATTCAAATGATGATATCGAAAAAAGAAATATAAAATTTTCTTCTTCATCTATGGAAATTCTGAATTTGTATGACTGGCCGGGAAATGTACGTGAATTGAAAGGCGTGGTGAGCTATGCGGTAAACATGAGTAGAGATTCGATAGTTTCTCCCAGTTCACTCCCCAATTTTCTTTTTACTCAAGAATCGGAACACAATCCTGTCGGTTTATCAATAAATTCTTCACAAGATAAAATTTACAATCTTACGCAAGCTGTCGAAAGTTTGGAAAAAAAATTAATTAAAGAAACTCTGGAAACATCCTCAAGCAGAACCATGGCTATAAAAAAACTGGGAATCAGCAGACGAACTTTTTACATAAAAATGAAAAAATATGGTCTTGATTAAAAGAAGTAGTTAAGATTTATCAGTTTTTAAAAATTTTTCCTGTATCATATTATTTTAAAAGCATAAATATTTATGGAACGTATTATGCATGATATATCCGGACAAGATGAGAATATAATTTTTCCGGAATTAATGTTTTTTTATTTATCAGGATAGCTATTTTGAAAAAAGAAAATAAAGTAACCATTGTAGAAATATCTCCGCGCGACGGTTTACCGGCTGTGTGTAAAAGCCTTTTGGCGGACAATGAGGTAATGTTTATAAATAAATTATCTCAAGCCGGTTTTAAAAAAATAGAATGCGCATCTTTCTTACATCCCGCGTCTTTTACCGAGAAACTACGATGCAGAAAAAATTATCGACGGGATCGAAAAACAATCAGGCGTCACCTATGTGGGATTGGTGCCTAACGAGATCGGCTGCCGACGGGCATTGATTACTCAAATTGACGAAATTCTTATGCTCGTTGCCGCGAGCGACATATTCAACAAAGTAACGATGGGACGAACACTAAAGGAGACTGTAAACAAAACGTTGCCTACTATTTTCGATGCTACCGGCAAAAGCGGAAAAAGTGTCCGAATCTATATTCTCACCGCTTTTGGTTGTCCCTATGCAGGAGTGATTTCACCCGAAGAAGTATTACAACTTGTATTGAAACTAAGTTATATGGGGGCAACAGAAATTTCTCTGGTAGATTCGACGGGTATGGCCAACCCCAAAAAGGTGAAGGCCCTTATAAAATCCATTCTTGATTTGAATCTAAATATTAATCTGGCCGTGCATTTCCACAATACCAGAGGTACGGCTATTGCAAATTGTGTCGCCGCCTATGAGGCTGGTATAAGAATTTTCGACACTTCCCTGGGCGGCATGAGTGGAACACCTTACGGTTCGATGGAACTTGATCTGGGATACTGGAACGTGCCGACAGAAGATCTTGTTTACTTATTTGAAGAAATGGGGATAAAAACAGGGATAGATTTCAACCTTCTTCTGGAATGCGTTAAAATTGCGGAAAAATTTGCCGGAGAATCTTTACCCGGACACCTTCTCCGAGCGAATCCGAATTTCAACAAAACAAAAACGTCCGATAATCATAAGCCGCCAATGCATTTGGATGTATGATGACAGGCAAATATAGTAGACGATTTATATTCCTAGCGTTGTGATTCATCACCCCTAAGGAAAAAACGTTTCGGATCGAAACAGCGCATAAGTTTTAATTCTTCTGCGGATGGCAAGGGAAGAATCTGCAGTTTGCTTTTTACTTTCAATCTCCAGCCACATTGTTCCTGAACACTCCTCACAGATTCCTCTTCCGATGCCGAGGGGGTCACAGGAAAGTAACCGGTCAACGCCAGTTCATTATTTCCCGATTCCTTTTCCCATATTCCCAACTGAGAAATTACAGTGGTTACTCTAACACCCGGTGACGTTATATAGGCGACTTTTTCCACAAAGCGGCTCTTGTTTTGCTCCAAAGTAACGACCGTTTCATTTGCGCTCGAGGCCACATCATTGGCACCTCCTGACCCGACTAAAAAAGGCCCTGTTGCGGATAGTCTTGTGGTATTTACATTTCCCAACACGTCGACTTGCCCCGCTCCGATAATTCCAATGCTGGCAGTTTGGGAACCGCCCATAATAATGCCCAAAGAAGTAAAAATATCTGAAATCATCTTACAGGAAGGAATGTTGCGAAGATTGAATACATAAGGATCGGATGGCTGAGGAGAGTAACCATAATAACCGATTTCCGCCACCAACTCCAGAGGGTATTCTTCCTGCCGCAATTTGTAATAGGCCAACCAGGCGGCAAGATTAGAAACGCCGATGCCGCAAAGAGCCAAACGATAATTTTTTGTTTTAACAATTTCCATAATTTTATTGGAAGAGGCGCTAACCAAACGTTCAGCAGGCGTTGATTCATGAGGAGAGGGGAGACGACCCGCTGAAACGGAAAGTTCAGATATCCAGGAATCATTTTGTATTTTCCCCTTTAAATGCCAGATGCGCTGTTGCCCGAGACGAGAAAGAAAATCTTCATGAATTTTGCATCCCAGTACCCATTTTTCCACCCAGGCTTGATATTCATCAGAATTTCGAGAAGCTTTTCGTGCTTCTATAATCCATTCTTCATCTTCTCCATATCCTTCCAATTCAGAGACACCGAGAGCATGAATGCCCATAGGATGGCCGCCCATAGGTGCGGGGCAGACTGCTTTGACAATATATCCGGGAAGGCGAGTCATATGAGCGTGGCGCCGGATAAAATCGGCATCGACAATTTTTTCGACGGTGACGATTACACCTTCCTTGGCTGCTAGTGCTCCAAAGTGATTGCCGGAGTGTGGCGCGGACATAATGGTATTACCGTCTTTGTCTGCCGCCCATCCATGAGCAATAGCAATATCCGGATTATAGGCTTTAACAACACTTACGGATTCTCCCTTTTCAAAGGGATTGGGAATTTGGCAAAAACTGTCTTTATTATCAACTTCCATGGAACTCCCGCGAATTGATTTAGTAGGGAAAAATGGCACACCCAAAGCTCCGGCCATGAAGCGAAGAACAATCGTTAATTGTGTCCAGTTTTCCAGCGAGACAGTTCCCTCCCTTAGAGCTCGGGCAAGGATAGGATTGGGACCGGGGAATGGATACCCGTCGCCTACAAATGCGGCAATGATTTTGCTACAGAGCTTTCCATGAACGAAAAGGGCAATATTGTAAACACCGCCGGAAATCCCAATAATGGTGAATCCGGGATTTTTCCCCCAGAATTGCCGGGCAATTTCAAAAAAAATGGCTGTCGGAGTAGTCATGCCGTTTCCAAATTGAATGCTCATCTTCGGCCGGACAAACCGGCGCACAGCTTCGGGAAGTTCCATAACTTTACTCGCACCACAGGAATCCCGGAACGTAAGTTTTTCCTCGAGAAATCGTTTCAGATCAGCATCCATATAATTTACTCCTTGAATTTGTTACAGCTTAATTTATCTATATCAATTTAGAAAGCATTATCAAGTTTTTTCCTATTTTAAATAAAGAAGCAATCTTTCAAGAAAGGATATTGTTTTGCGGCTTTATTTTCTTGACACATAAACTACATCTTCATATACTTGAAATCAGGGATGTTCATGAATTTTAAGGCTGAATAGATTATCGCTATTACACTTTATCGATTAAGGAATATAGATAATATCAATGTATTTAATGAGAATTTAAAAAGGCAAAAATAACTGATGCAAATTTTAGCTTTTAACGGAAGCCCCCGTAAAAAGGGAAACACATCGACAATCATTGCAGCTATTCTGGAAGGCGCTCGCGACAAAGGTGCCCATACAACTGAAATAAGACTTCACGATATCAACCTGAAAGGGTGCAGGGGATGTCTGAGTTGTCGAAAAAATTCCGGTCACTGCCAGCAGCAGGATGATCTTAGTCCGTACTTAGAGGCAATAAAAAGTTGCACTGGCGTTGTCATCGGTTGTCCCATCTATATGTATCGTATTTCCGGTCAGATGAAACTCTTCGTTGATAGAATATACTCGCTTTACGCCAACCGTCCGGATGGCAGCTATGATTCCATGGTGCCGCCCGGTAAAACTTATGCTTTGGCCATTTCACAGGGCGCTCCCCATCCAGAGCAGTATAAAAAATCAATTCAATACCTTGCCGGTATGACGGGAAGCGGTCTCGGGATGGAGGAAGTAGGCCGAATTATCCACGTAAATAGCGAAGAGCATCCAGCCGTAGGGAACAAAGATCTTTTGAAAGAAGCTTTTGAGACCGGCAGAAGATTAATAAAGATTCAATAAATAAATCAGGATTAGCCTAATTTTAAGATAATATCATGGAATCATTTTACATAACTCTTGAACTGTTTTATACACTATGATAGTTGTCTCAGCATACGCGTAAAGATTAAAAAATCGCTTTTATTTAACATATCGATTTGCTGGGGGATTTATGGACTCTGATTCTAGAGATGAAAAAAAAATATTTGATTTGACTGATGTATTGGAAGAAAAAAACGGCAAAAACAATCAAGAAGTAATTGTAATAGACGGGCGAGGTTACGAGAAAAACGTCAAAGTTAGTAACTTACACAATATTGTTAATGAAGTTGAGGAAAAACGGCTAGAAAGTCAGCTTAATGAAGAAATTATCCAGCGGACAACGGAAATCGCCGAAAAAATAGCACGAGAAATAATCCCGGAAATTGCCGAAAGAATCGTGAGGGAAGAAATTGAAAAACTAAAGAAGATAAGCGGCAATGGTTCAATGACGAATGATTAACCAATGATTAAATACCTGCTTTTAGCAATTCTTATTCTAATTACTTTTATCTTGCTTCCCGTTTATGCTCAAAACGATGAAGATGTTTTAAGTCTTTACGTAGAAGGCAGCGCGAAGATAAAACAAAATGATGTAGCGGGGGCTCGCGGAGAAGCCATTCAAAATGCATTAGAAAAAGCAATACTGAAGGCCGTATCTAAACTATTAGCTGTTCCAACTAATGACGAGAAGTTTCAACAGGCAAAAAATATTATTATTAGCGAACAGGATAAATATGTCCAATATTATAAAATTGCGGAAGAAAAAAGACAAGCGCAGAATTTTATAGTTAATGTAAATGTTGTGTTAGCTTTGTCATCTCTGAAGAATGATCTGCATAAGATGGGTTTTCTTCAGACAGCTGGATCGGGGAAAAATAACATCAAAGTTTCTTTGAGAGTTATTGGATTAAAAAAATATTTAGATTATCTAAATTTAAAAGATTTTTTACAAAATCGTACAAAATTAATAAAAAATATTTATCCTTGCAATTTTCAATGGTCTGAAGCTCATTGTGAAATAGAAATTTCAGGAGATGCGCAATCCTTCGCGGATGAATTGGTGAAAAACGTTGCTTGCGTGCCGGATGTTAAACAAACCGATAATAATAAAACAGAGATGATTTGTTTGAAAAAAATGGAGGAAAAGTGAAGGCTTATAAAATTCATGTATTTTTATTGTTGATCTTGATCCTTGTTTTTACCGGATGTTCTTCTAAATCAGCAAATGTTTTGAAACAGGAATATGAAAAAAATTGGATAAAAGTTATTGCCATTCTCCCTGTGGAAAATAAAACTAATGACAATAAAGCTCCCCAGTTATTGAGGTCTAAATTACTTGAGCAACTTTATTTTAAGGGTTACTCTAAACTTCCACTGGTTGCAATTGATCAAAAATTGGAATCATTATATATTACTAATAAGAAAGGAAACGTAGGCATAATCGCACCGCATGTTTTGAAAGATTTGGTTGATGCTGATGCTGTAATGTATTGCACATTGTTGGAAAGTAGTAACTCGGTAGGGTTCTTTTATGCGCCAGTGACAATTTCTCTTTACTGTGAATTACGCAGAGCTGAGAGCGGTGAAGTTCTTTGGAAGGACAAATATAGATCAACGGACAGAAATTTCGATTTTACACGCAAAAATCTGGAGATGAAATCTTGTGAAACTTATGAGTCTGTCATTGAGGAAGTAGTAAATAAAATTATAGAAACTCTTCCTGATGGTCCCAACTTGCGTGGCTAAAAAATTTTGTTAAATTTTAGAAATGACTAGGTGGCCTAGAATAAAGCACGAAAAAAAATATTAAGAATGAATAGAAAGTCAGGTCGGCGATGAATATACCAAATTTTTTATCATTATCACGGATTATTCTTGTTCCCGTAATAGTGATATTCTTGATTCAAGAGTCATATATTAAAGCTCTGATTGCTTTTACAGTTGCAGGTTTAACTGATATTTTTGATGGCATCCTGGCTCGCATCTTAAATCGACAAACCAAACTTGGTTCTTTTTTAGATCCTATTGCCGATAAAATACTTTTGGCTACAAGCTTTGTCTCCTTGTCTATTTTTGCTTTAATTCCCAGCTGGCTTACTGTAATAGTTATCAGCAGAGATTTTATAATACTACTCGGCATAATCATATTATCAATGATGTCGATAACATATGAAATTAAACCGGCATTTATCAGCAAGGTTACAACTGTTTTGCAACTTGCCACTATTTTTTTCGCCCTGCTTTTTAAAACAGTTGTTCATGATAGCAGTTTTAATTGGATTAAAATTATTTGCTGGTTAACCGCAATTTTTACTATTGCTTCAGGATTGACTTATATAATTCGGGGAATAAAATACATTAATCGTGCCGCCTAAAAGAGCTAATATATAAGATATTTGCTTGACACTATACCGATTTACTGCTAGTAGCTCCAAATTCTGAAGTCGGATTATTAGGCACGTAGCTCAGGGGGAGAGCGCCATCCTGACGCGGTGGATGTCCAGGGTTCAAATCCCTGCGTGCCTACCATTTTTAAGTTAAAGTCATGTGATAACTGCCAATACAAAGGGCATCAACGAAATGGAGATGCCCTTTTAAAATAGTGCTTAATATTAATAATGAGTTCATCAGTAACTTAGTTTTATGAATATAAAGATTATTTTCCCCGATAAAAAAGAAGCAGCTATTAAACCAGGCATTACCGCCATGGAAGCTGTCTCTCAATGGCAAAAAAAAGCTTTGGATTCTGCTGTAGCGGTCAAAGTTAACGGAATAGCAGTGGATTTAAGCTATATTTTGAAGGAAGACTCAACAATTTCTATAATTGATATTTCTTCGCCGAGAGGGATTATCTATTTTACGTCACAGTATTTCTCATGTAATGGCTCAGGCTGTTCAAGATGTTTTTGCGGGAGCAAAGGTTTCCATCGGTCCTTCTATCGAAGATGGTTTTTATTACGATTTTGAATACAAGGAACCGTTTACTACAGATGATTTTGCTAAAATCGAGAAGCGTATGAGCGAAATTATCGCCGCTGATTATTCTTTTATTCGTGAGGAACTTTCCCGTGCCGCCGCAGTAAAATTATTTGAAAGAAAAGGTGAGAATTATAAAGTTGAATTAGTTAATGATTTACCGGCTGAGGTAAAAGTTATCAGTGTGTATAAGCATGATGATTATATTGATTTATGCCGGGGGCCGCACATTCCTTCAACAGGCAGAATTAAGGCTTTCAAACTTTTGAGCGTTGCCGGAGCTTACTGGCGCGGGGATGAAAAAAATAAAATGCTGCAACGCATTTACGGAACAGGTTTTGCCGAAGAAAACTCTCTTAATGAATATTTAAAATTACTGGAAGAAGCAAAAAAAAGAGATCATCGTCGCTTGGGCAAGGAACTCGATCTTTTCCAAATTAATGAAGAGGTTGGTCCTGGTTTGATTATTTTTCATCCCAGGGGAATGATGTTGCGTTACATCATTGAAGATTGGGAACGAAAAGAGCATTGGAAGCGCGGTTATGAAATGGTCATGGGTCCACAAATTCTTAAGGTTGATCTCTGGAAAAAATCGGGACATTTTGATCATTATCGCGATAATATGTACTTTACCGAAGTGGATGAACAGGCTTATGGAATTAAACCCATGAATTGCCTTGCCCATATGCTGATTTATAAATCTAAAATTCGCAGTTATCGCGATTTGCCCCTGCGCTATTTGAATTGGGCACAGTTCATCGTCACGAGAAGACGGGCGTTTTGCATGGCCTGATGCGGGTGAGACAATTTACACAAGATGATGCGCATATCCTTTGTACACCGGAACAGCTGAATTCCGAAATCCGCGCCGTCGCTGATTTTGTCAATTATGCCATGGGCATTTTCGGTTTTGAATATGAAGTGGAATTAAGTACCAGACCGGAGAATTCCATCGGCTCGGATCGGGATTGGGAGCTGGCGACGACGGCGCTGGAAAAGGCTCTTCAGGATAATAAAACAAATTATTTAGTGAATGAAGGCGATGGAGCTTTTTACGGACCAAAGATTGATTTTAAATTAAAAGATGCCTTGAAAAGAAAATGGCAGTGTGCGACAATCCAATGCGATTTCACGCTGCCGGAAAGATTCGACTTACACTACATAGGTGCGGATGGAGAAAGACATCGGCCGGTTATGTTGCACCGGGTTATTCTCGGCGCGGTGGAACGGTTTATGGGCGTGCTCATCGAACATTATGCCGGAGCATTTCCACTTTGGTTATCGCCGATACAAAGTGTTTTGTTGACCGTTACAGACAAGCATATACCTTACGCAGAAAAAGTTTATGGCGAATTAATCGCGGCCGGAATTCGTTGTGAAAAATCTTTTGATAACGAAAAGTTAGGGTACAAAATTCGTCAGGCGCAAATGCAAAAAATGCCATTCATGTTGGTTATTGGCGATAAGGAAGTAGAAGCAAATACAGTTTCTCCGCGTGCGCGTGATGGCCAAAATTTGGGAGCGCTCTCAGTAAAAGAATTCATTGCTCTTGTACAAGAAATGTGTGAAAAGAAAAAATAACACTTATTTTTCGGAGCTCATTTGTTACAGGAGGTGACGTATAGTTAAAGATTTACGAATCAACAGGGAAATCAAGTCAGCCAAGGTTCGGGTAATCACGGAAGAGGCTAAGCAGTTGGGAGTAATATCCTTGGAAGAAGCGTTAGCCTCTGCAGAAAAAGCTGGTTTGGATTTAGTGGAAGTATCGCCTACCGCAGAACCGCCGGTATGCAAGATAATGGATTACGGTAAATATCGTTACAAGCAAAGCAAAAAACTGCATGATGCCAAGAAAAGTCAGACCGTTATTCATGTTAAAGAGATTAGATTAAGACCAAAAACGGAAGATCATGATGTGCAGGTTAAAGTTAAACATATTAAAAAATTTTTAGAAAAACACGATAAGGTTAAGATATCATTGATGTTTAGAGGACGGGAAATTGCTTTTACCGAGATAGGCCGAAAACTTATGGAAGAAATAAAAAGTCAACTGGCTGATGATTGCGTAATTGACCAGGAGCTGCGCCTTGAAGGACGAAATATGGTAATGATTGTTTCGCCTAAAAAATAATAAAAATGCTGAAGCAGAGGAGATTAAATGCCAAAACTAAAAACACACAGGGGAGCCGCCAAGCGCTTTTCGATTACCGCAAAGGGCAAAGTTAAACGCAGCAAGGCCTTTGCCAGCCATATTCTCACAAAAAAGACAACAAAGAGAAAAAGGACTTTAAGGAAAGCCACGCTGGTCGATTCGGCGAATTTAAAGGAAATTAAGCGGCTTATTCCCTATCTGTAGGTAGTAGGGATTATTATATTCGTTATTAATTAGGTGGGAGAAAAAAAGAAATGTCCAGGGTAAAGAGGGGTATCACAGCCCGCAAAAAAAGAAGAAAGATTTTAAAACTAGCCAAAGGTTTCTTTGGCGCACGCAGCCGTCTGATCAGAACAGCCACTGAAGCCGTGAATAAAGCGATGAAATACGCTTATCGTGATCGCCGGGCAAGAAAAAGGGAATTTCGCCAATTATGGATCGCCCGTATTAATGCCGCGGCCCGTCTCAATAATATATCTTACAGCCGGTTGGTTGACGGTATGAAGAAATCCGGCATTGAGTTGGATCGTAAAATACTGGCGGAACTGGCTGTCAATGATCCGCAGGGTTTCGCCCAAATTGTTTTAATGGCCAAAGGCGAGCAGGCGGCATGATCGGCAATCTTCAACAGCTGGAGAATAACGCTCTTGCCGAATTAGAGGCGGCGACGACGGAAGATGAGATTTCAGCTGTTAGAACAAAATACCTGGGCCGCAAAGGGCTTTTGACCGGTCTTTTACGTAACATTGCCCAGGTGCCTGATATCGAAAAGCCTTTATTCGGAAAGCGCTGTAATGAACTTAAAGAACTGCTCAATACCAAGATTGAAGAAGCGCTCCAGAACAAATCTCAGCTGCAAAAAGAAAACATCTTATTAAAAGAAAAAATTGATGTTACCTTGCCGGGAAGGTCTGTTCGTTACGGCAGAATCCATCCCGTAATTCAAATTTGTCGGGAAATATGCGCCATCTTTGCTTCGTTTGGTTTTTCCGTAGTCGAGGGACCGGAAGTGGAGTTGGATTATTATAATTTTGAAGCTCTCAATATTCCCAAAGATCACCCCGCCAGGGACATGCAGGACACTTTTTATATTGAAGAAAATATAGTTTTGCGCACTCATACATCGCCGGTTCAGGTACGGATAATGGAAAAGGTTCAGCCGCCGATAAGGGTTTTATCACCCGGGAAAGTTTACCGCCGTGATTCCGACGTTTCCCACACCCCTATGTTTCACCAAATAGAAGGATTAATGGTAGATAAAGGCGTCCGTTTTAGCGATTTAAAAGGAATCCTGACTGCATTTCTGCGGAAGATTTTCGGTAAAGATACCCTCTTGCGGTTCCGGCCAAGTTTTTTCCCCTTTACGGAACCTTCGGCGGAGGTTGATATCCGCTGTGTAATGTGTCATGGGCGCGGTTGCCGAGTTTGCGGACAGAGCGGGTGGCTGGAAATTCTGGGTTCAGGTATGGTTGATCCCGCAGTTTTCAAGAATGTCGGTTACGACTCCGAAAAATATACAGGCTTTGCTTTCGGACTTGGTCTGGAAAGAATGGCCATGTTGAAGTACGGCATTTCCGATATTCGATTATTTTTTGAAAACGACTTTCGCTTCCTTAAACAATTTTAGGAGAGATTCTCTTTATGCTGGTCAGCCTTAAATGGCTTAAAGATTACGTTGATATTGATCTGACGGCTTTGGAACTGGCTGATAAATTGACTATGGCCGGGTTGGAAGTGGAGGAGATCAAAACCGTTCTTCCGCAATTTAGCGGCATTGTCGTTGCCCGAATTTTGTCAGTAAAACCTCATCCTAATGCGGATAAGTTGTCTCTTTGTGCAGTGAGTGACGGCAAGCATAATTATCCTGTTGTTTGCGGTGCTAAGAATATAAAGTCAGGTGATATTGTTCCTCTGGCAAAAGTGGGAGCGGTAATTTCGGGCGAATATACAATCAAGTCATCCATTTTGCGTGGGGAGAAATCGGAAGGCATGCTCTGTTCGGAGGCCGAACTGGAAATCGGCGACGATGCCTCCGGGATTATGCATTTGCCTTCAGATTTGTCGCTTGGTTCGCCCTTAGAAACGGCTCTAAGCATCGGTGATACCGTTTTAGACGTAAGTGTGACGCCCAATCGTTCTGATTGCTTGAATATGATTGGCATGGCGCGAGAAGTGGCCGCCATTACCGGTAAAAAAATTAAACAGCCGTCCGTGAAGGTTAAAGAATCCCCCGAAGATATCAACAAATTGGCTTCAGTCAAAATCATTGATGCCGACCTTTGTCCGCGTTACACGGCCAGGATGATCAAAAACGTAAAAATCGGCACATCGCCTGTCTGGCTAAAGACAAGGCTCGAAGCGGCCGGATTGCGGGCTATCAATAATGTTGTTGATGTCACTAATTTTGTCATGTTGGAGATGGGACAGCCCCTGCATGCTTTTGATTTTCGCTTTCTGGAAAAAGGAAGGATTATCGTCCGCAAATCCAAAGAAAATGAAGAATTTATTTCACTCGATGGAAAGAGCCGTAAACTTTCCGCGGATACTTTACTGATATGTGATGGTTTAAAGCCTGTCGCCATTGGCGGTATTATGGGCGGCCAAAACTCTGAAGTAAAGGAAGATACGCAGGTTATTTTGCTGGAAAGCGCCTATTTTAATCCCGCTTCCATTCGCCGTTCGGCGCGTAGATTGTCAATGTCTACCGATGCGTCTTTTCGCTTTGAAAGGGGCATTGATCCGGAGGGAGTCCTGAGAGCACTCAACCGCGCAGCGCAACTCATTGCCGATCTTTCCGGCGGAATTATTTGTAAAAAATACATCGATGAATATCCGCGAAAAGTTCCCGCTATTAAAAATATTACCTTGCGTATTGACCGAATCCGGGAAGTAATCGGCACGTTGATCGGATCAAACGACGTTGTTCGAATATTACGCAGCATCGGTATGCTGGTAAAACAAGTTGATAAGGGAAGGTATACTGTTAAACCTCCAACATTTAGAATCGATATAACCAGAGAAATTGACCTGATTGAAGAAGTCATCAGGCTTTATGGTTATGATAGTGTGCCGCCAACCATGCCTAATGCCGCGTTTACGGAAATGACTCTTATCCCGCGCTTGGATCTGGAAGAAAGAATCAGACAATTACTCAACGGCAGCGGGTATTCCGAAGTAGTCAATTACAGTTTCGGCAACCCCTCTTTTCTTGAGAATCTTTTTTTACCGGAAAATGATGCAAGGCGGAGTTTAGTGCGGATAAAAAATCCGCTGACGGAAGATCAATCCGTTATGCGCACGACGATGATCTATGGTCTGCTTCAGACGTGGAAAAATAACGTCAATAACGGCTCTGATGATTTAAAGTTGTTTGAAGTAGGCAAAATATTTATTCAGCGCAAAACCGGCGAGCTTCCTTGCGAAAAAAACATGCTGGCCGGACTTTTAGCGGGCAATATTAGCGATAATTTATGGGGGTCTAAAAAAAATGTAGATTTCTTTGACCTGAAAGGTTGCCTCGAAAACATATTTTTCGATTTAAAATTAAAAAATTACCAATACCGTTCGGCAAATACTGAGCCATTTTTACATCCCGGTAAATCTTGCGCTGTCTATCTAGATGACTTGCATATGGGTTATTTAGGTTGTGTACATCCGAAAATTCTGGAAAAGATGGATATAAGAAATAATGCCTATGTATTTGAAATTAATCTTGATATTTTAGTTAAGCGCTTCGGGCAAAGCATATTATGCAAGGAAATATCAAAATTTCCGGCAGTCACACGTGATGTCGCTTTTGTTATTTCCTCGGCATTGGAAGCGGGCCAGATGCTAAATATTGTTTGGAATCAACATGAAGATTTGCTTGAAAATGTGGTAATTTTTGATATATATCAAGGGAAAGAAATACCGGAGGGAAAGAAAAGTATTGGTTTGAGGTTTTCTTATCGTGCAATTGACCGGACGCTTACTGATACTGAGATAAATAACGTCCACGATAGGATTATACGGAGCATCGTTAAATTAACGAATGCAAAGATAAGAGGCGAGCAGTAAGACGAAGTAAAAAAACGGAGGGAAAAAAATGACGAAAATCGATATTATCCAAAATGTTTACGAAAAGCTGGGTTTTTCTAAGAAAGATTCGACGGATATTGTTGAGTCTGTGTTTGACCTTATTAAAGGTAAACTCGCGCAAGGTGAAAAAGTAAAGATTTCGGGATTTGGTAACTTCGTAGTAAAAGAAAAAAGGTCTCGCCGCGGCCGCAATCCGCAAACCGGCCAAGAAATCTCCATTACAGCGCGCAGAGTGTTGACCTTTAAATCATCTCAGGTATTGCGCAAAGCTCTAAATTAATAATAAATAGAATTATCTGCCTGCACATACATCTTTAAATACTTTAAATGCCAATTTTTGGCATAATTTAAAGTTAAGGTATTGTATTTTTTTATTACTTCTCTGATGTGCAGGGGAATTTGTGGCCGTAAGGATTCTCAGGAATTGTATGGAGACAATAATTCCCGACAAGGCGTATTTTCGTATTGGTGAAGTAAGTAAAATCCTCAATGTAGAACCGTACGTTATCAGGTATTGGGAAACTGAATTTAGAACGGTCAAGCCTGTGCGTACCCGTACCGCACAACGTTTATACAGAAAAAAAGATGTGCAGGAATTATTGACAATCAGAAATCTGCTATACTCGCAGCGTTTTACCATTGATGGTGCTAAAAAACAGCTTTTTAAAACACGGGGAAACTGTGAGCCGGAAAATATTAACTTGGAGAAAGAAAAGTTAATTCGGATTAAACAAGAATTAGAGCAAATAAGAAAAATGATCAGCTAAAAAGCCGGTATAGTCGCCGGCTTTTTAGTTTCTGAAAAGATTGCAAAAATTCACTGTTATAACCACAGCAGAATTTTACAATGTTGCTTATCCCTTTTTACTAGATCTCTTGGAAGCTTTTAACGGATTGATTTTTTGTGTTGCTTCTTTTACTTCCAGCTTTATATGCGTTGCGCTTGGACATTTTCCGCCAAGCCACTTGCTTGCCGGATCTGGATAAACAACACAGTATTTGCCGGATTCATAATTAATTATTTTGCTGCAATCCTCACACTTATCAATTGTTGTATGACAACTGCCGCCAAAGTAACCGCAACCTTTTTTACTCATGAAAGCACAGTCGAGTTCCACTTTAACAGTTTGACAAAGCATTTGAACGATCCTCCTATAAGATAAATTATCCCTTTTTAAAGACGTTGCGGTAAAAACAAATGATAAATATTTTCCACGAACGCCATTGACCTTAAAATGGAGCAGTCCTTAGCAACAAAAAAAGCGCTTGTCAAGATAAAATCAATACTTAATCAGAAATCAAAATAAGGTGTGATTATTATGTTTTCGGCGGATATTTATAGAAAAACTGTTCTTCGATATAAAATGGTTTACCATTTAATATTATTTGTCCTGCCTTCATACTGCTTATATGCATCATCTCTTGGCGGAAATATTATAACTTTACTGTCTTCTTTCATCTGTATAGCTATGTTGCCGGTAATTAGAGAATACCAAACACCGATTTTATTACTTTTATCATCAAATATATAAAAGCCATGCATAGTTTGGGCGCAGCAGTGTATTGATTGTGTCCGCATATTTGTTACAAGTTCACTAAATATTCCCGGTGTCATTTCTATTTTTTTCCACAAGTCTGTATCCAGCGTATAGGCCTTATTCAAGCCTAAAATTGATGTCGGGTAAACATCAGAGCCGCTGATATAATAGTTTAAATTGGCATTAATTCGAAACTTTTCAAAATCGTTAGTTACATCGGTATCCGGTCTAATGCTGCCGAAGTTTTTGAACATGACAGTGCTGCAACCGGCAAGTAATAAAACCGCGCCAAAGATAATATAAAAAATGAATTTTCCATTTTTCTTCATTTATCTTCTCCCCTGATCGTTGTTAGCAAAACTATCTTAATAATTCAACTAGTTGCAAAGTAATATCAAAAAATATTTTATAGTTCAATCGCGGGTATGAACCCCAAAGCAAGCCTTGGAAAACGATCCGAAAGTTCGCTACGGTATATTATATCCCAGCTTATACTGGATAATTCAACTAATAAAATTTTAAGGCTCTAGACTAGATGAGCAGCACTAAAAGTGCTAAAAAGCTAGTCATGACAATAAGTAACAGGTACATAAAACGTTCAAGAATTTCAGAAGCCAAAATTAGAGAGTTAGTGAGGTATTTTTCTCTCGATTTGGACGCTCATAAAATTACTTTTTTAACCGGTCTTAACCGTAATACAGTCAACCGGTATTTGCTCTTGATCAGAAAACAGATTGCCGCATATTGCGAGCAATCATCTCCCTTTCAGGGAGAAATAGAAGTTGATGAATCCTCCTTCGGGGCCAAAAGAGTTAAGGGAAAGCGTGGCCGTGGCGCTTATAGCAAAACCCCTGTCTTTGGCCTTCTCCAACGTGGTGGCAAGGTCTATACGGAAATTGTTCCTGACTGTGCCCGGAAGACCCTGCAGGCCATTATTCGCGGCAGAGTAGACCCGGAAAGTATTATCCATTCCGACTCCTGGCGCGGTTATAACGGCCTGGTTGATTCACGGCATTCTTAACATTTGAATTTCATTTACTACCCCCCGCTTCACTGGATCAATTCAACTAACGTTTCAAACTTCATTTCATTCGTTTTCAGCGAGTTTCATTGATTCGACCTGCAAGCTCAGCATGTGTGACCTTTAGGTTATGCATTTTGTTTCTGAAGCTTGGGTCTCATTACAACTTGCCAATTTCTCTACCTTTCGTTATGGAAATTGGAGTTTCACAAATAAATATAATCTTTAAATCGTAAAATTAAATTGTCGTCATAGAAATGACTTGAATGCAGAACAATTTGTTGCTAACATATCCCGAAATTTAAGCGGGATCTTCCATGCGTGCAGTTATTCAGAGAGTCGACCGTGCCGGTGTTATAATCAACCATGAAGAATTTTCCTCGATAAAAGCCGGAATTATTGTTTTTTTGGGAATAGAAAAGGAGGATACGAAAACTGACGCCGATTATATTCTGGAGAAATCGATCAATTTGCGCATCTTCGAAGATGACGAAGGTGAAAATGAATCGTTCATTGCTGGATATTGGCGGTGAAATGATGGTCGTTTCCCAGTTTACACTTTTAGGCGATTGCATCAAGGGAAGACGACCGTCATTCGTAAAGGCCGAAGAACCCCGGAAAGCTAATGAGACTTTACGAATATTTTGTCCGGGAAGCCCAAAAAAAGGTAAAATATTTGGCGACCGGAAAATTTCAAGAGATGATGCGGATTGAACTTGTTAATAACGGTCCGGTGACAATTTTACTCGATAGCAGAAAGACTTTTTAAAATAAGTATGGAAGAAAGTGAAATTAAAATCGATAAAGAGGGCACCTGGTATTACCGCGGTGCGCATATGTTCCGCAAAGAAATATTATGCGTTTTTTTTGAAAATCTTAAAATTGATGAATGCGGAAAATACCTAATTGAACTGGGTGAAGAACGATGTTATCTTGATGTGGAAGATACAGCTTTTGTTGTTTCCGCCGTTTATAAAACAGACCACGCAAAGGACGGTCATGATAAAATTTATGTGCTATTGACCGACGATTCTTTGGAAATATTGGATTTGAGCACTTTACAAATAGGCAAAGATAATGTTCTTTACTGTCGGGTGAAGGAAGGAAAGTTTGCCGCCAGATTTTCCCGTAAAAGTTATTACCAGTTGGCCGAATTTATCGAGCAGGCGGAAAATGAAGAAATGTTTTTCATTAGATTAAACGGCCAAAAATATTTTTTAATGAATACTGATAAATGTTAAGATTATATTATAATGGAGGGCATAATGCTTGATGATGTAGTAAAAGAATCTTTAACATTCGATGATCTTCTCCTCGTTCCTTCGGCTTCCAGTATTTTGCCGCGGGATGTCGATACTTCCACAAAGTTAACAAAAAATATTTCCTTGAATATCCCCATCATTTCGGCCGCAATGGATACGGTCACGGAATCACGTACAGCCATTTGCATGGCTCAAGAAGGCGGTATTGGCATAATTCATCGCAATATGAGCATAGAGCAGCAAGCCATCGAAGTAGACCGGGTCAAGAAATCGGAAAGCGGAATGGTTGTCGATCCCATAACAATAGAACCGGAGCAAAAAGTAAGCGCTGCACTGGAGCTGATGAGCAAATATTCCATATCCGGTGTCCCCGTGGTGAAGAAAGGGAAACTTGTCGGAATATTGACTAATCGCGATTTACGATTTGAAGAAAATTTAGATCAAACTGTTTCCAACGTTATGACCAAAAAAAATCTGATCACTGTGTCCGCAAACATTTCTCTGGAAGATTCCAAGAAGCTTCTCCATAAGCATAGAATTGAAAAATTATTAGTAGTTGATGATGAATATAATTTAAAGGGCCTTATTACGATTAAAGATATAGAAAAGATTCGTCGCTACCCCAGTGCTTGCAAAGATTCTTTAGGCAGGCTGAGAGTTGGTGCCGCTGTAGGAATAATCGATAGGGAAGCCAGAATAGAAGCGCTGCTTTCGGTGGGAGCGGATGTCATCGTCATCGATGCATCGCATGGACACACAAGCGGTGTCATAAATGCCATTAAATCGACAAAAGCTAACTTTCCTAAATGTGAATTAATCGCCGGCAATATTGCCACAGCAGAAGGGGCCAAAGCTTTAATTGATGCCGGCGTTGATGCGGTGAAAGTCGGTGTCGGTCCCGGTTCAATTTGCACAACCCGCATTATCGCTGGTGTAGGCGTTCCGCAGATGAGCGCCATCAGAGATGTTTACAAGACGGCATCCAAGTATAACATTCCGGTAATTGCGGACGGCGGCATCAAATATTCCGGGGATATTGTCAAAGCAATCGGCTGCGGTGCACATAGTGTAATGGTCGGCGGATTATTTGCCGGCACGGAAGAAAGTCCCGGGGAAACTGTTTTGTTTCAAGGAAGAAGCTATAAAGTTTACCGCGGCATGGGTTCATTGGAAGCGATGAAACTGGGCAGCCGCGACCGTTACTATCAAGATGATATTGAAGGCCCCTCGAAACTTGTCCCGGAAGGAATTGAGGGCAGGGTGCCTTTCCGCGGTTCACTTTCCGCAAGCATTCTCCAATTGATCGGCGGATTCAAAGCAGGCATGGGTTATGTCGGTTGTAAAACAATACCGGAATTGATGGAAAAGGCTCGCTTTATCCGAATTACTCAGGCCGGTTTAAAAGAAAGCCATGTCCATGATGTAATTATTACCAAAGAAGCACCTAATTACTGGCTGGATTAAGAACTTATAAAATTTTTTATCACTATATTTATTTCTGACAAAGTGTGATTATGAAACACTCTGATTTTGTCCACCTTCATGTCCATACTCAATACTCTCTTCTGGATGGAATGATTCGCCTTGAAGATCTTTTCCATAAAGCGCGCGAATATAAGATGCCGGCTATCGCTATTACCGACCATGGCAATATGTTCGGAGCAATTGATTTTTACCAGCAGGCCTATAAGCAGGGAATAAAGCCGATAATCGGCTGTGAATTATATGTAGCACCTCGCAGCCGCCTGGACAAAAGCTACTCAATCGGTGAAACGGCAAGACATTTGATTGTTCTGGTAAAAAACATGCAGGGCTATAAGAATCTGATGAAGCTGACAACCACCGGCTATTTGGAAGGCTTTTACTACAGACCACGGGTAGATAAAGAAATATTAAAAGAATATTCCGAAGGTCTTATTGCTTCCAGCGCTTGTCTGCATGGTGAAATCAACGATTTAATCCTTAAAGGCAGGATGGATGAAGCTAAAAAAGCAGCGCGTTCCTATCAGGTAATTTTTGGTGAAGAGAATTTCTTTCTGGAACTTATGGAAAACGGCATTTCGGAACAAAAAATCGCCAATAAAGCTTTGATGGAAATCAGTAAAGATCTTTCCCTTCCTCTTGTGGTGACTAATGATTGCCATTACTTAAATCGTGAACATTCCGAAGCTCATGATGTTTTACTCTGCATTCAAACCGGCAAGACGATTGAAGATAACGACCGCATGCGGTTAGGCACTGATCAATTTTATCTGCGTTCACCGGAAGAAATGCACGAGATTTTCTCGCAGACACCGGAAGCTTTATCCAATACGGTGAGTATTGCCGAAAGATGTAATCTTTCCTTGGAATTAGGTAAGTTTTACCTGCCGAATTTTGAGATTAAAAATCCGGAAGAAACTTTAAATGATTATCTGGAGCGCAAGGCGAGGGAAGGGCTGGAAAAGCTCTGGCCGGATATTTTGAAAAATCAAAAAGAAAGCGAGTCCGAAATCCGGGAAAAATATGAAAAACGTTTGCATGAAGAATTGGAAATAATCAAGACAATGGGGTTTGCGGGTTATTTTTTAATTGTTTCCGATTTTATTAAACACGCCAAGCACAATAATATTCCCGTAGGGCCAGGACGCGGTTCTGCGCCTGGGAGCCTTGTGGCTTATACACTTAGAATCACGAACATTGATCCAATCCGTTATAATTTGCTTTTTGAACGATTTTTAAATCCCGACCGTATCAGCATGCCCGATATCGATATCGATTTTTGTCAGGAGGGCAGGGATGAAATTATCAAATACGTGACCGATAAATATGGCAAAGATAAAGTTTCCCAAATTATCACCTTTGGAAAAATGCAGGCCAAGGCGGTTATCCGCGATGTCGGGAGAGCCCTGAATATTCCCTATAGCGAAGTGGATAAAATTGCCAAATTAGTTCCTAATGTTTTGAATATTACTCTTGATGAAGCGATAAAAACGGAACCAAGGCTTGCCCAGGAGGCCAAAAATAATCCTTCAGTGGCCAAACTTTTATCTTTATCGAGAATTTTGGAAGGTTTGAATCGCCACGCGTCCACCCACGCCGCCGGAGTAGTTATATCTGATGTGCCTCTGGTGGAGCGAGTTCCTCTTTGCATACCTAAGGATGAAATTGTTTCCCAATATTCAATGAATGACATTCAAACCGTTGGTATGACCAAATTTGATTTCCTGGGTCTTAAAACATTGACCGTCATTAAAAATACGGTCAACTTCATTAAAAAATCAAATAATATCGATTTAGATATCAATAATTTACCGCTAGATGATAAACAAACATATGAGCTCTTAATGAGGGGTGAAACTGACGGAGTTTTCCAATTGGAAAGTTCCGGGATGAAAGATCTTATAGTCAATTTAAAGCCTGATCATATTGAAGATGTAATTGCTGCGATTGCCCTTTATCGGCCCGGTCCTATGAAAATGCTTCCGGAATTTATTTCACGCAAGCAGGGGAAAACAAAAATATCCTATGAATTGCCTCAATTGGAAACAATCCTGAAAGAAACCTATGGCATAATTCTCTATCAGGAGCAAGTTATGCAGATTGCCAGTGTTATTGGTAGTTACACGATGGCCGAAGCGGATATTTTGCGTAAAAATATGAGCAAGAAAAATGCCGCCGGGATGTTGGAAAGGGAAAAACCCAAATTTCTTGAAGGCGCCAAAAAACAAAAAATAAATGAAAATAAGGCCAGAAAGATCTGGGAACAAATGGAGACGTTTGGCGGATATGGTTTTAACAAGTCACACAGCGCCGGTTATGCCATCATCACGTACCAGACGGCGTATCTCAAAACGCATTATCCCGTTGCCTTTATGGCCGCTTTATTGACGAGTGATAAAGACAATCGTGATAAAATAATCAAGTACATGAGTACCTGTAAAGAAATGGGCATAAATATTCTGCCGCCGGATATAAATGAATCATTTAAGGACTTTAGCATATCTGGGGAAAATATCCGGTTTGGTCTGGCTGCGGTGAAAAATGTTGGTGAGGCCGCCATTGATTCCATCATTTCTGCCCGGGAAAAAGGAAGATTTTCATCATTTATGGATTTTTTAACCCGTACGGATTTGCGCAAAACCAACAAGAGAGTTATCGAAAGTTTAATTAAATGCGGCGCTTTCGATTCTTTAGGTCATAAAAGACGTCAACTCATCCAGCATTATGAAGAGGCTATGGATGCGGCTCAGCGCCGGCAAAAAGAAACTCAAAGCGCACAATCAAGTTTTTTTGATGAGTTCGATTCCGGCTCTCCCATAAAAAATGGAATGAAATCATACGAGATGCCTGAAGTTTCCGAATGGGATCAAAAGGAACTCTTAGCCGTCGAAAAGGAGGCTTTGGGGTTTTATATCTCCGGCCATCCCTTACTGCGGTTTGCTGATCGTTTAAAATTGGTTACCAACAGTGATTCCAGTAACTTAAACGATAAAAAGGATAAGGATACTGTTACCATTGCCGGAGTAATCAGCAGTCTTGTCGAAAAACAGACCCGGAGAAAAGATACCATGTGCAATGTTACCCTGGAGGATCTGCAGGGCTCCGTAAACATTATATTTTGGGCCGATACCTATAAAAAATGTTACTCCGTTTTGCATGAAGATGAGCCGGTTGTTATTCAGGGAATTATTGATGTTGGAGATGAGTCGCTAAAAATCATTGCTCAGGAGGCAATAACACTTTCCAAAGCACTGGAAAATCCTTACAAACAAGTTCGTTTCATGGTTAACGCGGATAAAATTTCTAATGAAACTATAATGTCCCTGAACGAAACAATAAAAAAATATCATGGTAAATATGACGGTTACCTGCATATTATCAACGGAAAAAGCGAAACGATAATATATTTAGGGGATGAAATGCGTGTGGATATTAGTGAAAAATTAAAAAAAGAAGCGGATAGTATTCTGGGGGAGGGCGCCACAATATACTCTTAAGGAAAGAACAATTTTTATGGGTTCTCCAAAGTAAAAGACTATACACTAATTGAATCTCATTGAGTATTTTATAAGTTGACTTCTATGAAATATGAGGAAAAAACTTATAGAAATTTAATTTCCAAAGACAAGTTAAAACCCTTCAATATAACCATTGCCGAAAGCGATCTTTTTATAAGTTCGGAAATTGATCTGACCTCACAAGCCAAAAAATCCTTACTCCATCACCGTTCGTTATTGGAAAATTATATTAAAAAACATCCTCAATTTTTAACTTCATTATTGCCCTTGCCGGAAGATAATTTAGCTCCGCCCCTTGTTAGGGATATGCTAATTAATTCAAATATTTGCGAGGTAGGGCCGATGGCTGCTGTTGCCGGAGCAATTGCTCAATTCGTCGGCAATGACCTATTTGATCTTACAGAAACGCTAATAATTGAAAACGGGGGAGATATTTTCCTTAAATCCAAGGTTAAATTAACTGTTTCCGTGTATGCCGGGGGATCGCCCTTAAGTTATAAAGTAAATTTTATTATAAAACCGGAAAATACACCTCTGGGCGTTTGCACATCCTCGGCGACCGTTGGGCCATCTTTGAGTTTCGGTAAAGCTGATGCAGTTTGTGTTATTTCTAAGTCAGCGACACTGGCCGATGCCGCCGCTTCCGCTATCGGCAATAAAGTTAAAAGCAAAAACGATATAAAAAAGGCTCTCGATTTTGGAATGACGATTAAAGGCGTCCTTGGAATAATAATTATTTTGGGAAATGAAATGGGAGCAATAGGCGAAGTGCAGTTCATTTAAAAAAGCGAAGCGCTATGCACGAAGCCCGGCAGGTTACCCCGGCGAATGCTCGGGCATGCCGGAGATGAGGTGTTAGCTCGGCTGTCGCCGGGCAGGGAAGGGAGATATTATATTTTTCCGTATAAAACACCGCTGAGAAAACAGTATTTTAAGTGATAATCTATATAAATAGATGACTTATGTTTACTTGCTTTAGGTGATTTCTCGTGGTGCTATACCACAAATTTTAGGATCATGAGGAGTTATGCACAAAATATCTATTATAATCCCGGCATATAATGAAGAGAAGTATCTGCCAAAATGTTTGGAGTCGATCTCTGTGGCCTCCTCCAAGATTGAATTCCCTATCGAGATTATTGTATCTTTAAATAGGTGCACCGATCAAACAGAAAATATCGTAAAGCGCTATGGAGCTATCAGCGTCTACGAAGATGAGAAGAATATTGCTCGCATTCGTAATGCAGGAGTCAATATCGCTACAGGTGATGTCGTGGTCATGATTGATGCTGATAGTTGGATGACTCCCAACATGCTTCAGGAAGTCATCCGACATTTGGAGACCATGAGGTATATAGGTGGCGGCGTCAACATTCGACCTGAGCGATTATCCATAGGGATCGTGTTCAGCCTGATGATGCTCGTACCATATCTTCTCAAAGCTCACGTTTCAGGAGGGATGTTCTGGCTGTATAAGTCCGACTTCGACGCGATTAATGGATTTGATGAAAGCCTCGTGAGTGCGGAGGATTACCATTTTGCCCTGAAATTAAAGGCCTATGGACGTCAAAAGGGATTGCGGTATGGAACTATTACCAAGGCGCATATTGTAACATCTTGCCGTAAGTTCGATCAATGGGGCGATTGGTATTTATTCAAAAATCCAAAACTGGTAAAAGACATTTTTGAAGGCCACAACCAGCAAGCCGCAGACAAATTTTATTATCATGCGAAGCGATAGCCGGGGAGGTGGAGTTCATTTAAAAGATGAAATATAGAATAAGACAAATGACCATCCGTGATTACGAAGCTGTGATTTCCTTATGGTGTGGTATCCTAGGAATCGGACTGGATGATGACAGCGATTCGCGGCCGGGTATCGCCCGCTATCTGAAACGTAATCCCGGGCTCAGCTTTGTGGCGCAGATTCAAGACATGATTGTCGGCACTGTCCTTTCCGGCCATGACGGCAGGCGCGGGTATCTCCATCACCTCGCTGTTTCCTCGGCACACCGCAAACTGGGGATCGGCAAAATACTGACTTCCAGATGTCTTCGAGCTCTGGACAAAGAAGGCATCCCGAAGTGCAACATTTTTTTATTGCGCAGCAATTTTAGAGGCAGGTCCTTCTGGAAGCACAATGGTTGGAATGTTCGCCAGGACTTAAGTGTGCTCCAGAAGAATACAAACGATTTTTAACCGGCCGGTGTACTTTACCGGCTACGTTCAACTCGCAACAAAGAAAGGAGAAAATACTCATGAAACTCAACATTAAGGCGTTCGCATTGACTTGCGGCATTCTTTGGGGACTGGGATTATTTTCCCTCACCTGGTGGATCATCGCGTTTGAAGGGTCAAGCATGGCTCCTACACTCATCGGCAGGCTCTACCGAGGCTACACGATCACTCCTGTCGGCAGTGTAATAGGGTTGATCTGGGCGTTTTTCGATGGCCTGGTTGGCGGCGCCATATTTGCGTGGCTCTACAACAAAATAATGGATTTCGTAGGCTCCAAGTAGGCACGAGAAAGCTATATAATTATAATGAGAATTGGTTGTTATTCGTCTCCGGAATGTGATTCCGAAGAGGCTTTGCGGAAAAATATCACGCGTGCTCGGGCATACCGCGGGAAGTAACGTTTGTTTAAAAAATTAACAAATATTTTTTTTGCGGAAGCAGGGTGTCATATAGGAAGGCGATATTTTACCCTTTGAATTTAAGGAAATTGATATTGATGATAAAACCAAAACAAATAATACTATCCATTTTATTCACCTTAGTCTTACTGCTTGTGAGCTGCTTAACCGGTAATGCTTCCGAAACAAATAATACGGATTCAATAATATTTGGCGGATTAGAACGGACCTATATCCTTCACATTCCACCTGCATATGATAAAACTAAAGCACTGCCGCTTGTAATTATGTTACACGGAGGTGGGGGAACAGCCAAGTACATGGTCAAACATACGTTTGGCGGTTTTGATAAATTGTCGGATAAAAATGGTTTTATTGTAGTTTACCCGGATGGTATTGAAAAGCATTGGAACGATGGCCGAAGAGAAAAAGAAACAGGCTATCGCACGCATAAAGAAAACATCGATGATGTCGGTTTTATCTCAGCCTTGATTGACACCCTGATTAAAAAACAAAATATAGATCCCAAGCGTGTTTATGTCACAGGAATTTCCAATGGCGCTATGATGTCGTACCGTCTTGCCTGCGAATTGACTAACAAGATAGCGGCGATCGCGCCGGTGGTGGGAAATCTACCGCAGGATATATATTCTTCTTGTAAGCCTTCCAGACCGATTTCAGTGCTAGCGATAAACGGCATAAATGATCCTCTGGTGCCCTTTGGCGGTGGCAATGTTACCGGACCCTTTGGCTTGAAGAAACTGGGAAAAGTATTATCAACAGTTGATACTATCAGGTTTTGGGTAAATCATAATAACTGTTCGTCATCACACGTTACACGAGAGCCGGATAAAGACCCGCAAGACGGCACACGGGTGCAAAAAGAAGTAAACGGTGATTGCAAAGAGGGAACGGAAGTAATTCTTTATTCCATTGAAGGTGGAGGACATACATGGCCTGGTGGCCGGCAATATTTGCCGGAGAGAATCGTGGGCAAGACAAGCAGGGATATAGATGCAAATGAGCTCATATGGGATTTTTTCAAGAATCATTCAAGAAAGTAATCCAGGAGCTTAAATTCAAATGAAGAAATCGTCACCGGAAAAAGTTTATAAAGAATTATTGAAAGGCAAGACTGTGAATCTTGTAATGGAACATGAATTACATGGTTGCACACCGGAGATGATCGACTGGTGGTGGGATAACATGGATAATGATAGTTACAGGTTGTGGGATCCAGAGGATCATATTGCGCTCACATGGCAAATTCCGCCGGCCAGGGTAGGGCACGCAGGTGCTATTCACATGGCCTGTGAGAAAATAAGCGAGATTCCTGCCCATATTTTAAGAATACGCTGGGAGGAGCCGGAGGCAGCGCCAATCCGTACCATCTATAGCCATGTCAATGTGGCAAGTCCCCTCGGACCCGGCCCTGAAGACACACCTCTGGGCTGTGTCGTTCATGAATACGAAGCAACTTCTTACGGAACACGAATGCGCTCAACATTTGTTTTGCCGGAAGCTGCGCCTCAAGTGTTTCTCGACGAGTTACGCAAGCATAATATTGCAGAGATGGGACAGTTCCCCATATTTCTTCCCCAACTTTATAAGCAGAAAACGGGAAAGGGATAAAACAAAGGAAGGTTTGAATTTGTTTGAATAGTTTCACGCAAAAAAATATTGACAAAACAGAGAAGGGCGTAGCGCCATGAACGGAGTCCAGCAAATGCAGGAGTTATCCAGCTTTGATGAAAATTATTTTTCAGTGATAATTTAATATGAATAAAGGAGGCTTTATATGGTGAAAGCAAAATCAAAAAAGAAACCAGCAAAGAAAGTCGTCAAGAAGAAACCGGCAAAGAAAGCAAAAAGGAAAGGCGGAGGGTATCCTGGGCCTCGATTCAGGTGATATTACCATGCTTGTATCTATTGAAAAGATTACAGAGGAACTTCAGTTTATCAGTAATCGTATCAGCGAGCAGACACGAACAATTTCTTTAAGTGTTCTTGCTATAACTTGGCTTTTCTTAGCTGGTAGAAACGATGCTCCAGTTCTTCCATCAATGCCTAATAAATCATGGCTTTTTGTTGGCGGTTCGCTTGCTCTAGCGGCGCTTTTAATTGATTATTTTCAATATTTGTTCGCATACATTAACTCAGACCAGGTGCGCCGTAAAGCTGAGAAGGCAAATAAGAAAAAGACGGCTTACAATTACGTATCTTTTTTATACATACTTCGAATCATAGCATTTTGGTTGAAGCAAATTTTAGCATTGGCTGCTGTAGGATTCTTAGTAATAGCCGTAGTTAGAGCTTTTTAACTAAATGGTTAGCGATAACTTGTTGCAAAAGAAAGGAGCACTTTATGCTTTTAAAGGTAATAGCAGTCTCTATCATTTCGTTATTTATTATCAGTTGTACGCCTTTAATTACTTATAATTTAGATGACACAAAAAATACTAATTTAAATTACGAAAAAATTATACGCAACTATAAATTATCAAAGTTAACTTTATCTGTGCAACCATTTCAAGATTATAGAAAAAGCAATTCCTATATGAAGGAAGAAATATTTAATAATGAAAATAAAAGTAAAAGTAAAACAGAATGTTACAACTGGGAATATCGATATGGTAAGTTAATTATAAGTGATACAATATCCGAGCTCTTGGCAAATCATTTTGATAGCATGGAAATATTCAAAAAAGTTTATTTTAATGAAAAAGAACAGGCAGATTTGTATATGACCTGTAATCTTATAAGCTTTGCGGCACACACTAACGTTAATAAAGATGCAAAGAAAGCAGCTGTGGTGCAAGTAGCAGGTGCATCATTCGGATTAATTGGAGCAGTAGTAGCAACAGCAGCTGCTGGGCATATAGAACAGTCATATTATGATTATGAAATGAAATACGCGAATGTTGTAGTTTATGATAAGAAGGGCAAGATTGTTTATCAACTGCCCGAATTTATTTCGAATGGAAGAAGACAAATCCCACCGGTTTCTTCTTGTGATAATTTAAATTTTTTCATTTTTGTTAATGAAGAATTAAAATGGCATAATGACTTATTTATCGAGAAAATCAGTGATGAATTATCTAAAGTACTTAATTCACCAATATAATTTATCACTTTTGCTAGAGGCAAATACCGATTGGCTATACCTAAAAGTAGATTTTACTTATAGCATGTTTACATAACATATCTTATAAGACATAGGTCATTTAAGACAAAAGTCGACAAAGCGCATAATTCTATTAGACTTTTGATGGATTTGGATCGTTTTGGTGATTTTATAGACCGTCGTCGGCTAATTGCTTGATTAACTTTGCCTGACGCTCGGAAAGTTTCTGGGGAACTTCGACATTGATTTTTACGTATTGATCTCCCTTGCCGCCGCTTTTCAGCCCCGGAACTCCGTAGCCTTTCATCCTTATTTTGGTATTGTTTTGCGTTCCTGGGCTTATTTTGAGTCTCTTCGTCGAGCCATCCAAGGTAGGAACATCGATGGCGGTGCCGAGCGCGGCCTGGGTAAATTTGATGGTTTTTTCAACATACAGATCATATCCGTCGCGGGAAAAGATGGGATGAGGTAACACACTGATATTTAAGTATAAATCACCATTAGGGCCGCCATTATAGCCGGAAAGGCCTTTACCGGGTAATCTTAATTTTTTGCCGGTGCTGATTCCAGGCGGTATCTTTACATTGATATCCTCAACACGATTTTCGAGCTGAAAAGAAATCTTTTTATCAGCTCCCAATACTGATTCTTCCAAAGAAATCGCTAAGTTATACTCGGCATCCTGGCCTTTTTGAGGCATATTGGCGTATTGTCGGCCGCCGCCGCCGCCCATAGAGCCAAAGAGACCGGCAAAGGGGTCATCTTCCTGAAAACCGCCACCTCCCCTTCTGGTCGTGCGAAACGTCGTTCTGCCACCGCCTCTGGCCCCGCCAAAGCCGAAACTACGCAATATTTCATCCAAATCGAAGCCCCGGAAAATGTCTTCCTGTGAATATTGCTGACGGTATTGATCTGCCGAACCGAAGGTATCGTATTCCTGGCGCTTTTTCTCGTCGCTTAAAACAGCGTAAGCTTCGCTTATTTTTTTGAATTTTTCTTCAGCCGCTTTCTTATTGGTGGGATTCTTATCCGGATGCCACTTGACGGCCAACTTGCGATAAGCTTTTTTAATTTCATCGGCGGAGGCCTTTTTATCGACTCCTAAAACCTGATAATAATCTTCTGCCATAATTTATAAATACCTAATATGCTGGAATTAAATGTATTCGGTTCTTAATTTAGGCATTAATTCCTATTTGAAAAGCCGCTAAATTCATTTTTATTAACTTTTCCGGAAACGATTTCTGGATAATCTTTTCCCAAATAGTTGAATTTATTTCCATTAAATTGGATACGGCACCCAAAAGAACAATATTGGCCGCTTTGATGTTACCCGCCTTTTGGGCCAGCTCCGCAGCATCGATTTCTTTAACGGATTTATATTCCCCCTGTAAAAACTTAATAATATCTTCAGGATAAGGCAGGTCACCCATATTAACTGCCGGAGGATAAATTTTTTCGCTGTTTACGATAATCGAAGCATTTTTTCTCAGATAATTCAGATACCGCAGAGCTTCCATCTTTTCAAAAGCTATAAGAATATCAATGCCTTCTAGTTTAGCCAAAGGGGAATAAACCTTGCTTCCATAACGGACATGGCTGGTAACACAGCCGCCACGCTGAGCCATTCCGTGAACTTCGCTTTTTTTGACATCGAAACCGGCTTCCATTACTGCTTCGCACATGATATCGCTCGCCCGCAGAATGCCTTGTCCGCCAACCCCAGCCAACAAGATGCTTTTTGTTTTAATGTTATCCATTGTAAGACACCGAATATATTAACTTATCGCTTCAAATTTGCATACTTGCAGGCATAACCCACAGCCAGTGCAGAGACTCTCATCAATTACGGATATCCCTTCCCTCTTCGAACCTTCTTTTTTCTCGACTTTTTGCCAAGAAATGGGAGGACAGCCGAGCCCCAGGCATACTTTACAGCCAGTGCATTTCTCGGGATTAATCTTGAGCGCCTTTTTATTTTTTAATTTTGCCCTTTTAAATAAAACACAGGGACGTTGAGAGATGATTACCGAGGGGCCATCTTTGGCAAGTTCTTCCTTTATGGCATTTCTTGTTTCTTTAAGATCATATGGATCGATAATCTTTATATTTTCAATACCTAGAGCGGAAACTAAAACCTTTAGATCAAGCTGTTTTGCCTTCTCCCCGAGAAGAGTATAGCCTGTTGCCGGATGCTCCTGCATGCCGGTCATGGCTGTCGTGCTGTTATCACAAATAATAATCAGGGCGTTGCTCTTATTATAGGCCATATTCAGAAGCGGAGTTATGCCGGAGTGAATAAAAGTAGAATCGCCGATCACCCCTACTATCTTCCCCTTCCCTTTTTCTTTCAGGGCCTTGCTCATTCCGTGAGCCATGCCGATGCTTGCGCCCATACAAATGCAGGAGTGCAAACCTTCCAGCGGTTTCATAAAGGAGAGCGTGTAACAGCCGATATCGCCGGTTACAAAAACTTTCATCTTACCCAAAACGTAAAATAAGCCGCGGTGCGGACAGCCCGGACAAAGATTAGGCGGTCGTGACGGAATAGCCTGAACAGGGACGGTTGAGGTCTTAGCGGACTTCTTAATCGCATTTTCTATAATTCCGGGATCAAATTCATTGGTATAAGGAAATATTTCCTTGCCGGTAACTTTGATACCCATCGCCTTGATTTGCTCTTCCAAAAAGGGATCGAGCTCTTCGACGACAAATATCTTTTTAACTTTAGCTGCAAATTCGCGGATTAATTTTTCCGGTAAAGGGTAAACCATTCCCAACTTCAAGTACGAATAATTAGGAAAAACGTCTTTGGCATAGTTGTAAGGCATTCCCGCCGTGATGATGCCGACATCGGGATCATTAATTTCCATTTTATTTTCGCTAAATGTTTCCGCAAATTCTTTTAGTTTCACCAAACGTTTTTCTACTTCAATTCGTCTTAAGCGGGCCATAGCCGGCACCATAACGAATTTTTCCGGTTTATATGTAATTGCGGTCTTGTCCTGATGCGGCAAAAGCTCTGTAAGCGTTACGAGTGATTTGGAATGTGAAACCCTGGTTGTGGAACGCAGGAAAATGGGCGTGTCGAATTTTTCGCTGATGGCGAAAGCGAGCTTGATGAATTCCTTTGCTTCTTGTGCATCGGCCGGCTCCAGCATGGGAATTTTAGCAAATTTGGCGTAATTGCGGTTGTCCTGTTCGTTTTGCGAACTATGCAACGAAGGATCATCCGCGCTGACAATGACCAGTGCGGCGTTGGTGCCGGTATAACTCACCGTGAAAATAGGATCGGCGGCAACATTGACACCAACATGTTTCATGACGGCCAGCGCTTTTTCTCCGGCCAGCGCGGCTCCTATAGCTACTTCGACGGCGACCTTTTCATTAGGCGACCATTCCGCATAAACTCCCTCATACTTGGAAAATTCTTCCAAGATTTCCGTGCTGGGAGTACCCGGATAAGCGGCGGCAAAGCGAACACCAGCTTCATAAACACCGCGGGCAATCGCTTCGTTTCCTGACATTAATACCTTCAAATGTTTAAATCTCCGGATCAGCTTTAGCTGAGAGATGATATTTTGCGTTTAATGAAAAGAGCTATAGAAGGATCCATCGTCTTGGCCAATGCATTCTGATAATTCTCCAAAGCTTTCTTTTTATCGTTTAATTCCTCATAAATTCGGGCGATGTTGCGGTAACCGATCGCTTCAAAACCAGTGTTGTTGCTTTTTTGCGCTTCCTCAAAATAATTGAGGGCTGATTTAAAATCTTTCCTTGCCTCGAAACAGTATCCCAATGATGTTAAAGCCAGAAACTTGATTCCGGCATCATCGGATTTTTGTGGAAGAAACAAATTTTTTATAGTTATCAATGGCTTTATCCAATATCACCTGAATTATAATAAATATTGCCGAGATGATAATAGGCCATCCGCGCACTCCAACTATGCGGGTACTTCTCGATTAATTCTTGAAAAATTTTTACACTGGCTTGAGCAGCTTCCTGGTTTATCTCCGGCTTGGTAAAGAGAGGCCTGTGCTTTGGCGTATATTTGCGCCGCGGTTGTCTGATAATTGCTCCAGTAGAGATAAATGCCGAACGCGATAACGACGGTTAAAACTACAGTGGTTGCAATAGCATAGAAACGCATCGTGTTTTCAGAAATATAATCAACGATCTTTTCGAAGGTGGATTGAAAAACATCCGGTTGCTTTAATTCTTTTTTGGATAATTTTGCTGCCATATTATTCCCCTTTAATATTATATTTTTTCAATAATTCCAGAATTTGCGGGAGAATTCTGCGTATTTTCCCTTCCGCATTTGTACAGGCATGAACGGTATAACCTTCCACGAGCAGGGTTTTTCTGTCTTCGTCCCAAATATAAGAATTAAATTTCATGCTCGCTCTTTTTATATAATCTATTTTAGTTTCAATTGTAAGAACATTATCGTATTTTGCCGGTAAAAGATAATGGCAGCTGACTTTCGTCAACGGAAGATTAAAGCCCAGTTGTTCCATTTCTTTATAGGCAATTCCCAATTGCCGCATTAATTCATTACGGCCGACTTCGAACCATTTGATATAATTGGTGTGATATACTATGCCCATAGCGTCTGTATCGGCGTATATTACTCTAATCTTTGTTAAGTTGTTGACCGACAAATGCTCTCCAATTCTTGATAAAATATTCCATTAATAAATAGCCGGGAGAAATTAAAATGGAACTCTCTTTAGCGGCTATTTCATTGAAGGGCAAGCTGGAAGCTTTGTTTTCAGATTTCTCGGAAGATAGAACCGCAAAAGGACTGGGATCGCTGACATGAGTTTTTAAATCCAACGGTGTCGGATGATCGCTCAGAACAAGAAGGCGATAATCACCGAAAGCTCCGATGTTATTTAAAATAGGTCCCACAATTTTTTCATCAAAAAATTCAATTGCCTGAATTTTTCCGGCGGCGTTGCCTTCGTGCCCCATTTCATCGGGAGCCTCCAGATGAACAAAGATGAAATCCATAAATTTCAAAGCGTCCAGAGCCATTTTGGCTTTGCCTTCATAATTTGTATCGATGTAGCCAGTCGCCCCTTCCACGGGAAGGACTTTTAATCCGGCGATAATTCCTATTCCTTTGAGCAAATCAACGGCGGAAATTATTCCGCCCTGCAAATTATATTTATGAGATAGCGAAGTAAGTTGAGGCTTTCTCCCCTGCCCCCAAAGCCAAATTGAATTAGCCTGTTTCTTGCCTGCTTGCTGTCTTTGGGCGTTAATCGGATGACATGCTAGAATTTCTCCTGCTTTTTGCATAAGTGAATTAATATCTTCGGCAGAACTCCCCCGTGGGAGATAAGATGCAATCTCTTTCCCCGTTATGTCATGAGGTGGAGTTGTTTCGGGGGAAGAAGAAGCATTGCGGCAAACACATAAATGCCGGTAACCCACGCCGGGGTAAAATTGAAATTGATCCGATCCTATTTGCTTATTGATATCGAGGATAATTTCCCTGGCCTCATTAGTGGAAATATGGCCGGCGGTGAAATCATCCATGAACGCCTGGGGAGAATTTTTTCCGCCGATAGTTACCAAATTGCATCGATAAGCTATATCGCCGGGCCCCAGATTTATTCCCATACTGGCCGCTTCCAACGGTCCCCGGCCGGTGTAAGTATGGAGAGGATCGTACCCGAGTACACTCAAGGTGGCCACATCACTACCGGGGTTTAAACCGGCAGGAATTGTATCCACTAGTCCCAGAGTGCCTTCCGCAGCAATCTGGTCCAGATACGGTGTAAAGGCGCACTGAAGAGGCGTTTTTCCTCCGAGCAAACTTGTCGGGTAATCGGCCATTCCATCGCCGAGCAATACTACATATTTCCTGTTAACGTTTCTCACATCATCGTTGCGAAAAATTTTAATTTAGCTCGTCCTCAATTCTGATCAAAATTGTTTTGTCCAGCACGATATCAAGTTTGTCTATTTTTTTCAGAGCTTCGCGCACATTCTTTTCTTTGGCTTTATAAGTTGTCATGACGATGGGCACGGCGCTGTTTTCTATCCTTGCTTTTTGAATCACCGTGGCAATACTGATATTATTTTCGCCCAGTATGCCGGATATTTTAGAGAGAACACCGGGCCGGTCGACAACGGAGAAGCGGAAATAATACTTTGTTTCGATTTCATCCATGGGTTTGAGTTTTAAATCTCCCATGGCTGCTTCGTTGATTGATCTAAGCGGCGTCCTTCCCGAGATGCCTTTTAAAATATTGCGGGCGCTGTCGATAATGTCACTTAAAACGGCGCTCGCCGTGGGCATCATTCCCGAACCCTGGCCAAAAAGAAAAACCGGACCGGAAGCGTCGCCCACGATATGAAAGGCGTTATAATTCTGATTGACGTTGGCCAGAAGATGTCCGGAAGGAATCATCGTCGGATGGATTCTCGCTTCCACAATGTAATTCTTCATAATGGCAATGGCCAAAAGTTTTATTCGGTAACCTAGTTCTTTGGCAAAGGCGATATCTTCACTGCTGATTTTGGTTATACCCTCGCAATAAATTTCCTTTAAATTTATTTTTTCTCCGTAGGCCAGCGATAGCGTTATGGCCAGCTTATGGGCGGTATCTATTCCTTCAACATCAAAGGTGGGATCCGCCTCAGCGAAACCCAGAGCTTGCGCTTCCTTCAAAACAACGTCGAACTTCTTATCTTCATCGGTCATCTTAGTCAAAATGAAATTGGCAGTGCCGTTCATGATGCCCAAAATAGAATTGATTTTATTGGCGACAAGACTCTCCTTCAGAGTTCTGATAATAGGAATAGTGCCGCCGACACTGGCTTCAAAACCGATATCGATGCCTTTTTGCTCGGCAGCCAAAAATATTTCATTACCGTGAGTGGCCAGAAGCGCCTTATTGGCAGTGACAATATGTTTGCCTTGAGCAATAGCCTCTAAAAGAAAAGTTCGCGCCGGTTCATAGCCACCCATGAGTTCAATGATAATGGAAATATCTTTATCGTTGATTATTTCTTTAGCGTCGGTAGTCAGCTGATATTTATCCAGTTTAACTACCCGCGGCGTGGTAATATCGATATCGGCGATTTTCTTTAAACCCAGCTTCGCGCCGAGTTTTCTCGTAATCAGCTCTTCGTTTTGCTGTAAAAGTTTGACCACGCCTGTTCCAATATTTCCTAACCCGATTAAACCGATATTAATATTTTTCATTGCCTGTACCTAAATTAGCCTAAATTTTTACGTTTTGCCAGTTCGAGAAAGACAATTTCGAATGCATTTTCTATAACAAATATCGGCATTTTGTCAAACAGATATAAATCAATGAGACAAGGTTTCTTCAGGTAAATTGAGGAAATTGTAAATTCAGGAAGTGGCTAGTTCATGTGAGAATTTACATGATGTTGTTAGCAATTGTTTATGGAATCTTCTTTGTTATATAGACCATTAATGTCTTTAATGGTCTATAGGGGTGCTCACTCACTATTACATTAACTGCATCACCTTTTTTAATCTCATCTGCCCCTGTTCCCATCACATAAAGGTCTTGTCCTTTGTAATTGACCAGATATCCTTTGTATTTTAGGTTCCCACGAACTATTTCACTTACATTTTTAACTACACCGATTTCGCTTTTTTTAGGCGATTCCAACCATAATTTACCAACATCTCTTGAGTGGTTTAAAAGGGGGACAATCCAAAAAAGAGACAGAATTATAGCGATGTGCAGAATGACAGAAGTTACGATTAAGTATGTTTTAAGATATTTCATAATAAACTCCTTTATCGTTTATTTTCCCTCTAGCTAAAAATTAGTCAGCGCAATACACGCTCAAAATATCGCCCCTATTCCGCCGATGCCGACTATTCCTATTCTCATTTCTTCAGTCTTTAGGCTACAGTGTTTTTCTTATCCTGTCCTCGCTAAATCCAGTTTTCCTTGCCATTTCCAAAGCAATGTTTCCTTCAAAATTAAGTGTTCCGGTTTTTCCAAAAAAGGGTCGCCGGCGGCCAATTTAAAAGCGTCTTCCTTGGCATTGTTTAAAATCCGGGCATCACGAATAATGCTCGCAATTCGAAAATCAGGCAGACCGGATTGTCGTGTACCCAGAAAATCACCGGGGCCGCGAATAGCCAAATCTTCTTCGGCAATGGCAAAACCATCGGTAGTTTTTTCCATCACCTTTAACCTTTTGCGGGCGTCTGGCGAAGAAGCGTAATTGGCGAGCAAAACGCAGGTGGACGCGATGTCCCTTCTTCCGACGCGGCCGCGCAACTGGTGCAACTGCGAAAGGCCGAAGCGTTCCGCGTGTTCTATAACCATCAGTGATGCCCGCGGCACATCAATTCCCACTTCGATTACGGTTGTTGATACAAGGACATTGATTTTATTAGCCAGAAATTCTTTCATCACGGCATCTTTTTCTTTTTCCTTCATCTTGCCGTGAATAAGGCCTACTTTATAATCAGGAAAAATATCGCGCTGTAAATGCTCCGCCATATTGGTCGCGTCTTTTAAATCCAGATTTTCTGATTGTTCGACTAATGGATAGACGATAAAAGACTGATGTCCTTTGACCAGCTCTTCTCTGATTAATTGATAAACATTCCCTCTTTTATTTTCACCCATCAAAACAGTGCGCACCGGTTTTTTCCCGGCAGGCATCTCATCGATTACGGAGACATCTAAATCGCCGTAAACCGTCATGGCCAATGTTCGTGGAATTGGTGTCGCCGTCATGACCAATACATCAGCGTTAATTCCCTTGCCGCGTAAAATTGCCCTTTGCATGACGCCGAAACGGTGCTGTTCATCGATAACAACCAGACCCAGCTTATGAAAATCAACGCCTTCCGAAATCAAAGCGTGTGTACCGATGACAATATTGGCCTCTCCACTGATTATTTTATCCAGTGCCTCTTTTTTTTGAACGGTATTGAGGCCGCCGATAAGCATAACCGTTTTTAGCCCCAGCGCGGATGCCCAATTATGAATATTTTGATAATGCTGTTGAGCTAATATTTCTGTCGGGGCCATAATTGCCGCTTGATATGAATTCTCGCAAGCTGTAACCATTGCCGCCATCGAAACGATAGTTTTCCCGCTGCCGACATCGCCCTGCAAGAGCCTGTTCATTGCGGTTTCTTTAGCCAGATCACCCTGTATTTCGTTAATCACTCTTTTTTGCGCCGCAGTTAAATCAAAAGGCAGAAGCGCAAGAAATTCATTTAAAAGAGTTCCCTCGACATTGAATTTAATACCGGCATCTAAAATCCGCCCTGTTTTCTTTAGGGCCATTCCTAATTGAAAGAAAAAAAACTCATCATAAATCAATCGACGGTGAGCAGGCGATCGGTTGGAATTATATTCCTCCAGAGATTTATCGTTTTCCGGAAAATGGACCGACCTTAACGACTCCTGAATATTGGGCAGATTGCGTTTTTCGCAGATATCCGGGGGTATTGGTGAAACAACATAGCGGGCGTAATTTTCCAGTGCTTGATACATAATTTTGCGCAAATACTTTTGGTGCAGGCCTTCCGTTTCCGAATAAATAGGCACTATTCTTTTAAAATTTAAAAGATTTTCCGCTTCATTTTCTTCCAATATTTCATATTCGGGATGAATCATCGCTTTTCCCGCGTAATTCGGCTTTGCTTCTCCTGTAAAAATTACGCTGGTCCCTTTCTTAAAAACCCCCAGGAGATAAGACATCTGACCTTTAAACCACTTCGCTGTTAAACTAGCGGAATTATCGCTGATTGTAACCTCTAAAATACGCTTTTTCCCGTAATATTTATATTGAGTGCCAACAACGCTACCCGCTACAGTTTGAATTTTACCGGTTTCCACGCGGTTGATCTTTTTTATTTCTCGCCTGTCTTCGTAGGTGCGAGGTAAAAAATACAATAAATCTTCGACTGTATTGATTTTTTTAGCTAAAAGACGTTGCGCCATTTTCGGCCCCACACCTTTTAAATATTGAACCGGCAGGGTCAGCTTAGACAGAGCTTCTCTTAAATCAGGTATTCTTTGTATTGTTTGCGGGTCATCAGTGTAAGTTATATTACGAACGGGTAAAGAATTCAGAGTAGTTTTTAGTTCCCCTAATATAGATTGCGCTTGTTCTATCCTCGTCTTTTTTAATTCCAGCTTCTGCCAATCATAATCGGAAAATATCTGCGACATTTCCTCAACCAGATTGGAAGAGTCGTTATTGCCGGCCGGCAGCGAGCCTTTAAGAGACGCCAGCAGACTTAATATAGATTTACCTAAATATTTTATGTGAGGCAAATTTTTAAAGTTATCTTTGGAAGCAAAATTCAAAGGCTGTTCGATTTTTTGCAGAATATTTTTTAGTGAATCCATTTAAGTCTCCGCAGGGGAAAGCTGGCAAACCTAAATTATTTCGGATGAATTGATGACCTTTTGTTAACAAATATCATTTATTTACGCAAGGAATGATTGACTTAAAAGATGATTTACGTTACATAAGCAGGCACTATATTTTTACATAGAAAATCAAACTCATAGGGAATTATGCCAACTAAAACTACATACAAGTCAGCAGGCGTAGATATCGATACTGCCAATGAATTTGTCGACAGCATTAAACCGCTGATTAAAACAACAGCTCGTAAGGAAGTTATTTCGGGCATCGGCGGATTCGGCGGGCTTTTCCATCTGGATTCGGCTAAACTAAAAGATCCGATATTGGTTTCTTCCACCGACGGCGTGGGCACCAAACTCAAAATAGCGCAATTAGTGGATAAGCATGATACGATCGGGATTGATCTGGTAGCGATGTCGGTCAATGATGTGGTTGTTCAGGGCGCCGAACCTTTATTCTTCCTTGATTATCTCTCCACGGGTAAAATAGATTTGGAAAAAAGCGTACAAATCGTCGATGGCATAGTTCAGGGTTGCCTTCAGGCCGGCTGTACCCTTTTAGGCGGTGAAACCGCGGAAATGCCTGGTTTCTATAAAGCCGGTGAATACGATCTTGCCGGTTTTTGTGTCGGTGCAGTGGAATCCGATAAATTAATTGACGGCTCTACTATCAGTATCAATGACCAGGTGATTGGACTTGCTTCCAGCGGCCTGCATAGTAACGGATTTTCTTTGGCCCGGAAAGTTCTACTGGAAAAAGGCAAATTTGGCGTTCAGGACAAAGTTCCCGGCTTGAACAAAATAATAGGCCTGGAACTTTTAGAACCGACACGAATTTATGTTAAATCTCTTCTTAATCTTTTTAAAAGCTTTAATATTAAGGGTATCATCCATATCACCGGAGGTGGATTTTACGACAATATTCCGCGCATAATTCCCAATTCCTGCCGGTGCGTAATTAACAAAAAAAGTTGGGATGTGCCGCCCATTTTTGATGTTATCCGGGAAATGGGTAATATCGAAGAAAGAGAAATGTTTCGTGTATTTAATATGGGCATAGGTATGATGATCATTGTTTCGGAAAAAGAATCCCCGGGAGTTCTGGAGCAATTGAAAATGCTGGCACTGGGTGAAAAAGCCTACTTAATTGGTACCATAGAAAAAAGAGAAGATAGTCAGGAACAAGTTTGTCTTACTTAGTGAAACCCCAATTCAGAATTGGAGTTTATACCCGTGATTAAAATTAGGAACTGAAATACATGGCTGATTTATTGAAATTGGGAGTTTTAATCTCCGGAAACGGCTCCAATCTTCAATCAATTATCGATCATATCGAAAAAAGGTCGTTAAAAGCGGTTATAAAGATTGTTGCCTGCAACAATCCCGATGCGTTGGGGATAACCAGAGCAAAAAAACACGGCATTCAAATTGCTGTTTTAAAAAACGCCGACTTTAAGTCCCCAGAAGATTTTGATTCCGAATTAATAAAAATCATGAGGAAAAATGATGTGGATTTGGTAATTTTGGCCGGTTTTACGCGTATTCTTACTCCCGTTTTTCTGCAAGCTTTCCCTCAAAAAATCATGAATATCCACCCTGCCCTGCTTCCATCTTTTCCGGGCTTGCACGGGCAAAAACAAGCCTGGGAATACGGAGTAAAATTTACGGGCTGTACAGTGCATTTTGTCGATGAAGGCGTGGATACAGGACCAATTATTATTCAAAGCGTTGTACCTGTATATGACGACGATACCGAAGAAATCCTGGCGGCAAGAATATTAAAAGAAGAACATCGGATTTATCCGCAAGCAATTCAGTTTTACGCCGAAGGCAGGCTGGAGATAAAGGATCGTAAAGTGAAACTTAAATCTGCAAAAAAATATTCTTCCCCCTCGCTTTCCAATCCGCCTTCGACTGGCTTTTGATAATTATCGAAAAAAATACACATGAGGAAATAAAATATTTTATGTATGATTTAATTGTGATTGGCGACGATCTTTCGTCTTACATTGCCGCGGCTGTTGCATCTCACTATGGCCTTAATACAGTTCACATAGCAAAAAACGATTGCGAAGCAAAATACTCGATTGGCGGTTACCCTTTTAATATCGATCCGACACCCTTAACTGGTTTTGGCGTTAATCAAACTGGCTTTTCTCTTTTAGCTGAATTGAATATCCCATTGACTGAACAAGAATCATCTTTATTAAATCCCGCTTATCAGATTATAATGCCGGAGCATAGAATTGATTTTTTCAACGATAAAGACTCACTCGTTGATGAAATTATCCGGGAATTTCCTGAAATGTCTCAGGAAATAAAATACTTTTACGATGCAGTCTCAAAAAACTCAGCCGCATTTATTAAATGGCTTCATGGCCATCCTTTTATTCAGCCCAAAAGCATAAAGGATTATTATAACTATCTAAAATTTATTCCTCTTTTAATAAAATTTAACCTTGATGCCAAAAAATTTGAGCGGACAATTTTGCGCAATCCTTCTTTTAGAAAAATTCTGGAGGCGCAATATGTTTTGCTTTCCTGCGCCAAAGAAGGCTATAATTCTTTTGTTTCCCACTTTCATTATTCAGCTCCTTTGCGCGGCGTCTATCACTTCCCGCAGGGCAAGCAAACACTTTTTAATTTGTTAACGAAAAAATTACAAGCCTCCGACGGTCAGTACCTAAGTAATAATAAATTTGTCACGATTAAAAAAAGTAAAATAATTGAAGCTGAAGTCGAAAACAACGCCGGCACCATTTCGAACATATCCGCAAAACACATGATTATCAGTACTAAATCTGAAGAAATGTGCTTTTATCTTAAAGGAAAAAAGAAAATTAATATTGCTAAATTGACCAAGCCAGTTAAAATTTCTCATTACCCTTTTACCATCCATTTGGGCATTCCGCAAAAATGTATTCCCGAAAAAATGGCCAGACATGCCGCCGTAATATCCAGCGTAGATAAAAATATTTACGATAATAATTTAATCCTTTTAGAATTAAATAATTCTCCCGGAGAAAAAAAAGGTTCTGCAGATAAAAAATTGCTGACAGCGACTATTTTTATTCCTAATGATTCAACTGTCTGGTCAAAAGAGATTTTGGCAGTACAAGCTCAATCCATAATCGAGTGCCTAGAATATTTTCTTCCTTTCTTGAAAGAAAATATTAAATTCATGGATATAGAGAAATCAATAGATATTTCAATTAAATACCATAATATAGTTAATCCGAAATATATACCGGAAAAATCTTCCCTTACCGGCTTTTTCGCGAAAAACAATAAAACACGTTTTAGAAATGTTTACCTAACCGGCGCTTCTTTATTTACGGACGCGGGCACTGATGGCGAAATCATTTCCGGTATGCTTGCCGTATACAGAGTACTTGATAAAAGGAAATGATTTATGAATTATAATTTTTTTATCAAGAATCTTGGCGAGAGGCTCATTAAATCGCCTCTTAATATAAGCAATTTCACGCAAGATAAGAAAAGATTATTGTTTAACTCTTATTTAGATGACTATTCATCTTTTACCGATGAGGAAGGAAAACCTCTTTCCTTGGAACTTGCCGGGCCCAGAGATAAAATATTTTTCGATCCATCCCAAACAAAAGCAGCTATCGTAACATGCGGTGGCCTTTGCCCGGGTATCAATGATGTAATCAGATCAGTTACCATGACTCTTTTTTATCGTTATGGTGTCAAAGACATATTCGGTGTTAAATATGGTTTAAGGGGATTAAACCCAATATACGGGCATGAATTAATCAAATTAACTCCCGAAATTGTAAATGATATAACCAGTATCGGCGGCAGTATCCTTTCCACTTCGCGTGGTCCTCAAGATCCAGTACAAATTATAAACTCTCTTTCCCGGTCAAAAATTTGTATTCTTTTTTGTGTAGGCGGCAATGGCACAATGCGAGCTGCCGCGCAATTAACCGACGTAATTTTCGAAAATAATTTAAAAATATCGGTCGTTAGCATCCCTAAAACAATTGACAATGATCTTGATTTAATCGAGAAGTCCTTCGGCTTCGATACAGCGATAGAAAAAACCGTTGAAGTTATTAGAGGCGCTCATGTGGAAGCCAAAGGAGCTTTTAACGGCATTGGTTTGATCAAAATCATGGGGCGTCTTTCCGGACATATCGCCGCCCATTCCGCTCTGGCCCAAAATGACGTTAATTTTGTTTTAATTCCCGAAGTACCTTTTGATCTGGAAGGTAAAAAAGGATTTTTAAAGGCTCTGGAGAAGCGTATAAAATCCAGCGGTCATGCCGTGGTTTTAGTTGCGGAAGGTGCAGGTCAAAATCTTTTCCAGAAAAACGTCACGACTCCGGAAACAGACCCTTCGGGAAACATCCGCTTGTTCGATATTGGACATTTTTTAAAAAGTTCCATCGAGGATTACTTCGATAAAATTGATCTGGAAATAAATTTAAAATATATCGAACCAAGCTATCTCATCCGCTCGGTCCCGGCTAATGCTGCGGACAGTATTTATTGCAGTTCGCTCGGACAATACGCGGTACATGCGGGTATGGCCGGGAAAACAGGTCTTTTGGTGGCTTTAAGAAAAGACGAATACGTGCATTTACCTCTAAGTGCGGCAATTTCAGGCCGTAGAATCGATCCACGGGGCAATGTCTGGTTACGGGTATTGGAAACGACTGGACAGCCTTTATCAATGTCCAATTAGCGATCACCATTTCACGGTATAATTCGACTTATCAATTTCAATTTGCGACCTCGCGTGACCTCTTGGCACCTTGTTTTTATTATATTGTGTCATTAATCCCGATTCGCTACGCTCACGGGATAATTCGACCTGCAAACTTCTGTGCACTTTGTTTCTAAAGTTTGGGTCTCATTAAAATAATGCTTGCAAAATATTACCTTATGTTCTAGTAACGACGCAGTTTTTTGAGGAGGATTTATTAATGTCTCGTGTTTGTGATGTATGCGGTAAAAAACCAGCCATCGGCAATAGTGTCAGCCATGCTAACAATAAGACAAAAACAGTGTGGTATCCCAATTTACAAAAATTGCGTTGCGTTGACGAAAAAAACGGATCGGTAAAAAAAATTAAAGTCTGTACGCGATGCATTCGCTCCGGATTTGTTAAGAAAGCTATGTGAGAAGTGGAAACCAACCATATTTTTTTATAGTTTGAGCAGTTTCTTGAAGAAATATTTCGCCGTCGTCAATTAAATCTCTTGCCTGCAGAAATATATTTCTAACGCCTTCATAAAGTAATTGATCACTGTTTTTTAAACCGAATTTGTTTGTATAAAGACGAACTCTTCCTTCAATATTCATAATGCGCTCCATTCTTTCCTTGGTGATATAGAAGGAAGCCTCTTTCATCACTTCTTTAATTTTATCTTCTTCAATAGCATAAAGCCGGTTGACTGTAGTCGTAAATTCATCAATTTTATTCTTTGCCGTAAAATCTATCGCCGCCGCTAAAAGATCAATGGTTTTAAGTGAGTTAATCTGATTCAAGATGACAAGATCATAGATCATTTCAATGATCAGGTGGGAACGGTAAGCCGCTTCATCATAAGAAATTTCCTTTTGAATGGTATTGTATAATTTCAAAATGGAATTGATCAGAGGTTTTCCTTTGGTATAGGAATATCCTTGAGAATCGGGATCAAATTCTTCTTTATAGTCCTGACAAATATATCCGTAATGAGCAAGGTCATCTACTAAAAGATGAAACATTACATAAGAGGATCGGGGATAGTCTGCCGGAATTTGCAAAGTTCTTTTTATACTGTGAGTTTGAGAGGAACTTATTTGCGGATGAATTGTTAATAAATCCGGTACAATATTATAGACATAAACATCCAAGTTTTTGTTTTCCATATCTGCCGAACCCAAAACTTTCTGCAAAAGATATGTGTGGGTTAGCATCAGCATAAATTATTTTCCTCTTTACAATTAGTTAGTGGAGCCCCCTCCGGTAGGAGCCGGAAACTCCCTAAAATAATGAGACACAAGCTTCAGAAACAAAGTGCATTGAAGCTTGCAAGTCGAATTAATGAAACTCAGATATTACAAGCATAGTGCAGTAATATCTGTCAGCTGAATTAATCCTATAGCCAAGGGCTATTGGGGTTATCCCGCGAAGTAGAGGACAACGCGACTCCCCGCGCGGGTCACGGCGCTTTCCTCCCCCGGCTGGAGTCGAGGGATTCCAAGTCGCGGGATCGATTTCCGTGATTTTATATTTATTTTTTAAATCATCAACAAGGCTGTTAATTTCCGAAATAAAATCAGGCATAATCGAAATTTTTATTATCGCGGTGTGAGGATCAATTGTTGATACTGTGGCCATTCCTTCATAGCCTTCGACAATAAACTGTACCACGGCAATATTATGACGATTTAATTTAAACAATTTGTTTATCATTTTAGTTTCGCCTTACCATTGATCGCTTTAAAGATCAAGATTAACGGCCAATTGACGTAGGCAGATAAACACTGTATGATTACTAAAAATCTGGGACGATATATGCGTACAGTCAGAATTATACTAATCTTTTTATCGTTATTTGTTTTATCTTGTTCGGCTACCAATTCCAATATCAGAAGCATTACTGCCGGTGATGTCAATGCATATTTAAAACAGGCTCCCCGGACGGAGGAACACCCTAATGCCGGAGCCGATATTTTGTACAGCTATTCTTATACCGAATTTTTTAATGACGGCACCAGTGTTACCAGAAATTTAGAACGCATAAAAATATTCAATGAACGGGGGCGGCATTTAGCCTCCAAATCAATTTCCTACCGCGAAGGTTATCAGGAAGCCAAAATATTTTTCGCCAACACCATCAAGCCTAATGGACAAGTTATCCCTGTAGATAAAAATGATATTCATGATTCTTCCGAGTATGCCGGATATGAGTTTTATACCGATATTAAACAAAAGAGCTTCACCATGCCCGCCGTGGAAGATGGCTGTATAATTGAATATGCTTACGAAATAAAAAACTTAAAACCTGTTCTTCCCTTCGATTTCTTTGCTACTTTTTTCTGTCAAAATTTTTATCCTATGGAAGAAGATATAACGGAAATAGTATTACCGGCAAATATCGAGTTAAAATACAAAAAATTTAAAACAACACTCACACCCCAAATTATTTCCGCTGATAATAAAAAAAGATATATTTTTACCAACACAAAACAAAAAGAAATCATTCCGGAGGCGCGCATGCCTTCTCTGTACGACAGCAACACTTTCCCTCAACTTTCCTTTTGGACGCTCAAAAATTGGGAGACTATATCTAGCTGGTATATAAATCTTGTTCAGGAACAAATGACATCCGATAATGAACTGACAAGTTTCACCCGGCAACTAGTCGGCGATAAAAAAACCAAGGAAGAAAAGATCAACTCAATATTTAATTTTGTTTCGCAAAAAATCCGATATGTAGCCGTACTTCTTGGACCCTACACTCATAAACCTCATGCCGCATACGAAATATTTCAAAAAAGATACGGTGATTGCAAAGATAAGACAATTCTATTACTCACTATGCTTAAAATTGCCGGAATTGAAGGCCTACCTGTTCTTGTTCCAGCATACGGTGAATATTTCGATGAATCCATACCATCGTTGAATGCCTTTAACCATGTCATTGCTGTTGTTCCATCCGGTGATAAATACTTCTGGCTGGATGCAACCAATGAGACAGCAGCATATAATTCAGTACCCTTCTTCCGTTCCACTGACGTTTTTATTATCAATACCGACGGATCTTATAAATTTATAAAAACACCGGATTTAGACAATACAAAAGATTCATCTTCCACGGAAATAAAATATAAAATTGACAAGGAAGGCGACGCTGATCTGGATTGCATCTATACCTATTCGGGAAAAGCAGCCGAATCGATACGATATTTCTATAAATATTCACCTCCGGAACAAAGAAAGAAATTGTTTGAAGGAAAAGGCATCACAGTCAAGGAGCTGAATTTAAGCAGTTTTACCGATACTCAGGAACCATTTATAATTAAATTGAAAGGTTCTCTGAAAAATCTGGCGCAAAAACTGGATGAAAACCTAATGGTATTATCCAACATTATTCAAATAGATTCTTACCGTGATATTACAGCGGCAAATGAACGAAAATATCCGATTGTCGTCAAATCTTCATATTATTCTAAAGAAAATTACAGCTACGTTTTTCCCACCGGTTTTAAGATAAAAAAATTACCGCCGGCTTTTTCGGCAAGCAAACCCTTTATACATAGAGACGAGAAATATTCTTTTCGCGGAAGTTCCCTGGAAGTTTCCGTAGAAAGGAAATCATTTGATCATACGGTTAAATTAACAGACCTTGATGATTTTAAAAAATATGCCCTGGAACTGCAAAAACACGAATCGTTATTAAAAAACATTATACTGGAAAAAAAGTGATGCTGGCTTGACTTTAAACCCGGCATTGATATTATAAATACAAAGAAAACAAAGATTAATTACAAAAAAATGACGCTACCCAAACAACTGCCGACAACTCAATGGAAATTGAAAGAATCCGTCAATAAAGATATAGAATATTCTTTGAGTAAAGAATTTGGCATTTTTCCGATTATATCCCAAATTATCGTTAACAGAGAAATTCTGGATATGGAAGGCGCCCGCCGCTATCTCTACCCTTCCCTGAATGACCTGCATAGCCCTCTTTTGATGAAAGATATGAGGAAGGGTGTCGCACGTCTCTTAAAAGCGATCTACGAACATGAAAAAATAGTTATTTACGGCGATTATGATGCCGATGGGATAACTTCCGTGGCCATACTTTTCAAGTTTATCCGGCAAATAACGCCTGATGTATCTTATTATATTCCCGACAGAGTACAGGAAGGTTACGGTTTAAAAACACCAGTGATCGACAAGTTTAAAAGCAATAATATCAATTTGATTATTACCGTTGATTGCGGTATTTCCGATGTGGAACAAATTGCCTATGCTCAATCAATCGGCATCGATACGATTGTTCTGGATCACCATGAGATATCAGGAACGCTTCCTCCCGCTGTCGCGTCTATAAATCCAAATCGCGAAGACTGTATTTTCCCTTTCAAAGATCTGGCCGGCGTCGGCATTGCCTATAATTTTCTCATCGCACTGCGCGGGAGCCTGCGTAAGGAAGGATTCTGGAAAAACGAAGATTATCCCAATTTAAAGGATTACCTCGATATTGTCGCTCTGGGAACTATCGGCGACATCGCGCCACTTGTCGATGAAAACAGAATTTTTGCTAAAATCGGATTGGAGTTGATTACCGAAGGCAAGAGGCCGGGAATCAAAGCTCTCAAAGAAGTCAGCGGTGTTGACGGTCAGATTATCGATTCTTTTAGGGCTTCTTTCTGTCTTATTCCCCGCATTAATGCCGCCGGACGCGTTGCCTCTCCTCTGGATGCAGTGGAATTACTATTGACGGAAAATATGGACGAAGCAAGAATGTTGGCAGAAAAACTGGATGGATATAACCGCAGACGGCAATCAATCGAAAAAAACATTTTAAGCGAAATTCTCGAAAAAATCGGCAATATCCCGGACATGGAAAAAATGAATGCGCTGGTTTTCGCCTCCGATAAATGGCATCCGGGAGTTGTCGGCATTGTCGCCTCGCGTCTCGTCGACCTTTTCAGCCGTCCGGCATTTGTCATTAGTTTAAACAAAGGTGTGGGCAAAGGTTCCGGCAGAAGCATTTCCGATTTTAATATTTATAAGGGAATTCAGCAATGCGCTTCTCTTTTGCTTTCGTACGGCGGTCACAGCCATGCGGCAGGAATTTCCATCAAGGAAGATGATATCGATGAATTCGCCAGTCTTTTAGATGAAATAATTCACGATAGCGTTCAATCTCCGGAACTTATTTCCCAAACATTCATTGATTCGGAATGCCAGCTTTCCGATGTCAATCTGAATTTAATTGCCCAGATGGATATGCTCGCTCCCTTCGGCAGCAAAAATCCGGAACCGGTACTCTGCGCCCGGAATATTAAAGTTTCGTCCCCGTCAATAGTCGGCAATAATCATTTAAAAATGAGACTCACGAGCAAAGGGATGTCTTGTGATTCCATTTGGTTTAGTATGGGTAAATACCTGAATGCTCTTACGGGAGCCAATCTTGACGTTGCTTTCACGCCGCAAATTAACCATTGGAACGGAGCTTCCGATATTCAGCTAAAGATGAAAGACGTTACTATTCTTTCGTAATATCCAAACTTATGTTTTATTGAGGAGGATAATTTATTAACTTAGCCACTAAAGCGGCACTGTTGAGCGCATTGTTATTCCCCGGCTGGGGACAACTTTATTTAAAAAAATACAAACGGGGATTAACATTTCTGCTTCCTGTTGTTGCCGGAACTATAGCTATTGTCTGGTCAGTAGTTCAAGTAGCTCATGCTGTTTTGAAAGCCTCTCCTTTCAAAAAAGGCGCTGTTCATTTCAGCGATATAGTCACTCTGGCGGTTAATTCCGTGAAGGCCATGAACTTCTTCTATCTCCTGCTGATTTTAATATTTATAATTCTTCTGTGGATTTATTCCACTATCGACGCCTATTTTCTGGGGAAAAAGGAAATATCCGTCTCTAATACTGACGTTGATCAACAATCAACTTCTCGTCCGGTTTGATTTTACCTTTATCTACATATTCCATTTGATCTACTTTAACGGTAAAAATTTCTTTAAATACCTTTTTGAAATTTTGTTCCCACTGAACACTGCCGATTTCCGGTGTGATCTTCTCGATAACAATTTTTAGTATATCTTCGTGGCCTTTACGATTCACAATTGCCTGCAAGGGAATATTATTGAATCTCGCCTGAATGATTTTAAGCTGGCTGGGCGCTATAAAAAGCCCCCGGACTTTCACCGCATCCCCTATCCTTCCAGAAATTCCGGCCAGCTGATACGATGTTCTTCCGCATTTACACTTATCGGTAATTATTCGCGATAAATCCCCCGTGCCGAAACGAAGCAGGAAGAATATTTCATTGAGTCTTGTAACTACAATTTCACCTAATTGTCCCGGGGCAACACTTTTCCCTGTTATCGGATCGACAATTTCCACAATAGTTTCTTCGCAAATGTGCCAGCCATTCTTCTGCGAACATTCATAAGCTACGTCCCCGACTTCAGTGGCTCCATACATTTGATAAGTATCAATGCCGTATTCGTTTTCAAAAGACCGGCGCATGTCCGGAAACAAAGGTTCCGCCGCAAAGCAGGCTTTTTTTAATCGAAAGTCCTTCTTAAAATCAAAACCCATCTCTTTTGCCTTGTTAATAATAGACATTAAAAAACTGGGTGTACCGACATAAGCCGTTACTTTTAAATCTTTGATTAATTGTACTTGAATCTGGGATGAGGAAGTGCCGGAAGGAACTACTGTCGCGCCGACTTTGCGCAGGCCGCTGTGGAAAGTAAGTCCCGCCGCCACCAGATGATAAGAAAAAGCATTCAGCGCTATGTCTTTGGGGCCGATTCCTGCGGCAAAAAATGCGCGTGCCCACAAATAATCATCCTCCGAAAGATGCGGTTCATAGATCGGTCCTGGTGAAGTAAAGATTCGGTCAATTTGCACTACGGGATTTTCCAGCCCGGCATAAGGAGGCTCCTGTATTTCCATATCCACGAGTTTTTCGCGGGAAGTAACCGGCAGCTTTTCCAGATCCTCTCTTGTTTTGATGTTTTTGGGATTGATTTTGTTTTGATCCAGTATTGCTTTCAGACGGGCTGATTTTTTATAACCCAACTTCACCATGTTGGCCAGACTCTCATCCTGCCTTGCTTTTCTTTCTTCATTAGTCCAAGATTCTTTTTTATCAAATAGGCGCTTCATATATTCCCTTCTTATACCATTTTGCTTTCTTTGGATAACTTTGTTAGCTGCGTCGTCGGCTTCCTCAACGTATCATCATTTTATACGCCTCCGGTGCCTCCTCCTTGCCGTCTCGTTATCCTTTGAAAGCGAAAGGGTATTATTTATAATGAATATTTTTATGTCTCCAGAATATTATCTAACAACAATTTGAGGATCGGGCGTTCCTTATCCGATCTTCTCGAACGACAAGTTAAATTATGATGTTTAATTCTAATATGGGACAATCCCTTTTGACGTAACATTGTATTTTAATATATCTTGTGATTTGTTGGTTTTGTCCCCGGCAGTAGGTTCAACCTTAATTATCAATATTGTGCCGTCCCATTTGCATTCAATATAGAACTGCCCTTTATAATTCAGTTCAATAGGTGCTAGAATTACCATTTTCGATAAGTCAAGAATGTTAACTTTCGATATACATCCATCATCTGCGCAGTATGGCAGTGCAATTAGATTATGTTTCAGATTTAAGACGGGCTGACCGGCGGCATCCTTTTTGCCCAAATGAATTAACTTGTCACCTACCTTAACTTGATAGAGTGTATCACGTCCCTCATAAACAGCTGTCCAAAATAAAACGATCTTATTTCCGTCGGGAAGTATTTCTTGAGTAGTCCATTTTCTGTCTGCAGCATATGCAGACGATATTGCAAGAATGAGAGTTATGAACAGTCGTAAGGATTGTTTAAGCATATCTATCTCCCCTTCTAACAATTAATATACTAAGCTCTTTTTTTCTGACAACTTGATTAGCAATTTAGCATGACTGTTTTTTGATTAAAAGGAAAATATTCCATCCGAGTATAGTCTCTTATACCCTTTCGATTTCAAAGGATAACTAGGCGGCAGTGAAACTCGATTTCCAGGAACGCAGTGAAATAGAAATCGTAAGTTGAACTGTCCAGCAGTAGCTGGGCAAGGAGGAAGAGACGAGGCATATTGAAATTTTTTGTTTTGCAGGCTGTTCAAAAAGGCTTAGAGGCAAGGCGCGCAAGAAGCGAGCAGCGGAGCGTACATAAAGCGTACGTGAGCAGTGAGATTCAAAGCGCAACGCAGAATATGAGCCTTTTTCCGCAGCCTGTTAAAGCCAGCATTTGTGATGCCTATAAGCTTTGACATCCTTACAAGATTTTGCAATTCCCGATGCGGACATGCCTAAATAAAATTCTTTAACATCTGGATTTTTAGCCAGATCATCAGCAATGCCTTCCATCACGATTTTGCCGTTCCGTAAGGCAATGCAGTCAGTGGCTGAACGACCGCGATGTCCGTTGCACCGACTTATTGGTTGAATTTTTCTTTAGTATGTCCTTCCCTGCACTGGAATTGGCAAGAGAAAGGCATGTTCGTCTCAGCTCATTTAAAACCTTCAATCGTTTTGCGATAGCTTCTGAACTCATATCAATCTTCATTCTCTAAGCTCCTGAGATATTCAATGTCATCTTTATCCTGACCACTGTTGCGCAATGATTTCAGCAAAATCAGGCCTTGTGGAGAAACCACTTTCAATGGGCCTCCTTCCCACTCGACCGTGAAATGATCATCCCACGCTTTTTTTGTTGCCGGGGTTACAATCAGCAAGTCCAAAACGAGATGTTCTCCTGAATCTTTATCGATTTTGGTCAATCTATGAATTTTGACGGCGCCTTCCTTAAATTCCATCGGTGCTGCACTCAGTGTAAATCCAAGTTCTTGCGCCGCCTTTTTGGTTTCTGAAAGAAAATCTGGAGATATCATGATGTCAATATCAAGTGTTGCTCGTGGCTTTGCATAAATGGCAATAGCCAAACCTCCGCATAAAGCATAATCGATCCCTGCATGATCTAATTTTAAAGATAGGTTTTTTAGTTCTTCTAGAAGGTCCATTTTAATCTACTAAGAATTATTAGTACCAGCCAACAATTAATGTACATAATACATAATTCCGCTGTTTTTCGAACAGCATAATTTATTAAGTGCTTAATCACGGTTATGAGCGCCAAAGCTTACTTTTGGTTTCATAACCTCCGCTGTGCGGGATAATTAGACCTGCAAGCTTCAGCATTTGTGACCTTTAGGTTATGTACTCTGTTTCTGAAGCTTAGGTCTCGTTAATTATTTACGCCAATTATTTATTAAAATCAAACGATTATTATTGGTCTTATACCTGTTGGATAATGATCATTTTTAAAGCCAGCGTTTACGTCGTCTATAAGCCTTCACATCTCTATAGGACTTAGCTATGCCGGAAGCGGACATGCCTAAATAAAATTCTTTAACGTCAGGATTTTTGGTCAGGTCAGCAGCAATGCCTTCCATCACTATTTTACCGTTCTCCATAACGTATCCGTAATGTGCCACTTGCAGTGCCATATTGGCGTTTTGTTCCACCAAGACTATAGTTGTTCCATGTTCTTCATTGATCATTTTTATTATGCGGAATATCTCCTGGACGACCAGCGGGGCAAGCCCCAATGAAGGTTCGTCCAGCATCAGTAGCTGCGGGTGGGCCATTAACGCCCGGCCGATTACCAGCATCTGCAACTCACCGCCGCTGCAGTATCCGGCCAAAGATTTTCTTCTGGGTATTAATGCGGGGAAATATTTATAGACAAGCTCCAGATCTTCTTTATAAGGCTGGCCCGAACGCGTAGCTGTGCCGACGCGCAAATTCTCTTCAATGGTCAGATATTTAAAAGGCTGACGTCCCTCTAAAACCTGAATTATGCCCTGCCTAGTGATGTATTCAGGCGCTTGATTTTGGATATTTATACCATTGTAGATAATAGACCCATCCGTAACCTTGCCGTTTTCGGGTTTCAGCAATCCCGATATCGCTTTCAGCGTTGTGGTCTTCCCCGCACCGTTACTGCCTAAAAGCGAGACGATATGCCCCTTTTCGACAGATAAAGAAACACCTTTTAATACCTGAATAACATCTGAATATACAACGGAAATATTATTTAATTGTAAAAGTATATCGCTCATAATTTACCTTTATTCCGATTTACAGGCTGTTCAAAAAGGGTTAGCTGCAAGGCATCGCAAAAACCGAATCGCGAGGCATATATGGCAATACGTTGAGCGATGAGGTTTGCAGCGCAACAACGCAGATGAGCCTTTTTGAACAGCCTGCTAATATGAAAACGGCCACAGCCTAAAGCTGGAACGGATGATCCGCCATAATTCGGCAATTCCCCGCGGCTCAAATAAGATAAAGAAAACTATAGCCAGCCCAAAAACAAATTCTCGCAGTGGCGCCATATTTAAACCCAGGCTGGTAACAATACTAACATTCATTAGTAACCCGGTTAAATATCGCAAAAGTTCATTTAATAAAGTAATAAAAGTAGCGCCGAAAATTGCGCCGGGAATATTGCCCAGTCCCCCGATGATGACCATCGCGATAAATTCTATGGAAAGCCCTAGATTAAATGGTTCAGTTGTAATGCTGACCATATAATAAGCCCAAAGCGCTCCGGCAAAACCGGCATAAAAAGAGCTAATGCCGAAGGACAGCAGTTTATACTTGAAGATGGGAATACCCATGCCTTCGGCGGCGCGGTCATTATCGCGGATGGCGATGAAAGCCCGGCCGTATTTACTCCGCATGATGTTTACCGCAAACCAGGTCATCAGAACCAGACTAGCAAAAATCAAAAAGAAAAATGCTTTATCGCCGATAATTGACCACTGGATAATTTTCGGTGCAGGCAAAGTAATACCCATCGTTCCTTTGGTTAAGCTATCCCAATGAATCAAAACATATTCAATGATAAACTGTCCGGCCAGGGTGGCAATGGTCAAATAAAGGCCTTTTAAACGTCCCGAAGGAATACCAAAGATCATACCGACAAGAGCGGTTATAATACCCGCTGCCGGAATGGCTAAATAAAATCCTACCCCTAATCTCGTGGCCAAAATAGCGGCAGCATAAGCTCCTACTCCGAAAAAAGCGCCGTGTCCCAACGATATTTGTCCGGTATAGCCGATCAGAATATTGAGCCCGATGGCGGCAATAGCGGCAATACCGATCATATTCAAAACATAGAGCATATATGGGCTGCAGATAAACGGAGCAACTAAAAAAAGTACGGCCAGAAATAATATCAGGCAAACCCGGCCGAAATATGTTTCAAATATTTTTAATTCTTCAGCATAATCTTCACGATAATTGCCGCAGGAATGAAAGGAAAATCTCTTCATTTAAACTCTCTCGATTTCCACCAAACCAAACAAGCCGTAAGGCTTGACCAACAAAATAAAAACAAGCACAATATAAGGCACAACATCAATTAGTGAAGGAGACAAGTAGCCGCCGGTAAAGGTTTCCAGAAGGCCGATTATAATACCACCTACTATTGCGCCACCGATGCTGTCCAGCCCGCCTAAAATTACGACGGGAAATACTTTTAAGCCGATGGAGCTCAAATCGTGTACATTAACGCCGTTGATAATTCCGAGAACTATACCACTCATGCTGGCTACCAGCGCGGCAATGGCCCAGGACAGCGCGAAGACCCGCCGGACATGGACTCCCAGAGAAAGAGCCGCCTTTTGATTATCGGCCACGGAACGCATATAAATTCCTTGAGCCGATTTTTTAAAAAACAGCCCGAATAAAACCAAAAAAATAATGCTGATAATCAGTGTTGCCGTGTACACAGGAGCAATGTATATGGACCCTAACCTCAATGCGATTGATTCGCTTAAAAAGTCGGGATAGGTGTGCAAATTTCCGCCCCAAATCAACAGAATAAATCCTTTAAACATCGCCGCCAAACCGACAGTTAGCATAATGACAAAAATCAGTTTTTCTCCGATTAGAGGACGCAGAAAAAATTTCTCAATTAGAAATCCCAGAATAAAGCTACCAACAAGCGTCAAAATAAAAGCAATTAAAATGGGCAATTTAGCCCAGCTAATTAACGCTAAAAAGAAAAAAGCTCCCAGTGCTAAAAGTTCGCCATGAGCAAAATTCAAAACGCTGGAGGATTTAAAAATCATCACAAAGCCCATCGCCGATATGCCATAGAGAAGCCCTACGCAAACTCCGTTAACCAATAATTGCAGAAAAAAATCCATGGATAGATTCCTCAACTAACCTTGATAATATTTACTGTTGTTTCAATTTCGCCTATTCGTCCATCACGGTAGCGGATTTTTCCGATTACCTTAACATTTTTTTCATCATGATACATTGCTTCGATGATTTTAATATATAAACCGTAGACAAAACGGCGACGGACTTTACCGGTACGCGTTAATTCCTCTTCGTCGGCGTCCAGAAGTTTATACAGCAAAGTAAATTTTTTGACCTTCATCACATCCGGCAGCTGTTCATTGACGCTACGCACTTCTTTTAAGATCAGTTCTTCCACTGACGGCTGCTGCGTAAGATCCATGTATGTCGTGTAGGGAATCATGCGGTCTTCCGCCCAATTGCCGACATTGCCCATATCGATATTGATCATGGCGGTGATGAATGGACGGCTCTCACCGAAAATCACCGCCTCTTTAATGTAGGTGCTGAACTTTAAGCGGGTTTCAATAAAATCAGGAGAAAAAGCCTCGCCGCTTTTATTGCGGATAATATCTTCTTTGCGGCCAATGATCAATAGATGGCCGTCGCCGTCGATATAACCAGCATCACCGGTCTTCAGCCAGCCGTCGTCATAAGCAGATTGTGTGGCCTGATAATCATTATAATAGCCGGAAAAATTGGCTGCGGATCGCACCAATACTTCCTGATCTTCGGCAATTTTCACTTCTGTCTGGGGCAAAGGTTTGCCCACGGTCTCGAGCTTTACCTCATTATCCGGCTGAATTTGAAATATGCCCCCCGCTTCGGTTAGTCCATAGCATTGTTTTAAATTCAAACCAATGGCGCGGAAAAACAAAATTACATCGGGGCTAATCGGATGGCCGCCGGTAAAGGCGCTTCGAAAACGAGAGCATCCTATCCTATCTAAAAGCGGACGGTAAACGACAATAGACATTAATTTATACAAAACATTTAAGGGTAGAGGAACTCCGGTTTTTTTTGCTCTTTTTTTAACAACGGCTTTACCGATGATCTCTCCCCAGTAAAATAAATTTTTCTTTATCCAGCCCGCATCGGATATTCTTACACGAATGTGTGAAGCCATATCTTCCCAAAAGCGTGATGCCGTAATTAACATGGAAGGACCAATTTCCCGGAAATCTTCAATTACCGTCTCCGCTGTTTCCGGAAAATTCATTGTCATTGCACCTAAAAGCGCCACGCCCATACCCCACATCTGATCAACTATCCAGGCCGGCGGCGACATGGATAGCCAATTTTCTTCGGCTTCAATACTTGCCGCTTCTATCCATTGAGCAGGCCATTTGCGTAAAATTGCGATGGGAAAGCATGGCTAATTTGGGAATGCCTGTCGTGCCCGAAGTTTGAATCATGACAGCGATATCGTCAGGCCGACCTTTTTCTATTTCCTCTTCAACAAAACCAGGATTTTCTAAATCAAATTTCTCGCCGATTTCCAAAAGCCGGGCGTAACTGATCAACCAGGAATCATTTTCATAAGACATCATCCCCGTGGGATCAATATATACGACTTTCTTGATTTGCGGCAGTTTCTCTTTAACTTCCAGAAGTTTATCTACTTGTTCTTGATCCTGAACCACTATTATTGAGGAATGGACACGTTTAATAGAGGCATACAATTCTTCGGCAATAGACGATGTAAATAAATTCAATGTGGTCGCGCCCAGAGCATGAGCAGCAATTTCGCAAAAAAGCCATTCCGGATGATTTTCGACGTTAAGGCAAACAGTTTCCCCGCGCTGAAGATCAAAAGCAGCAAATCCACCGGCCGTTTTCTTCATATAACTATCATAATCAGACCAGCTATATCTTTGCCAGATGCCGTAGGCTTTTTCCCGAATAGCAGTTTTTGTTTCGCCGTATTTAGCGGCGTTTGCGGCCAGGATTTGCGGTATCGTTAAATTATATCCGTATGATTTCTTCTGTGTCACAATGCCCAAATTATCTACGCCTTTTTTATATCTTTATAATGTACCGGAATCGCCCAGATATGCTCTGATAACCTCGGGATGGCCGCTGATTTCTTCCGCCGTGCCCTCCCCTATTTTTTCGCCAAAATTCAAAACCATAATGCGCCTGGAAATATTCATGACTATCGACATATCATGCTCCACTAAGATCATGGTCAGGCCCCATCGCTGATTTAACTCCAGAAGAAAGCGAACCATATCCTCTTTTTCTTCCAGATTCATTCCGGCGAAAGGTTCATCCAAAATAAGAAGCCGGGGCTCGAGGGCGAGCGCCCTTCCCAACTCCACCCTTTTCATCATCCCGTAAGGCAAAGAACCAACTGTTTTTTCCCGGATTGACTGCATCTCCAGAAAATCAATGATTTCTTCCAATATTTGCCGGTGGCGAATTTCTTCATTTTTTACAGATGGAGAAAAAAGACAAGAGTGAATAAAGCTGTAATGGCAATGAATATGGCGGGCCAGCGTCATATTGGCCAGCACCGTCATTCCCGGAAAAAGCTCGATATTCTGAAATGTTCTGCCGATACCCACGTCCACAAGCCGGTGAGTATGTAAATCGGTAATATCCGTACCGTTAAATGTTATCCGGCCTTTTTGGGGGTGGTAAAATCCAGTAATGCAGTTGAGCAGACTGGTTTTACCCGCCCCATTCGGGCCGATGATAGCCATCAACTCACCGGTATGAACGTTGAGATCAACATCTTTTACAGCCGTGACTCCGCCAAAACTAAGGTGCAGACTTTTGATTCCCAGCTCAGCTTTTTTATTTTCTTCTCGCCTGCTGATCATTATCGATGGCCGGCTGCGGAAAGCTTTCATTACAATCCTTCAGTCACTTCGCAAAAATTCATCTGCGGCATTTGCCCTGCGTAGAATTGGGTTTTGGTGCATCCATATTGTTTCTTCACAATTAAGAAATATTTGCGATTAACTATTTCTTGAGCAATTTAATTTTGTCTTTGCCCGGAACATAAAAATTAGTCAGCGGTATATATGCTCCGTCTTCTTTTACTTGGACCATACGGGCAGTGAATGACCCTCCATGATCATCTTTACTATATGTTATATTGGGTACCAAACCGCCAAAATCTTCATTTTTAAATGATTCCATGGCGGCATTGATGGTTTCCGGATTTATTTCCTTGCTCTTTTCATAAGCACGCATAAATGCTCTTTCCATAATCATTCCGATAACAACTCCTTCCCAATAGGAAGCATCAAATTTTTCTACTGTCTTATAACGCTTCCATAATTCCTTTAAAATTCTAATCCCGGCGGATTTATCTGTTGGCAGCGCTCCGGGAAATTGAATGACAAGCCTATCACGAATCAGTCCGCCGCTCATCTTAAAGAAATCCGGGTCGGTAGAGGTCCATGTTCCTAAAAACAAAGGGCTGTAATTAATGCGATCGGCGCTTTTGAAAGCGGTTATTATCGCTGAAGGCAGCATTTGCATAAAGATATACTCCGCTCCTGCTTTCTGCAGACGAAGCAGTTCGGTGTTCAGGTCAACTGTTTTCGGCGGAAATTCCTCAATAGCAACGATATCAATATTTAATTTAGCGGCGTACTCTTTGCTGGGCTCGTGAATTGACCGGCCATAAGTGTTATTGTAAGTGAGCAGGCCGACTTTAGGAGCATCTTTGCCTTTATGAATTGCCTTAATGTATTCCAATACCGCTTGACAATCCATTTTATAACTGCCGAAAGGAAGATACATATAATCTACCGGCTTTTCGAGTATTTCCCAACTGGTGGAATAATTGATCGTCGGCACTTTGTACTTTTGGATTATTGGCTTTGCCGCTAATCCTTCACCGGCGCCCCAGGTGGCGATCATATCTACTTTATCCTGTAAAACAAATTTCTGCACAGCCGCCTGAGCCTCCGGCACTTTATAAGCCGTGTCCACAGTGATCATTTCTATCTCGTTGCCGTATACTCCTCCCTTAACTTCATTTACATAGCGGAAATAATCGCGCTGACCTTTTTCATGAAACTGGCCCCAGGTCGAAGCCGGCCCGGTCAAGTTGATAGCCGCCCCTACTTTGATCGTCTTAGCCTGTGCATTTATAAGAGCGGCAAACAAGAAAATAGTAACCATCAATGCAATTAAAATATCAATTCTCTTTTTCATTCTCCCCCTCCCTTTATTATTCCAAATATTTGTTTTCCCAACTTCACGACAAAAAAAAACCGTGGGCTGATATTTATCTGCCCACGGTTTTTTCCCCTTATATAACCGGTCATGACTCTATCAGGCAGACCCTTATGTTGATAAAGCTAAAAAAGTATATAAAAGCTGCCCTTTTAAAAACCAATTTCTCAATCATACCTATTCTCTGCTCTTGTATGGCGCATATAGTGCAAATATGCGGAAAAAGTCAAGAAAAAAGTAAATGATCATTTTCGACAATCTTTAAAATATTATCAACTCATTGATAACCAACAACATTATATTTAAGCAAAAATCCCTGCTATTGACCTTATATCTTCTCAACCGGAATCATAAGTTTTCATATTAAAACTAAGATATTATGCAGTTTAATTTTCTTGACACATATCCTCCATTTTCATATAGTTAATAGAATAGATACGACTTTTTTGATTAGGAAGCATCTAATCATTATAGCATAGCGACAGCGCGAGCAGCACGTTAGGAATTATATATGAATCAGCGTTTCACGGATTTGATTCTTGCCGCCATCAAACAAAGGCTTTCCGACCTCCACATTACAGGAGGTTTTCCCTTAATCTTCCGCAGAGACGGCACTATCCATTTCGACAAAAATATTAAATGGTCGCATACGGAAATAGATGCCCTGGTCAAAGAGATGCTGAGCGACCGGCAACTGCAAACTCTCAGAAAAAGATGGTCTGTTGATTTCGCCCTTTCTTTCAAACAAGTGCGTGTTAGAATCAATGCTTTTTATACAACCCGTGGGTTGAGTCTCGCTATACGTCTGCTTCCGGAAACGATTCCTGATTTAACTTCGCTCAACCTGCATCCATCGCTTAGCCAGATTGTGGAACTTCAATCCGGCCTTATCCTGATTTGCGGAAGTACCGGCTCCGGCAAATCGACCACTATCGCCTCCATCATCGAGGAAATTAACCGCACCAGGCCTGCGCACATCATAACAATTGAAGATCCGATTGAATACAGGTTTAAACCTAAGAAATCTTTCATTGAACAGCGTGAAGTAGGCATTCACGTGCCGTCATTTGATCAGGGACTTCTTGATGTATTAAGAGAAAATCCCGATATTATTTTCGTAGGCGAATTAAGAGAGCCGGATACAATCAGGCTTACCCTCAACGCCGCCGAATCCGGGCATCTCGTTTTTGCCACGTTACACGCCACCGATGCAGAAGATGCGGCTTATCGGATCAATAACTGCGTGACCGGCGAGAACCAGGATGTTATCCGCTATCAGTTTGCCTCAACGCTTTCCTGGCTTATTGTTCAACAACTGACCTTTATCAATAAAGTTGGCTTTCGAGTTCCCATGCTGTCCATACTTAGGGCAGCACCTTCCGTACAGAGCAGCATCCGCGAAAATAAACTGACCCAATTGGAAAATATCATGTCCACCAGCAAAAACGATGGTATGTTTACGATGAAGCTATATGAAAAAGAATTTATCAGCAATCGTTCCTCATTTGTCCATCCTTATAAGAGTTTCGGCATGGGGGCGGATTCTTCCAAGGAAAATGATTACGTTTCTTCTCTTATTGATCCCAACGCCGTTCAGGATGTAATTTATATGTCCTCGGTAGATGACGCCTATAAAACCGACAGCGCTTCAAAATTAACCGGTGACGACGATGAGCAACGTTATGTCATCCTGGAAGATCAGGACATGGATCTCAAAGATCTCCTCGCCCAGTATGATGAATCAAAAGAAGAAAAAATAGAAAAAAAGCGCCCGAAAAAATAGCGTAACGTGGACGTAACCCGCCGGGCGTCATCCTCGAAGAACTACCAATTTGTGATAAATTACCAAACCATGTACACTTATATAAAACCGCGACGTGAACCCGGTCGATATTTACTGACTTGTGCTACCTGTAGATCATTTCATCGTCCTTCAATTAACTTATAATACTCCTTGATTGTACGGATGGAATCCATCGAAGCTTGGAACAATATCCAACTGAGAACAAGGATTCCTATAGTGAGTCCGATCTTCCATGCCCGCGACGTTTGTGGACGCCACCAAATCAGGGGTAACGCCAGAGGCCCCACTGAGCAGACTGCAATGATAATAAAGGATTTTCGGAAATACCATGGAATCTTTTCTTCTGCCAAGCGTGGGGGGATGGAGGCATCCAGAAACTCACCGCAGTGTTTACACTTTATAGCGTCGTCTTGAATATTTTCAGCACAGAAGGAACATTTTTTCATCATCATTTCTCCTGGTAAAACAATGTTTATATGTATCTTGTTTAATAACCTAAACCACCCAAATTTGCAGTATAACTCCCCCTAGTAAATACCCTAACTTTTATTACCTAACCATTTTTTTTATAATATTTTTAAATAACTGTTGATACATTTTTTAATTAAAACATATTTTAATCTATTCCACGCCCAATTTTTCCATACGGTAGCGGAGTGAATCAAAGGTGACGTGCAAAAGTTCCGCAGCCTTCGTTTTCGATCCTTTAGCTTTTTGTAAAGCTTTTTCGATCATTGCTTTTTCTATTTTTTCTAACTCTTTGTTTAAGTATATCCCTGCGTCAGTAATACCGAGATCATAATTTTGTATGCCGGAAGCGGCATTAGCCGCTAATACTAAGTTTTCCGGCAAGATTATATTGGAGCTCTCCATCGCTACGCCGCGTTCGATGATATTTTCCAATTCGCGGATATTTCCGGGAAAGGCATAATTCATCAACAACTCCATCGCATAGGAAGAAATTGTTCTTATTTCCTTGTCGAATTCTCTCGCATATTTCTCAATAAAATGCTTCGTCAGAAGAGGTATATCTTCTTTTCTTTCTCGCAGCGGCGGCATATGAATAGGGATGACGTTCAACCGAAAGTAAAGATCCTCTCTAAATTCTCCCTTCTTAACTTTTTCTTCCAAATTTTGATTGGTAGCGGAAATTATTCGCACATCAACTTTGATATCCTCCGCCCCACCGATGCGCCGAAAGGTTTTTTCCTGAACTACACGTAAAAGTTTTACTTGAAGTACAGGAGGTAACTCTCCGATTTCATCAAGAAATATTGTGCCTCCCTTTGCCATTTCGAAAAGTCCCGGTTTATCGGTATAAGCACCGGTAAACGAACCTTTCATATAGCCGAAAAGTTCGCTCTCCAGCAGATTTTCCGGTATTCCGCCGCTGTTGATGGCATTAAAAGGCATTTTAGAACGCGGTGAGTTTTCATGTATTGCGCGCGCGACCAGTTCTTTACCCGTTCCGCTTTCTCCTAAAATCAAAATATTTGCCGGAGTGTCGGCTACTTTTTTGATCGTCGCGAATACTTTCATCATTTCCCGGCTTGTTCCAATCATTCCGCCAAATGTTGTATCTTCGGCTTGCTCTTTTTTTACAGTCTGATTTTCTGTCCATAATCCTTTTTTTACTAAAGCGGCGCGCACGATCTTTTTTAGTTCTTCAATACTGCCTCCTTTTTCCACATAATCATAAGCACCTTCCTTCATCGCATTTACTGCTGTCTCTCCTGAGGCATAGGCTGTAATAAGAATAACTATTGTTTCCGGTTTTTTCTCCTTAATGGCTTTAAGAAACTCAATGCCGTCAATTTTAGGCATTCTCAAATCAGTAATAACCAGATCAAAGTCTTTTTTGTTACAGAGGTTAATCGCTTTTGCCGGATCTTCGGCGCAAACTACATCGTAACCTTCTTTTGTGAGCATTATTTCCATAAATTCTCTCATGCCCTGATCGTCATCAACAACCAAAATTCTAGCCATACCCTCACCTCAGTTTTACTTACGCATTATATGAAGTTGTTTGCTGAATATTTTCATTTTTTGCCGGCAGCCAAACGGTACAACTTGTACCAATACTTATATTGCTTTCGATCTTTATTTTTCCACTGTAGCCTTCAACAAGACGGCCGACTATCGTCAAACCTAAACCGGTTCCCTTATCTTTATTAGTAAAAAAGGGTTCAAATATTTTCCTGAAATTTTCTTGAGCGATGCCGCAGCCGGTATCTTTAATTTTAATTTCAGCGTATTCCTTTTTATCGTCTAATTCTACCAATGCAGTTTCGACAGATAAAACGCCTCCTTTTTCCATTGCCTGAACGGCATTAAGAACAAGATTGTGAATAATTTGTCTAATCTGTCTCTTGTTAGCAAAAATAGTGGCATTATCGGAAACTACTTTCATAATTTTTATTTTACTCGACCATTCACTGGATAATTTTATGTTTTCGAGAACCTCTTCGGCAACCATGTTTACGTCAACCAACTCCCTGGACGAAGGAATGGGACGCGCCAGCAGAAGAAAGTCCCGCACAAAGTTATCCAGTTGATTTTTGCCCCGTAAAATTATCTGCATCAGGCGCTTATCGGTTTCTTCTAAGTTCACCCCCTGCTTTAAAAGCTCAATTGAACCGGTTATCGAAGCCAGTGGATTTCTCATTTCATGCGCCAATCCTGCGGCCATTTCTCCGATTAATGCCAACCTCTTACTCTTTTCGAGGTTCTCTTCCATCTGTTTAATTTCCGTAATATCCTGAAAAATTAAGATATTTCCTATCTGTTTTTCATTATTGTCCTTCAACGGAGAAATTGCACAACCCAGATGAATTTTTTCCCCTCTTGGCGTCCTCGATAATGGCTTCTACGCGGTTTTTACTCTCTTCAGTAGTTTTATTTTCTGAAAAAAATTGCATAAATTCCGGGAAAAATTGCTCAATCTGGTCTGTTTTCTATGTCCCGCAGGGGAAATCCGGTAATCTCTTCGGCGGCTCGATTAAAAGTTTTTATTCGGCCTTGTAAATCTATCGTCATTACACCGGTATCGACAGACTCAATTATACTGCGAAACAGCAAGTCCAGTTGCGCAAAAGCCGATTCTTTTTCTTGCAATAAATATCTTGTTTTCTTTTCTTGTTCGACAACAAAACTGGCTAAAAAAGCTATAATATAGAATGAGACAATATGCACCAAAACGCGAATAAGAACATCTCCCGCACTGACATTGTAATCACGATCAACAACGGAAATGGAAGGTAGCCATCCATAAAATTCTAGGTCTAAGAGCAGTCCATAAAATATGCAGGAGGCTGAGGCGACAATTAAACCTCCTCTACGGCCAAGAAAAATTACCGAATATATTATAACCAGTGTGTAAAGAAGCGAATAATTACTGCGGAAACTACCGGTAAAATAGACAAGGAAAGTAATTAGTATAATGTCTACTGTTAGCTGCAGGTAAATATTGAAGCGCAAATCTTTATAATATTTCAAGAGCAAAGCGTAAACAACGGAGATTATATAAGTTAAGGCGATAATTGAATAAAGTAAATAGATGGTATTTGATGAAACTGAGGATCCCTGCTTTTTTATATCGATATAAATGGCAATCCCCAGAAACAGAGTCATGATGATAACTCTGTATATGATTAAAAACCTTAACCGCCTTTTATCTTTTTCATCTATGGATGATTCTTTATCCATCGCCATCTTCTCAATTCTTTTTGGGGGCTACAATTTCAAGATCATGCTATAATATTTTACAAATTTTGGCTAATAAATTTGAACTATTTTTTGAAAAAAGAAATATTTAAAAATATATGCACGGACCGTTAATTTATCCCTTAATTGCTCTAATTGCCGGCATCATCGGCGGTTATTATTTGGCCCTTCCCGGATATTTGCTGTTCGGAGGAATCATAGTAGTACTTATTTCTCTTCTTGTAACCATTATAAAAAAATGGACTGCGGCAAGCTTTCTTTTAATCATCAGTTTTACATTCCTGCTGGGTTATCTTCAACATTCAAAGTCAAGAATATTTAATTCGATCAGATGAACATATAAGCCGCTATATCAATGTGGGCAAATTGATTCATGGAAGGTGTTGTTATCGAAAATCCCTTCGTTCATCCCGATAAGCTAGTTTTATTTGTTCGCTGTCAGCGCGTTATCAATGATAAAGCATATATTCCGGTTTCAGGCAATATTCGCCTGGTAATTCCATCAGATTTAAACTTCCAATATGGTGATTTTATTCGGTTTCACACATCTTTAAAAAAAATACAAAGCTTTCAAAATCCCGGAGGTTTTGATTATGAACGCTATATGAATCTCCATGGTATTTATGCCACCGGGTTTGTTGCCAATAATTCACAAATTGTACTGCTGAGACAAAATACCGCCAGTGGCATCAGATTAAAACTGGAAACATTCAGACTTTATTTAAAACGGATAATTTACCAAAATGCTTCTACTCCGCAAAGAGAAATCATTGAAGCCATGACTATCGGCAATCAAAAGGCAATCCCTGCTGCCGTGCGGGACAATTTCAATAAAACGGGCACTTCACATATTTTGTCAATTAACGGCCTGCATATTGGGATAATTGCGGCGTCCGCTTTTTTCTTTGTTTTTCTTGTTTTGAAGTCCTCAGAATATCTGATGCTCAGATTTAATATAATTAAATTAGCGATGGTGGCCGCGTTTCTTATGGTATTAATTTCTGCTTTCATTGCGGGAATGGAAATTCCCGTGCAGCGGTCAACTCTCATGGCGCTGATCTTTTTAATTGCCCTGATTGGGGGAAGGCAAAAAGACCTTTATAATACGCTGATTCTGGCGGCTTTAATTATTCTAGTTATTTCACCGGAAGCTCTTTTTGATAGTTCTTTTCAACTTTCTTTCATGGCTGTTTTAGCGCTCATTTACATTATTCCCCGTTTCCGCGATTTTTCTATAAAGCAACTTGAGCTTCTTCCGTTATGGGGCCAAAGTATTATCCGGTATATATATTTGTCGGCTATTGTATGCAGCGCGGTAACAATCGGCACCTTGCCTTTAATCATCTTTTATTCCAACCGTGTTTCTTCCATAACAATTATTGCCAATCTGATTTTAGTTCCTCTTTTGGGAACATTGGTGCTGACTATATCCATGTTTTTTATCCTCTCCGCCTTCCTTTCCCCGGCAATTGCCGGTTACTTAATTAAACTGGCTTCTTTCTTCGTGCAAATATCAGTAAATATAATAAACAAATTAGCGGCGCTCCCCTGGTCTTCGTTCAATTGCATCACACCCAACATAGTTGAAATTGCAGTTTTTTATTTATTCATTTTTCTTCTTATTCAATTTATTGACGAGAGGAAAAAAAGAAAAACTCACAAGGGATTTTTACTGCGCCGTTTCCAAGTTTTAAAATATTTATTAGTTATTGTCGTTTTATTTTTTGCGGCGGATATAACTTACCTTACATTTAAAGACAAATTTTCGTCTGATTTAAAAATCACAATTATTGATGTGGGACAGGGAAATTCAACTTTTGTGCAGTTTCCGGGCGGTGAAAATATGCTTATTGACGGCGGCGGTTTTTCGGACAGTTTCTTTGATACCGGTAAATCTGTTCTCGCTCCTTTTCTCTACCATGAAAGAATCCGTAATGTCGATACTGTGGTGCTAAGCCACCCTCATCCCGATCATTTACTGGGACTGATTTACATTATGAATAATTTTGATGTTCGGCAGGTCTGGAGGTCGAACTTGCCGATCGATTTAGAAATCTATCCGGAATGGGAAAAAACAATCAAGCTTAATAATATTAATGTATGTATGACCTCTAATAAATCTCCGGAAAGAATATTTAACGGTGTCCGAGTCAAGGTCTTGTGGCCGTTAAATTATTCGCCCCAAGATATGAATAATCTTTCTTACGATAAAGTTAACGATTCCTCTCTGGTTTTGAAAATAACATTCGGCAAGGTAAGTTTTCTTATACCCGGTGATATTTCTGCTGATATTGAAAAGCAGCTTATTAAATCCAAAACAGATTTACGCAGTGATGTTCTGGTAGTTCCTCATCATGGCTCAGCTCACTCCAGCAGTACCGAATTCATTAAAGCTGTCGCCTGCCGTTATGCGATAGTCAGCGCCGGCAAAGAAAATGTATTTCATCATCCGCATCCGTCAACTCTCCAAAGACATAACGATGTCGGCGTTAATACTTTTCGCACTGATCGCAATGGAGCGGTAACCCTGATGACCGACGGCAGAAAATTGAACGTTGATACTTTTCGGGAAAGCAGATAAGTATTTGTTGATTAACCGTTTATTTTCATTGATAACCAGCATACTATATGCTAGTTAACTTCACTAAATTCATTAGATTTTGGTCTGATATTTATGGAAAAAATAACCGCAATTAAAGGAATCAAAGATATATTGCCCAAAGATTCTCCTGCCTGGAATAATATTGAATCAATTGCCCGTCAGGTTTTTGGTTCTTTCGGTTTTCGTGAAATTCGTATCCCGATTATGGAAAAAACCGAATTGTTTAAAAGGAGTATTGGGGAAACAACAGATATTGTCGAGAAAGAAATGTACACCTTTCGTGATCGCGATGATGAACTCCTAACATTACGCCCTGAAGCTACAGCTTCCATTATCCGTGCCTATATTGAACATAATATGCACTCTTTTGACCAGATAACAAAACTCTTTACAATGGGGCCGATGTTTCGGCGGGAAAGACCGCAAAAAGGCCGTTTCCGTCAATTCCACCAGATTGATGTTGAGTTGTTTGGCGATGAGAAACCGCAATCCGATGTAGAAGTTATTTTCATGCTGATGCATTTTCTACAATCAACGGCGATTGAAGAATTATCTCTGGAAATTAACTCTCTTGGTTGCAGGGCTTGCCGGCCGGTTTTTTCACAAGCTATCGTTAATTATTTAAGAGGATCGAAAAATGCTCTTTGTCCTGACTGTCAAAGACGGATGAGCACCAATCCTTTGCGGATATTTGACTGCAAAGTAGAAACCTGTAATTTAATTATCGCCAAAGCTCCGCAAATTCTCGACTACTTGTGCTCTGACTGCAAAGAACATTTTAGTCAGGTAAACGCGTATTTAACCGACTTGAATGTTGTTTACGGCATTAATCCGAAAATGGTGCGCGGTTTGGATTATTACACCAGAACGGCTTTTGAAGTTAAATCAAGACATCTGGGAGCGCAAAACGCATTGGCCGGTGGCGGCAGATATGACGGATTGGTTAGTTTCCTGGGTGGACCGGAAGTATCCGGCATTGGATTTGCCGTAGGTGTTGAGCGTCTTCTTGCTTGTCTGCCTAATAATGAAAAAAATATATATCGGACGGATTTATTTATTGCCGCTCTCGGCGAACGCGCGCGAAAGATGGCCTTCCGGCTGACTAACGAATTACGTCAAACGGGTATTACCACGGAAATGGATTACAGCAATAAAAGTTTAAAAAACCAGATGAAACGCGCCGACAAATTAAATAGCTCCTTTACGCTGATTATCGGTGATAAAGAGATTGACGAAAAGCGCGTCGAGTTAAGAAATATGAACACTAAAAACCAGCAAGTTTTACCTATGAACGGCTTGCGGGAAACAATAATTAAAATCATTAAGGAAAGGTGAAATCTTTTGGCCAATTTTTTAACCACAGATAAACGAACGCATTATTGCGGCAATTTGAACATTTCCCATGCTAGTAAAGAAGTAATTTTAATGGGCTGGGCGCACCGAAGGAGAGATCACGGCGGTGTTATTTTTGTTGATTTACGCGATCGCGAAGGAATGGTTCAGATCGTTTTCAATCCCGATTCCGGAGAGGCTGTTCACGGAGAAGCGCATAAAATCCGCAATGAATTTGTCCTGGCCGTTAAAGGAATCGTCCGCAAAAGGCCGCAGGGCATGGAAAATCCCGCCCTGAAAACCGGCGAAATTGAAGTCATCGTCTCGGAATTGGAAATAATGAATGAATCCAAAACACCGCCATTTTCTTTCGACGAGGAAGAGATATCGGAAAACGTCCGTCTTAAATACCGCTACCTGGATTTACGCCGTCCGTCGCTTCAGCAAAATTTGTTTTTACGCAGCAAACTGGCCGCCGCTACGCGTAATTACTTCGATAAAAACGGTTTCATCGAAGTGGAAACGCCATTTCTTACAAAAAGCACTCCGGAAGGCGCTCGCGATTATCTTGTCCCCAGTAGAATTTACAAGGGGATGTTTTACGCCCTGCCGCAATCGCCACAGATTTTTAAACAACTGCTGATGGTTTCCGGCTTTGACCGTTATTATCAAATTGTAAAATGTTTCCGTGATGAAGATTTACGGGCCGACCGTCAACCGGAATTTACCCAAATTGACGTTGAAATGTCTTTTATTACTGAGGAAGATATAATCAAAATCATGGAAGGATTGATGGCGCAAATATTTAAGGTATGCCTTGACCGTGAACTCAAACTCCCCTTCCCCCATCTTACTTATCACGATGCCCTGAACCGTTATGGTAAGGATAATCCCGATACGCGTTTCGGTATGGAACTAGTGGATATCACGTCGATAGTAAGTAACTCCGGCTTCAAATTATTTCAGGAAGTTGTTGCCGCAGGGGGAATTGTCAAAGCAATTAAAGTGGAACAAGCTTCCGGCCTTTCACGCAAAGACCTCGACGAATTGAAGGATTACGTTGCCGTTTACGGCGCCAAGGGGCTGGCCTGGGCAAGAATTAACGCCACCGACTGGACTTCTCCCATTTACAAATTTTTGCGGCCGGAGGAAGTTGAAAAAATAAATAAAACAATGGGCGCGAAAGAAAGTGATATTATATTTTTTGTTGCTGATGTTCCCCGCGTTGTTAACGATTCTCTCGGCAATTTGCGCCTATATTTAGCGAAGAAGCTGAATTTATTCAAACCGGATGACTTAGCCTTCAGTTGGATTACCGAATTCCCGCTGATGGAGTATTCCGATTCCGAAAAGCGTTATGTCTCTATGCATCATCCTTTCACATCTCCCGTTCTGGAAGACATTGCCTTCCTGAAATCACAGCCGGGTAAAGTTCGCGCACGCGCTTACGATCTTGTCTTGAATGGTTCGGAAATAGGCGGCGGCAGCATTCGGATTCACAGGAAGGATTTACAGGCTCAAGTGTTCAAAGTTTTAGGTTTGAACAATGAAGAAGCCCGCGGTAAGTTTGGTTTTCTTCTGGATGCTTTGGAATACGGCGCTCCGCCTCACGGGGGAATAGCCTTCGGCCTGGACAGGCTTACTATGATTATGACTAACGCGGAATCAATCCGCGATGTGATTGCTTTTCCGAAAACACAAAAGGCGGCAGATCTCATGTCCGATGCTCCGTCTAAAGTCAGCATCGAACAACTTATGGAACTTTCCTTAAAAATTGTATAAGCTAACCTATGGAGAAAAAGAAGGTGAAATTGAACAAACGGAAAAAACCACTTGATCGTAAACATGGTAAACTTGAAAAATTCGAATTAAAGGAAGTAGATGAGCCTAATTTATATAAAGATATATTTCCCTACACAGAAGTAAGTAAAGTTGCTTTTGACCATAAAATCTTACCCGTCAATCAGGCCAGCGAAATATTTATTACGGACACTACTTTTCGCGACGGACAGCAAGCTCGTCCTCCCTATACGGTGGAACAAATTGTTAAGATTTTTCAATTGCTGAGCAAACTCGGCGGGCCCAATGGCGTAATCCGGCAATCAGAATTTTTCCTCTACAGCAAAAAAGATAAAGAAGCGGTAGAAAAATGTCAGGCACTGGATCTGCCTTATCCGGAAATCACCGGTTGGATCAGAGCGGCAAAAGAAGATGTACCCCTGGTTAAAAACGCCGGTATTAAAGAAACAGGATTGCTCACCTCAGTTTCCGATTATCACATTTTTCTTAAGCTGAATAAGAAAAGAAGCGAAGCCATGGATGATTATCTGGGCGTCGTCAAATCGATTCTGGAATTAGGCATCATTCCCCGCTGCCATTTCGAAGATGTTACCCGCGCCGATATTTACGGCTTTTGCGTACCTTTTGCACTGGAATTAATGAAACTGAGGGAAGAAAGCGGCATCGATATCAAAATCAGGCTTTGCGATACAATGGGCTACGGCCTAACATATCCCGGAGCCGCCCTCCCCCGCAGTGTGGATAAGCTTGTGCGCGCCTTTATCGATGAAGCCGGTGTTCCCGGCCAACTACTGGAATGGCATGGCCACAATGATTTTCACCGCGCCATGACCAATGCCACAACCGCCTGGCTTTATGGCTGTAGCGCGGCCAATTCCACTCTTTTGGGCCTGGGCGAACGTACAGGCAACCCTCCCATTGAAGGGCTAATTATCGAATATATCGCGCTTAAAGGAAATAATAACGGAATTGATACGACGGTAATCACCGATATCGCCGAATATTTTGAAGCCGAACTGGGGGTGAAGATACCTCACAATTATCCTTTTGTCGGCTCCGAGTTCAATGTCACCCGCGCGGGCGTGCACGCCGACGGCCTTATAAAGTGTGAAGAAATTTATAACATCTTCGATACCAACAAAATTTTAAAAAGACCTATTGTCACCATGATCACCGACAAATCAGGGAATGCCGGTATAGCTTATTGGATTAATCAGCGCTTCGGCCTTAAGGGTGACAAGCGCTGTGGATAAAAGACATCCGGGAATTTCTAAAATCAATAAGTGGATTGTGGAACAATATGATTCCGGCCGAGTTACGACGATTTCTCCCGAAGAGATGGAAAAAAAGGTGCGCTTGTATTTGCCCGAATATTTTATGTCGGCATTGGAAAAAATTAAATTAATAGCGGAAAAAGCCGCCGTGGCCGCAGTTAATAAAATTATCGAACATCCGTTAATGAAGAGCATGAATACCGAAAAGCAAGAGCCTCTGATGCAGGAATTCGTCGATGAACATCCGTCTATTCAGTTCGCATATATAGTGGACATGAACGGCAGAAAAACCACTAAAAACATTACTAACATTGCCGATCGTGCCAAATATGAAAATTATGGAGTAGGCATCGACCAATCCGACCGGGAATGGTTTATCAAGCCTTTGCAGACAGGAAAAGTTCATGTTACCGATTTCTTCATTTCCAAGATGACCGGTGTTTTATGCTTCACCGTTTCCGCGCCTATCGTTAATGATAAAGATGAAATGATCGGTATTTTTGGCGTAGATATTCAGTTTGAAGATTGGGTTAAAAGTGCGGAAGACATGGCGGACATGGATCACATTGCTCTGCGCGCGGAATATGAAGAGATGAAAAGCAAAGCAAAATATGACCACCATTAGTTCGACTCCAATTCTGAAAGTGAAACGAATCGGAATTGGTTAGTCGAACTTAATGAAACTCGCTGAAAACGAATGCAATGAAGTTTGAAACGTAAGTTGAATTATCCCGCCATAGGCGGAGAGCATCTTAGATGCCCGTGGTATCCCACACGCAAAGCGTTGTGGGATTAATGACATCATGTTTTAAAGCATTTGAATTGTTTATATACTCCTTTATGCATTATCTTTTTTATATTGATTTATATATAAATTTTTTCATTCTATTTAGCTTTAATTATTCATTTCTTTTATTTGTGTCCAATAAGGACTTTTCTCAAGCTGTGTTTGAAATGCCTGCATAAACTCTTTTTTGCCAGCAACTCCGGGTAACCAAAGCTTTATCAAAGAATTGCCAAGCGACTTTAGCATTACCTGAATATATAAGGTCCAGCATATATCCCCAAAGCTCTACCGGAGGTTCCCCATCTTTCCATGAATCATTTTTCTGTATAATTTTTATCTTATCATCCAGAGCTTCTTGTGTAGGCCGTGGCTTACGCATTAGATCGTTGGCTAACACATATTTATCATTTTTAAACTCAAGAATAATGCCAGGTGCAGGCGATCCTGCGAAGCTTGTGTTCCAGTAAGCGAATGTCCAATCATTTGCAATAAAGACTAGTTTCTTGTCACCTCTGATATCTTCAAAATGAGCAACATCGCTATCAGCCGCATCCAGAATCGCAATTAAATTGGAATCTCAAAAACTGAAGTTATATTTGAACTGTGTTCATTTCAAAAAACGAAGTGAAATGAAATGTCAATTTAACCTATCCCGCTTCGTTTCACTCGCGGGACAATTCGACTTACCAATTCCGATGCGCTGCGCTTTCGTAATTGGAGTCTCATTGATATTCTTCGTAAAGTCTCCACTGCTCAAAAGGACGATTTTCATCCAGAGCAGAAAGTGGAACTATTTCTTTGATGAAGCGCGATTGCACCAGCATTATATTTCCCGAAGCACGACTATAATCCAGGGCCGGGCAACACAAGTAGAGCTGATCTTTTGCCCGCGTCAAGGCGACATAAAAGAGCCTTCTTTCTTCTTCTTCGCCGCCTGGCTCTTTCAATGCCCGTTGCAGAGGAATCATGCCGTCTACACACCAAATCAAGAATACATATGACCATTCCAGTCCTTTAGCCTGATGAATTGTACTCAATATTACCTTGCTTTCTTTTTCTTCTTCCTCAAAGGCTTCTTCCTGGGCCATATTGGTAAGCAAGGCCAATTCATTTAAGAAATCTTCCATTTGCGCATATTTAGCCGAGAAATTTCCTAACTGAATCAAATCCTCTTCCCGGAAAACAGCGTCGGAATAATTTTCCTGCAGATGAGATCGATATCCTCCCTCATTTAATAATACATCTATTATTTTCTCCGGTGTGCGGTCATAGGGCTGCAACTCTAAAATCGCCTGCATAGTTTTACGGCATTGATCTATTCCTGCTTTTGCCGGTACCGGCACAACTTGCACAAATTCGTCGGCCAAAAACGCTTCCAGGGCATTTTCTTTTTTGGATAAATATTTCCAGATTTTATCAAAAGTTATCTTTCCTACTTTTGGATACATTGTCAGCACAGCGTCTCCAGGCCAACTCATCTAAAGGATTGACCAAAATTCTCATAAATGAAGTTACGTCTTTAATATGCGCCTGTTCGAAAAAACGAATGCCGGAACGAATATCAAAAGGAATATCCCGGCGCACCAATTCCATTTGCAATTCCATAGAATGGTAATGCGCGCGGTAAAGAACCGCTATTTCCTGCAGAGGGCACACCGCCGCGGATCAATTCTTCAATTCTCTGCGCCACAAAATCAGCCTGTTTCAAAACATTTTGAGCGTAAACCATAACCGGCCGCATGCCGTTATTGCGCACCGCTTTTAATACCTTGGGAAATTGTTTTTCATTATTATTTATACTTAAATTCGCCAAATGCAATATTTCCGGAGTGCTGCGGTAATTTGTTTCCAATTTATAAATTTTACAATCCGGATAACGTTGAGGAAAATTAATTATATTGCTGAAACTTGCGCCGCGAAAGGAATAAATACTTTGTGAGTCATCGCCTACTACCATCAAATTCCGATGGCCGGTAGCCAACATATCAATAATATCGGCCTGAATGATATTGACATCCTGATACTCATCTACCAAAATATGTTGAAATCTGCCGGAATAATTTTTTAAATATCCTGAATTCTCCATTAAAAGTCTGCGCCAATTTTGGAGGAGGTCATCAAAATCCATCACAGATAACTCTTTCTTTTTTTGTATATATAGATATGCTATTTGGTTTATTTCATTTGATAAATGGAGAAAGTGCGGGTATCGGGATTGAAGCACGTCTTCCAGCGAATTTTGCGTGTTAAAGGCTAAACTAATTATTTCGGCAATTACATTGCTTTGAGGAAATTTGCTGAGTTTCGGGTCAATTTTCAATTCGGAAAGACAAGTAGCGATCAACTGGCGTGAATCTTCGCTATCCAGTATGGAAAAATTACTTCGATAACCGAGACGGCTAGCGTAATTTCTTAAAAACATATGGGCAATATGATGAAAAGTTCCGCCCATTATTTTTCCGGTATATAAGCTAATCAGGCTTTCCACTCGATTTAACATGGAACGAGCCGCTTTGTTGGTAAATGTTGCCAGTAAAATGTTTTCCGGTGGAATGCCGCTTTCCAACAGACGCGCGACGCGGTATGTTAATGTTCGTGTTTTGCCGCTTCCCGCTCCGGCCAAAACAAGAAGCGGTCCGCCTTCTTCCATTACAACACGATATTGCTCCGGATTGAGTTCTTTTTCATAATCGATCATTTAAATTATATTAACCGGCAACAGCTCTTTTCTTCATTTCTATATTTTTAGCGCATTTTTTAATTTCCGCAACAGTTTCCGGGGCGATTAACGACGGAACATTTTCCAAAAGACCTTCGTTTTTATAGAAACCGATAAGCGGCGCAGTTTTTTGATTATATATCTTTATTCTGTCGGAGATTGCTTCGGGCGTCTCGTCCTCTCTCTGAATAACATCATGTCCGCATTTTTTGCATTTTCCTCCCTGGGCCGGAGGATTATTTCTAACATTGTAAATTTCCTGACAGGACGAATTTACACATGTTCGCCTGGTAGTAAGCCTTTCTAAAATAATCTTTAGCGGAACTTCCAAATTGACTACAAAATCCAACACTATATTTAATCTGGCCAGTATTTTTTTTAATTCCTGCGCTTGTTGTATTGTCCGGGGAAAACCGTCTAATATAAAACCACTCCGGCAATCAGGCTCCTGCAAACGCGCTTCCATAATCTCCATTATCAGTAAATCTGGAACAAGGTCTCCACTATCCATATATTTTTTTGCTTTTTTTCCTAAATCAGTTCCCTTTTTGACCGCCGAACGTAAAATATCTCCGGTGGATATTTGAATCGAGCCGTCGTATTCCGAAAGAAGCTTCGCTATAGTGCCCTTCCCCGCTCCCGGAGACCCTAATAAAATTATTCTCATGTTTATTCTCCAAAGAATCAATGCTGTGCGCTTATAATGTAAAAAAATTTTACGGTCAAGTTAATATCACGGATATGCGGGATCAATCCAGCTAACAAATTTCAACGTGTCACCTCGCGTGACCTTCAGGTTATTAGGTTATGCGCTTTGCCCGGTATGCGCCGGGTTTTACTTTTGAAATTCGAGTTTCACTAACTACGGGTGCAGGACTTTTAATTAAAGTACAATACGTTTAAGCCACACAATTCTCTAAATTGTTGTCCTCCAGCATTGGAAGTCTGGCTAACTTCAAAACATAAAAGGGCAGAATCTTAACTTTAAATGTGGTACAATATACTTAACAGGTCACCGATTGGAGATGGAAGTGAATGTCGTGTCTCATGATTCGTGAAGTGCAAACCACAAAATACGAAATGCGAAATACAAGAGGAATTTATTATGGTAAAAAAAATTCCCTCTGCAAAGAGCACTCTGAAACCTAAAATCAGCAATTCTCAATCACTCCGGGTATTGATAGTTGAAGACTCGGAAGATGATGCTCTGCTGATAATCCGTGAGCTGAAAAAAGGCGGTTACGATCCGGTGTCCGAACGGGTGGAAACTGCTGCCGCCATGAAAAAAGCCCTTCAAGAAAAACAGTGGGATATTATCCTTTGCGATTATAAACTGCCGAAATTCAATGCCCCCTCCGCCATTGCCCTGTTAAAGGAATCAAACATCGATATCCCCCTCATCATTGTATCCGGCACTATCGGTGAAGAGACGGCCGTGGAATGTATGCGCCTGGGCGCCCAAGATTACATCATGAAGAACAACTTATCCCGCCTTTGCCCCGCCATCGCCCGGGAATTAAAAGAAGCAGAAACAAGAGACAAGCAAAAACGGGCCGAAGAAATAATTATCCACAGCGAGAAACGTTTTAAAGCCTTGTATCAGGAAAGTCCCATTCCCACATTCACCTGGCAGAAGAAGGGGAACGATTTCTTCCTTGTAGATTGCAACCGCGCCGCTATCTTGCTCACAGAAGGCAGAGCAAGCAACTATATGGGAAAAAGTGCACCGGAGCTGTACCGGGAAAGACCGGAGATTATCGCTGACATGCTCCACTGCTTTAAAGAACAATCCACCATTAGCAAGGAACTTGTTTCTCAACACTTTGTGCCGGAAAGACTCCTATCCGTTTATTATTCCTATGTTCCCCCGGATTTGATTATCGTCCATATGGAGGACATCACCGAGCGCAAGCAGGCGGAAGCTTCAAGAAAGGCTGCGCTCGAAGAACTGCAGAAAAGTGAAAAAAAATATCGCCTGGTCGTCGAGAACGCAAGGGAAGCTATCATCATTACACAAGATGTGAAGATGCTCTTTGTCAATCGCGCCGCTATGGACATGATAGGATATTCCGCAGAGATATTGACATCCAAACCTTTTACAGACTTTATCCATTCTGATGATCGTAATATGGTGGTCGATCATCATCTAAGGGAGAATAAAAGGTGAGGAAATTCCTTCTGTTTATTCTTTCAGGGTTATTAGCCAAGCTGGAACTGTAATATGGGTTGAACTTAATGCGACTCTTATTCAATGGAAGGAAAGACCCGCCACCCTGAATTTTCTAAACGACATCACCGAACGCAAGCAGGCAGAAGAGGCGTTAACCGAGAGTGAAGAGAAATTCCGTAAGGCTTTTTATACAGCCCGGACTCTGTGAACATCAACCGTCTCGAAGACGGTATGTATATCTCAATTAATCCAGGATTTACCAAGATTACGGGATATACGGAAAAGGACATCATCGGAAAGACTTCAATAGAATATAATATTTGGGACAATATTGAGGACAGGAAAAAACTGGTAGCCGGATTAAAAAAAGATGGGGAGGTCATTAACCTTGAAGCCGCTTTTCGAATGAAGAACGGTAAAATCCGATATGGGTTAATGTCCGCCTCCTTGATTGATCTTAGTGGCGTACCCCATATTCTCAACATTACCCGGGACATTACTGACCGCAAGCAGGTGGAATCCCAAAGGGAGGCTGCGCTCAAAGCGTTGCGTGAGAGCGAGGAAAACTTCCGCCTTTCCCTGGATAACTCCCCGCTGGGAGTCCGCATCGTGACCGCGGCAGGCGAAACAATTTATGCCAACCGGGCGATTCTGGATATTTATAACTATGATAGCGTTGAGGAACTGGAAAAAATACCTCTAAAGCAGCGTTATACGCCGGAGAGTTATGCTGATTTCCAGATAAGAAATGAAAAAAGAAGGCGGGGTGAGTTTGGCCCATCTGAATATGAAATAAATATCGTGAGAAAAAACGGTGAGATCCGCCATCTTCATGTTTTTCGCAAGGAAGTCATCTGGAACGGCGCAAAACAGTTTCAGGTTATTTACCATGATATTACCGAACAAAAGCGGATCGAAAAAGAACTGAAAAAGAGCGAGGAAAAATACTGGCTCACCTTTTCCAGCACCTCGGATGTCATCTTTACAGTTGATTCGGAACTAAGAATTTCCGATATTACTCCCAGTGTCGAAAAAATTTTAGGTTATAAACCCGAAGAATTACTCAATCAGCCTTTTAAAAATTTAAATCTTATGACTCTCGAATCCATGGAAAGAGCAATTACTAATGTGATGCGAATATTATCAGGCGAGGAGATTCCAATCACTGTCTATGAATTTATAACGAAAGATGGCATACGAGCAATAGGAGAAATTACCGGCTCACCCCTTATTCAAGAAAATAAAATTATCGGTGTTACCTGCGTTGCCGACGTCACCGAGCGCAAGCGGGCGGAGGAAGAAAGAGAAAAGCTGCAGGCGCAGCTTCTCCAGTCCCAGAAGATGGAGTCGGTAGGACGGCTGGCAGGCGGCATAGCCCACGATTTCAACAACATTCTCACGACTATCCTTGGCCGTACGGCACTGGCGATGCAGCGCTGCAAACCTACCGGGCCTATCCATGCCCATCTCCAGGCAATTGAGAAATCCACCCTCCGTTCCGCTGACCTCATCCGGCAGTTGCTGGCTTTTGCCCGCAAACAGACCGTAGCACCCAAAGTTTTGGACTTGAACGATACCGTGGCGAATATGCTCAAAATTATCCAGCCGTTGATCGGCGAGGATATTGATTTTGCCTGGATACCAGGCGCGAGCGTGTGGCTGGTTAAGATCGATCCCTCCAGATCGACCAACTTCTGGCTAATCTTTGCGTCAATGCCCGAGATGCAATCTCTGGGGTGGGCAAGATCACCATCGAGACCGAGAACGCCGTCTTCGACGATGCCTATTGTACTGTTCATCATGGTTTCGACCCCGGAGAATATGTAATGTTGGCAGTGAGCGACAATGGCTGCGGAATGGACAAGGATGTTCTTGATCATATCTTCGAACCGTTTTTCACTACCAAGGAGGTCGGAAGGGGCACCGGCCTGGGGCTTGCCACAGTGTATGGTATTGTCAAGCAAAACGAGGGATTCATAAAAGTATACAGTGAACTCGGAAAGGGCTCAACCTTCAAGATCTACCTGCCCCGATTTGCTGGGGAAACCAGGAACCAACGGCCGAAAGCGCTGCGGAAACGCCCCAGGGTCGTGGAGAGACTGTGCTGCTGGTGGAGGACGATGTAGAGATTCGGGACGTCGGCCAAATAATGCTGGAACAACTGGGCTATAAAGTGCTGACTGCCGGCACGCCGGGCGAAGCGCTCCGCCAAGCTAAAGCCCAAACAGCGGAGATAGAGCTGCTGATTACCGATGTGGTTATGCCGGAGATGAACGGTCGGGACCTGGCGAAATTGCTCAGCGAAATCAAGCCGGGCCTCAAATGCCTTTTCGTATCCGGTTATACAGCCAATATTATCGCTCACCAGGGCGTTCTGGACGAAGGCGTACTTTTCCTTCAGAAACCATTCTCCCTGAAGGATCTGGCAATCAAGGTTCGCCAGGCGTTGGAGCAAGAATAAGTGCACGGCATCGCCGAACAAGACAAAGACATCATCGAGGAGATGTACAAAGGAGGAGAGTAACCCTTTCTTTAGATGATCCATAATATAATAATCGGAGCTGCATGTTACTTCCTATAGTCAGTAAATTGTCGCATTTGGAAATAATGCTTTATTCCAGCCAGTAATCTTGGACAAATATCTTATGTTTTTCTTTTGGAAAAAAATTACATGTGCTATGATAATATTCAAATTACTCTTGGCCTTCAGGTTATTGGGGAAAGCTAACGTTGGATATTAAATGTTGGGCATAGAAAAATTAATAGCCCAACGGAAATGAGGACTATATGCAACGGAGCCAATCGTCATCGATCAAATCTGATGAACGTACAATAGGGTCAATATTAGCCGATAAACGATCTCTTAGAGTACCAGCATACCAGAGAAGCTTCTCTTGGACTAAAACTCAAATTGATGACTTATGGGAAGATATTCAAACCATTCTTTACGATGGACAAGAACCCTATTTCTTAGGTTCTATGGTTTTTATTCAGAAGGCTGATAGTTCATTGGAAGTTGTTGATGGTCAGCAAAGATTGGCGACTGTTTCACTATTACTTGCGGCCATTCGAGATGGGTTTACCGCTGTCGATGATAAACCACGAGCTCAACAGGTAGAAGCATATTATCTTTGCTCACGTGATCTCAAAAGCTTGGAAGCTGCTCCTAAACTTTCACTTAATGAGACAGATAATGAACTTTATTGCCAAATAATAGATGCGAAGAAAAACTATGCTGAAATAATGGCAATATCTCGCAACAAGGAACTAGCGGAAAGCAATCGCCTACTAGCGAGAGCCTACACAATGTTTTATGATTTGGTAAAAAAAGGGTCGACCGATTTTTCAAACACTGTTTATCTATCAACGCTCGTGGAAGCAATTACTGATGGCATTTCAGGTATTCAAATTATTACGAACAATGAAGATTCAGCATATGTTCTTTTCGAGACTCTAAACGATAGAGGGATAGACCTCACCTTGTCAGACATGCTGAAAAATTTTCTTTTTAGCAAGGCGGGAAAGAGAATTGAGGAAGCTAAAAATAAATGGACTCAGATCGTGACGTTAATAGGTCAAGAGTACATGAAAACTTTTATCAGACATGAATGGATGAGTAAATATGGGCAGACGAGGGAAAAGGAATTATATAAGAAAATTAAGTCAGAAGTGCGAAGCAATCCAAAAGCCATAGAATATATAACAAATCTGTATGAAGCGGCAAAAATCTATGATGCCATACGAAATCCTGATCACGAGATTTGGGCTTCATTTGGATCAAAATGTCAACAACTCCTTGAGGACATTCTATTACTGGGACCAATTCAGTGTTACCCTTTGATTCTTTCTACTTATTTTTCGCGACCGAAAGACTTATCGATAGTTTTGAACTGGATAGCTAATCTCACTGTCCGCTATAGTATCATCTGTGGCAAAGGCACTGGAAATCTTGAAACTGCTTATGCTAGAGCCAGTAGTACGATGAGAAAATCAGATTCAAAAATGAAAGACATAAAGGAATTACTTTTGAATATTTGGCCGAATGATGATGAATTTAAGAGTGCCTTTAAGGAAAAAACTCTCACTTCGCCAGATATAATCAAGTATTTACTGGCAAAGATAGAGATTACTATTTCTAAAGACGATAGTCTTATCCCTAATCCTGAAACCCTATCAGTTGAACATGTTCTACCCAAAAAGCCTGGTTCTAAATGGCCACCTAGAATGCGATCTCCCGAGTTTTTGAAAGAGCATTTATCCAAAATAGGCAATTTAACAATCTTGACCGAACCAATGAATCGCGATTGTGAAAGTCGGGAATTTTCATTCAAAAAAACAATTTATAAGGAGTCAAAATACAAGCTTTCCCAAGATTTATGTAAAATATCTGATTGGTCCGAAACTGAAATAGATAATCGTCAATCAGAATTGGCTCAAATAGCGGCCTCTATATGGATTATTTAACGATTAAACTTTAGACATTTACTTTTGATCTTTAATCGATCCCGCGACTTGGAATCCCCAAGCCTCCGGCTTCTGTCAGAGGTGGCTCCACTACTTTAATTTCAAAAATCTTCGGCCATAGTTTCCCGGTAACAAAAATTCTATCCTTCTCTTCATCATAAGCTATTCCATTCAACACATCTATATTTCCGTTCCTAGGAATTAAGGAATACAGAAGACTTAAATCTATCCATCCTAAAACTTTACCTGTCACCGGCGAAATACGCACAATCAAGTCTTTTTGGAAAATATTTGCCCAAATTTCTCCTTTAATAAATTCCAGTTCATTGAGATTGCCGATTTGTTGTGATCCTTCGTGAACAATAATTTTTCGATGAACGGCAAACGTTATCGGGTTAATGCAGTAAATAACCGCTGATCCATCGCTCATAAACAGATACTGGCCGTCCGTCGTTATCCCCCAGCCCTCCCCTTCATAGGAAAATGTTCTTATTTTCTTGAATTTCTCCAGATCGTAAACAAAACCGGTTTTATTTTGCCAGGTAAGCTGATAAATATTTTTGCCGAAAATAGTTATTCCTTCGCCAAAATATTCAGGCGCCAGTTTAATTATCTTGATAATTTTTCCTGTTTTAATATCCACCTTTCTCAAAGACGATTTCCCATAGCGACCCGTAGATTCATATAAATATCCTTGGTGATAGACAAGGCCTTGTGTAAATGCGTCAGGATCATGCGGAAAAATGTTGATGATTTTTATTGTTGATATGGGGGCTTTTGTTTTACTTTGAAGATCGTAGGAAGGCCATTGCCGAACTTCATCAACACTCAGGGCTGATCCAAGAAGGCCAAGAAAAAATACGGGCAGCAATAGAATAATTCGTACTAAATGCATACGCATCAGCCGCCAAAACCGATTTGGCGGGCATATTCAAATTGTCTTCCCCAGGGAATATTGCGGTGCGTTCGATCAATACAATCAGCGCCTATCAATTTAATTGATTCGGCATCGGCCGTAACCGGATGATAAGCTCCGATAAAACCTTTATCCTCAGCAATGGAGCGATGATTTCCCGGCAAACAATCGCATTCGGCTACAATATTAAGCAATGCATTGATAATAACAGTTTTATTTTGAATTATTCTCCAGACCGCAGCAGCCGTCTCCACCAGCTTTTCCTGAAATATTTTAATATCGGTTTCCCAAATTATCTGGAGCGCCGTTTCCGGACACATGGCAATGCACTGCGCGCAGCCGATACACTTCGTCAGATCGTAAGAAGGGTATACATCTCCTTCCATTTTTGCTGCTCCGGTTGGACAGACTTCGACACATTCTCCGCACTGAATACATTTAGCCTCGATGAGGCATTGGTTTGGCGTCGGCATGCATACGTTGTTTCTGCGCGCGGGAGGCAAAACCCATGGAAATATTTTTTATTGCCCCGCCAAATCCGGTTTCCATATGACCCTTGAAATGAGAGAAAATAATAAAGCCGTCGGCCTGATGAACTACTTTTGCCCACCTGAACTTTCTCAAAATTTTTATAATCTGCGGGTAAATCAATAACGCTTTTACCATCAAGGCCGTCGCCTATTTTTACGGGGCAACCTAAATAATCCGGACTATAGTTATGCGTTTCTGCGGTTTTTAATGATTTCTTCCATCACGTCTTCCGCCGGAGTAAAGAACGGTATTGTCAAAAACAAAGGGATCAAAATTATTTTTTTTCAACCATTGAACAATTGTTTTTGCATATATCGGCGGTAAGAAATTTTTATTGCCGATTTCCCCCCAGTGTAATTTGATGCCGATAGAATCATTTTTTTTAAAAGGCACTTGAATCCAGTTTAGGATTTTTTGTAAAGCCTTCAGCCGCGATTCTTCCGTCGATAAACATTTTTCGTATAATAGAGGTTTATTCATGAATTGTTATAAACTAACCTCGAATCACGGGTATTATAAATACCCTCCGCTTTGCGGGATTGTTCAACTTACCAATTTCCCTGCACTTCGTTATGGAAATTGGAGTTTCTCGAATAGTCCTTTTTTCGGAAGAGCATCGGCCGAACGCAAATAGACAGGAGTTAATGTTTCGGCATTGAGCAAATCTTTCCGGTGAAATTTCTTCATACCTAAAATACCAACAGATGAAGCATGGATATATTTTGGCAGTTTGGAATTAATTACAATTTTTTTATTTTTGACTATGACATCAGCATAGTTAACAGCTCCGTCACCGACTAACTCTATTTCTTCGTCGATACCGGATAATACATTTTCCGGCTGCACGGCTTTTTCCATACCAATCTGCTCTAAATATTCATTTTTATCATACCGGTAAAAAGCTGTGTACACCTGCCCCCGTCCGGCATCCATTACAGAACATATTAATTTTGAAGTTTTGCCGGCGTTTAACGCCAGTGCCGCCAGAGGAAGAAATTCCGGCAGCAGGTTTCCCTGTCGCCAGTATCAGCCCCTTAAGAGTGCTGACACCGATGCGCAGGCCGGTGAATGAACCCGGACCTATTGTGCAGGCAAATAAATCAACATCTTTAATTTTGACCGATATCGCCCTTAAAGCATGATCAATTGCCGGCATTAGCACTTCCGAGTGCTTTAAGCCTGTATTAATTATAATATTGTCGTACAATATATCACTATCTCTTAATAAAGCAACGGCGGCAGTTTTAGAAGAAGTATCAAAAGCTAAGGTTAACATTGCTCATTTGAAGTATTTCATAATGTCATTAACAAATTTTAGATTCAATCGTTCAACATCGACCATGACGACAAATATCATCAGCATCATCAAAAGCACGAACCCAACTTGTTGAAAAATTCCCTGCCATTTCATGCTCACCGGTTTACGCCGGACAAGTTCAATTACATTGAACATTATATGGCCGCCGTCAAGAATAGGTATCGGGAATAGGTTAATTATGGCTAAATTTACGGAAAGCAGCGCCATTAAAAAAAGAAAGGGAACAATTCCTTCCCTAGCGACTGCACCGGCGGCTTGAGCAATGAATATCGGCCCGCCTAAATTTTTCGGTGAAACTTCGCCTTTAATCATTTTGACAAAGACAATAATTGTAAGTTCACTGAATTGCCAGGTCTTCTTCAAGGCAATAATCGACGCTTCCCCAAGATTTCTTCTTTCTATTACGACATTGTCCGAGGGAGTAATCCCGACAAGATAAGCGGATATCTCTTCGCCAAAGATATTTTTTGTTTTCGTCAATCTCGGCTTAATAAATATTTTTTTTGTTTGTGTTTTTCTTTCGACTACAAATTCCTGTGCTTGACCTTTGCTCTCCGCTATTATCGGTTTTATCTCCTCCCAATATGTTATCTTCGCTCCATTAATAGAAATAATTTTATCGTCTTTTTTCATTCCCGCTTCCGAAGCGGCTGATTTTTTCTGTACTTCACCCACCACATTGTTTAGAGTCGGAACACCGTACGTATAGATGAAGGCATAAATCAGCACTGCTAATAAGAAATTGAAAAAAGGCCCCGCAAAAATAATCATTATTCTTTTCCAGACCGACTTTTTTGTAAACGACATTTTTTCATCTTCGGCCGACAATTTTTCGCTTCCATCTTCGCCCAAAAGCTTAACGTAGCCGCCTAAAGGAATCAGAGAAAGAACATATTGAGTTTTTCCTATTTTTTTGCCGACTATTTTGGGGCCGAATCCCAGAGAAAATTTAACCACGCCTACACCGGCAAAACGCGCCGCCAGAAAATGGCCGAATTCATGAAAAAAAATCAACACGCCCAATAAAATTATAACGGAGACAATGGATATTCCTATCAAGATATCATCCTTTCTATGTTTTGTTTCGTCTGCCTTCTCGCCCACTGATCGGCTTGAAGTATTTCTTCTAAAGACGGATCAACCGACGCATCATGCGCATCAAGAACTTTTTCGATTACTTCGGATAAATCAGTAAATTTGATTTTTTCGTCCAAATAAGCCTCTACGGCGATTTCATTGGCGGCGTTTAAAACAGCCGGAGCAGTACCGCCACAAATACCGGCCCTGTAAGCCAGCCCCAGACACGGAAATTTATTTGTATCCGGCTGAGAAAATTCCAAATTTCGAGCTTCCGCAAGATCAAGAGACGGTAAATCATTGCTGATTCTTTCCGGATAAGTTAAAGCGTAAGCAATAGGTATTCTCATATCGGGGATGCCCATTTGCGCTAAAACGACACCGTCAATAAACTCAACCAGGGAATGCACTATACTCTGCGGATGAATTAGCACATCAATATTACCGATGTCCAGATTAAACAGCCATTTTGCTTCGATTACTTCCAACCCTTTATTCATCAACGACGCCGAATCGATAGTTACTTTCCTGCCCATTTTCCACTTGGGATGTTGCAATGCCTGACGGGGCTTAACTTTTTTTAATTCATTCTTAGTAAAATTTAAAAAAGGTCCGCCGGAAGCAGTCAAAATTATCCGCCGTAATTTTTTGAATTTTTTTCCCTCCAAACACTGAAATATCGCGCTGTGTTCGCTATCAACGGGAATAATATTTACGCCTTTCTTTTTTGCTTTTTTTGTTACAATCTCTCCGGCTGTTACCATTGTCTCTTTGTTGGCTAAAGCTACATCCTTACCCGCTTCAATTGCGGCCAAAGTCGGCATTAAACCAGCAGCTCCCGATATGGAGGAAATTACAATATTGGCCGAGGGAAAAGAAGCAATTTCTTTTAAACCGTTTTCGCCGTAAAGAATTTTGATCTTGTTCTTGGCTTTTATGGCTTCCTGTAATTTTTGAGCGTTTTCTCTAGTGCCTACAGCGGCGATTCTTGGCCGAAATTTTATTATTTGTTCCCTGAGTAGAGCTATATTTTGCCCCGCGGCCAGCGCGACAACTTGAAAGCGTTCCGGATTTTTTTTTACAATATCCAGCGCATTACATCCAATCGACCCTGTCGAGCCTAAAATCGCTATTTTCTTCATTAACCAATCACAAATATCCGGTAATAGTAAACGAAAGGCACAATGAAAATCAGACAATCCATTCGATCCAAAAGACCGCCATGGCCGGGCAGAAGCGAACTTGCATCTTTGCGCCCATAATTTCTTTTAATCGCCGATTCAAAGAGATCTCCCAACTGACCGATAATACTTCCCACAAAAGCAAGAATGAAAATATGAATCAAGGATATTTCCGGCAGGCAAAAATAACTGAAAATCAAACAAGCAACAACGCTTCCGCAAACAAGAGCAATTGTTCCTTCCACTGTTTTACCGGGACTTACTGCTGCAATTAATTTATTTTTGCCGAAATATTTCCCAATATACAAAGCTGCCGTATCTCCCGCAAAGGCAAGAACTAAAACAAACAATACCCAAAATACTCCGTTTCCCAGCATTCTCAGCAAAATGAAATGAGATATCAAAAAAGGTATGTACATCATCCCGAAAATAACTTTTGCCACTGATGAAATATCAATGTTTGATTCTTTAGCTTGCCAGAGAAATAAAATAAATACTGATAAAACACAAAATGTTATAACGGCAATTAATAGTTGGTTACTGCCGTATAAAACAGTCGCCGGTATTAAAACGGCAAAAATCAAGCCTTCAATTTTTTCCTTGAAAAACCCTTTACCAAAAAGGATATTATTGTATTCCCAGACGCCACCGAAGATGAAGATAGTAATAACGGCAGCCAGCGCTTCCGTAGAACCGACTAAAATAATTACAAGTATTACAGCCGCTAAAATAACACCGGTCAACCATCTTTTTTGCATATATTTCCCGTTTTTAAAATTATTTTATTCCTGCAATTGCTCCGTTGTCAGGCCAAAACGCCTTTCCCGTTTTTGATAACTGGCGATTGCTCTGAAAAGATCGTCTTTTGTAAAATCAGGCCAAAGAACATTGGTAAAATAAAGCTCGGTATAGGCTATTTGCCAGAGTAAAAAATTACTGATACGATATTCGCCGCTGGTACGAATCAACAAATCGGGATCGGGCATCCCGCCGGTATATAAATAGCGTGGAAAAGTTTCCTTATTGATTTCATTTATATCAAGTTTACCTTTTTTACTATCTTGAATTATTTTTTTTACGGCGGAGATAATTTCGTCCTGACCTCCGTAACTCAAGGCAAAATTTAAAATCATCTCGTTATTTTTTGCTGTTTGAGCTTTTGCCTGCAGAAGTTTTCTCCTCAATTTCGGATGCAAACGATTTATTTCGCCGATAGTCGTAAGCCTTATTCCATTTTTTTGCAATTCTTTCGTTTCTTTGGTTAAATATTCCTCCAGTAAGGACATTAACGCTTTTACCTCTTCTTCCGGACGTCCCCAATTTTCTACGGAAAAGGCAAACAAGGTCAGATATTTTATACCTATTTCACGGCAAGTACGTACCGTTTTCCTGACCGCTTCGGCTCCTTTCTTATGTCCTTTGATTCTGCCGATTGTATGTTGTTTTGCCCAGCGCCCGTTTCCATCCATAATTATGGCTATATGCTGCGGCAGATTATTCCCATCAATTTTCATGAATATTCTTCTCCCGGAAAGTCTGCATTTTAACAGACGGATAAGTTCTTTTCAATCAAAGATCTATTTTAAAAAAATCAGAAATACTTTTTATTTTTCCTGAATTAAATAAGGATTATACCGGAGACAAAGGATACAGAAAAATGAATGGGGAGCTTTCGACTCCCCATTCATTCATTCTATAAAGTAAACTTTATAGTTCCATAATTTCTTTTTCTTTAGCCATGAGGATTTTATCCGTTTTTTCGATATAACGATCAGTTAATTTCTGAACTTCTTCCTGCGCACCAAAAAGTTCGTCTTCGGCCATTTTATTATTTTTTTTGAGGTCTTTCAATTCTTCATTGGCGTCTCTGCGCGCGTTACGTAATTTTATTTTACCTTCCTCAGCCATCTTTTTTACTACTTTAACCAGTTCTTTACGCCTTTCTTCAGTCAATTGAGGAATTGAGAGACGTATTATTTTGCCGTCATTGGCCGGCATTAAACCTAAATCCGATTTTTGAATCGCTTTCTCGATTGCCCCGATTATAGATACATCCCAGGGCGCTATAACAATTAAACGGCTTTCCGGCACGGAAAGTGTGGCTACCTGAGCAATGGGAGTAGGAACACCGTAGTAATCAACTTTAATCCCATCCAGCAGCGAAACCGATGCTCTTCCTGTTCTTACCCTCCCGAAAGACTTATCTAAACTTGTAATAATCTTTTCCATTTCTTCTTTAAATTTCTGAAAAATTTTTTCTTTCATATCATTCTCCCACGTAAGTACCAATTTTTTTGCCGCATATTACACTGCGAATGTTTCCCTTCTTTTGTAAATTAAAAACAATAATTGGCAACAAATTGTCACGACAAAGAGATATTGCTGTTGCATCCATTACTTTAAGATTCTTGGTTAATACGCCGATATAACTAATTTTTTTAAACATCTTTGCAGATTTGTTCTTTACCGGATCACTGTCATATACTCCGTCAACTTTGGTGGCCTTCATGATAACATCCGCTTTTATTTCCATTGCCCTTAAAGCTGCCGCTGTATCGGTCGTGAAATAAGGATTGCCGGTTCCTCCGGCAAATATCACTATTCTTCCTTTCTCTAAATGACGTACGGCTCTTCTTTGAATAAAGGGCTCGGCTATTTCATGCATGGCGATCGATGATTGCACGCGTGTCGGCAATCCGTGCATTTCCAAAGCGCTTTGCAGGGCCAAACTGTTAATCACCGTTGCCAACATACCCATATAATCCGCTGAAGTTCTGTCAATCCCCTTGGAATCAGCCTCTAATCCGCGAAATATATTACCGCCTCCGACGACTATTCCAATCTGAACATTTAAATCTACAACTGATTCTATTTCTTCGGCTATAAAATTCGCCACATCGGGATCAATGCCAAAAGAATATTTTCCTAATAGAGATTCTCCGCTTAATTTGAGCAATATTCTTTTATATGCGGTTTTTTCTTTTTTCTCGGGCATTTATTTTTTGATTTCCTCTCCCAGCTGAAATCTGGCGAATCTCCGAATAATAATATTCTCGCCTGTTTTGGCAATCATATTATTAACAAGCGTCTCTACATTAATATCCGTGTTTTTTATGAATTTCTGCTCTGTTAAACACACATCTTCATAAAATTTCTTTAATTTTCCCTCGATTATTTTATCCCATATTTTTTCCGGTTTTTTTTCCTCGCGCAATTGACTACGGTATATTTCCTTTTCCCTATTTAAAGCTTCCGGAGGAATTTGATCCGGCCGGACATAAAGCGGATTTGACGCGGCTATGTGCATAGCAATATCCTTGGCCATTGTCTGGAAGTCATCGGTTTTAGCCACAAAATCTGTTTCACAATTTATCTCCACCAAAACACCGATCCTGCCGCCCATATGAATATATGATGCTACGGCACCATCTTTGGCCGCTTTCGAAGATCTTTTTGTTGCCGCCGACAATCCCTTTTTCCTTAAGATATCAATAGCTTTTTCAAAATCACCACCGGCTGCCGTTAATGCCTCTTTGCAATCCATCATGCCGGTGCCTGTTTTCTCTCTCAACTTTTTAACCATTGCTGACGATATTTCCAATTTTCTGCCCCTCCTTAAATATTTACAACAAGAACGTGTCTAATTATTTATATATGACTTGCCGCTATATACTTCCGTATCCTCGGTTTTTTCTTCCATTTCTACGCTTTCCGGAATATCGGATTCCGGTTTTTTCTCTTCTGCGAGCGCTCCCGATTGCTTATTTGATTCGGCCGATAGCTTTTCTTCAAACTGCTTCTTTCCTTCTAAAACCGCATCGGCAAATTTAGAGGCAAACAGTTTTATCGCCCTGATAGCATCATCATTGCCGGGAATGACATAGTCAATATCATCAGGATCGCAATTCGTATCTACTATTGCCACTATAGGAATTTTTAATTTTTTCGCTTCTTTAATTGTTATGTGTTCGCGATTAGGATCGACAACAAAAACAGCCGCAGGGTGCGATTTCAGATTTCTAATTCCCCCTAAAACATTTTCCAGCTTATCCTTTTCTTTCTGCAGCATAGTTATTTCCTTTTTGGGGAAGGCCTTGATAGAATCGTTGGTAAACATGCCGGTTAAAGTATTTAGACGGTCAATGCTCTTTTTTATCGTAAAGAAATTTGTCAACATACCCCCAAGCCAGCGCTGATTCACATAAGGCATGCCGCAACGCATAGCTTCTTCCTTAACAGCTTCCTGTGATTGCTTTTTAGTTCCTACAAAAAGTACTTCTTTCCCTTGACCAACAATATCGACGATGAAGTTGTAAGCAGTTTGAAACATACCTACGGTTTGTTGCAGATCAATAATATAAATATTGTTTCTCGCCCCAAAAATATACGGCTTCATTTTGGGGTTCCACTTGTTGGTCTGGTGCCCGAAATGGACACCCGCTTCCAGTAAAAGTTTCATTGAAATTGCAGACATATGTTTCTCCTTATTTTGTTTTTTCCTCCATCCTTTTCAACTTGCACGGTATACTTTTAAAAAAAGCAACATACCGGCAATCCAAGGATGTGTGAAATTTAGCTCGCGGCAATTAACATAAATAATTTAAATATTCAAGCGCTAATCACGGGTATGAACCCCAAAGCAAGCTGTGGAAACCGATTCCACAACAAGCTGCGGTGTATTATCCCCTCCGCTTCGCGGGATTGTTCAACTTACCAATTCCGACTTGTGACCTTTAGGTTATAAGTCGGAACTGGAGTTTCACTAATAACCCTTTTAGGGTATATAAATTATTACATTTTCATAGCTCTACTTAAGTCGAATAATCGGCGTTTATTTTCACGTAATCATAGGAAAGATCAGATGTGTAAACACAATATGATTTATCTCCACCCCCTAACCCAATGCGCACGTCAATTCGGTCTTTTTGAAAGATTTCTTTCAATTTATTTAAATTTAAATTTGTTGGTGAATCTTGTGCAAATACCAATACATCTCCTATGGACATACTTACTCTTTCCTTTTCCAGAGGTATTCCGGACGAGCCAAGGGCAGCTATTAGCCTCCCCCAATTGGGATCTTCTCCAAAAAAAGCCGTTTTGACTAAATTGGAGTTGGCCACGGCGTAAGCCGCACGGCGAGCATCAGACCTAGATTTTGCTCCTTCAACATTTATCGATATAAATTTAGTTGCCCCTTCGCCGTCCTGGACAACCGCCTGACAAAGTTCCATCAAAACATCGGAAAGCATATCGCGAAAACGCTGCAGCCTGGCCTGAGCTCTTTCCAGGGGATTGTTGCCGGCTAAACCATTAGCCAAAATAATAGCCATATCATTGGTACTCATACAGCCGTCAACGCTAATCGAATTGAACGTGTTATCGATAGCCTGATGAAAAACCGTATTCAAGGCTTTAGAATCAATTAAAGCGTTGGTCATTACATAAGTCAGCAAGGTGGCCATATTGGGCTCGATCATACCGGCTCCCTTGGCTATACCGCAAATGATAATGTCTTTTGCTCCGACAATTCCTTTCCTTATGGCTATTTTCGGATATTTATCGGTGGTCATCATCGCCGTTTCGGCATCTTCAATGCCAAACTCGTTCAATCCCTTAACCAGTTTGACCATGCCGCCGGTTATCTTTTTGATGGGAAGCCTTTTCCCGATAACTCCTGTCGAACCCATTAAGATAAATTCTTCCTTAATCTTCAATTGACCGGCCAATGCGGCCGACACAGTTAAAGCATCTTTATAACCTTCTTTACCCGTTGCCGCGTTGGCACATCCGCTATTGGTAATTATAGCCTGGGCAGTTCCTTTTTTAACACGCTCGGCGTCAATTAACAGCGGTGCAGCTTTAAAAGAATTCTTGGTAAATACGGCTGCTACCCTTGCCGGTACGGTTGAATAAATTAAAGCGAGGTCTTTCTGATTAGCATCTTTAATGCCCGCTGAAATTCCACTAGCTAAAAAACCGGGAACGCTGACTCTATTTTTGTTTTTTTGCATGTAGCCTACTCCTTTATTGAATAACTTAGGCGCCGCAGCATTTTTTATATTTTTTACCGCTTCCACAGGGACAAGGTTCATTCCGTCCGACTTTGCCGCTTTCATGTTTGATTGTCTGCTTAGCAGGCGTATCTTCTCCGCGGCTTAAAACGTAATCCTCCTTTTGTTTTTTCCTGATATTTTCCACTTCATCCTCTCTCTGTATTCTAACCAAACAGAGTTTTTCCAATGTGTCCATTTTAATATAGGAGATCATTTCCATGAACATTTCGTAACCTTCGCGCTGATATTCTCTGACGGGATCCTTTTGTCCGTAACCGCGCAAGCCGATTCCTTCCCTTAAATGATCCATGGCCAGCAAATGTTCTTTCCAGTGAGCATCGATTGCTTGAAGCATGATTACTTTCATCAAGTAATCCATTAGTTCTTTGCCGAAATTTTTTTCTTTTTCGTGCAAAAGATTCAGGACATTTTCGATTATAACTCCCCGGATAGGCTGAGCGGAAGCTTTTTGGTTGGAATTATCCAGATCAAGTTTTAAATTGAATTGCTTAAATATAGCGTCATCAAGTCCTTTAAAATTAAGGTCATCGGTATGACTTTTTTCATCCAGGTATTCGAATAAAAGATCATCAACGATTTCTTCGACCATTTCCTCAATATCTGCCCATAAGTTATCGCCGCGCAACACTTTTTTCCGTTGTTCATAGATAACTTTTCGCTGTCTGTTCATCACATCATCGTAATCCAAAAGATGCTTGCGGATATCAAAATTTTGTCCTTCGACACGCTTTTGGGCATTTTCAATAGCACGGGAAATATACTTATGTTCAATCGGCTGATCTTCCTCAATACCGATCCTGTCCATAATCGACGATATTCTATCGGCCCCGAATATACGCAGTAAATCATCCTGCAAAGAAAGATAAAAGCGGGAAGAACCGTCATCGCCCTGGCGTCCCGAACGGCCCCTTAATTGATTGTCGATACGGCGGCTTTCGTGGCGTTCTGTGCCTAAAATATGCAGGCCGCCTATGTCGGCAACCTTTTCGCCTAAACGAATATCCGTCCCGCGACCGGCCATATTGGTAGATATGGTAACCATGCCCGGCTGTCCGGCCTGGGCTACTATTTCCGCTTCTTTTTCATGATTTTTAGCATTCAAAACATGGTGCTTAATGCCGGCACGGGTAAGATATTTACTTAACAGTTCCGATTTTTCGATGGAAATAGTTCCAATCAACACCGGCCTTTTCGCCTTATTCAGAGCCCTGACTTCTTCGATAACGGCCTTAATCTTTTCTTTTTCAGTTTTGTAAATAAGATCATTATTATCTTTACGAATCATCGGCATATTAGTCGGTACGACGACAACATCCAAATTATATATTTTCTTAAACTCCGCCGCTTCTGTATCCGCGGTCCCTGTCATACCGGCCAGTTTTTTGTACATTCTAAAATAATTTTGAAAGGTTATTGAAGCCAGTGTTTGATTTTCTCTCTCCACTTTTACTTTTTCCTTGGCTTCCAGCGCCTGATGCAAACCATCACTGTAACGCCTTCCGGGCATAACCCTCCCCGTAAATTCGTCAACAATTATAACTTGCCCATCCTTCACGAGATAATCGACATCCCTTTTGAACAGAGTATGGGCACGCAGCGCTTGATTTACATGATGGACAATTTCAATATTTCGCGGCTCGTAAAGATTTTGTACATTCAAAAATCCCTCCACATGGGCGACCCCTTCTTCCGTCAGAACAACCGTACGGCTTTTTTCATCAATAGTATAATCTTTATCTTTCTTTAATCGCGGAATTATCTGATTGATTTTAATGTATTTATCCGTTGATTCTTCGGATGGGCCGGAAATAATCAAAGGGGTTCTGGCTTCATCGATCAGAATACTGTCCACTTCATCGACTATGGCATAATTAAATTCACGCTGAACGTAATCCTCAAGATTGAACTTCATATTATCGCGAAGATAATCGAACCCGAATTCGTTATTGGTACCGTAGGTGATATCGGCCTGATATTCTTTTCTTCGTTCGTCATCATCCAGGCCGTGGATAATGACTCCCACGCTTAAACCTAAAAATTGATAAATCGGGCCCATCCATTCTGCGTCTCTTTTGGCCAGATAATCATTTACGGTAACAACATGACAGCCTTTTCCTTCCAGCGCATTAAGATATAGCGGCATGGTTGCCGCCAGTGTTTTACCTTCGCCTGTTTTCATTTCCGCGATTTTTCCTTCATGCAATACAATTCCGCCGATTACCTGAACATCAAAGGGACGCATCAATAAGGTGCGGCGCGATACTTCTCTGGCCACGGCAAACGCTTCCGGCAGAATATCATCAAGGCTGGAATAATTTTTCAACTTTTCCTTAAAATAAGGAGTTTTCGCCTGCAATTCCTCGTCAGACAAAGACATCATCACCGGTTCAAAATTATTTACTTCATCCAACAGTAATGAATATCGCTTCAATTCACGATCATTCTTTGTTCCCACAATTTTTTTCAATATCATTTCGATCATTGACAATCCTAACCTTACTAAAAAAAAACCGGCATATTTACCGGCTGATTCGACAGGTTGAATTTATTAACAATAAAATATCAGGCCATGAGGAGGAACTTTTGATAAAGAAAATGAGTATTTTTATTTTGTTCCTTAATTTTCGCCATAAGACGAGAATCGCATTTTGCGCTTCCGCTTTTTATAATTTATTTTTTAAGTACCTTTGCGGATTGACAGGCACCCTATTAACAAAAACAGCATAGTGAAGATGCGAACCTGTACTGCGGCCGGTATCGCCGACATAGCCTATTACGTCTCCTCTTTTAACTCTCATTCCGTATTTTGCGGTTATCTTCGATAAATGACAATAGGCGGTAACCAATCCGTGCCCATGATCTATTCTCACCAAATTGCCGTCTTGAGAATGGTAAGAAGCATCAATTACCAATCCATCCGCCGTTGCCAGCACTTCTTTTCCGTATCTAGTCGCTATATCTATTCCTTTATGAAATTCAACTCCGGAGGAAAAAGGCGATTCCCTTGGGCCAAAACCAGAAGTTATCCACCCTTTAACCGGCCAGATAGATGGTGTAGCGGCAAGAATCGATTTTTGTTCGTGTAAGAAAGCCAATAGTTCATTGAAACTCTTTTCCCGATAATTAGCATCTTCATTTAACGCGGTAATGTTTTTACGCATCCCATAGATCAACCTATGTTGATCTTGATCCAATAATTCTTTTAATCTTGTTTCAGTATCAGCTGCTCCGCCAATACCCAAGGGCAGTTTTTTGTTTCGTCCTATTTGATGGCTGGCTAATATTCTAATTTTTGTATCAACTTGTCCGAGTTCCTCCATGCGATCGGAAAATTCATCCACCCGCAGGGCCAAATCTTGAACCTGTTGAGATTGTTCTTTATTTTGCTCCCTAAGCCTCACTAACTCCGCTCTATCTCTCTTAATACTCGCATAATCATAAATGAAATAAAGGGATATCAGAATAGCTGCAAAAGAAACTACCAAAAAACTGCTGATTAAAAATCTGGGAAGTGATATTTTTTTTACCGCGCTGTTTGTGCGCGAAATAACCATTAAAGTAAACGGGTTACCCGACATTTTATCTTTCAATATAGATTTGAAGGATTGCCACTTTAACATAAGCCTTTTAACTATCATAAAAGAAAGAAAAGTCAAGGATTACTAATTATTAGTCAGTTTTTTAATTTATTCGGATTTAAGACCACCTGCTGATCGATTTATATATAAAATTAAGGATTTCTTATATTCGTTATCAATACTTATGCCGTTAGTATCTGAGGATGTCAAGGAAATTTTAAGCACTTTTTGGGGAGACATTTTTACGAAAATATCGAGAAACTATTGGCTGTTTGGTGATATTTTTGTAGTCGCTCCAAGTGGCAATCAAATATTTCTTATTGAAATTGCACCTTTTTTCCATTAAAACAATAAAAAAATGGAATGAATCCTTCTGTGAAAATTGCAAAATCTTCAACATTTTTTCTCTTATCTTTTCTCGTGCTGGTGATTCTTTCCATATCGGCTTGTTTATCTCGTTCTTTGGCGTTCAATCCTAACTCCGCTGCTCTATGGGCTTTCTTGGAAAACAAAATCGGTAAATCAAAGCAGGTTTTGCTGGTAACAACCGATACCAAATTATTTTTCTTTACTGAACAAAGAGTTTACACCCTGGAAAAAATCAACAACCAATGGAAATCTGTTTTCGAGCCTTTTAATGCCGTAGTCGGCAAAAACGGTTTTGCCCAGCTCGGAGAAAAAAGAGAAGGAGACGGTAAAACCCCTTCCGGCATTTTTCCTCTGAAAATGACTTTCGGCTATGATGAGTCCATAAAAACTAAAATGCCCTACCGTCAGGCATTAGCTGACGATCTATGGGTTGATGATGTTAATGCCGACGATTACAATCGTTGGGTCAAAAAAGACGCTACGCAAGCTAAATCCTCCGAAAAAATGAAACGTGATGATAATCTCTATAAATATGGTATCGTGATCGAGTATAACACCAATCCGGTTATCAAAGGACAGGGCAGCGCTATCTTCCTTCATGTTTGGGGAGGAGAAAATGATACTACGGAAGGCTGTGTGGCGGTTTCCGAAGAAAATATCATTAAAATTCTCGACTGGCTTGATCCGCAGGCAGAGCCGCTCATTATTATGGGAATAGAAGAAACAACAGGGAGGTTTCCTTGATGAAAACAAAGATTGTAATTGCTGTATTAATAATTACTGCTTTGTGTTTTCCGCAATTTACGCCTATCTCCACCGCCGCGGATAAAATCCCGGAAGGCTTTGTCGATATAAAAGAAGTAATTCCGGAAATCCAACTTGATATTCGCTACTGCGGAGCCCATAATTTTGTGGGAGAAAGAGTTGACGGCTATCTGGCGCCCAAATGCATCCTCACCAATGAAGCGGCGGAAGCTCTTCTTAACGTCCAAAAAGAACTGGAACCCTTTTCATTGACGCTAAAAGTTTATGATTGTTACCGCCCCCAGCGCGCAGTAGATCACTTTGTGCGCTGGGCCAAGGAAATTGACAACACCAAAACCAAAAAAGAGTTTTATCCAACTGTGGATAAGAAAAATCTATTTAAAGACGGCTATATTGACAGCAAATCCGGTCACAGCCGCGGCAGTACCCTTGATTTGACCATTGTCCCCTTCCCTGCATCCAAGCAACAGGACTATATCCCCGGACAAAAATTATCCGCATGTTATCTGCCCGCAAACAAACGCTTCCGTGATAATAGCATCGATATGGGCACCGGTTTTGACTGTTTTCATGAGCTTTCGCATACGGCCAACAAAAACATCGGCCAGCAGCAAAAAATTAACCGGCTTCTGCTGAAAACGCTCATGGAAAAACACGGATTTAAAAATTATGATCTGGAGTGGTGGCACTTCACACTGAAAAATGAACCCTATCCATACACATACTTTGATTTCTCGATTGAGTGAAAAATATGAAAAATAAATTACCTCCCTTCCTAAAATCATACGGTTTTTCGATTATTCTGATTGTGTCCATTATTATCGGCGCAATTATCGGAATTATTTTCAAAAAAGATGCCGCGATCTTAAAACCCTTGGGTGACATTTTTTTAAATCTTCTCTTTACCGCCATTGTTCCTCTTGTCTTTTTCTCTATATCATCGGCTGTTGCGGGAATGCCTAATATCCGGCGCTTAGGAAAAATCTTATCGGCGATGATCCTTGTGTTCGTAATCACTGGCCTCATTGCTTCAATTGTCATGCTGATCGGAGTCATGCTCTATCCTCCTGCAGTCGGTGTCCATGTTAACTTTGTCAGCAGCGTAAATCTCGAACACATTAAAGCCTCCAACGAAATAGTGAAAGCTTTTACAGTCGGCGATTTTACCGATCTTTTATCCAAGAAAAATATGCTGGCCCTTATCATCTTTGCTGTTCTCACGGGACTCGCGACTTCAGCATCCGGCGAACGCGGTAAAAATTTCGCCAATTTCCTGACCTCGGCAAGTCAGGTTATGATGAAACTAATTTTCTTCATCATGTACTATGCACCGATTGGCCTTTGCGCTTATTTCGCCTATCTTGTCGGCGTCTTCGGACCGGAACTCCTGGGCTCATACGCCAGAGTCGTGATTCTATATTACCCGACGGCCATTTTGTACTACTTCATCGCCTTCACCCTTTATGTCTTTGTAGCCGCCAGAAGTGAAGGTCTGCGGCGTTTCTGGCGCAACATCATACCGCCGTCTCTCGTCGCTCTGGCTACGGGAAGTTCTATAGCCACAATTCCCGCCAATCTGGAAGCGGCGGACAAAACAGGTGTGCCCCAGGAAATCAGCGAATTTGTTATTCCCGTCGGCGCGACCATGCATATGGAGGGCTCCTGCCTTGCTGCTGTCGTGAAGATTGCCTTTCTGTTTGGGATATTCAATATAAGTTTTTCAGGAATCGAAACTATTGCGACAGCGCTTGGTATAGCACTTCTGGTCGGAGTGGTGGTGAGCGGCATACCAGGGGGCGGAACAATCGGCGAAATTTTGATAATTTCCGTTTACGGCTTTCCGATGGAATCCTTCCCGCTTATCACGATGATTGGAACACTGGTTGACGCTCCGGCAACGATGGTAAACGCCATCGGCGATAATGTTTCGAGTATTCTAGTCGCCCGAATACTGGGCGGAAAAGATTGGATGGTGGAAAACAGATAATGACTTTTAATAGAAAAATCTACTATAATTTACTTAAATAAATTCCACTATGGCATGTCTTTCGAAGAAAATAGATGAACTACGAATCTTTGACGAAGAAATTCATGCTTTAATCGAAAAATGGATGCCGTTGGTTTTACAAGATTCAATTAATCATAATATTCCTAATGTTTGGCAGGCATCAGTTATGTTCATTATGAGATCCAACTTTTTGAAAGAGGCAATATTTGAACTATCTGAAAATGAAGACATATATAGTGCAGGCATATTGTTTCGCTCACTGATTGAGCATTCTGTTAAATTTCAATATATTTTCTTGCGTTGGGCACAAGAAAAGAATGATACTGTTGGCGAGGAATATTACAAATTTTGCGATCTAGCCGAAGATGTTTCTTATATCGATTCTCTAAAATATGCTGCCAAGCTCATTGATCAAGAAAGCATTAGTAAAAATCCGTTTGATATATTGCAAGAAATTAAACAAGAGGCATCAAAACACTCCCTAAAAGAAATACAAAAAAAATCAAGTCAATTTAATTATAGAAAAATATCGGAATATATTGTGTCGAAAGTACCACAAAATATTGTATCTAATTTTATTTGGAAAATTATTCCAGAATATTCGGAACTCTCCTCGCTTGTTCACGGTGGACCGTTTTCAGAAAGAATGCTTTATAAAGCGTTTGAAGAAGATAAAAGAGTTGAATCTCTTTCAAGAATTGCATCGCTGGCGTTTCTGATTTCTTGTGATATCAAATTAAATGCGTTTATTATATTTCTTAATATGAATCGTAAATTTGAACAATGCTACATAGAAATCCGAAAAATACTTAATAAATATCAAGAACAAACATAGACTTTAAGTTAAATACAAAAGTTACACAGCACATAATGAATGTCGCCCGGTCTTTCAAAATTTATCTGACTCTCACATATCCACGAAAGCTACTTGACAATTATTCGGCATTGCTTATATTTTTACTTCCATGAAAATTTGCTATAAATGTAAAAAAGAAATCGCACGAGGATTTTTTTATCGACAGGCAAGCGCAATGCCCTTCCTGCGGAGCTGATCTGCATTGCTGTCTGAACTGCTCTTTCTATGACGTAGGCGCGTATAACGACTGCCGAGAACCTCAAGCCGAAAGAGTGCTGGAGAAAAGCCGCTCCAATTTTTGTGATTTTTTTAGCTTTAAACAAACAGCAAATACTCCCGGCGCAACTGATTTAAAAACTAAAGATAAATTGGAAGGGTTATTTAAGAAAAGCTCATAACAAATTCCCGATATTTTCTATAAATCAATTATTCAGCAGATAGGCTTTTATCAAAAATTCGTTCGCCCGTTTCGATTATCTCTTTAATATATGGATCGGTTTCGTCAAAATCCGACCGGGCAAATGTGTGCGGCTCGATTCGCAGATCAATATTCCACCTTAATTTTCTCAGTTGCACATCTTCGTCAAAGCCATCAATATCGTCCCGATCAAGGAATACTGCCAGATCAATATCGCTTTCCGAATTATAAGTATCTTTAGCATATGAACCATAAAGATATAAACGCCAGACAACAATATTGTTGCGTTCCAAATTCTTTAAATAATCTTTTATTTTTTTATAAACTAATTGCTTATCTTTTCGAGCAGCCATTTTCTGGAACCATTTACCTTAGATATTTGATTTTCCGTAAATTGACGAGTTGCCTTTTTTTGAAATCTGTTTTTATAATCAGGGTATCTTGCCCGAAGATTAAACGTTGTCAATTCTTCTAAAATTACCTTTTGATCTTCGGATAAAACCAGAGCCGCCTTATCGGCAATTTCAATAAGATTATGAATACGAGGATAATTTACATCAACCTTTATTACATAATATGCTTTCAGCAATTTTTCTATAACAGATTACTCAAAAAAAGTGACCATGCATAATAACCGTTAGCAAAGAGGCTTTGCATAACGTCATAGTCCAAATCAGAGGATTCTACCCAATATTTGAGCATCTCTTTTCTTTCCATATATATAATTTACATGATTAAAAAAGAATAAGCAATACCTGAAAAATACTAAATCTTTATTTACACCGCGCAGGGAGAATGGCGGCCGGGAAGTAATTCCATTTTGTATTTTCTTGTAGGTCAGGTTTTAATATCCACCTTCTCTTTAATTTCTTTTAGCGGTACAACTTCCATACCCTGTTCAACGCTTTTTCTAAAAGTTTTCTGAATTGCTTTTGAAAGATGCCGCCTTCCACTTCGGCATGAACCGGCAGGACATGTGTTTGGCCATCTTGAAGAAGATCGGAAATAATTGATACGCCTTTTTGTGCATCAATTTCTTCAAAGCAAGGCAAATCGGAAGGTATCTCTAATATATCGGCTATTTCATGGATAAACGGCGCGCAGCCCTCGTACAGCTTAGATATGCAAATTGATATTCTTTAATTATAGAGAGCACTCGATTATCAACGAACCAGGAAGGAGCGCCGAAGGCGGTAGGTTTCTTTCCTGGTTAATTTTTCAAAACCGGCAATGCCCTTGGCAAACCATTCTCTAATCCATTTTTCGGATTTATCGGAGTTCATCCTGCCAGCGGCGATGATCCCAGGCATGAAACTGGACTTCATGGCCGGCGGCAATTATATCATTCACAATTTGCGGAAAAGAAAGCGCGATCATGGGCGCGGGAAGCAATGTACCGTAGAGAGCTGTTTTCCAGCCGTAAAGAGCAGACTGCGTTTGTCCGCATCATCTTTTTTAAAAAAAGTGGATTCTTGATTAGCTGCAATACAGCCCGGCCGGAATTATCCGGCCCGATGCTCAAAAAAAATGTTCCCTTTATTTGAAATTCTTTTAAGGTCTCCAAAAGACAGGGCACGCCGTTTTTCATGCCCCAGTAAGTATCGACATCGATTTTTAATCCAAGCATTGCCATTTTATTTGATGTCGGCGTCTTTATTTTCTTCCAGAAACGAATTGAGGGTTAGACGCAATGATTCTTCCAAGCCAATTTTTGGTTCCCACTTCAAAAGTTTTCTCGCCTTCTCGATGCTGGGCTTCCGGGTGTAAATATCCTGATAGCCTTTGCCGTAATAGGTATCAGCGGAAACATCGATTATTTCGGAATAACTTTTATCATTTTTATGATCAGGATGTTCCTTGAATAATTTCTTTAATAAGATGGCCAGTTCCTTGACCGAGCATTCATTGGACGGATTGCCGATGTTAATAATCTGGTTTTGGCAAATATCATTTTTGTTTTCTAATATTTTCATCAGCGCACTAATTCCATCATCAACATACGTAAAACAGCGCTTTTGTTTCCCGCCATCAACAAGATTTATCGGGCGTTTCATAAACAACTCCGCAATAAACTGCGTGACGACGCGGGAGCTGCCTTCCTTTGCCGCGTAGAGTGAATCAAGCCGCGGGCCGATCCAATTGAAAGGCCGAAACAAAGTGTAAATTCCAAATGTCCTCTTGTTCCATAGCCGTAAATCACACGGTCCAGAAGTTGTTTGCAGCAGGAATAAATCCAGCGTTCTTTATTGATCGGGCCTACCACCAAAAAGCTCTCATCCTCGTTGAATTCGGGATCGGTGCAGGCGCCATATACTTCCGAGGTCGAGGGGAAAACAACCTGTTTTTGATATTTAACGCACTTCTTGATGATATCGCACATTCATTTCAAAATCAAGATTGTAAACGGCAATGGGATCCTCCACATAAAGCTTCGGAGTGGCAATTGCCACAAGCGGCATGATGACATCACATTTTTTGATTTGCAGTTCAATCCACTCCTGATTGATGGCAATATCGCCTTCCATAAAATGAAACCGGGAATTATTCAGAGCCTTGCCCAGCGGTCTGTGCCCAAATCCATGCCGTAAACTATCCAATCTTTTTTTTCGGTGAGGATTTTATTAATCAGATGATGCCCGATAAATCCATTTACGCCCAGTATCAATATTTTCATTTTAACTTTGTCACCTTCCCTTTTTGGAAATATTCGGAAATTGGCGAACCTTTCAGGCGCTTTCCCTGAACTTCTATATCCATAAGTTTTATAGCACCTTTACCGGCATACACGCGAACATTTTTTGTGCTGATTTCTACCTCTCCGGGAACTTTGGATATGTTTGATTTTACCGGTTCGGCCCACCAGATAATTAATTTCTCGCCATTTCCCAGAATGGCAAAAGCTCCCGGGTAAGGTTCGGTGACACCGCGAATCAAGTTGTAAATATCTTGCGCAGCTTTATTCCAATTGATGCCGCCATCCTCGGGACGCCTGCCGCCGTAATAACTCCCCGCCTTCAAATCCTGCTTCTGTCGTGGTATTTGACCAGTTTTAATCAAAGGCAGTAATTCATCCAGAAGCCCTTTTGCCGCCCCGCAGAGCTTATCGTACAAAGTTTTAGCGGTATCCGCTAAGTCTATCACTACCGCTTTTTGACCGACAATGTCTCCAGCATCGGGCTTATCAATCATATAATGAAGCGTAACGCCCGTGCGCTTTTCCCCGTTGATCAAAACCCAGTTCACCGGACAGCGGCCCCGATAAGCAGGCAGTAGCGAGCCGTGCAAATTAAACGCGCCCAGCCTGGGGATTTCCAGAATCTCGTGGCAGATCATTTTTCGATAATAAAAGGAAAATATAATATCGGGCTGGAGCCCGGTAATTTTTTTAATCCATTGCGGTTCATTTATTTCTTCGGCAGTGTATACAGTGATATTCTTTTTTACAGCCCAATCTTTGACCGAGCCGAACCAACAATTCTCACCGGGGTCGTCTTCATGGGTAAATACGGCGGTAATATCAAACCCGTGTTTAGCCAGCGCTTCCAAACCGGCGATACCCATATTGTGATACGCAAAAACAACTGCTTTCAACTTACCTGTTATTCCCTTTCGCGCTGTAAATGTTTTCAATCACATATTCCGGCCGCTTGCGCACTTCTCGGTAAACTCTGCCAATGTATTCGCCGATAATGCCCAGAGCAAAAAATTGCAGACCGACAAATACGAACAGAACGGCAAATAGAGTAAATATTCCTTCCGCCGCCCAGCGCGCGCCGTAAACCAACCTCGCTATAGCCAGAAAAATTCCGAAAAAAACGCCCAGCAGCGACATCAATATACCGCCGTACATAATCAGCTTTATCGGTAAATTAGAAAAAGCCGCCACCAGATCAAATTGCAGATTAATCAGCTTTCGTAAAGGGTAACTCGATTTTCCGCCCAACCGCTCCTCATGAGCCACTTCTATTTCCGTTATGCGCTTGGAGAAAAGCGTCGCCAAAGCCGGAATGAATGTGGAATGCTCATGGCACCCAATCATCCTTTCGACCACACTGCGCCTGTAGGCCCGCAGCATACATCCCCAATCCCGCAGGCTGACGCCCGTAATTTTTCGCGCGACCATGTTGATAATTTTGGAGGGAAAAATTCGCCAGAAGGAATCTTTGCGTCCCTTTCTGATTGTGCCGACCACATCATAATTGCCCTCTTCCATCACTTTCACTAAATTAGGTATTTCTTCGGGAGGATTTTGCAAATCCGCATCCATGGTAATGATGATTTCGGCGTCGGATACGGAAAATCCCGCTAAGATGGCCGCATGCTGTCCGTAATTTCGCGTTAATTCTACTATTTTCACCGCTGGTTTTTGTGCCAATTCTTTAAGAATTTCTAAGGAATTATCCGTGCTTCCGTCATCAATGAATATTATCTCGTAGCTTCTTCCCCAACTTTGCATTACGGATGTAAGCCTTTGCATTAAAGTCGGGAGGTTTTCTTTTTCATTGTAAACGGGGATGACAATAGCTATTTTAGTGCTAGCCATGATTTACTATCTCCTTTATAGCTGCGCAAACATATTGAACATCATCTTCTCGCATATCCGGAAATAAAGGTAAGGATATAATCTTATCTGCCGCCCTTTCCGTTTCCTTCAGCATGCCGCTGCTTGCCGCATATCTTTTCTTTACATAGCTTAAAGTGTGAGCTGGAGGAAAATGCAATCCATAGCCGATATTATATTCAGCAAGCTTGTTCATAAACTCATCTCTATCTAAAGCCAAAACCTTGATCACAAAAAGATGCCAGGCATGGATATGCTTGTATTGGGGAGATTGCGGCAAATCTATACCTTTTGCGCCTTTTAATCCTTCTAAATAAAGCTGCGCCTGCTGAGAACGCTTTGCATTCAGTTCCGGCCAGCGCTCCAGTTGAGCCAAACCTAGCGCCGCCAGCAGATCCGGCATATTATATTTATAGCCGGGCTCCATTATATCATAGGAAGGATTCCCGCCCTTGCCGTATCGCCTCCAGGCATCCCGCTCGATCCCATGAAATCTCATGAGGCGCAATTTCTTTTCCAGAGAGACATCGTTCAGAGTTATCATTCCTCCCTCGGCGGTGGTAATATTTTTAATCGGATGGAAGGAAAAAATGGCAATATGGCCCCATCCTCCGACATGCACACCTTTGCAATAAGTACCAACCGCATGAGCCGCGTCTTCTATCACGAGTAGATTATACTTTTGAGCGAGCTTATTTATTTTTTCCATATCGGCTGGTGCTCCGGCGAAATGAACGGGAATTATTGCCTTTGTCTTGGGGGTAATTTTTTCTTCTATCAAAGCGGCATTGATATTGAGCGTGCCGTAGTCGACATCAACAAATACCGGTGTTGCTCCTCGTAAGGCTATCATATTAATTGTGGAGGCGAAAGTCATCGAAGGCGTTATGACTTCATCACCGGCACCGATACCGAGCACTGTCAGAGTTAGGTGCATACCCGCTGTGGCCGAGTTGAGCGCTATCGCTTTCTTTGCCCCTGTAAGCTGGCAGAAACCGGCTTCAAATTCCTGGCAGAGCGCTCCGGTCGTAATCCAGCCGGATTTGAGGCAGTCTACAACTTTATTTATTTCGGTAGCGCCAATTGAAGGCCTGCTAAACGGCAAGAAATCTTTTCTTATTTTCATTTACAGCACCTGCTAATTCTTATTTTTTTATATGTAACAAATAAAAAGCGCCATTGTCCCAGAGCACATCAACCTTCGGCATTTTTTCTTTAATTTCTTTTAACTTGTTTTCGTGCTGAGTAATACAATAAACACTTTTTCTTTGCGCGCACAATTGAAAAAACTCTTTCCTGGATAAAAAATAACGTTCTCTTTCCACTGACGGAAGCTTGGCTATTCCTTCCGCCAACTCGCCAAAGTCTTCTACTATCGGCGTTCTTATCTTATTATAAAAGTCAATGCCGTAAAAATTTTCCCGATATTGATATAAATCCTGGCCAGCCGGTACAAATTTTAAAATTGCTTCCCTGGCAACTCGAGCGCTGCGATAAGGCGCTAAAAAATCATTTACCGGTAAAAGAATGCTGGCTAGAAATACAGCGCACAGCAAATAAATGGTTAAAAACCAGCCGCGTCTTAACTTTCGGACAATCAGGTCCGGCAGAAAAATCATCAAAATTGTTACCAGTAAAGGCAATAAAATATATAACCACCAATCTCCGGAAGTCATGATGACCAGTCCTTTTTCCGGATCGGAGTATTTTTTCAATACAGGTGGCAGCAAAAAAGCAATGATTATTATCAGGGACTGAAATATAACGGCAATCCGGTAAAATACTTTCATGCCATTACTTGCTTCCGATAAATCCTCTTCGTAATTGCGAAAAATATTACCGGAAAAAATAGCAAGCGGTAAAAATATGGGAGCAATATATGTGGCCACTTTGGAAGAAGAAAACGTATAAAACAAAAAAATGAATAAAATCCAAACCGCCAGTAATTTATTTTCTTCCTGGCTGAATAGCCACTCCTTAATTGATTTCCCCTTCCAGGCTTTGATCAGATAAACCGACCACGGAATAGTTCCGGCAATAATGACCGGCAAATAATAATAAAAAGGCTCGATCTTACCGTGCATCTTCGTGGTAAAACGCAGAAAATGTTCACGCACAAAAAAGAACCAGAGAAAATCGGAATTTTCTTTTTGCGCCAAAATCAGCCAGGGGCAGACGATAATCAGAAATATCAATATTCCAATTGGCGAAAATAGCTGCCATATTTGACGCCACTTACCAACCCATATCAGCCATAAAATCAATATAGTAAAGGGAAATATAACACCGATAACACCCTTCGTTAAAAAAGCAAGAGCGCAGGAAAAATAAAATAAATAATAGAGGTATTTTTTCTTTTCCCCGGTTAAAGATAAATAACCCAGCCAGATGGAAAGACAGACGAAAAAAGTCAGCGGCATATCCAATACGTTAATTCGGCCTAAGGCAAATGGAAAAGTGGATATCGTTAAGAGCGCCGCGGCATAAAGTCCCGTTTTTTCATCCCGGAAATATTTCCCCATAAAATATGCCAGTAACACACAACCCCAGGCGCAGAGACCGGCAAATAGCCTTGCCGAAAAATCATTTTCCCCGAATATTTTAAATGACATTGCTGTCACCCAGTAAACCAACGGCGGCTTTTCCAGATAAACAACATTTTTAATGTGCGGAGTTATGAAATTACCGGTTTGGTTCATGGCGCTGGGAATCAAGCTGTATCGCGCTTCGTCCGGCTCCATTTGCGGCATGATGCCGAGCAAGCCGATATAAAGAATAAAGGGTACTAAAAGCAGGATATATCTTTTTTGCATGGAAATAATTTACGCCTATTCACTTCTGAATTAATTCGATTTTCTTTCGATCAAAAAAATATTTTACGAGCATTGTGGATAATATACCGATACCGGCGCCGGCAATTACGTCGCTCAAATAGTGCGACGTTAATACTATTCGTGTCATTCCTATAGATATGGCAATAATAAAGGCCGCGATGCTCACGCGGGGAAATAATATACTTACCGCGGCAGCTAAAGAAAAAGCTGTAACTGTATGGCCGGAAGGCAAAGAGGTTAATTCATAACCTGCGCCAAAAAAATTAAAACCATAAAGAGCTTCATCTAGCATACTTGGTCTATATCTGCCGACAAGCCACTTAATTAAAGTACTAATCAGGCCTGCTGCCGATATTGATATAAAAAGAAAAAGAATCCTCATTGACCATAGTTTATTTTTAGCTAGAAAACAGAAATATACAAACGCTGGCACTAGTATTATATAATACCATCTAGATTCACCCAGGATAGTGATAATTTGAGCAATATCGACTATTGAGCTATTTAATCCCTTGCAGTACATTACCAGCGGAATATCCCAGTAGAAATAGGAAACGGCAACCAGCACCAAACAAACGAAAAAGAAAATAGCGGCGATCCATTTTTTGATCAAGGCTTAGCTCCCCTGTAATTGTAGCACCAGACAAATTCCACCGTATCTACCTTTGCCTTGTGCAGGATTAAATCCATTTTGGCGGCGTTTTCAACACGTTCACAACCAACATACTTTTCAATATTTAAATTATTAAAATAAGTATTGAGAAAAAGAAGATCATAACCAATAGGCGATTTTTTTTGCCAGATATCGAATTGATCTTGGCGATTATCAATCACAAATACTTCATTTCTATAAGGCAAACTGTAATACATTGTCCTACTGCCCATCGTCCAGTTGGTCACCGTTATTGCTTTGGACGCCGCCGATAAATTATTTTTCAGAAGCTCATCGGCTTTCCTGGCAATCTCCGGAAAGCCGTAAATATCGCGAAACGGCGATTTGTAATCGGGAAAAGTAAAAAATTTTCCCGCAACTTCAACATAGGCAAATAACATCACGACCAAACTTAATCCTATCGATAAATAAAGATAGTTTCTCTTCCATTTTTCTTTTGCTAGATAAAGATTGTAGCTGCCGATAGGGATGAACAGCACATAGAAAATACCAGGCCAGTGTGGAAGTGTTCTTTCAGAGAGCGATGTAACTAGGAAAAAAACAATTATCGTGGCACCGAATAATACAGACAGGCGCAAATAATCATTGGAGGAACGCAAGACCTTGAAAAAACCATAAAAAGCAATGATAAATAAAAAAGGACTGTAAGCACCAAACTGTGCCGCCAGGGATACAATAAAATTATTAAAACTTGTGGCTAAAGATCCAAAGATATGAGAACCCTGATAGCGGAAACTGATAAAGTCGTGGTTGATATTCCAGTAAATTACCGGTGTTATCATGATTAAAGCAATCAGTACCGCCAAAAACATATAGGGGGAAAAGATTATATCGTATCTTCTTTTCATCAGCAAAAATATGATGAGCGGCGGCACTAGTAAAATTGAAGTGTACTTGGCTAGTCCCATTAAACCGAGCAGAATCCCCAGTAAAACAAAATCTAGAGGCTTTTTTTCATGTGCTATTTTTTCGAGAGTAAATATAAGCAGGAAAATAAACAACAACAAAAGAGAGTCTGGCAACAACATCAGTCCCATAACATTGAGGATAAAGGAACAGTTCAAGGCCAGAGTTGCCAAAAGCGCCATCTGTATTGATTTCGTTACTCTTAATACAAACAAATATGCGCAGTAAGAAGTGGCGGCAAACAGTAAAATAGCCGGCAGGCGGGCTAAAAATTCATTTGTGCCCAGAAGATAAAAAAATGGCGCATGCACCCAGCCGACCAGCGGCGGATGATCTACATAACTCCAGTCGATATATTTTGCGTATAAAACATAGTGAGCTTCATCAACACCCAAGCCAAAAAATGGCGCCACGATAAGGCGGATTAAAGTGAATAAGCCGATCAGCAGAAATATTTGTTTATTTGTCTTCAGCATTTATCTTCTCTAAAGTAGGTTTAATCTCCGCAAATACTCTTTCGGGTTTTATCACCTGCAGGCAAATATTATCTTTGCAGGCAGTTTTACGGTGATTGGCTGCGCTCACGCAAGGCGAACAAGCTAAGCCGGCATAAATAGGCGTGGTCTTTCCCAATGATCCGTAGAGCGCAGGTGTCTCCGGGCCAAAAATGACAAATGTAGGCATATCCGTTACCGCAGCAAAATGCGGTGGGCCGGAATCGTTGGTCACCATGAATTCGGATACACTGTAGAGGAGTGAAAGCTGATCAAGCGTCACTTTTCCGGCAAAATTTATACACCTTTCCCCCTGCACTTCGCTTCTCAGGCGCTCGGCTTCTTCTCTTTCCCGCGTGTCGCCCGTAATTAAAACTATTGCCCGGGAGCAGTTCTCCAAAATCATTTTAATTAATTGCGTATAATTTGCTTGTGGCCACCGCCGCTGAATAAGAAGTTCGCTGGCGTTAGGATTAATTAAAATAATTTTATGCTTTTCTGGATTGAATTGGCCGAAAGAACTGCGAATAATATCTATAATTGGCTTCTTCTCCGCAGCTGAGAATTCAACCTTGGTCAAAACAATTTCGTCATCGGAAATCAACGTTTTTGAATAGGGAACTTCCCTTTCAGAAGCAAGAAGAGCATTGATCATAGCAATAAAATTTTTGGCAATATGAATATGAGGATTGTATGCTACCTTATGCGACAAAAAACCGCCGCGGTAAAGCCCTTCATTAAAATATGCATGAAAACCAATTTTGTATGGAGCACCACTGAAACCTGTAAGCAAGGCCGTAAACCGTGAGAAAAGCTCCAGGTCGATTACAGCATCAATTTTTTTCTTGCGGGTCCAGAAAAAAAATTTTAATGTATCGAGCACAAAGGTCAGAAAATTCCCTTCACGAATCGAATAAATATTTTCCTCGGGAACTGTTTCCAGTAAATCCAGACTGGGCTTATTTTTTTTAAAAATGGCGAAATAGATATTAGCGCCGGTTTTTTTTTGCAGTTTTCTCATCGCGGGATCAACTAAAATGGCGCTACCCATTTCCGATAATTCGATAAAAAGTACGTTGCGTAAAGGTTCCCTTCCGCGCCGGCCCAGCAATTTAATAACTTTATGGCCTAATGTTCCCAAAAAGCAAAGAGGAATGCCAAGGTAATAATCAATCCGGCGCATAGTATCAACTTTCATGGGCAAGCAATTCGTATCCTTTCTAGAATCGACATTTCGGTGAAATTCGAGGGAAATATAGGCAAAATAGCGACAGCTGTCAATAAAACATTGCAACAATACCTGTTTTTACATAATTTTTAAGAGGCTATTAAGACATTTTACCTGGCCACCATGTTTTACTTGAGAAAATTAACCAATACATGTTAATTTAAAAAATAGTGGTTTAAATGCATGCGTAAAATTATTGACAGATATATATTTAAAGAAATAGCCTTACCTTTTATCATCATTTTATTTGTCTTGACCTTCGTCCTGCTCATGGGGAAAATCCTGCAAATAATGGATTTAATGGTCAATAAGGGTATCAGTGTATTCTCCATCGCCGAGCTCATTATCTTTCTTTTACCTTCGTTTATGTTGTTTACCATACCCATCGCACTTTTGATTGCCATACTCATCGCCCTGGGGCGATTATCCGCCGATAACGAAATAACAGCGATTAAAGCTTCGGGCATCAGTTTATTGCAAATTTATTACCCTGTGGCGATTGCTTCTTTGGCTACGTTTATTTTCACCATATTTATAAGCAATTTTCTTGTGCCATATAGCAATTTTGCCACCAAACGTTTGCTTTTCGAAATTGCTTCCCAAAACGCCAGTATCGGCATAAAAGAAAAAGTCTTCAACGCTGATTTCAAAGGTTTTTTGCTTTATGCGGATAAAATTCCCCTTGATGGCAAATACATGGAAGGAGTCATTGTTTCCGACAGCCGTATTATTGGCGAACAAAACACGATTTTAGCTAAAAGAGCCTTTCTTATATCCGACCCGGATTTGATGATAGTAAAATTAAGACTGGAAAACGGCTCCGTTCATACAGTAAGTTCAGATTTAAAAAATTACCGCAAAATCGATTTCGAAAGTTATGATATCAATCTTAATTTATCAACTGCCATTGCCGGCATGCGTGAAGATTCGAAATCAAGCACGGAAATGACGATGGGTGAACTGCTGGAAAAGATGAAAAAACCGGGTCTTGATGAAGCTTCAATCCGTGAGTTGGCAATTGAAGTGCACAAAAAATTTTCTATTCCCCTTTCCTGCCTTTTTTTCGCTATTCTGGCTTTGCCGTTGGGAATAAGAAGTCATCGGGCGGTAAAATCGCGCGGTTTTGCCGTTGGTATTATAGCTGTTTCCTTATATTATCTGCTTCGTATAGGCGGCGAGGCTCTGGTCGAAACAGGCCGCCTCTCTACTGTAATAGGTGCCTGGACACCAAATTTAACATTCGCTTTTCTGGGCGGTTATTTCTTTTACACTGCGTATAGAGAAATATCTCTCTGGCATATGGCAAAGATTTTACTTTGGCGTAAAACTCTAAATAATTAAGGATTATAAATTGAAGATAATTGACAGGTATATTATCAGGGAATTCAGTAAATTATTCATCATAATCAGCATAACTTTTATCGCTCTTTACCTTATTGGTGATTCCTTCGAAAGAATTCGTATGTTTCTTAGTAATAACGCATCTGTCGCCCAAATGGCATCATATTTTTTTTACTCTATTCCCATGATTATTTCTCTTGTTTTTCCCTTTGCCGTTCTTTTGGCAACGCTGATGGCTTACGGCTCACTTTCCAAACACAATGAAATAACGGCGCTGAAAGCCAACGGGATTAGCCTTTATAGAATTTCCCTTCCTGCCCTGATATTCGCGGCAGTATTAGCTGTTTTTTTATTCTATTTCAGCGAGCTGATAACACCGGCATCGATACAAAAAACTGAAAATATCATAAAAATTGAAATCCAAAAACAGCAGGCGCTGGGTTTCTTTAAACAAAATGAGATTTGGTACCGTTCGGGAAATGCGATTTATAATTTCAAAATGTTTGATGTTAACACTAACACTTTGCGCGGCGTAACTATTAATTATTTAAATCCCGATTTTACTTTAAATATGCGCATAGATGCCAAAAGCGCTGAGTGGAATGATGATCATTGGATTTTTCATAACTTGCTTATCACTACTTTTGACAGCAATAATATTCCCGTCTTAGAGTGGGCAGAAGAAAAAATAATTAATATTCCTGAAAGACCTGATAATTTCAAAATAATACAAAAAGACGCGGAAAAAATGGGCTATTTCGAACTGAGAAAATATGTCAAAAAAATACAGGCGGAAGGATATGACGTCACCAGATATCTCGTAGATTTACAGGGCAAAATAGCCTTTCCCCTCGTAACCATAATTCTTGTTTTCATCGGTGTCTTTTTTTCTCTACGTTCGGAAAGAAGCGGTGGTGTAATGCAAAGCGTGGGAATGGGCATTCTTATCGGGGCCTCCTATTGGATAATTCATGCGTTTAGTATGTCTCTGGGCCGCTCCGGAACACTATCTCCGATCATCGCCGCCTGGGCAGCAAATATCTTGTTTATTTCCATCGCCTTGGCATTATTTCATAAAGCACGTACTTAGTACCGCTAAAATATTATCCGGGAGATTGGATAATCTGGATTTTTATGAACCCGTAAACTAATATCTATAGTATTCCGGTTTAAATGGCCCCTCTATCGATAGGCCCAGATAATCTGCTTGTTTTCGCGTCAATTTGGTCACCCGCGCACCCAATCTACCTAAATGCACCCGGGCGACTTCTTCATCCAATATCTTCGGCAAAGTGAAAACGCCTATTTTATGTTTCTTGGTGGCCAGTTCTATTTGCGCCAGGCATTGATTGGTAAAGCTATTACTCATGACAAAGCTGGGATGACCGGTGGCACATCCTAAATTAACCAATCTGCCCTCCGCTAATATTATTATGGAGCGTCCCGATTTGAGTTTCCACTTATCCACCTGCGGTTTAATATTCTCTTTTTTACAGAATTTGCTTGTCTCTAAATATTGCATGCCGATTTCGCTGTCAAAATGGCCAATATTGCAGACGATAGCTTCATCTTTCATTATTTCCATGTGTTTGCCGGTAATGACGTCGCAACAGCCGGTGGCGGTCACAAAAATATCGCCGCTAGCCGCCACTTCTTCCAATGTCCTGACCTCATACCCTTCCATCGCTGCTTGCAGCGCGCAAATTGGATCGATTTCCGTGATAATCACCCGGGCGCCAAAACCTCTCATTGATTGGGCGCAACCCTTCCCGACATCTCCATAACCGCAAACAACAACGATCTTGCCGGCAATCATTACATCCGTTGCCCTTTTAAGGCCGTCAGCTAGCGATTCACGACATCCGTAAAGATTATCGAATTTTGATTTAGTAACTGAATCGTTAACATTTATTGCCGGAAACAATAGTTCTCCTGCTGCATGCATTTGATAAAGGCGATGCACGCCTGTTGTTGTTTCTTCGGAAACTCCGCGAATTTTAGCGGTCGCCTTTTGCCATCTTTTCTGGTCACGCTTCAAAGATTTCTCCAAACGGGAAATAATGATTTTAAATTCTTTATTTTCAATTTTTTGTTTCAGTAGTTGAGGAGCTTTTTCAATCCTGACTCCCTGATGAATGAATAGTGTCGCATCGCCCCCATCATCAACGATCAAATCGGGACCGGAACCATCAGGCCAAGTTAACGCCTGCTCGGTGCACCACCAATATTCATCCAGAGATTCGCCTTTCCAGGCAAAAACCGCTGCAGAACCGGCTTTAGCTATCGCGGCCGCTGCATGATCTTGAGTCGAAAAAATATTACAGGATGCCCAGCGAACATCGGCCCCCAATTCTTTCAATGTCTCAATAAGCATAGCCGTTTGAATGGTCATATGCAGAGAGCCCATTATCTTCAATCCATAAAGAGGTTTCTTACGGCCGTATTTTTCGCGCACAGCCATAAGACCGGGCATTTCATTTTTTGCCAATTGCATTTCTTTTCGGCCAAACGAAGCCAGAGAAATATCGGCAATTTTGTATTTTAGTGTCCTATCAATTTCCAAAAAAGCCATCTTTCCTCCAGTGTATTTTTGCCACGTTTACTCTTGTCCGACTATTTATTTTTCAATGCTTTTTTCAGAGCGTCAACTTTATCCGTTTTTTCCCAAAGATAATTCATGTCCAGAAACAATGTCTTGGGAATTTTTTTATATATATCGCCTTTCAGCAAATTAAACTTTTCGATCATTCCTTTGGGCGTTAAATCAAATACCTGATTAACAACTCCGGCGATTTTTTCATCTAACATAATGCCAGTTCCGAAAGTGTTGACATAGATGGAGATAGGTTGCGCAATTCCGATCGCATAAGCAAGCTGTACAGAACATTTTTTCGCGAGCCCAGAGCCAACAATGTTTTTAGCCACATATCTTGCACCGAAAGCCGCTGAACAATCGACTTTTTCCGGTGTTTTATTGACAATGGAGCCGCCGCCCAATTGAGCACCCGGGTACCCGCCATAGAGCTGCACAACTAATTTGCGGCCGGTCACACCGGAATCTGCCGCCGAACAGGAATTAACCGCATTCCATTCGCCAGTGGGATTAAAAATAAATTTTGTCTTATTATCTATCCAATCGTTTAAACAATCAAAAGCAATTTGCCGGGCCTGCTCTTCAATCGATGAGCGAAATTTATCCGGCACCTGGCGGTAATCTATGGCGTTGGACATAAGTACTGTGGTTACTCTCTGCGGACGCCAATCGGCGTCATAATCCACCGTGACCTGCCCTTTTCCATCCGGAGCAAAAATAGGATTGCCGCAATTTTCAAAAGCGCGCATCATTTTATTGACCAATACATAAGTTAACGGCAATAATTCCGGAGTTTCGTCACAGGCAAAACCGTAAATAATGCCTTGATCCCCTGCTCCGATTTCCTTGTGTTTTCCTAAATCCGCTCTCGTCCCAATATTGATATCGGGCGATTGGGGAATGATCGCGTTTAGTATACCCATCGAACTGCCGTTAAGACCCAACTCGGAATCACGATAACCGATACCAAGAACTGTTTGGCGTACCGTTTTTTCAATATCAATATAAACTCGTGTGGAAACTTCACCTCCAACAACACAAAGGCCTTTTCCCAAAAAAACTTCCAGACCACAGTGCGGCATGCAGTTTATGTCCATGCCTATTTTATTCTCTTCTTCCAATATCGAGGCAATAATATTCGAAGCTATAGAATCAGACACTATATCCGGATGACCTATTTTTACACTTTCCGATGTAATTTGCATGCTTAAAAGCTCCTTGTATATATATTTTTTCGCCAGCGCCAAAATACGATAGAAGCAATTAACATATATATGTATTTTAGTTAAATGATTTTTTCAATTTATAATAGATTTTATATTAAGAAGACAATCTCTGAAAATACCAGAAATATTTACACCGCTAATATATTGATATTCTTAATGATTAGTTAATCTTTAATAATCAACTATTAAATTTAACTGACTTTTTTTATTTTATTTTTATCATCAACCAGAACACATTTAGGATGCCATTTCTTCGCGTCTTTATCATCGACAGTAACATAAGTTGCAATAATAATTAAATCTCCCTTGGATACTTTGCGCGCAGCGGCGCCATTGAGACAAATTGTCCCGGAGTTCCGCTTCGCTTTTATCGTATACGTGGAAAACCTTTCCCCGTTAGAAATATTGTATATTGCCACTTTTTCATAAGGTACAATCTGCGCTTCCTCCATAAGCGTTTCATCTATAGAAATACTGCCTTCATAGTGCAAGTCGGCATCGGTCACCGTAGCGCGATGTATTTTCGATTTTAACATAAATCTTTGCATGGTCATATTACTCCTCAAAGCTATAAATTATGAATGTAACTTTTCACCAAAAACGTGATTATCTATAAGTCTCGTTTTCCCCACTTTTACGGCCAATGCTATAACCGCTTCACCGGCAAGTTCATCAATATCGGCAAGTGTTTTCGTATCACATATTTTCATATAATCGATATCGGTATAGGGAGCATTGATAATTAATTTTTTCGCTTTATTTATTATAACGGAAGCATTTCTTTCTCCGCCATCATAGAGTTTTTGCGCTAATTTAAGGGAAGCAACCAACGTTAAGGCCGAGGGCTTCTCGTTTTCTTTCAAATAAACATTGCGCGAGCTCATGGCTAACCCATCAATCTCACGCACAGTAGGCAATCCGAGTATTTGCAGATCAAAATTTAGATCAGCAACCATTCGTTTTATAGCTATAAATTGCTGAAAATCTTTTCTCCCAAAAACGGCGACATGCGGTTTAACAATATTAAAGAGTTTGGCGCATATCGTTGTGACACCCCGAAAATGGCCGGGACGAGATAAACCGCATAAATTTTTGGTCACTTCTTCCACATTTACATATGTCTGATAATTTTCCGGGTACATTTCTTTATCTACGGGATAAAAAATTACATCAACATTGACACTTTCCGCCATTCTTAGGTCGCGGTCAAAATCACGCGGATATCTAGATAAATCTTCTTTGGGTCCAAATTGCGTGGGATTGACATAGATGCTGACGATTAAATAATCGGCCATTTTTTTGGCTTCTCTCATAAGATTAAGATGCCCTTCATGAAAATAGCCCATAGTTGGAACAAATGCTAATCGTTTACCTTTAAGCCTTAGGGCTTCCGAATAAGATTGCATTTCCTTTATTGAGTTGATAATTTTTGTTTTCATTTTTACATTAAAAAAAGCCCCCCGTCGCAAGACGAGAGGCTTTATAATAGTCTTTTTGATTCTTCTTCCCTTCCGTCCCGGTCCTTGCGGATCCAAGCGTGAATAAATATTAACAATATTTAATAATTTTTGTCAAGGAAATAAATTGGGGAGCAAGCGATCATCAAAGCTTCCGTATTTTTCCCCTGAATGTCCTCTTTGATTTATCTATTTAACAACTAAAATCTGTCCGGGGATAATTTTTTCATCTTCGGAAAGATTATTTAATTCCTTTAGCTTAGCAACGTTGGTATTATTTTTCTTGGAGATGCTGTATAAATTATCACCCTTAGTAACAATATACTTGTTTGTTCCTAATTTCTCTACATCAGCCGCCGACAATATTTTATTTGATATCTTTGATTTCTGCGCTGTCTTTGTTGCACTATCCTTTTTTTCTGCTGAATTGACAATGTTTTCATTCGGAGATACTTTTAGTGATTGACCTGTACGTATTGTATCCCTTTTTAAGTTGTTTAATTCTTTAATTTGCGCTTGGGTAGTACCGGAACGCTGCGCAATTATCTGGAGGGTGTCTCCTTTTCTAACTTTATATTGTCCTGAAGATATTTGTATCTTATCATTTTTTTGTTTTGATTTGCCTTTGGCGTAACGCTTTTCTTTAATTATAGGAATCGTTAAACGCTTCCCGGCAATTAATGCTTTTTGAGAATTTAACCTGTTATAAGATATTATTCTGGATACAGAAACTCCATATTTACCGGCAATAGAACTAACCGATTCGCCGCTCTTTACTCGGTGTCTGATAAAAACTGTTCTAGCTAGAAGAAATCGCGGTTTTTCACTTTCGGGTATTTCACTAACCACGGAATTGAACTTGGCTAGAGATTCCTTGGGAATCTTCAAGTCATATTCTCTATCCGGGGTTATTTTGTATCTCAAGTCCGGATTAATTAAGTGTAATTTTTCATCCGACATTTCGATTCTCGACGCAATATCTTCCAGCTTCATTATTTTATTGACTTTGACTGTCTCCACTGCAATTGGCTTCTCAGCATCACCTAAGTTAAATCCATACTTCTGTGGGTTTTTGAGTATATGTAACGTTGCTAAAAATCGTGGGACATAGCGGGATGTTTCTCGCGGTAATAGATTGTACAGATCCCAAAAACGATCGAAGTAGTTAATGTGTTGCAATGATATGACCCTGAGCACTTTTCCCTCTCCACAATTATATGCGGCTAACGCGGTAAGCCAATCTCCAAACATGTCGTGTAATTCTTTTAGATAAGCAATTGCCGCCTGAGTAGATTTTTCCACATCCATACGTTCATCTATCCATTCATCACGGCTTAATCCGTACTTATAACCGGTTGATGGAATAAATTGCCACAAACCAAGTGCGCGGGCGCGGGAAAGAGCTTTAATCTTGAAACCGCTTTCCACAAAGGGAAGCCAAGAAAGCTCTTCCGGAATTCTCGCTTTTTTTAATTCCGTAATTATGGCAGGACGGTACATCCCGGAGCGCTGATACGCGGCAATAAAAAAATCGCGTTCCACAGTTTGAAAACAATGAATTTCCTTTTCTACTGCCTCATTCATTGTTAACGGTATTTCGCTGGCTTTGCCATGCGTAGCAGTTTGCTTGGCGGAGTATACAGACAGCAGGCGCTTAGATATTAATAATCGCAAATCATCTTTTTGCCGAGATATAGCCACATCTCCGTCAGCATCAAGAATTAATGCATAAGCTTTATCCAATGTATTTATTGTATTTTCTACATCACCTTTTTCCCAGTAATTATCGGCGACTTCCAGTAAATCCAGCGACTTTTCCATAATATCTTGCTCATCTTCTGCCGTTGGCCTGTTTTTTTGCGTTTGCCCGGCATCAGAAAATGTATTATATGATAACTTCGTATCCGGTTTTTCTTTTTGTTCCTGATCCTGAATGTCTATATCGGAGTGCTCACTTGATCTATTTGATGCTTGACTTAAATTTGGTGAAATTGTTTTCGCGGAGGTATTTTTATCAACTGCAATCTGAGACATACACGCAGAAAAGTTTAAAATTAAACAGCATGAAAAAGCGCAAACGACTAAACGACTTATAGTTTTTACCATGGACAAAAACTCCTTAATAATTTTTCATAAATCCAGCGGAATACTTCGGCTCGCATAAATGCGGCCATATTTATTTTGCTTCTTAATGTAAAATATTTTTGTTTTTTCCTCAAAAACTAATTACATTTTACACAAATTTTCTTATTTAGTCATTTATGCTAAAATACGATTTAATGGGTTGCCTGTCGTGGCCATGAGATAAGATTTTATAAATTCATCTATATCTCCATCGAGAACCCTATTGGCATCGCCAATTTCTAAATTCGTCCGGTGATCTTTAACCATTTTGTACGGATGCAGGATGTAAGACCGGATTTGGCTGCCCCAGGCAATATCCTTCTTCAATTTATTTTCTTCGTTGATCTTTTCATTTTTCAATTGCAATTCCCTCTCGTAGAGCCTTGATTTCAGGTATTTCATAGCCATCGCTTTGTTTTTGTGCTGGGATCGTTCGTTCTGACATTGCACAACTATATTCGTCGGTAAATGGGTGATTCTTACCGCTGAATCTGTTTTATTTACGTGTTGCCCACCTTTTCCACCGGCACGGAAGGTATCTATGCGTAAATCTTTTTCATCGATTTCAATCTTAATATCATCGTCAACTTCCGGATAAACAAAAACGGAAGCAAACGAAGTATGACGCCGGGCACCGGCGTCAAAAGGAGAAATTCTAACTAGACGATGAATGCCAATTTCCGCTTTCGTATAACCATAAGCGTACTTACCTTCCAACGTGAAAGACACGCTTTTAATACCGGCCTCGTCTCCAGGCTGGCTATCGATTATTTTGGCGGCGAATCCTTTCTTTTCAGCCCAGCGCAAATACATGCGCAATAACATTTCCGTCCAATCCTGTGCTTCCGTTCCTCCCGCTCCGGCATGGATAGAAACAATTGCGTCCATGGGATCTTGTTCACTGGCCAGCATTATTCTTATTTCTTCTTGACCAACAGCGGAATTTAAACGATCCAATTCCAGAGACAAATCTTGCAGGACTTGTTCATCTTTTTCTTGCAGAGCGATTGTCCAAAGATGTTCTATATCTCTTATTTCCTCATTAAATTTTTTCCACTTATCCAGAGATTCTGTCATTCTCGTCTTTTTTTGGAGTATTTCTCGGGCATTACTTTGATTATCCCAGAATTCTTTCTTTAAAGATAATATTTCCAAATCTTTTATTTTTAGTTCCAGCTCCGGTACGTCAAAGGCACTCTCCGGTATATTTGATTCTTTTTTTCAAATCATTTACTGTTTCTTGTATGTTTTCGATTGTCATTTTTTACCCTCCCTTTCCAGCTCACTAAAAAATAAAGCATAATTAACACGAAACAAATAACTACCAATATATCGCCGTATTGGGTATAAAAAGTCGGTATATTTACAAATTTTATATTTCCTTTCAAAGCTTCTCTTTGAAATATTTTTGTTTGCGCAATGATTTTCCCTCGCGGATCAAAAATTCCGGAAACTCCTGTATTGGCGGCTCGAACTAAATATAACCGGGTTTCCACAGCGCGAAACAAAGACATAGAAAAGTGCTGAAAAGGCGCTGAAGTTGTGCCAAACCAGGCATCATTGGTAATGTTCACCAATAACTGGGCTGATTCTTTCTTATACCTTCTCGCGGCATCAGGCAAAATCCCTTCGTAACAGATCAAAATTCCGATTTTTCGATCATCCAGGAGCACGGGATAGAATCCAGCTCCGGCCGTAAAATCACCAATCCCGGCAGTAAGCCCTTTAATAAACGGCACAATATTTCTTAGAGGGACATATTCACCATAGGGAACCAAGTGAACTTTATCATATCTCCCTTTGTTTTCTCCATCAGGAGACAATATGTAGGCGCTATTATAAAAATCTCCCTGCCCTCTTATCGGCAAATAACTTACCGCACCGAATATAAACCAGCTTTTCGTCTGGACTGCTAAATCTTTTACTTGTTTTTGCAAATCATTCGCATTGAGAAAATTAAATGGAAGAGCCGTTTCCGGCCAGATCAACAATCCCCCCTCTGCCGGAGGATTTTGCAAAGAAAGATTTTCGTATATATTTAATGCTTCTTTTTGAAAATTTTCGTTCCATTTTATCGATTGATCGATATTGCCCTGAATCAACGCAACTTCCATGCCCTTAGCATTATCCATCGCTTTTTCCACCTGACTCACTCTAATAACACCGTAAATAAAAACGCTGCCTAAAATTAAAAAGGCCACCGCAGCCGCTATAATCGCCTTCTTTGATCTTTTCACCATCACATCAAACAAAGATGCATTAACCATAACGACCAAAAAAGACAACCCTAAGACGCCTGAAACATCGGCAAATTGAATAAGATAGAAATTCAAATACTGGGAGTAGCCAAGATTCTCCCAGGGAAATCCTGTTAAAAGATTGGACTTACAATATTCCAGGACAACCCACAGAGCCGGCGCCAATAAAAAAAGAATCTTTCCCCGAAAGAAAACGATACCTGCTGCAAATAGCGCAGTGTAGATGCTTAAATAGCAACTTAAGAGCAACATCAAAATAACGCCCAGAAATATAGGCAAATAACCATAATTTACAACTACATAAGTAATCCAATATATTATCCCTATATAGCCTACAATCCCGGTGAGAAAACCCAAAACTAACCCCTGCCTGGGTGAAGTGATCTTACGTAATGCAAAAAAAAGAGGAATAAAAGAAACCCATGCTATTAAGCCAAAGCCATACTTGGGAAAAGATAAAAATATAAGCAGCCCGCTCAGTACGGCTAAAATAATTTTATTTTCCAATAATTCTTTACAAAAACTGAAATTGATTTTTTTCACGGATATGTTTTTGTTATTCATTTTTGCTAGCGGTCTGAAGTTTTCTGATTTTTACTTTTTTGATGCTGCGTTCGTCGGCATTTTCGATTGTAATTTCCAGTCCCTTTATTTGATATGTTTCGCCAATCAGAGGAATTCTTCTGGTCGCGTTTAGGATCATGCCGCCGAGAGTTTCATATCTTCCTTTTTCCAGACTAATATTCAAATATTCTTCAATTTTTTCAATTTCCGTTCGTCCCTCGACTATAAGGGAACCATCCGCTGATTGAAAAGTTACATTCGTGTCGGTATTCACTTCATGTTCGTCACGAATTTCGCCGACAATTTCTTCCAGCAGGTCTTCCAGAGTGACCAGACCTGATGTTCCTCCGTATTCATCAATGACAATGGCTATATGTTTTTTATTTTCTTTGAATTCATAAAACAACAGATGGGTGTTTTTTGTTTCCGGAATATAATATGGTTTGGTTAGTTGAGTTAATATATCTTCTTTCGTGATTTCTTTTGACCAGAATTTAAGCAAATCTTTGACATTCAGGATGCCAATAATGTTATCGATTGTTCCGCGGTAAACAGGTATACGGGTATGCCGCGATTCGATTGCTTCCTTTATAATTTCCTCAGTCGTCGCCTCTGTGCTCACAGCGACGATCTCCGTTCGCGGAATCATTAGCTCGCGAACTAAAATATGCGTAAACTCTAAAATATTTTCGATTATTTCCCGGGATGAAGAATCCACCAAGCCACTTTTTTGCGCTTTGGACAATACTGCTTCAATTTCCCTTTTGATAGATTTTGAATTGCGCCAGAAAAAAAGTTTAGAGAATATTCGCGTCATATTTAAAAATATTTCTCCTTAAATTATAAACCGCGCAAGTATTCCGGTCTTATCCGGCTTACATTTTTTTCTTCTATAACTGAACCGATTATTTTCAAAATTTTCTCTTTCTCCCGGGGCAAATAAGCCTTTATCGGCAAATAGTTAGAAGCATGATTGGATGTGAAATAGCAATTTGTAAAATTGGAATGGGAAATGATCAAATAAAGCTCGCGAATATAACCAAATTTATCCGGTAAAATAAAGCGGCCAGCCATGTAATCCTCGTATAATGGAGTATGCGGGACGAGCATCAAAGTAAGCGCGCCCACATAATCCGGATCGATATCGCTCAAAATACGGGCAGTATCCAGCGCGTGTTCAACGCTCTTCTCTATCCCGCCTATTCCTAATAGTACCGTAACAGAGAGTGCTATGCTCGCTTCTTTTACCCGGTGCGCTGCCGTGACCATTTGTTCGTAAGTTACACCCTTATGTATTTTTTGTAGTAATTCAACATTTCCAGTTTCTACACCCAAATAAATTATTTTCAGACCCATTTCTTTTAGTCTTTTAAGCTCATCAACGGATTTTTTTAAAATGCTTTTAGCATTGGCATATGTTCCGATGCGTTCAATATTCGGCAGGTTGTCATTAATTAGCTTGAGCATCTCTTCCAGACGCGGCTGCGGTATAATCAGGGCATCCCCATCGCACAAAAACACTTTTTTCACATTTTTGAAATTTCTGGCTTCCCGTAAATCCTTCTCAATTTGCTCTATGGGTTTTATCTTGAATTTTTTTTGACGGTATGTCCCGCAAAATGTGCATTTGTTATGAGAACAGCCGACCGTCACCTGCACAAGCAGGCTGTAAGCTTCACTGGGCGGCCTTATTATTAATCCTTCGTAATCCATGATTGATTCTTTTCTCCGTGTCTATCCCATTTTTTATGGAAGTTAATAATTTGTTTAGAACTTTATATGAACAACATCTAAAAAGCAAGTAATTGGACAAATCACGGGTATGAAGCCTAAGTCAACTGCTCTACCCAAATTCCTTCCAAGAAATGAGGCTATCATCCCCTCCGCCTTCAGCGGGATTGTTCGACTTACAAATTTCAATACACCTTGTTTTTGAAATTTGAGTCTCACGAAAAAAGGGAGTCGCTATAACAGCTGACTCCCTTTGATTTTCTGGCGGGGCCGATGGGACTTGAACCCACGCCCTCCGGCGTGACAGGCCGGCGTTATAACCAACTTAACTACGACCCCCAAAAATCATTATAATTTAAATTACAGTTTTTTGAATTAACATTAATGGTAGGCGGAACAGGACTCGAACCTGTGACATCCACGGTGTAAGCGTGGCGCTCTCCCAGCTGAGCTACCCGCCCGCAATTCCTCAAAAACGCTGTGAGGCTTCTAGCAACATTGACTTTTCTTGTCAAGTTATAAAAGTATAGAAAACTATTAATTCACAGATTGGACACTGACCGGTACTTCCGTCGTAATTGTTTCGCTAAAATTTTCTTCATCTTTGACAAAAGCAATATCCAAGACTTCATCTATATGCTCGACAAAAACTATTTCCAGGGCATTTTGCACGTTTTGCGGAACTTCCGCTAAATCTTTTTCATTATCTTTTGGAATAATGACCATTTTTATGTTACCCCGGTGAGCGGCTAGGATCTTTTCCTTTAATCCACCGATCGGCAAAACGCGGCCCCTCAATGTAATTTCACCCGTCATGGCTAAATCGGCGCGCACTTTTTTCTTCATCAGCGCCGAGGCGATAGATGTAGCCATCGCAATGCCCGCGGATGGACCGTCTTTAGGAATCGCTCCTTCCGGGACATGAACATGAATGTCGATTTTCTCGTAAAAATTTTTAGACAGGCCGAATCTTTCCGCGCGAGCACGAATATAAGTCAACGCGGCCTGAACAGATTCCTGCATAACGTCGCCTAACTTTCCGGTCATTACCATCTTTCCTGTACCTTCCATGATGGAAGCTTCAATAGCCAATAGTTCCCCGCCAACCTCTGTCCAGGCTAAACCAATTGTCAAACCAATTTCATTCTTCCCTTCTGTTTCCCCGTGACGAAACTTGGGTACACTTAAATATTTGATGATAGACTTGGAAGTAATAACTAATTTTTTCTTGTTGCCGTTACTGACTATTTCTTTAGCTACTTTGCGACAGATGGAAGCAATTTCGCGCTCCAGGTTTCGCACACCGGCTTCCCGGGTGTATTGGCGTATAATCCGAAGCAACGCTCCTTTAGTGAACTCAATATTTTCGGCCAATAAACCATTCGCTTCCATTTGCTTAGCAATCAAAAACTTTTTCGCTATCTGTAATTTTTCCGGTTCCGTATACCCCGCTATTCTGATCACTTCCATTCTGTCCTGCAGGGGAGCCGGAATTGTCTGTAAAATATTGGCCGTGGTAATGAACATGATGTCGGACAAATCATAATCCACATCCAAGTAATTGTCGTTAAAAGCGAAATTCTGCTCGGGATCCAGAACCTCCAGCAGAGCCGATGACGGATCCCCTCTGAAATCGGAGCTGAGCTTATCCACTTCATCCAGACAGAAGACAGGATTGTTGGAACCGGCCTTTTTTAAAGACTGGATAATTTTTCCCGGCATAGCTCCAATATAAGTGCGGCGATGGCCGCGGATCTCGGCTTCGTCACGAACGCCTCCCAGAGAAATACGCACAAACTTTCTATTTGTGGCTCGGGCCACTGATTTCGCAATAGATGTTTTACCCACCCCGGGAGGACCGACCAAACACAAAATCGGACCTTTATTCTTCTTGACCAAAGCTTGAACGGCAAGGTATTCGATAATGCGCTCCTTAACCTTTTTTAATCCGTAATGATCTTCTTCCAGAATAGTTTCCGATTCTTTCAAGGTATATTTATTTTCCGTTTTATCCGCCCAGGGCATATCCAACAGCCAGTCAATATAATTTCTGACAACCGTAGCCTCAGCGGACATGGGTGCCATCATTTGTAATTTTTTAATTTCCTGCCGGGCTTTTTTCGCTGCCTCTTCGGACATCTTCTTTTGCTTTAAACGCTTTTCCAGTTCGACTATTTCATTACGAAAATCGTCTTTTTCTCCCATTTCCTTCTGAATAGCCCGCATTTGTTCATTGAGATAATAATCCTTCTGCGTTTTCTCCATCTGCTTTTTAACGCGCCGCTTTATCTTTTCCTCAACCTGTAGGATTTCTATTTCCGAAAGCATCAGTGAATAAATTGCTTCCAGACGTTCGCCAATATTGAATATCTCTATAATTCTTTGTTTATCTTCCAGCTTCACATTAATATGGGTAATGACAACATCGGCCAGCTTGGAGGCATCTTCAATAGCGGCAATTGTTCCCATCATTTCCACGTGAATTTTTTTGCTGAGTTTCAGATAAAGCTCAAAAGATTCTTTGACGCTGCGTATTAGCGCTTGCTTTTTGACGTCATTTTGATCATCAATATCTTCGATCTCATTTACTTTGACCAGAAAAAAATCATTATTGGGCAAATATTCTTTTGTGACACCGCGAGTTTTTCCTTCAACCAGCACTTTGACCGTTCCATCCGGCAGGCGTAAAAGTTGAATGATAATGCCGATGGTACCGATATTGTAAATATCTTCCTGGCTCGGATCATCTTTTTTGGCATTTTTCTGAGCAACCATGAAAATGCCTTTCTCATACTTCATTGCCGACTCCAGCGCAGCAATCGATTTTTCGCGTCCGACAAATAAGGGCACGATCATATGGGGGAAGACTACAACATCACGCAGAGGCAAAAGCGGCATCACAATCGTTTTTCCCTGGTCATCTAGTTTTTTTTCTTCAAACATATTTTTCCCGTATATTCTTTAAGCAGATTCAGATTTTCCTTCGTAAATTAAAATCGGTTTTTCTTTCTTTAAAACCACTTCTTCACTAATGACGCATTCCTTAATATCATTCTGAGAAGGTATATCATACATGACTTCCAGCATTGTATTTTCCAGAATGGAGCGCAGGCCACGCGCACCCGATTTTCTTTCCATTGATAACTTAGCTACAGCGCGTAGAGCCCCGTCCGTAAATTTCAAAGTCACATTTTCCAAAGCGAATAATTTTTTATACTGCTTGGTAATAGCGTCCTTGGGTTCAAGTAAAATTCGAATCAAAGTCGTTTCATCCAAATCATCCAACGTGGCGATAACCGGTAAACGGCCGATGAATTCGGGTATTAATCCAAACTTTAATAAATCTTCCGCCCGCGTTTCGGCCAGCAATTCACCAGACCTTTTTTCTTTTTTACTCTTAATTTCGGCACCAAAGCCCATCGCGTTAACTCCCAATCGCTTGGAGATGATGTTTTCTAAATCATTAAACGCTCCGCCGCATATAAATAAAATATTTGTTGTATCCACCTGAATGAATTCCTGCTGGGGATGCTTGCGGCCGCCTTTGGGTGGAATGTTGGCCATTGTTCCCTCCATAATTTTTAATAAAGCCTGCTGGACTCCTTCACCGGAAACGTCTCTGGTTATGGAAGGATTCCCGGATTTCTTCGCAATTTTGTCTATTTCATCGATATAGACAATGCCTTTGGATGCCCGGGCCACATCATAATCGGCATTTTGTAATAAACTTAAAATAATGTTTTCCACGTCTTCTCCGACGTAGCCGGCCTCAGTTAAAGTTGTAGCATCGGCGATAGTGAAAGGAACATTGAGGAATTTCGCCAGTGTTTTCGCCAGGAGTGTTTTTCCCGAACCTGTCGGCCCGATTAGAAGCACATTGCTTTTTTGAATCTCTATACCGTCGGAATCAACGTTGGAAAACAATCTTTTGTAATGATTATAAACGGCAACCGAAAGTATCTTCTTGGTCTTATCCTGACCGATTACGTATTGATCCAGATATTTCTTGATTTCTTTTGGTTGCAGCAAAACATTTTTGGAATCTTTCTCTATTGTCTTATCTTCTTCTTCTTCAATAATATAACGACAAAGCTCAATGCACTCGTCGCAGATATATGCTGTAGGACCGGCAACCAGTTTTCGCACCTCGCTCTGCATTTTTCCGCAAAAAGAACAAAAAAGCATGCCTTGGCCAATTCGATTATCTTTACTTTTCTTTATCACTTAATTCTCCTTTTTTTTTGTTGGCTGCGGACGTTGGCTTGCGAATTATAATTTCATCAATTAAACCATATTCTTTAGCTTGCTCACTATTCATAAAATAATCACGTTCGGTATCGTTAATTATCTTGGAAAGAGACTTTCCTGTCAAATCAGCTAAAATTCGATTTAACTCGTCTTTTAATCTTAATATTTCTTTTGCCTGTATATCAATATCGGTTGCCTGCCCTTGAAAGCCTCCCAAAGGTTGATGGATTAAAATACGCGAATGGGGCAGCGCAAATCGTTTCCCTTTTTTCCCAGCCGCCAAAAGCAGAGCTGCCATGCTTGCTGCTTGTCCCATGCAAACCGTCGAAATTGGAGACTTAATATATTGCATCGTATCATAAATAGCCATACCCGAACTTACCTGACCTCCGGGAGAATTTAAGTAAAAAAAGATTTCTTTATCCGGGTCTTCCGATTCTAAATAAAGCATCTGAGCGACAACCAAATTTGCTATATTATCATCAATAGTTGTACCCAGAAAAATTATACGATCTTTTAAGAGACGTGAAAAGATGTCAAAAGCGCGTTCGCCCCGACCATCTTGTTCCACCACCATGGGAATTAAATTCACTATTTAACCTCCGCGTCCAGACCTTTTTTTTCAATAACCTTAATATTCGCACTTTGTTCAATAAAGTCAAATACCTTTTTTTGGACTAATTCTACCTCGAGATTATTCCTATTTTCCTTATTTTCATATGTTTTTTTCAATAATTCATGATCCCTTCCGTATTTAAGGGCTAATTCCTGAATATGCTTCTCTATATAGCCTTCTTCTAATCCCCATGATTCTTTTTGGGCAATTTTCTTTATCAACAAAAAAGTTTTGACAGTTTTGACGGCTTCATCTTTAAATTTATCGTGCATTTTAAAGCTCAGTTCCGTAGCGGTTTTTTCATCCATACCCGCGGAAATCATTCTTCTTTGCGTATCGGCCATCATGTAAAAAATTTGCCTCTCTATCAGCGATGGAGGAACCTCAAAGTCATTCTCTTTGCGGAGAATTTCCGTAATCTTATTGTGCAAATTCATTTCCGACAAGCGCTGAGATTCTTCTTCCAAAGATTTGCGTACATCGTTTTTTAAATCTTCTAAAGAGTCATATTTATCAAAATTCTTTATAAAATTTTCATCAAATTCTGGCAGTTTTTTTTCTTTTATGTTTTTTATTGTTACATCGAACGTTACTTCTTTATCGGCAAATTTTTTATCGTGATAATCTTTGGGGAAGACCACTTTTATCGATTTTTCCTCTTCTTTTCTCATGCCGATTAGCTGTTCCTCAAAACCGGAAATAAACCGCTGTGACCCGATTTCCAAGAAATAATTATCGGCTTTCAGCTCTTTAGGCAATTCTCCATCAAGATTCCCCGCAAAGTCCATTATGACAAAATCTCCTTTTACAGCATGACGGTCATCTTTAACTTCTTCCATTGTCGCAAACATCTGCTTTAATTCATTGATTCTCTTGTCCATATCATTTTCTGTTACTTTAAATATTTCTTTTTCCAATTCCATTCCCTTATATCCCTGGGGCTCAAATTCTGGCTCTGTTTCGAAAGAAGCCGAAAAAGAAAAATCGGAGTTTTCTTTCAATCCTTCCTGGTCTATATCCGGTCTGGAAAGTGCAACTATTCTCTTTTCTTCCAGCGCCTGCCAATAGAATCTATTAACGATATTGTTGATGGTTTCATTTTCCGCTTGTTCCTTAAAATAATTTTCCAATACTTTACGGGGGATTTTTCCCGCGCGAAAACCCTTAATTTTGGCCTTTTTCCCAATATCTCGATATACAGTGTCAAGTTCGTTTTTAACTTCATCCCAGGGAATTTCAAAGGAAAGCTTTTTCTTTACAGAGCTTAGTTCTTCAATATTCATTGCAACCTGACTCACTATTACATCTCCTTAATTTTGAAATATTTACAAATTTCTTTGAAGATTGGTGCGAGAGAGGGGATTTGAACCCCTATCCGCATAGGCGGGCTGGATCCTAAGTCCAGTGCGTCTTCCAATTCCGCCACTCTCGCTTTGGATTAACAAAGTTATATATTCATTACACCCAAAAATGTCAACGCGGATTATTATGAACGAATACAAACAAACCCAGTTGAATTAAGTTCTTTGTGAGCTCATGTATTTGACTATCTTCTTTTACGCAAGAAAAATGTCTTGAAAAATCGTCTGCACGTAATTACCAATAATTTTTCGGTTTTTGTAATTATATTTTTTTGACTTTGATTTAATTTCAGGATATATAAAAAAGATAAATATAAGGATTCTCCTCTCAACTCAATGAAAGATAAGGCGATCAATATTCTTCTGCTCGAAGATAACCCCGGTGATTTTAGATTAATTCGTGAATTACTCATTGATACCGATGATCACTTTAATCTGCAATGTGTTGATCTTTTATCTAAAGGTCTGAAATGTCTTGTTTCGCAAAATATTGATGCCGTTCTTTTGGATTTAGGATTGCCGGATAACCAAGGTCTCGGCGCTATCGAATATTTACGTGCTAAAAAATCTTCCATTCCGATAATTGTTTTAACCGGTCTCAATGATGAGAGTGTCGCCATTGAAGCTGTGCGCCGGGGAGCTCAAGACTATTTAATTAAAGGCTCTATCACCGGAAGCATGTTATCCCGTGTTATTCGTTACGCTATTGAGAGGAAAAATTATGAGGAAGAATTAAAACGAAGCTTAGAAAAATTCACCAGGGCTTTGAACGGAACAGTGAAAGCAATGGCCATGGCTGTGGAAATAAGGGATCCTTACACCGCTGGTCACCAGAGACGCACCGCCGACCTGGCTCTGGCCATGGCCCAGGAAATGAATCTCGCCCCGGAAAAAGTCGAAGGCATTCAATTAGCCGGCATGATACATGATATCGGTAAAATTTCCATCCCGGCTGAAATTCTCAGTAAGCCCTCCTTACTTTCCAACCTGGAGCTTAGCTTGATAAAAATTCATCCGCAGGTTGGATACGATATATTGAAGGAAATTGATTTTCCTTGGCCCATTGCCAAAACCGTTTTACAACATCATGAAAGGCTCAATGGCAGCGGCTACCCGTCCGGTTTAAAAAATGGCGATATTTTATTGGAAGCTAAAGTTCTTGCTGTAGCTGATGTAGTGGAAGCAATAGCTTCACATCGTCCCTACCGACCGGCTTATGGAACCAAGGAAGCTATAGATGAAATTACCCGGAAACAAGATATTCTTTATGATCCGGCGGCTGTGAAAAGTTGCTTAAGATTATTTCAAGACAAGGAATATTCTTTCAGTTGACTTTTATCTTATGGCTAAAAAACCAACCTATCTTGAGCTTGTTAAAAAAATTGATCAGCTCGAAAAGAAGTGTAGTAAGTATGCTTCTGTCGATGAACAATACCGTAAAGCAGAAAGTATTTATCATACTTTTTTCGAAAACAGCGGTGCAGCTACTATAATCATTGAGGATGATATGACTATTTCTTTTGCCAATAAGCAATTTGAAAACATTTATGGAGCTGGAAAACAGAAAATTGAAGGAAAAATAAAGTGGACCGATTTTGCCCACGAAGATGATATTGGATATATGAAGCATTATCATGTTTTGCGACGTCTTGATCCCGATGCCGCTCCTGACCATTATGAATTCCGAATGATTAATAAGTTAAACCAAATGAAATACATTGTTAATACCGAAACCGTCATCCCTGGTACAAAAAAAAGCATCGCCTCCCTAATCGATATAACCGATCGAAAATTAGCTGAAGAAGCTCTTAATGAGAGCGAAGCAAAATTTCGCACATTATTCGAGTCCGCCAGCGACACGATTATTTTAATAGATCGCGATCGCTTTATTGACTGCAATCAGAAGACACTAGACATGTTTGGTTGCAGCCGCAAAGAATTTCTTGCCGCGAATCCACAAAAATTTTGGCCGGAATTTCAGCCGGACGGCAAACCAACTTTAGCTCTGGTAATAGAAGCAATTAAATCCGCTCTTCACGGCGAGACTTCCACTTTTGAAATTAAGCATTGCCGTTATGACGGAACCATTTTTGATTCTGAGTTGACTTTTACCATCGTTAAATTAAGCGGAAAAAAATATCTCCAGGCAATTGTCCGTGATATAACTGAAAGAAAAACCACTGAAATAGCCCTAAAAGAAGGCGAAGCAAAATACCGGACACTATTTGAATCAGCAATCGATACCATTATTCTAATAAATAATGAATTAATAACTGATTGTAACTTAGCCACATTAAAAATGTTTCGCGGTACTCGCGAGCAGCTTATTGGACATCCGACATGGGAATTTATGCCGGAATTCCAGCCGGACGGCCTTCTTTCCAAGGACATCGCCAAAGAAAAAATACAAAAAGCTCTGAAAGGTGAAACGCTTTTTCTGGAATGGCGTTTTATCCGCTGCGATGGAAGTATATTTGATGCGGAATTAACCTTCAATACCATCATCTTAAAAGGAGAAAAATACTTTCAAGCCATCATCAGAGACATTACGGAACGCAAACAAGCAGCCGAACAAATGAAAAAATTGACTCAAGAACTGGAACGCTCCAATACCGACCTGGCCCAATTTGCTTATGTTGCTTCACACGACCTACAGGAGCCACTGCGCATGATAACTAGTTTTGTCCAGTTACTGCAACACAGGTATCAAGGGAAACTGGATAAGGATGCCGATGAATTCATATCTTATGCCGTTGATGGTGCATCCCATATGCAAAGGTTAATCAATGATCTGTTAAAATATTCGCGCGTGGGCACCCACGGCAAAACTTTGGAACCGACCAATTTCAATATCGTCATCAGCCATGCCCTATCTAATTTAAGCAAAACGATTAAAGAAAACGACGCTATAATCAATATAGATCATTTACCGACAATTCCTGCCGATTATACGCAACTGGTCCAACTCTTTCAGAATTTAATCAGTAATGCGATAAAATATCACAGTAAAAAACAACCGGAAATACTTATCCGGGCAGTAAATAAAAGTGACTTTTGGCTGTTTTCTGTGCGGGATAATGGTATAGGAATTGATAAAGAATATATTGACAAGATATTTACCATTTTTCAAAGATTGCATAATAAATCAAAATACCCGGGAACGGGAATTGGTTTATCCATTTGTAAAAAAATTGTGGAAAGACACGGAGGCCGTATCTGGGTGGAATCAAAACCTGGTCATGGCTCGACTTTTTATTTCACCATACCCGGCAAGCAATAAGACAAGCTCTTTATGGTTAATGACAGACAACAAAAAATGATCGATATTCTGCTTATTGAAGATAATCCCGGTGACGTAATTCTCATTAAGGAAGCGTTTAAAGAGGGAGAAACTTGCAATAAACTGACCGTTGTCGGAGATGGCGAGGCAGCTCTTTCTTTTTTGCGCAAAGAAGGCGCTTACAAAAAATCTTCCTGCCCTGATCTTGTTTTACTTGATCTTAACATGCCCCGTAAAGATGGTCGGGAGGTCCTTGCGGAAATTAAAACAGATCCGGTATTAAAGCATATTCCCGTTGTAGTCCTTACCAGTTCTGAAGCCCAACAAGATATAATAAATGCTTACAATCTACAGGCAAACTGTTACATAACTAAACCCGTTGATTTGAAACAGTTTTTTAATGTAGTCAAACTAATCGAAGATTTTTGGTTAAAAACAGTTAAACTTCCATAAAATATTTCGATGTTTAATAAACCCATTAAAATACTTTTGTTCGAAGATAATCCCGGTGATGCACGGCTATTTACTGAAACGCTGAAAGATATTTCTTCTCAGCGTTATGAGATTACCCTTGTAGGTTCGCTGGCCGAAGGACTTTCTATTCTTGCTGACAAGATCATAGACATTATTCTATTGGATTTAGGATTACCGGATAGTCAACGATTGGATACTTTAATCAAGTTAAAATCTCAAGTATTGAGGATCCCCATCGTCGTCCTTACCGGCATTGATGATGAAGAAATTGCTCTGTGCGCCGTTCAAGAAGGCGCCCAGGACTATCTTGTCAAACAAAAAATAAACCCGGAGATAATATTCCGCGTGATCCGCTTCGCGATTGAAAGACAAAAGCTGCAAGATGCTGTGAGCAGTCTTGCTTTGATTGACGACTTAACCGGGCTCTTTAACCGCCGTGGGTTTTTTACTCTTGCCGAACATCACCTTAAACTTGCCGAGCGTATGCACAAAAATTTCTACTTAATTTTTTCCGACATCGATGACATGAAAAAAATCAACGATGCTTTTGGCCACCTCCAAGGTGACCTGGTTTTAAAAAAAGTAGCCGATATATTACGTTATTCATTTCGCGATTCCGATATTATTGCTCGTATCGGAGGTGATGAATTTGTTGTTTTAATTCCTGATACTGGAGGTTACAGCGCGGAAAGAACTATTTACCGGCTTCAAGAAAATATAAATAACTATAATAAAAAAGAGAAAAAGAATCTTTCTTTGAGCATGGGCATAGCTAATTTTCATCCTAATTTGAAATTTTCGCTACAGGACTTACTGGACAAAGCCGATAAGCATTTATACGAAGAAAAAAAGAAAAGACACTTGAAAAATAAATCGGCAAAAAATAAAATCCTTATCAAGAAAATCTTATTATGAAGATGGTCGGGGCGAGAGGATTTGAACCTCCGACCCTCTGAACCCCATTCAGATACGCTACCAGACTGCGCCACGCCCCGACATTCTGCTAAAGTGTTGATGTCATTACCATCATCGCAAAACCATGTCAAGGGTAAATACTTATATATCCGGTGGCAAACATGCTGTTTCGTATTACCTCATTGAAATCAAATTTTTCGTTGACATTTTTATTCCCAGGGGTGAAGCGATTTTAGGCAAAACACTTTTCCCTTTTTCCCGGATATAGTGATCCATCGCCTCTTTGCGGGAGATTGATCGGTGAGGAGTCCTCATTTACACTATTCATTTTAAAATTAGTCACTGGACAAGAAATATCACGAGGTATATGCCTTGCCAACTAATCTCTATTGCCGTAATAAATGGCCTGAAATTTCAGGCAAGACCTGAGCCCAAAATAGGGTAGTTTTTGATTTTCTATTTGAATTTATTTTTTTCTTTATTTTTTGGTTGTTTTTTCCCCCAGATGGGATGCCGCTTCGCGGCCAGACGGACGATGCGGCTTCCCATTTGTCCGTAACTGAAGCCGGCAAATTCGGCGACGCAGGCCATGCTGGCATCGTGACTAATGTCCGGGTTGGGATTTACATCCAGAATGAAAAAAACATTTTTTTGATACCGGACGTCAAGACGGGCGTAATCCCTGCATCCCAAAGCCCGATAGGCGGCCTTGCACACCTGTTCCAAGGCCTGCATTTCTTTTTCACTAAGCGGCGCCGGCAGTAATGTCTCTATCTTTTCATAGTGATCGGACCCGGGAATGGATTTTGATTCATAGGTACATAACCGGTCTTTTAAATTACTGAAAAAAGAGAAGTCCATTTCGGCGGGAGGCAGCATTTCAAGGTGTTCATTTCCCCACAAGGTGACATGAAATTCCCGCCCATCGACAAAGTCTTCGACCAGAACAGGTTGACGGTATTTATCCAGGATATATGATATCCTGCTTTTCAACTCCATAGGCGTCATCACAACGGCATCTGGCGTAATGCCTTCAGAGCAGTGTTCGTTTACGGGTTTGACAATTGCTGGAAAACGATCCCATGATCCAGGTTCAGCCAGATTAAATATCTGCCACATCGGCGTCGGTATGTTTTCTTGATTAAGGATCATTTTTACGCGACACTTGTCTTGAGAGAGCGCCAAGGCGTTGGAGTCTGCGCCGGTAAAAACAAAACCAAGCATCTCCATTCTTTTTGCCACGAGCCATTCGCCGTGGTTTGTTCCAGGCAGACTTTCACACCAGTTAAAGACAATATGTTCCAGGGGACTGAAAGTATTAAGATGACTCGCTATATCATCATCAAAAATGGGGACAAAAACAGTAGGGTGCCCCTCTTCTATCAATGAATGACCCAATTGAGACGATACGGTTATCACCTCGTCTTTTTCCTTTTGTGTCCAGTCCGGATTCACGTTGTACAATAATATTACCGGAATGTTTGCAGGGTCAATATTTACAGGCACCCGTTATCTCTCCGAATTAGTTCACTACTTGCCTTCTTTGAATTTACTTCATTGCGTTATACTTAAGTATAACTTAAACCCTATAATTATACTATAAGAACTACCCGATTACCGCGCATTAGCAACCATCCTCAATACCTACTCAATGCTGACTTGATTTGGTAATCTATTCTTTTATATTTTTCAGATCAGCCGAAAAGATTCGATCCAACATCCCCCTATACTTTCCTACTTAAAAGTTATAGTCAACTTATATACTCCTTCGGATAAAACCGTGTGTACAGGATATGGTGATTTTTCATAAACTTTTAACATCGCTTTATTGTTCGCCAGAACATCAGCCCTAAATCCGGCAACGCCCTCCTCCCTGGCAATTCGAATCAGCAGTTCAAATAAATACGAAGCGATGCCCTTGCCCTGATAGCTTTCATCTACGATAAATGCGGTATCGGCAAAAGACTCGTTTTTAGAGCGGGCATAACGCGCTTCGGCAATAATTTTTTCTACACCTGATTCATCGACAATAGCCACGATGGACATGTGATACCGGTAATCGACATTGACATATTCCTGCATTTTTTCATGGGGCATTGTCTTGATCGGACTGAAATAACGGTAATAGACAGCTTGATCCGAAAATCGGTAAAACAACCGGCGCATTTCGTCTTCATCGGATGGCTTGATCGCTCGAAAACGGATGATCAGACCGTCTTTGAATTTATGCGAATAGGCGATTTTATCCGGATAAAGATGACCCGAATCGGGAAAATATATCTGGTCAGCGTAAATCATTTTTTCTTTCTTGGCTTGTCTGATCAGATCAGCCCGATCATCGGGATGGGCAATTTCAATCAGTGCCTGCGCGCGCTCCCGCAGGGTTTTACCCATTAGGTAGGCAACGCCATACTCAGTAACAACAAGATCCATGGATTCACGATTAGTAAACTGAAAAGGAAATTTATCGACGGATATGAGGATATTCGCTTGAGCCTTGAGGTTACGGCTGGGTAAGGCAAAAATAGTGCGGCCGTTATTCGACAGAGCTGATCCCATAAATAGTTCTTGAACATTCCCCGGACCGGCAGTGACATTTCCTTTACCTGTATGAAGAGCTACATTGCCGGTAAGATCAACTTTCCGCGCCTGCAGAATAGCGGTCATTCGATCATTGAGACCGATTATTTTCGGATCCATTATTATATCCTGAGGCTGAAATTCAATCAATGGGTTCAGATCCAGCCACTGCATCAGTTCTTTAGTACCGATAACATAGGAAGCAGCCGATTTGCCGCGGAAGATTCCCTTACGCCGGTTGGTAACAGCGCCGCTTTTTACCAGATCCATTAGCGCATCGGTGAAAAAAGGCGAGTGCACACCCAGATCTTTTTTTGTGGCCAGTGTCTTGGCCAGAGCTTCATAAAATGGTCCGATACCATAAGAGATACAACTACCGTCTTCAATAACAGAGGCGACATTAGCGGCAACTTTCAGATAAATCTCTTCCAATGGCCAGCGGGCAATATATAGCGGCGGCTCAGTCGCTTCAATAAGGAAGTTAAAATCATCCATGTGCACAAGTGTATCGCCCATTGTCCGCGGCACATGTGAATTTATTTCACCAACAATAATTTTTGCTGTTTCCATGGCTTGCCGTTCCGCACCAACTCCGACAAGGTAAGCATAACCGTTTTCACCAGGAGGTGTAACCTGAATGAAGGCGACATCGATATTAATGGCTCCCGTCTTGAATAACCAGGGTATCCGCGAAAACCGGCTGGGAATAAGATCAACCCTACCCTCGCTGATGGCCTCAGAGGCAATCCACCCTGAAAAAAATGTTTTCAAACGGAATTTCCGTGCATACCGCGCATCGATTGCTACTGCGTCCCCAAGACTGACAAGTTGGATAAGTTCAAGGTCCTGCAGATTAACTTGGTTTGATTCCATCAGATGCTTGACCAGCGTACGCGGTTCCGCCATGCCGGTGCCCAGGAAAATAGTCATCCCCGGCTCGATTTGTGCCAGTATTTCTTCCGGAGAAACAACTTTATTTTTCCACATATTTTTCTGCCTGTTAATTATTTTGCGGCCAAAAATATATTATGTGAGAGAGCCATATGCCGGAAGACTACTTCTCTTCTTCAATCTTCACTATATTTTCGTACATAGAAAATATCGGGATTCTCCAGCCGTATTTTTTGATCTTCACCATCTTACCTCTGAGTTTGATGGCGTCGTTCTGAACCGTGCCGGAATTGAACTTTAACCGGTATCCGGCATCGTAATTCACAAAAGGCCGGTACTCCGTCGCGATCATAAACATTCCATCTACCTTCGTCATCTGCGCGTCGGTTATCCTCGTCACGACCGTGTCGGCAACGAAATAACTGTACAGTACCAGCAGGATACAAGCAACGATTCCGATCAGTATCGCTTTGATCTTCATATCATTCTCCAAGCATTGTGGAATTTGATATTTTTTTGATAATAATTACCTTTGATGAGGTAGGATCATAATATGGAAGGCTTTGCGCGTCAATAAAATAATGCCACAAGATATGGTATGATGTTTAATTGCGGTGCCATTTATTATGACATGTCAAGAGTAAAAATTTGACCCCTAATTCCCAACTCAGAAATGAGTTATTATACCGATATTTCCAGAGGCAAGACTTAAATTGGGGTTGCGCTCTTATAATCTCCGCCAATCCGGACATCGCCATCGCCAAAGAACTTGAACTGGTTGCGGCCGTGACCCTTGGCGTAATACATTGCGGCATCTGATTTTTTAATCAGGGTTTCCATATCCTCTGCATCTTCAGGGTAGATAGCGATGCCTATACTGGTGGATAAATGTAGCTGGTGACCGTCTATAGAGAGAGGCTCTATAAATGCATTCAGGATTTTTTGGGCTATGACAGTGGCGTCTTCCCTCTGGTTAGTTTCCAGCAGCACCAATATAAACTCGTCTCCTCCAATGCGGGCTATCGTATCGCTGGCACGTATTATTTCCGTAAGCCGCCTGCTGATAACTTTAAGCACCTGGTCCCCTGCGTTGTGGCCGAGCGTATCATTGATGGATTTGAACTTGTCCAGATCCAGCGACATGACAGCAAGCTTGAATTTATTGCGGCGGGCCAGCGCTGCCACTATGGCGAAGCGGTCTGTTAACAAAACCCTGTTGGGTAAACCCGTCAGATAATCATGGGTCGCCATTTCCTCTATTTTCAGTTGCATTTGTTTGCGCTCGGTGATGTCGCGCGAGATTCCGCGGAATCCGATGGGTTTGCCTGCTGCATCCCTTATAAGAGATACTGATATTTCATCATAAGCTTTAGCCCCGTCTTTTTTGACAAGTTCCAAGGCATAAGCTTTAACAGGTACTCCTGTTTTATAGACTTCGGCAAAGATGTTGTACAAGGCTTTAGCGTTTTCTTCATTGGCGTACTGCTTGCTACTCATGCCGAGCAATTCCTCGCGGGGATATCCGAGATTTCTGCACTCCGTGTCATTGACGAACGTAAAATCGCCGCGAAGACCGACTTCAAAATAGCCGTCCTCCATTTGCTCGATGATGGTTCGGTATCTCTCTTCTGACTGCCTTATCTTCTCTTCCAATAGCTTGCGTGCAGTGATATCATTAAAGGTAACCACCGCGCCCATGATTTTGCCGTCCCTGATGATCGGCATGCTGGAATACTCCACGGGAAAATTGCTGCCATCCTTGCGCCAGAGCACCTCCTCGATCACACGGCTTTCGGTAGCCTTGATGTAGGCAGCATACATGGGGCAGTCTTCCACCGGGTAGTTGGAGCCGTCCTGGTGGGAATGATGGATGAGAGCGTGCACCTTTTGGCCTAACATCTCCTCTGCGGCGAAACCAAGCAGGTGCAAGGCAGCAGGGTTGACGAAGGTCAACTGCCCAATGGTATTGACTCCAAATATACCCTCTCCGGCGGCATAAAGTAACAGGCGTTTGCTCTCTTCACTTTGCCGAATGGCCTCATGGGATCGGTCCGTGGCATAGATAATGCCTGCAAAGACCATAATTAAAAAGCATACGAAAATCGTTGCCAGAATACCGATCACTTTGTAGATCCATACCCGATATGTCGAGGTCAGAAGCACAATCGACCATCCGTCATTGTCAATCACTTTCCTAGAGACGAAATAATCCTTCCCTTCTAAAGTGACTTCCGTGCCATCGGCAATTTCTTTTTGTAAAAAAACGCCTTCAGAGAATTTATTGCCGAATTGCTGGGAAGTAATTAATTTTTCCTGTGCGGTTTTGTCCAGCGGCCAGAAACTTTTTAGAACCATTGACGGTGTGCTGGAAAGAAAAATAATGCCGTCACGGCTGATGAGAAAACAACTGGGGTATTTGCTGAAAAAGGTCTCCATCTCGTCAAGATCCTTTTTCATTGTGACCACGCCAAGTACTTTACCCAAATGATTCTGAACCGGGTAGCTGGCATAGAAACCCCTCTTTCCGGAAGTAATACCTAGCGCAAAATAATGATTGGGTTGGCCCTTGGCTGCTTTCTGAAAGTAAGGACGAAAATGATAGGATTTCCCTATAAAGCTGTCCGGATCTTTACGATTGGAGGATGCCACAGTCATACCATCGGCATCCATCAGGTAGGATACGGAAGCTTTTAAAGCGGAATTGTATCTATCTAACGCGCTATTGGCATGTTCGATATCCTGACCCCTTTTAGGCATCAGTGCTGGTGCGATCCAGGGAGATCCAGCTAACGCTTTAACGGCCTCTTCAATGCTTGTGAGTTTAGAGGATACATAGATGGATAGAGATAATGCTGAAGCCCGGCTTTTTCCAATGATTTCCTGCCGGGCTTTATTACCGAGATAGTATGTGGCAAACCACCCGGCAACAATGACGATCAGCAGAAGAATGACCAACAATAAATAAAAAAAACGCCTCTTATTCAAGTGTAAGATCTCCTGTGGTAGGTAAAACTACTTGTTTGATAAGAACTCGCTTCTTCTGGCTGTAAGTGTACGGTAAGCTGATTTGTGTGTCAATTAAAAATGAGCAACAAGTTATTTATTATCACTTGTTATCTTGAATGTTTTGTGACGTCGGGTGTGTGTGAATAACAGGAAGAACTCTGTAAACCAGTATATTTAAGAAAATATATGATGTTAAAAATACCAAAAAGGCAAATATGAAAAAAATACATTTAAGTGGTTGGGGCGGGAATTGAATAAATTAATTAAATATTTTTAATCATTATAAATATTACAATTAAATTTTTTCACATACCCCCAAAAATACCCCACATTTTGTCTTTCACTGATACCGGATATAACATCTACAATTTCACCTCTACACTCAAAATAAAATTACCTAATTTAATTATTATTACCTAATTTTTGATTTTGCTCCATTTTGCATTGCGGCCAAGGCCAATACATTCGCAGCATTACTTCTCTGTTGTTTCTTCAACATTTGATAAAATTGTTTCTTTCTTGTCTGTCTCACGGCGCGCTCGTCTTGATTCCTTCTTGGCATCTTTCTTACGGCCCCAGTATGCTCCGCACCCTTTTTTTGCACCTGCATGTTCTGTTTTTTTTGCCTGATTCGCCATATTATTTTCTTTCCTGCTATTATAGCATAATCTTTAATACGATAATACGTACCTATCAAAGCTTTTGCTCGTATCAATAGAATATTTCTTTTTTATTGAAAGCATTAAATCAGCACAATCTCTTCTTGTAGCATGTTTCATCCCGTAAGACTCAGGGGTGATCAATGAAAAATAAATTTTGCTGGACATTGAATTCACCTACAACTGTTCAGCAGTCGGCATTCATCAAAACTGAGGATTACGGATTGAAAGAGAGTGAGGGCTGGCATCAGCGAGAGGCCTCTTTATGGCCGATCTACTGCATACCTTGGTTATGGCAGAATTTTAATGGCAGTTTTCGCAAACCGCCCCGCACAAGCCTTCAAAGCCCTCTCGTGCGATGATCGGTACCATGATTAGTGCTGCCACGGGGTCAGCCCACCACCAGCCAAAAAGTGCATTGAGCGTAAGACCTCCAAGAAGAATGGCCGAAAGGTAGGCACAAAGATCAGTCTGTCGTGAGTCTGCCTTCATAGCGCGGCTTTCTAGGTTTGATGCCGACTGGCGTTTTGCGCGAGCGAGAAGAGGCATGACAATGAGCGAGACGACAGACAAGCCGATACCAACGAAGCTGGTTTGCGGCGGCTCATGAGTAAAAAGAGACTTGGAGGCTTCAAAAGCGACGTATGCCGCAAGGATAAGAAAACTAATACCCACAAGCTTGAGGGCGATCTTCTCGCGGCTTTCGTCGTGAGCGGGAGAAAAGAGTCTCCAGAGAAGCACGGAGCCGGAAAAACTTTCAATAAGAGAATCGATTCCGAAGCCCACCAATGCGATGCTACCAGCAAACCACCCGGCACCGATAGCAACACCCGCCTCCACAATATTCCAGCCGATGGTAAAGTATTCAAGCTTTCGTCCATGCCTAAAATGCTTTGTGCGCTCAACGGAAGAGCAATGAGGACACCCATCGTTATCAGTCATGCATTCCTCTCATTCTCGATCTGGCATAACAATTAATATACGAACTTTGCTTTTTCTAATGGTCTGAATATTATAATAGCATAAGTCATTTTTTCCCAAAAGAAAAACATGGGAAATTTGTTCAACTGCTATATTGGTTCCCGTTAGAAAGGAAGCATGTCCGCCAAAACTGCTGGATGCTTTGTTACAGGAAGAAATCGTGAATATATTTTTCAAAATATGGATTCTTCAAAACAACGGCACCGACCATCTGCAGGCGCAGCCCAACTCTTGAAATGGCTAGTTGGGCGAGATGCTGTAGTCTGATATGATCTCAACATTATTCTTTATCATTTGCCAAACCGGACAGACTGATTCCTCAGAAAGCTTGATCGCTCTTTGAATGTCAACATCTCTCACATCTTTCGAATTCAGGTTGAATTCCAGATAGATTTTCTCAAATTTTATTGGTGGTTGCTCTCTCCTTATGCCTTTCGCCTTCACTTCTAATCCGGATACCGTTTTCCCCATTTTCCTCAACAGAAAAGCAATGGCTGTTGCACTACAGCCGATGAAACTCATAAGCAACAATTCAAGCCCATTGTACCCTTGTCCGTCACCTATCGGCGGCTTATAGTCGAAAGTGATAGCTTGGTCAGGATTGGCACTTGATATACCCGAAAATTTAACTTTTTGATTTATCAACCGAACAACCACTTCTTCTTGTAATTCAGACATTATATAACTCCTTTAGCGTTGCTTTATATCCACTCTGATCTATGGGGCAACTAGCTTAATGATTATCATTTGTAATGTAGCACAAACTCAGATTTTTGTAAGATGCATGTTTCAGGAAGACACAAATACTATGTCATCCTAAAATACCAGGTTCGAAAATATGCATGTTTCAACCTGTTATCCTTAACCTGGCCAGATCACCTAACATCTCCCTTTGTATTTGCAGTTGAGCGGGTGTTATAAAGAAAAATTCAATTCGTCGGAATTTGACACACAAAAATAAATGCTCATAAACAAATACTATTTTTTACCGAATTAATTCTGACAATTAGCATTTTTTATCTGCCGCTTCCTAATAAATTCTCGCCCTAAACTTACCGATTATCTTAGCTCCGACAACCTCTCCCGCGTTTAAACATTGTTAACAGTGTAAATGTATATTTCCATTATTAAATTGGCTTATTTCCCTCTTGCTTGTTTAAATAATGTTTACACCGTAATACTTAATGATATCAGATACTAATAATCGTTTTTGGGTCATGTTTTTAAACATTAAGCAGAATTTTTCTGCGTAGGGTCTCCACGTAACAAACCCGTGTACTCTTCCATTAACCCCCTGTCGAAGTTTTTCACTCCTTAATCACAAACAGGCAATTATTAAGTGTCTTTTCCCTTCTCGAAAGAATTACTGCTCTGAAGCATTTGCTCTAAGGCGTGTCCATCTTTTTCCATCCGGGATAAATCTTTCTGCTGCAGCGATCTGAAAACTTATAGACAGAATAATCTTTTTCTTTTTCTGTTTTTTGAAACCAGCCACCTTGATATATGACTTCAATAAATCCTAGATCAATAAGATTTCGAATATTTTTCCAAAACTGGATTATGCCGATATTTAAGAATTTTGCTTCCGCATATGGGAATATAAAACCGCCATTAGAATAAATTATTTGTTTTTTCCCTCGCTGTTTAACTTTATCCCACTTGCGTTTTTGCATACATCTCATGAGCGTCCTGATTGCTGAAGCTGATAGTTTAATAAATGCCTTCGAATAAAACATATCAGCCTTGATTAAGATTTTATTTCGGATTTAAAATTATGCCTATCCATTAGTCTCAAGCCGTGACGCTCGTTCAAAATAGACAAGATTTCCTTTGCTGAACGGCCGTCTCATCGCTCTTATTTTAGACATCTCATCCGGGCTCTTCCCTTTTCCTTTTAATGCCGGATTTTTACCGAAACGGTAAGGATGAATCAGGCGATCTCTTATTTCGCATTCTTTAACAGCGGCCTTGTTGCTACCCATACAATCTAAACAGAATTGCCGCATGATTTTAACAGATGGTCAAAAATTAGGGGGCAAGCGCTGGAGATTGCGCCTTTTCTGTCCAGTTCATGAGGCTGGATCCATCCCCCCTGGGTTCTACTCTATGCTTCTTTTGTCCTGAACGGTATCACCTTTGCACCGGCCTTTAATCCGTCCAGATAATCAGCCCACGTCTGCATCATCTTCTTTCGTTCAGTAAGGTGCGCCGTTCGATTATAAGCGCGTCCGTTTGGGTCTCTGACAGCATGGGCAAGCTGGTGTTCGATAAAATCAGGTCTTACTTGCAAGACTTCATCAAGAATAGTTCGTGCCATTGCCCGGAATCCATGCCCGGACATTTCTTCTTTTGCGTATCCCATATTTCGCAAAGCTGCCAGAATAGCATTATCACTCATTGGACGTTCAGAAGTTCTTCCCGGAAATACATATCGGCCTGAGCCTGTAAGCTTTTTAAGTTCTTCTAAAATTGCTATTGCCTGTTTTGACAATGGCACAAGGTGCGGTTCTTTCATTTTCATTTTGCCGGCTGCAATATTCCATTCGGCGTTTTCAAAATCTATCTCAGACCATTCAGCATGGCGGAGTTCACCGGGGCGGACAAAAACCAGAGGGGCAATCTTCAAAGCACATTGAACAACAAAGCTTCCCTGATAGCCTTCAATAGCCCTGAGAAGTTTGCCAACTTTTGCCGGTTCAGTAATTGCCGCCCTATTAATTGTTTTCACTGGCGGTAACGCACCGATTAGATCAACTGCTGGGTTACGTTCGGCGCGTCCGGTTGCAACTGCATATCGGAATATTTGACCGCAAATAGATCTTGCTCTGTGCGCGGTTTCTAATGCGCCTCTTGACTCTATACGTCTCAGCACAGTGAGCAATTCAGGTGCTTTAATATCTTTGATCGGCCTTGCTCCTATATATGGAAAGACATCGCGTTGCAATCTTGTTATAAGTCCTTCAACATGTCGTGGTTTCCAAGTCGGTGTAAATTTTGAATGCCATTCTCTGGCTATTACTTCGAAAGTTTCAGTCTCTTCAATGCTGGCTTGCTTTTGAGCCTTTCGAACAACTCCTGGATCAATGCCATGAGCTACCTGTGATCTTGCCTCATCTCTTCTTTTCCTTGCATCAATAAGACTTATTTCGGGATAGGTGCCAAGTGACAAAAGTTTCTGTTTACCACTAAAGCGATATTTGAAACGCCACCATTTACCACCTCCCTCTGAGACGTGAAGATAAAGACCGCTGCCGTCCGTTAGCTTGTAAAACTTTTCTCTCGGTTTTGCATTGCGGATTTTCATGTCACTCAATGGCATAAATCACCTCATTACAAAGTTAGTTAATTTTTCCCTTATGGTGGTAACTGCTTCAACGGTTGGTGGTAACTCCTAAATAGTTACCACCAAATTAATAGGATTTCAATGAATCTCATAACACATCCTCGGATAAAAAACAAGAAATAAACCCACTATTTCTAGTGGGTTTTGCACTTCTCTGGATTTTGTTGGATTATGTTCTGGTGCCTGGGGCGGGAATTGAACCCGCACAGCCTTAAAGACCGAGGGATTTTAAGTCCCTTGCGTCTACCAATTCCGCCACCCAGGCCAAGATTTGACTACCGAAAGAAACACTGCGGCTTATATTATTTTTAATTTGCAGTGTCAAGGATTTGCTGGATATTTTTTGTTTCTTGAAGGTTGGACAAATTTTATGATAAGGATAACCTCACCAACACAAAAGCAAGGAAAATAGCTCATGCAAGAAATTGATATCCTTATCACTGGCGGAAAAGCGCTCCTGCTCGATTATCAAAACACACATTTAGAAAATGCAGCGATTGCCGTTAACGCCAGTGAAATAATCGCCATCGGCGAGGCCCAACAAATTGCTAAAAAATACCGCGCCAAAAAAACAATCAGTGCCAAAGATTCTCTGATTATGCCCGGTTTTGTGAATTGCCACACGCACGCGGCCATGACTTGCTTCCGCGGCATCGCCGACGATCTAGAACTTATGGATTGGCTCAACAATTACATCTTTCCCGCTGAAGCCAAAAATGTAAATAAAGAACTGGCTTACTGGGGAACACTTCTGGCCGCCGCCGAAATGATCAAATCCGGCACCACCACCTTTTGCGATATGTATATCTTCGAAGACGAAACAGCCCGCGCAGCAAAGGAAGCAGGGATGCGCTGTCTCGTTGGTGAAGTGCTCTTTGATTTTCCTTCGCCCAACTTTAAATCTATTGAAGAAGGCCTTCTCTACACCCGCATGCTCGTGGAAAAATGGCAAAACGATCCACTCATTAACATCATTGTCGAGCCGCATGCTCTTTACACCTGCTCCCCTCCCCTGCTGGCCGAAGCGAAAAAGATTGCCGACGATCATCGTGTGCCTCTGGGGATTCATCTTTTGGAAAACAAATCCGAACAAGAACAACTCAAGCAAAAGTATGGCAAAAGTGCTGTTTCCTTTCTCAAAGATATTGGTTATCTTAACGAACGTTTGATTGCTTTTCACTGTGTATGCCTGCCGGAAGAAGATATGAAACTTTTTGCCGATCATGGTTGCAAAGTTTCCCATAATCCAGCCAGCAATATGAAACTCGCCAGCGGTGTCGCTCCCGTACCCGATATGCTCAAGACCGACATTACCGTCGGCTTAGGAACTGACGGTTGCGCCAGCAATAATAACCTGGATATGATCAAAGAAATGTCCACCGCTGCCAAGCTCCATAAAGTTGCCCGGCTTGATCCGACGGTGATGGATGCCCAGACAGTCGTGCGCATGGCCACAATTGAAGGCGCCAAAGTTCTCGGCATGGAAAAGATCACCGGCTCTCTGGAAGTCGGCAAAAAAGCCGATATTATCATCATCGGTTTGAACGAACCCCATTTGACGCCTCTTTATAGCGAATATTCCCATCTTGTTTACGCGGCAAGCGGAGCCGATGTGGATACGGTATTGATCAACGGCAAAATCGTCATGGAAAACCGCAAATTATTGACTATTGACGAAACTGAAGTCATGCAAAAGGTTAGAGAAATTGCCGTTAAAGTAAAAAATAGTTTGCGGCAGTAGTTTAGTTACAAATATTGCGGAAACAGATGATCTGAATCATTCGTATTCTTCCAGATATCTCTCGATATACTCGCGCACGCGATCTTTCGGCTGATAGATGCCGAAATGGCCTTCGCCAAGGATATCGGCATCAAGAGCCAATAGAGCCTGCATTGATTTTTTCCACGCTTCCATATCGGAATCAAATGATTTGTGAAAGGGGCCGTGGATATCCTGTCCAAAGAGAATTCGTTTTCCTCCACGATCCAGGTAAAGAGAGATAGAGCCGGGTGTGTGCCCGGGTGTATGCAGCCAATGGAGTTCTTCCAGACCGAATTTCAATGTTCCGTAAGCGCCCTTCAGTTTTTGATCTATTGGTGTCGGCGGAAATGTCGTGTCATACCAGTTGGCGGCTGTGCGGATGGAATCACCGGTTTCCATAGCGTTCGCGTCTAATTCATGGATTAATATTTTAGTTCTATATTGCTTTCTCAATAAAGGCGCCGAACCAATATGATCTATATGATTGTGCGTTAAAATTAAGGGGGAAATGTCGGATGGATTTAAGCCTAATAATTCAATGTTGCCAACAAGCTGATTAAAGCTTCTGCCCGCTCCCGAGTCGATTAAAACAAGTTCCCCGGCAAAATCGATCAGGTATACTGCCGCGTCATCGGGCAGTGTGATGTTGGGGCCACCGATTAAATAAACGCCAGTGATTATTTCTTGAGTTTTGATTCTCATGGAAGCAACTTTGCATTTATCTTTCGTCTTTACTTCACGGCTGGAATGCACCAATGATTTGGTTAATATCTTTTATTTTATTGCATTGCAGATAATTTTGCATTCCCTCCAAAATATCTATAGTCGCGTGGGGATTAATGAAATTGGCCGTACCTATTTGTATGGCTTTAGCTCCCAGAACTAAAAATTCCAGCGCATCTTCGGCTGTCATTATTCCGCCGATTCCGATCACAGGCACGGAAACTCTCTGGAGTACTTGCCAGACCATCCGTAGAGCTACCGGCTTTATGGCCGGACCGGAGAGGCCTCCGATAATATTCTTTAAATGCGGCTTTCTTCTTTTTAAGTCAACGGACATACCCGCCAATGTATTGATCAGCGATATGGCATCCGCGCCTGCTTTTTCGACGGCCTCGGCGATTGCCGCTATATCCGTAACATTAGGAGTAAGCTTTACAATTACCGTGAGATTTGTTTCATCTTTGACTCTGCGCGTGACTTCGGCGGCAGTTTTCGGGTCGGAACCAAAACTTACCCCACCCTTTTTTACATTGGGGCAGGAAATATTTATTTCCAAAGCATGCACGCCTTTGGCCAGGCTTAACTTTTTTGCGACCTTTATATATTCAGCGTAAGTCTCACCGTAGATATTGGCGATAACCTTCACATCAAATTTTTGCAAAAAGGGAAGTTTCTCAGCAATAAAAGCATCCACGCCGATATTCTGCAGACCGATAGCATTCAGCATTCCGCCCGCTGTCTCCATTATCCGCGGCGGTGGATTGCCCAGCCGAGGTTTCAGCGATAAGCCTTTGACGACAATCGCCCCCAGCCGGTTTAAGTCAACATACTCAGCGTATTCTTCTCCGTAACCAAAGGTGCCCGATGCTGTCATTACTGGATTTTTAAGCTGGAACCTGCCCAAATTCACGGCCATATTTACAGATGTTTTAGTTTTCATTATATCCAATATTATTCCCAGATAACCTCAGACAAATTGAACACCGGACCGTCGGTACAAACCCGCTTATAAGCTAAGGCCCCTTGATTATCCTTTATGGCAACCGCGCAACCGAGACAAGCGCCGATTCCGCAGGCCATCCGTTCTTCCAGTGAGACCTGAGAGAAGAATTTGCTTTTGCGCAACATCTTTGCCAGTGACTGGAGCATTTCCTTTGGCCCACAGGCATAAACGGTGGTGTTTTCCGGTGAAGATTTCTTTATGTCTTTTTGAAATACCTGCGTCACCAATCCTTTTTCCCCCAGAGATCCGTCATTGGTGCAAACGTTAATATTGTAACAAAGCTTCTGGAGTTTATCCAAACCTACAACGGCTTTGGCGGTTTTAGCACCCAGGTAAAAAGTCATCACCGCTGGCGAAAAACATTTATCCCTGCATAAATGCTCGGTCAATAGTGACAGCGGAGCTATGCCCATTCCTCCGGCGATAAAAATGACATTTTTCCTAGCCTCATCGATTGCAAAGCCGCGACCCAATGGTCCGTGGATTTCGACTTGTGATCCGCTAATCAATCCCGCCAGAATTTGCGTTCCCTTGCCCACTGCGGAGTAGAGAAGTTCAATCGCGCAGGAATCGCCTCCGCGCGAAAAAGAATATATGCTTATCGGCCGTGCCAAGAGCGGTTCATATAAACCGGAAATCCTGATCATTACAAACTGCCCCGGTTGCGGATCGCCAAACGAGGCAGACAGGATTACTTTCATCAAAAAGCAGTTCTCCTGAATCTCTTCGTTATTTACAATTTCCCCGATGAAAAGATCTTTAGCCATTTTTCACTTTTTGTTATTAATTTTAACGTTTACGTCCGCCCACATAATCAAGGCATCTTCGTGTGTTTCCGGGTAATAAAGCGGCCTTATTCCTTTTACTACAAAACCGCATTTCTCGTAAAGTTTTATTGCTGCCGTATTGGATGGCCTGACTTCTAAAGTTTGGGCTCTGATTCCAATTTGCTTTGCTATTTCCTGCATTGCCTTTAAAAGATGAAAAGCCAGGCTCTGTCTGCGGAATTCTTTTTTTACCGCGAGATTATGCAGATGAGCTTCATCGGCGACTATCCAAAAAATAATATACGCACCCAGGATACTTTTCCCGCCAATATTCACCCGCGCTGTCAGACATTGGGCATTGGCGTTATTTAGTTCTTTTATGAACATTGCCGCCGTCCAGGGTAAAGGAAATGATTCATTTTCAATTGCCAGTATTTCCGGCAGGTCTGCTTCTTTCATCAGATCAAGTGTTACCTGGGGAGCATCTTTTTCACAGGACATGGAACAATTCCAAAAATACGGCCACAATTAAAAATATTGCGCAAAAAACAGGGATGGCTCCCCGCAGTTTGATAGTGTTCATGGCCACGGCAATGCCCAACAGGGGCAAAAAATAATACATAAAGGAAAGGGTTGCTGTAATTGCTGCGGGTAATTTCGGATATACCCAGATTACCATGGTTATAAAGATCGCCTGAACAATCAGAAGATAAAAGACATCAAATAAAAATACTTTGATCAATCCCAAGTAAACTTTTTTTTCTATAGCGCGAATGTTGCGTTTTTTTGCGTCTTCCAGTGCTTGGTCGGAAAGAATATCGTTGGATTTGATAATCAGAATATCCACCTTCTGGGCCAGAAGTCCGCAGGGGATGGCCATAAGTATAGAAAGGGCGATTAATTGAGTGAACTCGCCTCCTAATTTTTGACCGGCTATAACCGCTGTGGAAGTTGCTATTACAGCCACAAGAGAATCGTTGGGCGGGATATATGTTCCCACGGGTAGGCGATCAATCCAAACGAGTTCAACAAACGCTCCGATTATCAATCCCGCGTAAAGATTGTTAAGAAGAAGGCCGATTAAAGGTGCAATTACAACCGGCCGGGAAATCATCGCCTGAATAAAAACACGATCAAGACATATCAGGCCGCCGCAAAAAGATATCAAAGTAATTTTTGTGAACAAGTAAATACCAATATTTTATGGCTTTATATTGCAGTCACGGGTATGCACCACAAAATGCTCTATTCGGTATCATACCCTCCGCTTTGCGGGATAATTCGACCTGGAAGTTTCAACGCACTTTGTTTCTGAAACTTTGGTCTCATTACAACTTACCTATTCCGACGTGTGACCTTCAGGTTATTCACTTCGTTTTCGGAATAGGAGTTTCACAATAATCTTTAAGTGCTTCTTTAATATTAACAGCCCTCTCCCGCGGTACTCGTTTTATTTCAATAACTACTCCGGCTTTTTCCAACAGCGTCAGAATATCCTGAATTTCCTTATCACATAAAAAAACGGAAGGGGAGCAGCAAATTTTGTATTCTTCATTATGAATATTGCCGATATTCAATTTATCAAAATGAAAGCCTAAATTAAAAGCTCGGCAAACGTCGGCTATATTGCTGAACAACACAATTGTTTTTTTACCGCCATCGTGAGCGAAAATATAATTCTGGGCAAAATCATCGACAGAGCTGATAATTAATTCGATTTCACTGGGCACGGCCATCCTGATCACGGTTTCACTAAAGACATCCCCGAATATATTGTCATCTACAACGATGATGCATTGCGCCTTGATATACGGCACCCATGCCTCTAATATCTGGCCGTGGACAAGTCTGTTGTCAACCCGAACCAGAGCTATATTCAGATCTTGAGCCAATTGATTACCCGAGAGCTTTTTTGCTTAAAATTTCACTAGCCAGGGAAATATTTTTTTGCCCGTATTCTTTAATAAAGCAGGCAAATTCCGGCAAATTCATGTCTTCTTTTAATTCCGATAATTTGAGTAACATTGGTAAATTAACTCCGGTAAGAACTTCAACTTTTCCTTCTTTCATAAACGAAAGCGAAATGTTGGAAGGCGTCCCGCCAAAAAGGTCTGTAAGAATCAAAACGCCCCTGCCCTTGTCCAGTTTCTTTATGGCATTGCCGATTTCTTTTTTTATCTCTTCAACGTCTTTTGTCTGATCAATACTAACAGGCAATATATCATTCAGCGGCCCTTTAATTAACTCCGCTGCTTTAATCAACTCGTTGCCCAGGTTCCCATGCGTAGTAATAAGCACACCGATCATTACTATATTATCCCCCTTTAAGCTCTTTTCAGCCAGGCTCTTAAATTTAAAGCGGTAAGCTAATGGATTGCATTATAATTGTCAAGGTTTATAGACGGACTATCTTAAAGGGAAAAATGAAATATCCACAGGCGTGTAAATTATTGTAATAAATCCATATTATCAAATTTGTTAATCTTTTGGATTGCGCAGAGCGTCAGACAGACCGGATTGACGGGAAATACATCTTAAAATCGCCAAAAAATTGCCCTCAAAATGTTTAACCATTTATTGCTGTTAGCTTGACTAAAATATAACTCAAGCATATATTGCCCAAAAGTAATCCGCTAACGTAATAATCAGAAAGGTAAAAATGGAAAAAAACTCTTTTTCCGAACTATTAAAATCACAAAAAGACTTCTTCTGGTCGGGAAAGACGCGTGACCTTAACCTCCGCATCGAAACATTAACTAAACTTAAAAACGTTATCCAGGCGCAGGAGGAGGAAGTCTTAAATGCAATATATGAAGATCTCCATAAAGTCTCCATAGATGGTTATGCTACAGAGATTTCCGGAGTGTATGATGAAATTAAATATGCTCTGGACAATGTTCACTCCTGGGCCAAGCCCGAAAAAGTCGAAACTCCGGTTTTTCTTTTGCCTTCTAAAAGTTACGTGCAAAAAGAGCCTTATGGCGTAACGCTGATCATAGCTCCGTGGAATTACCCGTTTCAGCTTCTGATAACTCCACTGGTCGGTGCGATTGCGGCCGGAAACACGGCGATTCTTAAACCATCGGAAATTTCAGCCCACACTGCGGCAGTAATAGAAAAAATCATTAATGAAGCTTTTCCTAAAGAATATTTGCATGTAGTGCAGGGCGGCGCAGTGGAAACGCAGACGCTTTTGGATTTGCCTGTCGATTATATATTCTATACCGGCAACTCTTCCGTCGGTAAAATCGTGATGAACGCGGCAGCCAAAAATTTGACTCCCCTCACCCTGGAGTTAGGCGGCAAAAGCCCGGCGATTGTCCATGAAGACGCCAAGTTGACCCACGCGGCGCGTAAAATAGCCTGGGGGAAATTCATCAATGCCGGACAAACTTGTATAGCTCCGGATTATGTTCTGGTTCATACAAAGCGAAAAGATGAATTCCTGAAAGAATTAAAAAAAGCGATACATGATTTTTACGGTGAAAACGCGGCGGCTCATCCCCGATATTGCCGGATAATTAACGACCGGCACTTTCAGCGCCTAAGTGCTTTGCTTGACACCAAAAAAATTGTTTACGGCGGAAATGCCCATCCGGCTGACCGTTATATTGAGCCTACAATTCTTTATCCCGTGGAATGGAATGAACCGGTTATGCGGGATGAAATCTTCGGGCCTGTTTTGCCGCTACTTTTATACTCCAGCCTTGATGATATAATCCGAAAAATTAATGAACGGCCGAAACCTCTGGCGCTTTATTTGTTCAGTGATGATCAGTTGGTACAAAAAAAGATCACCGAAGAAATTTCCTACGGCGGCGGCGCTATTAACAATACTATCTTTCATTTTGTATCCCATTTTCTACCCTTTGGGGGAGTGGGTGCAAGCGGGATGAGCTCTTACCACGGCAAAGCAAGCTTCAACACTTTTACTCATTTTAAAAGCATGCTGGAAAGCTCCAGCAGAATTGATCCTCTAGCCTTAAGGTATCCCAACAAAAGCTTCCTGATGAAAATTTTACAAAAGATCAAGTGGTAATAAATTCGACTTGTTTCTTACAGGAGACAATCGCGTCATTTATAGCCATCTTCTGCGGTTATCAAGCCAGATAAAATACGTGATCATAAAGATGCTGTACACAGCTGAAGGAAGAGCCGCTTCCTTTGGAAATAAGGGTAGAGCCAGGCCGCCGGCAATTCCCTGATTCTTCATTGTGCCTAAAAGAACAAGACTGACAATATTTTTTTTATCAATCTTTAAAAGCCGGCAGATTTTCTCAATTAAGAAGCCCAGAATAAAAGTGCCGGCAAAAACGACGATGGCCACCGGGACAATTACCGAAGGTTCACCGAAAATCAGGTCTCTATTGACGCCGATTATAGTATAGAGCACAATAAAAAATCCCCAATCTGTAAGCAAGCCCCGATAAGCGGTAATTCTATTATGCAGATTCATACAAATTATTATCCGGGATACAACGAGCGGCAAAACAATCAGCAAAAGCAATACATTAATTAATTTTCCGGGCTCCATAAAATTTGTTCCGATAAACAGCAAAAACATCAGCGGCATGATTAAAAGCGCCCCCAGATACGCGGCCACAGTTCCGGCCAGAGTATATGTTACATTGCCATCCAATATGCCCGTAAACGGGATCACTGCTATGGCAGGCGGTACGGCGGCAACGAGCACGAAACCAATCCAAAGATTCTTCTGCCAGATCAATAACGCAGCAAGAGCCAGAATGACGCCGCCAAGAATCAAGTAAGTCATCAGAATACCGGTTACGGACGGCACAAGGAGTGAACGAGGTCTGCGAAAAAAATCATTGGGGACGTTGATAGTGGCCAGCATCATCACCAGCGCCAGCACCGGCAGTATTAAAGGCTTCGCTAATTCCGCCGCACGGGGTAAAGCAAAACCAAGCGTTATAGACAGCAAAAAAATAAAATTACGGTTTTTCAACAAATGAATCATTTTCCCCCTATTAATGAAACTTAAACTTTCGTCATTTTTTAGTCAATATAGTCGCATTAAGCAACAGAAAAATCATTATTCGCTTGATAATGCCAAAAGTTCACAGTTGACGAATGATGGGAAACGCGGCATGCTTCTAATACAAATATATGCTTAAGAAATTAATGTTAAATATTGTGGGAATAGATATCGGCTCAGTCGCTCTTTCGGTGGTTGTCATCGATGAGAAGGGAACGGTGATTAACTCCTCTTACCAGTTTCACCGAGGGGCAATCAACGAAACATTGCACTCAATGCTTGATAATATTGATATTCGCCGGGTCGGCGGTATTGCTACAACCCTTTCCGGTCCCGAAATTTTAGCGAACGTTTCCCGTTACGACACACAGATTGCTATTATTGCCGCGGTAAAAAAATATCACCGGGAAGCGGGTAGTATTCTGTTCGTCGGCGGCGAGAATTTCGGCCTTATTACCTTTACCGATCAGGGCGATTATGAACGCTACCGCTCCAACTCTTCCTGCGCGGCCGGGACCGGCAGCTTTCTCGATCAGCAGGCCAAAAGGCTCAACCTCCAGAGCATCGATACACTGAGCTCCGTTGCCTTCTGCAATCGTGAGACGTCACCCAAAATCGCCACACGCTGTGCTGTATTTGCCAAGACCGACCTGATCCATGCCCAACAGGAAGGTTATTCCATAGGCCAGATCAGCGACGGTCTTTGCGAAGGGCTGGCCAAAAATGTCATCGATACATTAATGTCCGATCAAGCCATCAAAACTCCACTGATACTTGCCGGCGGTGTTTCCATGAATCAGGCAGTAGTCAAACACTTCCGCAATCTTTTGCAGACAGAACCTGTTATCGATGAACATAGCCATCTATACGGAGCAATCGGCACCGCGCTTCTTTATTTGGAAGAATCAGTTCCTAAGCAGTTGGCAATAAGCGGATGGGATGATCTTTTCCAAAAAGAGCAAAAAGAAAAAACCTATGGCTACCCACCTCTGCAATTGTCGCTATCGAAATATCCCGAATTCAAAAGCTCTGAGAGTTATTTCTATATGCCGAAAAACAATCATGCGGCTATTGAGGTTGATATTTATGCAACGCTGAAAAACAAACAGGAAGTATATCTGGGTATCGATATCGGTTCCACGAGCACAAAAGCAATTTTAATTAACAAAAATAATGACGTGCTCGTAGGCGTTTACACTCAGACTTCTGGACAACCGGTGAAAGCGATGCAGGCTCTATTGGAGGTAATCGAAGATATCGGTCGAAAACACAATTGCGATTTCACTTTTCTCGGTGTCGGTACTACCGGATCGGGACGCAAATTTATCGGCCGCGTTATCAAAGCAGACTTAGTTATTGATGAGATCACCGCTCATGCCCGCGCCGCCTATGAACTCGATAATCTCACTGATACCATCATCGAAATCGGCGGACAGGATTCCAAATTCACCAACATGAAAAACGGTATGGTCACCTTCTCTGTCATGAATAATGTCTGCGCCGCGGGAACAGGCAGTTTTATCGAAGAGCAAGCGTCCAAGCTGGGTGTGCCACTCATTGAATATGCCGCGAGGGCTATCAATACGCCCGCCCCTATTTCCAGCGATCGCTGCACTGTTTTTATGGAACGCGACATCAACAATTATCTTACTGAGGGATATTCCGTTGACGAAGTGCTCGCGAGCGTCCTGCATTCGGTTTGCGAAAACTATCTGGCTAAGGTTGCCGTGGAAGCCAATATCGGTGAGAGGATTTGTTTTCAGGGCGCGACAGCCCGCAATAAGGCGCTCATTGCCGCCTTTGAACACCGTTTGAAAAAACCAATCTTCGTTTCTCAGTTCTGTCACCTGACGGGAGCTCTGGGAAGCGCTTTGATCCTGGCGGAAAATGCGGTTAAGAATTCTGAATTTCGCGGTTTGTCGCTTTATAAAGAATTAATTCCTGTGGAAAATGAAATTTGCGAGCTCTGTCATAATAACTGCAAAATAAACAAGGTAACAGTACAGGGGGAAACAGTTGCTTTTGGATTTCTTTGCGGACGAGATTATGACACGAAGCATTATGTCGGACCGGCAAAACGTCAATATGAGTTGATCAAAGAAAGAAACAAAGTTTTCCATTCAGCAAAAAAACAGTCTCCATCTAAGAAGCCGGTAAAGATAGGTATTCCGAACGCGCTTTATCTTGCTGAAGAAATGCCTTTATGGAAACATTTTTTCGCCACACTCGACGTAGAAACAATAACAGATGATAATTTTAAAAACGCGATTAAGTCCGGCAAAAAAATTTCCGGAGCTGAATTCTGCGCCCCGATGAATGCGTTTTTCGGCCACGTGCAAAATCTCGCCGATAAATGCGACTATATTTTTCTTCCCATCTATCTGGAGGCAACAAAGCCAAAAGAAGAAGCTTACAGATATTACTGCTACTATACACAGTTCGCGGCGACTCTCGCGGCCGGCATCAAAAGCCTGCATTTGAAAAAGAAAGCAATCATGCCCGTCATTGATCATCATTCCTTCCAATCGCGGATCGAAATGTTCTCCTTATTGAAACCTATTTTGAAAGCCAGCTACTGGGAAATTTATAACGCCTATGAAGCAGCGCTTTCATTTTATAACGACGGCCTCGAAAATTTAATTAATATTTACGAACGTGAAATGCCTCACAGTGATAATATAAGTATTGCACTGCTTGGCAGGCCATATTCGTTGTTACAAAATACAATGAATAAGGGGATACCGGACATTTTGGGTAATCTCAATATCAAGGCTTTCTATCAGGATATGCTGCCCGCTGATAACAATGATTTATCCGAGATTGATCCGCTGCTGAAAAGATTACACTGGAACTATGCGGCCAAAATTTTAAAGGCCGCTCTTTATACGGCACGCACGCCGGGGCTTTATCCGATTTATGTAACATCGTTTAAATGCAGTCCCGATTCCTTTACCATTGAATATTTTAAACGCATCATGGACAAATACGGCAAACCCTATCTGATCCTGGAGCTCGATGAGCATGATTCCAATGTCGGTTACGAAACCCGCATTGAGGCTGCCGTAAGGTCGTTTCGCAATCACGATAAAAATAAATCGATTCGTTTGTTGCCTTCCCGCATACTTTCACTCAACTCCGAGACGATAACAAAAATAAAAGATAAAACGTTACTGTTTCCCTGTATTGACCCGCTCAATTCCAAACTGGTGGAAGCCGTATTTATAAAAGAGGGAATCGACGCGCGCTTGGTGCCGCTGACTGAAAAAATAATTCAACGCGGTCTGCGAACAAATACAGGGCAATGCCTTCCTGTCAATCTCATCGCGCAAAGCTACATGGATTATATTGACCAAAACGTTCTTGATCCCGCGCAGACTGCCGTCTGGTGCTTCGAAAGTCATGTCGCCTGCAACATTCGCATGTATCCGCAATTGATCAAAGGTATTCTGGAATCAACCGGCAACGGTTTGGAAAAGGTGGAGGTTTATGTCGGCAATATCTCTATGGAAGATATTTCCATACAGGCGTCAATCGAAGCTTACTTTGCGCACATGTTCGGCGGAATGCTGAGAAAAATCGGCTGCAAGATAAGGCCTTACGAAAAAGAAAAAGGAATGACGGACAGGGTTATCGCCCAATCACTGAATATTTTCTACAATACCTTGTTGGGTGGAAGAAACAAGGACGACGATGTGGCCAAAGTCATCAGCCTTTTTAAAAAGATTGAAACACTTCCCGAAAAACGCCCTAAGGTTGCTATCTTCGGCGATTTGTACGCCCGTGATAATGACATCTTCAATCAGGATTTGATTCATTGTATAGAAGAATACGGCGGCGAAGTGATAACCACTCCCTTTAATGAATTTGCTAAAATCATCGCCAATCCTTATATGCGTCGCTGGTTTCTGGAAGGAGAATTTCTCGATGTCATTTATACCAAGACGCTGATCACTCTCGTGAATCAATTGGAAAAAAGCTATTATAAATTATTTAACGAGCTGCTCCATGAGCCTTCTCTGGAAACTGATATCGATTACAAAGAAATATATGATGTGTTCGACGTGAAAGTGCAACAGTGCGGAGAATCCGCCGACAACCTGCTCAAAATTGCCGCGCTCGTTCGCCATTACCCCGATATATCTTTGTTCGTGCAGACCAATCCCGCTTTTTGCTGTGCCGGGTTAATTACGGAGGCAATGGCGCCGGGTATTGAAGAATACACCGGGGTTCCCGTTGTCACCCTCAACTATGACGGCACTGGCAAAAATATCAACCAGAAAATCAGGCCGTATATTAAATTCCCCCGTAAAGAATACAAGGCAAAATACCTTTACCCCAGCCGTCAGGCCCTGCCATAAATACTCGTTAGCCGATTACCTCTCGGTGGTCTTAAATGCACCTTATTTTTCTTATCGCAGGATTGAACAATCTTTTACTATCCCTTCTTACAGGTATTAATCTTGAAGGGAATATAAAGAGTACAAAAACCGAAGATCGCTGTCGCTATTGGAATGATAGCCAAAAGTCCCCACCAACTCTTATAATATAAACCAAGGGCAGCTATTACTATACCAATAATCCAACGAATAATTTTATCCGTCTTCCCTACATTGCAAATCATGCTATTTCCTCCCTTTTAATTGCTTTTTTCTAAATCGTTTAGTTCCATTTTCAGGGACAAAAGTGTCAGCATATCTTTAAGTGCGATAATGCCCACAAGCTGATCCCCATCCACAACCATCAACCGGCCATTACCTGTCCGGTTCATAACTTCTAATGCTTTGTTGGCGTCTTCCTCCGGCCCGACCGTCGTCCCTTCATTGCAAGGCAAGGCAATAGCCCCTACTGTTTGCGTCGACCATTCTTCACGCGGAATCGCCGCCACTTGGTTCACGGAAATACAGCCAGTCAATCTCCCAAATGAAAGTACCGGGTACATCTGGAAATGGTGTTTATATACATACTCATTAACGAATTCCGCAAGTGATATAGAACGCGGCACCGTCAGAGGATTCTTTACCATCAGGTCTTTTACTTTTTTGGCGTGAAAAAGACCGCGCGCTAAAAGTTGCTGATATGATCTTTGCGCGGCAGACCGGATGAATAATCCAATCATAAACCACCACAAACCACCGACAAAATTGCCTATAAATAGGGAAATTACTCCGAGGATTATTAATGTGATTCCTAAGGCTGACCCCACTTTCGCGGCAATAGCCGTTGCCCAGCGTAAATTTTTTTTCCAACTCCACAATGCCGAACGCAATACCCTTCCACCATCCAACGGAAAAGCAGGAAGTAAATTAAAAACTGCCAGAACAATGTTTAGCCAAGCCAGATAAGCCAACACTCCATTAATTGTCACCGGCCAGCTTCTATCTTTTCCCCAAAATATTATTAAAAACAAAAATACACTAATTGCCGCGCTCGATAAAGGTCCGACAATAGCCATGAAAAATTCAGCTCTGGGATTAGGTGGATCATCTTCCATTTCGGCCACACCGCCAAAAATAAACAAAGTTATCCCCTTCATGGAAATACCGTAATTTCTGGCCACAAGAGAATGAGCTAATTCATGAAAAACAATGGAAAGAAAGAGTCCTACAGCGCCAGCTGCACCCATCCACCAGTAATAAGTACGAGGGAGATCTTTGTAATATTCAGGAAATAGACCACTGGCCAGTGACCAAGTCACCAAAGCCGCTAAAATCAGCCAGCTTATATCAACTTTAATCTCAAATCCAAAAAGTTTAAAAAGTCTTACTGGACGGCCAAACATAATAACTCCTTGTTAGACATTTATCCTTGTATGATAATCCTTATGTAACAAAAATCAATGTATTAAATTGCAATTTATAAGCAAATCCAGTAGAATATAGAATATATTTTAGGAATTCGACCTGGCAATACCCGGCCTTCGCCTGTATAATAAGGCACCCAAGCTGAAGAGGAAATAGTCAATCCACAATAAACAAGCTTTCCCGGGGAGACATCTATGACAAAATATCTACTGTTTTTGATGACATTGGTTTTCGTTTTTTATGGAGCAGCAAACGCTGATTTTTATAAATGGGAAGATGAAAATGGAACTGTTCATATAACAGACTATCCGCCTCCTGAGACCAGCTCCCCGAAGAATGTTGAAGTTCATAAATATCAAGATGGTAAAACCTCCATTCAGCAAGAAGAAGAGGAGGAGCAAGAGGTACCGTTTAAAGATTCTAAGTCTAAAAAGAATAAAAAACCGGATGTAATCCTTTATACTAAGGACGATTGCAAAGATTGTGATAGTGCGCGCGAATTCCTGAAATCCAAAAAAATTCCTTTTCAAGAATACAATATGAATAGAGATAAAGGCGCCGTGACCCAAAGAAAGGAAATCGACGACAGCGAAGATGTCCCGTTTGCGATTATCAACAGAACTCAAGTATATGGATTTTCGGAAAGCGTTTACAATCGGGCGCTGCAACTTACTCCTTAAGGAAAATAAATGAAGACTTTAATTTATTTTTATACCGGAACAGGTAATTCCCTGTGGACGGCGAGAAAACTCGCCGAGCAATTAGGAAACACTGAACTTTATCCTCTGACACTTACAGGCCAAGGATCAATTCATCCGCCTGTGGAAAATATCGGCCTTGTCTTTCCTGTACACATTTGGGGTATGCCTTCGCTGGTCATTGACTTTGTCAACAGTTTGGAAGTGAAACCAACAAAATATTATTTCGCCATAGCAGTTAATGCCGGTCAGGTTGCCGCCACTCTACTTCAATTAAAAAAGATAATGCAGACAAAAGGTCTCAACATTTCTGCGGGATTTTCCATAGAATTGCCCAGTAATTATATTCCCTGGGGAGGTGCTCCGGCACAAGAAAAACAGCAGAAAAAATTCAACGAAGCCCTCGAAAAAATCAACTGCATTTCAGCTATTATCAAAGCACACGAAGCAAAAGATCCTGATAAGGGACCATTATGGCAAAATATTTTGTTTTCGGCATTATATCGAATGGCCTTTCCGCAGATACCAAAAATGGATAAATCGTTCTGGGCTGACGCTAAATGCACTGGTTGTAGGATATGCGAAAAAGTATGTCCGGTGCAAAATATACTGATAAGCGAAGACAAACCTGCCTGGCAGCATCATTGCGAACAATGCTTTGCCTGTCTCCAATGGTGTCCGGAAAAAGCAATCCAATACGGCAAAACCACTGAAAAGAAAAAACGCTACCATCACCCCGAAATCAAGCTGCAGGATATGCTCGCCTGCGTTCCTAAGAAATAATTTCAATTTAGGGCAACTTTATTTTTTGCCCGCTTAATAACCGATCATTACTCTTCATATTATTGAGTTTACATAATTCTTGAACAGTTGTGGAATTATTTTTGGCCAAATTAAAAAGTGTATCTCCTTTTTTCACTTTATAAATCCTAAGCGGCCTTTTATGGTTGCTATGCTTATTTTCTTGTCCCGCTGCCGCAAGCTCATTGTCCCTTGTTTTACTTGTCGGCACTAAAATTTTCCGGCCAACAATAAGCTGATCTTTTAATTTTAAGTTATTGAGCTTTAAGAGAACGGCGATTTTTGTATTAAAATGCCGCGCCACAGAATGAAGCGTATCACCACGCTTTATTTCGTAATAGATTGTAGTTATCTCTTTATTATTTTTTCTTTCCGCTTGCTTTTCACCCGCGTCATGAATTTCATATTTATTTTTTAGCGTATCATTGCTTGGACTGATGGAAGCAGTACCGGATAAATACTCTCTCACTGAAGAGGCAACAGCTACTGCCAGTTTCTTCTGGAAATTGCGGTTTCTTAACAAATTTTCTTCCTGCGGATTGGATATATATGCCGTCTCGATTAAAACTGCCGGAATATCGGGCAACTTCAATACGTAAAAAGGAGCTTCCTGAACGCTTTTATATTTTACAGAATTAATTCTGTTGAGATGATTTATTAAAGTCTCGGCATAAGTTTTCGACAAATTAATTGTATTTGTTTGAAACATGTTTAAAATGATCGGATTGAATTCATTTTTGCCTTCACTTCCAGGCACACCACCGATTACATCCGACAAGTTTTCATTATTAGCCAATAGTTTTGCGGCCTCGTTGCTGGCGCCGCTGGTTGATAGGCAATACACTGTGCTGCCTTTGGCTTTACGGTTTTTGGCGGCATCCGCATGAATGCTGATAAACAGGCTGGCGTTTAAATTCTTGGCTATTTTCAGCCTCTTGTTAAAAGAGACGTAATAGTCTCCTTCCCGGGTTAAAATTGCGCGGTACCCCGGCATTTTATTAATTTCTTTTTTAATTTCGCGGCTAATCGAAAGTACAATATTTTTTTCATAAACCCCCCTCCTGGCCACAGCACCCGGATCATCACCACCATGCCCGGGATCAATTACAATAATTTTTTTCTGCTTCAACATCGGTATCTGCTCTTCGGCAATTTCTTCCACAGGAGCTTTCTGCAAAAATATATCCACGACAACCCGGTCAGGCCTATCCTGAAACTTCTTTAACTTAAAGACTTCCGCTTTCCGGTATTTATCCAGAATCAGTTCAATCTTTACGGTGTTTTTATCTGTACGATGGAAGACCAGCTTTTTAACACCGGGCTTGTTTAAAACGATTTCATGAGGAATGGATTTATTTAAGGCGGCATCTTTAAAATTTAAAACGAGCAGATTTTCACTTTCCCGGACATCACAAACGGATTCGTTATCCACATCCAGGACAATTCGCGTATGATCAGGCGCTGTCCAGTAACGAACATTGAGTATTTCCACAGAGCCGTAACAATTGCTATATGCCAAAGCTGCTGCTATAATAGTCAGGCAATAAATGATTTTCTTTAAAAGCCTTTTTGTTCTATTCATTACGCCTTAAAATATCAAATTTATTCAAGAACTGCAACCGCCAGATAGAAAAGATATTGACAAGTACTTTATATAATGCCATTTTCCGGGGCGAAAATAAAGAGTAGCTGACGAAAATCAGATATGCCTTATCCGGGGTGATTTAGATTTTTTGAAAGGCTTCTGTTACCGGAAAGACTAAATAACTGAGGATATCAATGCAGGAAAATCGTTTTAAAGAGGCTTTATTGAATCCCTCCTTGTTCCCTGTCACCTGGGAGTTAGTGCCGGGAAGAGGAGCAAGAGAAGCAGCACAGGAAAAGACCATTGCCTTGGCCAAACAGGCCGCTGCAGGAGGAAAGATTATTGCCCTGACTGTTACCGACAATCCGGGGGGTAGCCCGGCCATGTCGGCCGACTTTATGAGCAGCGAAATTTTGAAATTGGGCATCGAACCCCTCGTCCATTTTACCTCCAAAGACAAGAACCGCAGCTCAATTGAAAGCCAACTTTATGCTCTGGATCGGGCAGGTGTCCGAAACCTCCTCGTTATGAGCGGCGATTATCCAGTGTCGGGCTATCTGGGGAGACCTGCCCCGGTCTTTGATCTGGATCCGATCCATATCCTGCAACTGATATCGGATATGAACCGGGGACTTACGTATCCGGGAATCAACGGTAACGTCCGTCACCAACCCAGCTATTTTTTCCCCGGAGCCGTCGTTTCTCCTTTCAAGGCAACCGAATCAGAGCAGATGGTTCAGTATTACAAACTGAGAAAGAAGATTGCTGCCGGTGCCCAATTTATCGTCACGCAACTGGGATACGATGTCCGAAAATTTCAGGAAGTGTTTCTTTTTATGAAACTCAGCGGCTTCGACATTCCGCTGGTGGGGAATATTTATATCCTTCCCTATAGTGCGGCTAAGATGATGAACCGCAACGAACTGCCCGGCTCCGTCGTCACGGATAAACTCCTGGCTGATTTGGATCGGGAGCGAAACGATCCTGATAAAGGAGTAGGAGCCAGAATACTGCGTGCCGCCCGGATGTACGCGATCCTAAAAGGAATGGGCTACAGTGGAGTTCATATAGGGGGGCACAATATCAAATATGAACAGGTGGAAGAGATTATCCGGCAGGGCGAAGCCCTCACCTCCCAATGGGTTGATTTGGTCCGCTACTTCGACTATCCCATTCCCGGCGGCTTTTATTACTTTGAGTACGATCAAACCACTGGCCTAAACCGGGAGAAATCAATAGAACGACAGTTCCGGTCTCTTGATGCCCAAGTCGAATGTTCCTATGGCTTTTCGCGGCTCTTCCATAAACTTCTCTTTGAGCCGGGGAAAAAGCTTTATGGCGTCATGAAGAGACTGAGCGGCATAGTTTCAGGGACAAAAATGGAGGGCCTTTTTCATAAGCTGGAACACTTAACCAAGGTCGTGCTTTTTGACTGCAAGGACTGTGGGGACTGCGCCCTCATCGATCTGGCCTACCTCTGCCCGATGTCGCAATGTCCGAAGAACCAGCGCAACGGAGCCTGCGGTGGGAGCTTCGAAGGGTGGTGCGAAGTCCATCCCGGAAAGAAGCAATGCGTCTATGTCCGGGCCTATGCCCGGTTGAAGAAACACGGGGAGGAAGATGAACTGGATAAAGGCATTATCGAGCCCTGCAACTGGGATCTTTATCAAACCTCATCCTGGATCAATTTCTATCTGGGGAAAGACCATACCTCAAAAAGACAAGGCAGTAGCTAAAATTTTAGGCTGAATTTTGATATATGTTATACTAGAATCCGTTTTTACAAGGGCGATTAGCTCAGTTGGATAGAGTGCTGGCCTCCGAAACCAGATGCCGCGAGTTCGAGTCTCGCATCGCCCACCAAAATTTTGCATTAACCTGATTTACGATCCAAAGATTGAATTTTGAATTAATGATATATTATTTACTTTAATTCCTCAGCTTTTTGGGCGGCAAGTCTTGTCACTTCGTGCACCTTTTTTAGCACCAGCTTATCAACGTACCATGCGGGGAGAATCTTCATTAATTTGTATTCGAAACTATTTTCTGCGACGATATATCTTAATTTCGGATTCACAGCAGTTAGTGCATGATAAACTGTTTTTGCGACTGCGATTGGGGGTAATCCACTGGTTTTCCCTTTTCTAATGGCATATTCCCCAATGGCTTTAGCTTCTTTCCAGAATATTGAACGAGCATGCTTCTCACTTTTCAGGATTCTTTCCCCTTTATTCCAGATAGGCGTCGTAATGCGACCAGGTTCTATCAAAATCACTTTCACGCCGTAGGGGATAATTTCCCTGCGTAAAGAATCAGAATATCCTTCCAGGGCAAATTTACTGGAACAATAAGGACCGACAAAAGGAGTGGCAAAAAATCCGCTATCAGAGCTCATCATCACAATCCTGCCTTTAGCTTGCAATAACAGGGGAAACAGTGCTTGTGTGATTTGATGGACGCCAAATAGATTAACTTCAAACTGGACGCGCAGATCCTTGACACTTACGTCCATTAACGGCCCTGCTTTGGTGATTCCGGCATTATTAACCAAACCGAACAATCCCGTAGCGTTCTGTTCAACAATTTTTTTAACTTCAATAATATCTTCTGCGTTGACAAAACTTTGAAAGAATTCAGATTGAAACCAGCTGATAAAAGTGAGGTTAAAGAAGGTGACAGCATCGATGTTTCTGTTTTTATTCCCGGCGATAAAATAACCGTCAGCAGTGTTTCCAAAGGTAAGGGTTTCCAGGGTGTAGTGAAACGTCATGGTTTTCATGGTGGTCCACGAACGCACGGTCAAAAACATTCCGAGCGAGAACCCGGTTCTATTGGCGGAGGTTTACGCACTCATGTGCCGAAGGGAATGCGCATGGCTGGCCGGATGGGTTCGGATCGCATCACCCAGAAAAATCTGCAAGTTGTTTTAGTGGACAAGGAAAATAATTTGATGTTAATTAAGGGAGCGATTGCCGGCAAACGCGGAAGTTTGGTGGAGATAGTTTCAAGATAAAAATATGGAAGCAAAAATTTCAACAAAAATATATAACCAAAAAGGAACCGAAGCGGGGACGATCAATCTTCCGGAAAAAGTTTTTGCCGTCAAATGGCGTTCAGATTTAGTGCATCAAGTGGTTGAGGGGATGCGCAGCAACAAGCGCGCCGGTACAGCAGATACGAAAGACCGCGGAGAAGTGCGCGGTGGCCCTTTCGCTCCCGGCCGAACAGGTCAAAGCCTGGAAAGGCCGCGGCTGCGTGGAATGCAATCAGAAAGGCCACCGTGGCCGTGTCGCCATCTATGTGTTTTCCTCCTGACGAAGCCATCCGGGACCTCATCCGGCCCGGGTTGCGGACCGGCCAGGCTTGGCAGGAGGCAGCGCGCAAATTGGGCTGGCGCTCTTTGCGCGAAATGGCGTGGCTCAAGGTGCAAAAAGGGTTGATCCCGATCTCCGAGCAGGAGCGGTGGACCCGGATGATTCACCCGCCGCACTGCTGGCCAAAGGCTGACCGCCGATATTCGAGACAGGCAGAGGATGGCGCTCGATGGAACGCCATCCTCTGTCCTCCCTCTCTTTTTCGCGCTGAATCAGGCCTTGGCCGCCGCCGTTTCCTTCTTCCAAGTGCGCCGGGGCGCTTGCACGACCAGCCCTTCCTTGATGGCGCGGGCGGAAACCCGGATATAGCGCACTTCGCCGTTGACGACGGCTTTGACGCGCTGGAACTTCAAGGAACGCCGTTTGGTGATCGCGGTGATATGCGTGCCGATGCCGCCGCTTCTCTTCGACTTGCCGCTGCGCCAGATGATGCTGCCCTTGATCGGGCCTTTGCCTGTCAATTCACAAATTCTCGCCATATCAATCCCCGTTTCAGACGTTAAAGAGCAGACAGACTAGCACCGGCGCGCGTCGTTGCAAGCGGTATCACAGCGATTTCCAAAGCATCGCGTTGCCTCAAATTAAATGACACCGAAGGGGGGTCAAAAGCTGGGAGAAAACCCATACGTTGCCTCACGGGAAAAAGACACCGAAAAGAAAGCGATGCAGATGCAACGAATGACTGAACGGAACGACCAACTGGAACGGCTGCGCCGGCGTTACGCTGGACGCGGCAAAGAGGGCAAAGGGCGGCTGCTGGACGAGTTTTGCGAGCACCACGGCTACGAACGGAAGTATGCGATCAAGCTGCTCCAAGGCGCAGCGGCGGCGGCGGTGGCGCGACCCCACCCTGGGCCGGAGCCCAAGTATGAGCCGGTGCAGGAGGTGGTGGAACGGGTTTGGGCGCGAGCCGAGCAGTTGTGCGGCAAGCGTCTGGCCCCGGCCCTGGGACTGTGGCTGCCACACTACGGGCGGCACTATGGGCCGCTCTTGCCGAGGCAGCAGAAGCTTTTGAGTTCCATCAGCGCGGCCACGCTGGACCGGTTGCTGGCCGATTCCAAAGCGCGGGTGGGCGGTGGCCTGAGCGGGACGCGTCCGGGCACGCTTTTGCGCCGCCAGGTGCCGATCCAAGGGGAGGTGTGGGACGAGCGGCGGCTGGGCTTCCTGGAGGCCGACAGCGTCGCCCACTGCGGGAGCAGTCTGGCCGGCAGCTTTATCTGGAGTCTGACCTATACCGACCTGGCCAGCACCTGGACCGAGGGCCGGGCGGTGTGGAACAAGGGCGCTCACGGGGTGCTGGAACAGACCCAAAACGTTGAGCAGACGCTGCCTTTCGCGATTCGGGGCTTCGACTTCGACAACGGCAGCGAGTGGCTCAACTGGGCGCTCATCCGGTATCTGCAAGTGCGCCCCAAGCCGATCCGGGTGACGCGCTCCCGGCCGTATCACAGTGACGACAATGCGCACGTGGAGCAGAAGAACTGGATGTGGCCGCGCCAGCTGCTGGGCTACGGGCGCCTGGAGAGCGAAACGCTCCTCTCCCCGATCAACGCGCTCTACACGGAGGCGTGGGGGCCGCTGCACAACTTCTTTCTGCCCTCCATGAAGCTGGTGCAGAAATGGCGGGTGGGCAGCCGGTGGGTGCGGCGCCATGATGCGCCGCAGACAGCCTATCAGCGGTTGCTGGCACATGGAGAGATCCAGGCCAAAGCGCGGCGGGAGTTGCGGGACCACTATGAAGCACTGGACCCGTTTGTGCTGGCGGCGGAGGTGGAGCGAAGATTGAAACCGATCCTGGGGGCGGCGCTGGCGGTATGAGGCGCAGCCCCCCGCCACGCTGGGTGGGCCGGCTCCGCAGCGGCTCGCTACGCTCGCCGCAGCTCCGCCGGCCCACCCAGCACCCCCCCCACCAAACAAAGGTCAGGGAGAAAAAGAGGGAATTAGTGACAGGAAACCGATAAACCGATAGTGTCATTTTGCCGTGAGGCAACGTATCAGCAATTGATCCGATCCTACGGTGTCATTTTCCCATGAGGCAACAGGACTTCGCCGCCAGCAACCCTACCACCGTGCACGCGATGGGATGATCGCCGCGATGAGGGATTCCCCTGCAATCATCCCCGAGGCGATCGGGACATAGTAAAGGTCCGACCCTTCTTGTTCATCCTGTTCCAGGCGGCCACCAGCACCGCGCCGATGGCAAAGGAGAGGCTGTTCTGAAAGACCATCACCCACGAAGCCCCAGGCCCATCGCCGAAGGCAGATAGGGCTCTGCTTTCGGGAACAGCTTCCGGCCACCGGCAGCGCCACACCGATGAGCGCGCCGATGACGATGGCCCAGATGGCGGTGACCGGCAGCATGTGGGGCCCTTGCGTTAGGAGATCCGCCACCGCTTTCCACATGTAGGTGGCGGGGGCGGGTTGAAGGCGTCCAGGGCCTTCTTGTCCGGCACCATCGTGTACCACGCCGGCACAATCGCCACCGAGCCGAAGAAGATTCCCACGAACTGCGCGATGAACTGCTTCCTCGGATTCGCCCCCAGGATGTAGCCACTCTTCAAATCGGTGAGCAGCTCGGCGGTGGTGCCTCCGACGGAGGCGGTCACCCCCGCGGCCATGAGGTTGATCGAGGCGATGCCTTTGGCGCCCGGCAAGGCGGCATAGAGCAATTGCGTCAGCTTGCCCATCGGGCCGGTTGGAGTCGTATCCGTCTCCCCGGTCGCCCGGCAACAGACCAGCGACACCACGAAGGATAGCGCGACCGCAATTAGCCCCAGGACGACCGAGACGTGAAACGCCAAAGTATGGACAACGACCATGCCGATAGTGATGGGAATCAGCCCCGCGACGATCCAAGAGACCGGCACTTCAATGGCATCCATCGCCGCGCTGTGGGTGGGACGGTCGGTCTTCTTGAACAGGCTGAAAGCGCGGGCGATGGTGCGCCATTGGATTGCCACGGTCGCCAGACTGGAGAAGACCATGATTGGGGTCCTACCCCATAATGCCCAGCGGACGGGGTTGAAGTCGCCGCTGGGCCTGACAGCGAACGAGGGCACGTAGCCGCCGCGCCCGTCGTGGCTCAGGTCCAGGAGCAGCACGCGCGGCGCGACGACAAAGTAAAGCAGCACCGAGCCCAGCAGCATGGACAGGCAAACCCGCAGCCCGTAATCATGCCCGCGCCGATCAGCAGCACGCTGGGTTCGAACACCAGTCCCGCCATTTGGCCGCGCGGGATGGGGTTGAGCCACTGCGGGAAGTTGACCGCTTCCGGGATGAACAGCAGGCCCTGCAACTTTCTCCAGCCACACCTGGGGCCGGCC
>CAVSRI010000001.1:0-50932 GCA_963730275.1 uncultured delta proteobacterium | reverse complement strand
ATAATCTTTTCCACGGTGAAACCGAACTTTTCATAAAGCACCGGGCCGGGGGCGCTTGCCCCGAAGCTATTCATCCCGATTATTTTTCCTTTTAATCCGACGTAGTGTTCCCAGCCGAGTTTGATCCCCGCTTCCACGGCAATTCGGGCGGACACTTGCGGCGGCAAAACTTGATTTCGGTGTTCTTGAGGCTGTCGGTCGAATATTTCCCAACTGGGAAGCGAGACAACTCTGACCTTGATGTTTTCTCCTGCAAGCTTGCGCGCGGCTTCCAGCGTAATGGCCACTTCCGAGCCGGTGGCTATCAAAATCAATTCCGGATTAGGTGCTGATTCCCATAAAATGTAACCGCCGCGTCTTGTGCCTGCGGCGGGGGCACAAATGCGGCGATCCAGCACAGGTAAATTCTGGCGGCTGAAGATGAGAGTAGTCGGCCCGGATGTGTTTTTCAGTGCCAGGCGCCATGCTTCTGAGGTTTCGTTGGCATCCGCCGGACGGATTACGGTCATGTTGGGCACCTGACGGAGATTCATGATCTGCTCTATCGGTTGATGAGTCGGGCCGTCTTCTCCCACACCGATACTGTCATGGGTGAAAATAAAAATTATCCGCAAACCCATCAGGGCAGCCAGACGCATGGGCGGACGCATGTAATCGGCAAAAGTTAAAAATGTTGCCGTGTAGGGAATAAAACCGCCGTGCAGAGCCAGGCCTACGGCAATTGAACCCATCGCGTGTTCACGGACACCGAAGTGGATATTGCGACCTTCATAACTCCAGGGGCCGCCCACCATACCCTGCAAGCCGGCAGATGAGGTGGCCGGAGATTGAAAATCGCCCAGGCCCTTGAGCCAGGTGAAAGTTGATGGATTAAGATCAGCCGAGCCGCCGGCCAGTTCCGGAATTTTGGCGGCAATCGCCTGCATCACGATTTCCGATGCTTTGCGTGTGGCAATATCTTTGGAGCCTGCGGGGAATTCCGTAAGCGCGCTTTCCCAGCCCTCGGGCAGCTCGCCGTTAATCGCGCGGGAGAATTCAGCAGCGAGAGCCGGTTCTTTTTGTTGAGAGACGAGCAAAGTTTCCTGCCATAATTTTTCGCTTTTTTTGCCGCGGGATAGGGCTTTGCGGAAAAATTTCTGCGCGTCATCAGGAACAAGAAATAATGGTTCTTGCGGCCAGCCCAGCGCGGCCTTTGTTCCTTTAAGTTCCTCCGGTCCCAGAGGCGAGCCGTGCGCTTCACTGCTTCCCTCCTTGGAGGGCGCGCCGAAGCCGATTTTTGATTGCACACCAATGAGCGATGGCCTCTCTGTTTCCTTCTTGGCTTTTTTGATAGCCCGGTCAATGGCGGCAACATCGTTTCCGTCTTTGACCTTTTGCACCTGCCAGCCGTAAGACTTGAAGCGCATTTCGATATTTTCGGTGAAGGCAAGCGCAGTAGAGCCGGCAAGAGACACGCTGTTGTCATCATAAAGAACGACTAATTTCCCCAGGCGCAAGTGGCCGGCCAGTGAGCAGGCTTCAGCGGCAACGCCTTCCATCATGTCGCCGTCACCGGCCATAACATAGGTATAATGATCCACCAGCTTGATGCCGTCACGGTTAAAACGGGCGGCTAAGTGCGCTTCGGCGATAGCCATGCCGACAGCATTAGCTAATCCCTGTCCTAAAGGGCCGGTGGTGACTTCCACGCCGGGAGTATGTTTATATTCGGGATGGCCGGGAGTGCGGCTGCCCCACTGGCGGAAATTTTTGATGTCGTCGAGAGTTAGATTATAACCGGTGAGATGAAGCAGGGCGTATAAAAGCATCGAAGCGTGACCGGCGGAAAGAACAAAGCGGTCGCGATCCGGCCAGTGCGGATTCTTTGGGTTATGTTTTAAATGCTTCGTCCATAAAGTGAAAGCGGTGGCGGCAGCGCCCAGAGGCATTCCGGGATGTCCGGACTTGGCTTTCTCAATGGCATCAGCAGCTAAGAATCGGATGGTATTAATGCACTTTTTTTCTAACTCGGCTTTGTCAGACATAAAATCTCCTCGCGTAATGTATTTCAAACCAGTACATCATCAATCCAGTTCAGATATTCCTTGCTCCCCTTAATTATCGGCACGGCGATAATTTCCGGTGTCTCATAGGAGTGCAATTTTTTAATTGTGGTTTCAACTTTGTCGTAGAATTCTTCCCGTGTTTTAATCAGGCAGAGCCATTCATTAGCAGTTTCCACTTTACCCTTCCAGCGATAAATGCTGGCAATGGGGCCTATAATCTGCACGCAGGCGGCCAGCTTTTGCTCCACTAAATATTGAGTGATCTTTTCCGCCTCTTCTTTTGTTTCCGTGGTCGTCGTTATTTGAATGTAAGATTTCATTTTTTCCCCTGCACGGCTTCGTACATCATAATAGCAGCAGCCTGCGGCAAGCTCAGGGAATCCGCCTCAGTGCTACCGGGGATACTCCAGCGTTCGTCTACCAGCGCCAATAAATTTTCCGGCAGACCGTGGCTTTCATTACCTAAAAGCAGGGCAACTTTTCCTGCCGCCGCATGAGGCAAACTTCCCTCGCGTACATGAGAGCCGACAAGCCGGTATTTCTTTTTGATTTCCGGCAGCACCTGCGGTAAATCAACATCAATGACAATAATCAAATGAAAAAGACTGCCCATTGAAGCTCGCACCGCTTTCGGATTAGTATAATCGGCCGAATTCGTACTTAAAATAATACTTCTAAAACCAAACCAATGCGCGCTCCGCATCAACGCGCCCAGGTTGCGGGGATTGTTAATTTCATGCAGGATTAAAACGTTCTGGGGAGTTTCGGCAAGCCAGGCGTCAAAAGAATACCCCTGTTTTACGGAAACAACGGCCATTATACCCTCCGGTTCCCTGTCCTGTCCAAGTTTTTGCCATTGGGAACGGCGGAGTTGATAGATGGGAATATCTTGTCTAGCGTGTGACAGCAGCTTTCCCCAGTTTTTATTCTTTTCCGGCAACACTAAAACAGCTTTAGTCTGCCAGTCGCTCGCGAAAAGTTCCTCCATCACTTTTATGCCTTCCGCTATAAATATTCCTTCCTCTTGACGCACTTTGGCATCGGTAAGCCTGGCCCATCTTTTCAGTTGGGTTTGAGATATGTCTAAAAAATCAATTCCCATGGAGCCGTGACTATTCTTCCTTGACGATAGTTTGTTCTTGCTTATCTGGCCACAGAAGCGAGGCAATAATAGATAAAGCAAGTACGATGGCTATTATGACTAAAGAAACACTCACATGTATCTGATAAAAATCAGTGATCAGCATCTTAATTCCCACAAACCCCAGAATTACCGCCAAACCATATTGCAGATAGTGAAAGAGTTTCATCAAACCGGAAATGGCAAAAAAAAGCGAGCGCAATCCTAAAACGGCAAAAACATTGGAAGTATAAACGATAAAAGGATCCGTTGTCACGGCCAGAACCGCGGGAATGGAATCAACAGCAAAAAAAACATCTGTAGTTCCCAAAACCAAAATTACAACTAAAAGCGGCGTAGCCAGACGTTTACCTTTTTTAACAGTAAAGAGCTTACCGCCGGAATACTCCTGGGAAAGCGGCATAAAAGTACGCAATAATTTGATCATTATATTTTTTTCGGGATGAACTTCCTGTTCCTTGCCCCGGGCAATCTGAATGGCGGTGAAAATAAGGAAAGCTCCAAAGGCATATATAATCCAGTGAAATTTATTGATCAGTGCAATACCGGCGAAAATAAAAATACCGCGCATAATCAAAGCAATAATTATCCCCCAAATTAAAGATTTTTGTTCATATTCGATGGGAACTGAGAAATAACGAAAGAATAGCAAAAAGACGAAAAGGTTATCGACGCTGAGGGAGTATTCAATCAGATAGCCGGTGAAGAATTCCAGGGCCTTGAGATGGCTATAAAAAAAATAGACACCCGCGCAGAAAAGTAAAGCCAGCACTATCCAAAAGGATGTCCAGTACAGTGATTCCTTAATTTTTACCGCATGTGCTCTATGGCTGAAAACAGCAAGATCAAGTGTCAGCATAGCCACGATGAAAACAGCAAAGAAGATCCACCACAAAGTCATAGCATAATTTCCTTTAAGTAGAAGTTCTCCGCGGCAAACCGCGGAGAATCTTCGATTCTCAGGGAACAAAATTATTCATCATTCGCTCGCTCATCCCGTAGTCACGCCGACGGCGTGACGGGGAAGGCTCGCTGGCGAATTCAGATCGCCTGGAGCAAAACCCGGGCGGCATTGTGAATTATGTCCCAGGCGCCGCTGAAAAATGGAGAGTAAGCTAAATCCAAATAGGCAATATCATCAAGATTCATTTCCGCCCAGAGTGCTACGGACAAGGAATTAATCCGGCTGACTGCGCCCGCAAATCCCACGGCTTGCGCGCCCAGTAATTTTCCCGATGACTTATCGGCAATAAGTTTCAGGCCGATTTTCTTTTCGCCGAGCGATCCGACAATGGCATTTCCCCAAACCAAAGCGCTGACGGGATTATAATTGGCCAGCGCCGCTTCCTTCTCATCAATGCCGGTAGCCGCCGCTTCCAGGCTAAAAAGCCGAAAAGACTGCGCTCCGACAATTCCTGCGAATTTAAACGGCTTGCCGCCGATATTGCGGCCGACCACACGTCCCTGCTTGTTGGCGATGTCACCCAGGGGAATGTTTACCCAGCGGCGGCTCACCCGATGATACGATTCACAGCAATCACCCGCGGCGTAAATATTTTCTTGTGACGTTTGCTGAAAATGGTTTACCGCGACAGCACCCGTCTGGCCAATTGTCAGCTCCAATTCCTGCGCCAGACGGATATCCGGTTTTATACCAGTGGCCAGTAAAACCATATCCGCATCCCATTTGCCTTGATTGGTAACAACACAAAGCGGTGCTTGAGTTCCCGTTTCGATAGCCACCGTTTCTGCGTTGGGCACAAACTCCACACCATTATTTTTCAGCTCTTCCAGCATGACTTTGGAGAGTTCATCATCCCAGCGATTGACCGGCAGGGCTCCCCTGTGAATTACCGTTGTTTTGACACCGGCTGAGTGCAGTCCCTCGCTCATTTCCATGGCAATGAAACCGGCGCCGATAATGACCGCTTTGCGGCATTTATTTTGGCGCAGGTATGTTTTGATCCGGGTGGCATCTTCCAGATTTTTTAAAGTAAAAACTCCGGGTTTATCAACACCGGGAATAGCGGGAATCAACGATTTGGCGCCCGTGGCTAAAGCTAAAATGTCAAAAGGCAATTTCCTGCCGTCTTTAAGGATAACTAATTTCTGTTTATTGCTGATATTTACCACTGTGGTATTTAATTGAACGTCAATACCTGTTTCGCGAAACCGCTCCGGCGTCCGCGCGATCAAGTTATTTTCGTCTTTTATTATATTACCGATGTAATAGGGTGTGGGGCAGGAGGCATAAGAAACAAACTTTCCTCCCTCCAGGATAGTTATATTTAATGAAGGATCATTGCGCTTAGCCTCGGCGGCGATTGATGCCCCGCCTGCGCCGCCGCCAACAATGACCAGATTCTTTCCCATAAAACCTCCGGCGTTATTGTGAAACTCCAATTCTAATGAAACTCAGATATTACAAACGCAGTGTAGTAATATCTGTAAGTTGAATTATCCCACGTGCGAAGCTAAGTGGGACTATAGTGTAATGAGACCCAAGTTTTAGAAGTAAAGCACACTAAAACTAGTTGGCCGAATTATCCCGCAAAGCGGAGGGTATAACACCCCGCAGCAAGCTGCGGGGTGTTATACCCGTGATTCACGTGAAGCTGAAGCTTTCTTCCGCCAGAACAAAACAGCGATACCCGCCATCATCATCAATATACACAGGACCTGTCCCATGCTCAGCGGGCCTAAAACAAAACCAAGCTGAGAGTCGGGCTCACGGAAGAATTCGATAATAAAGCGCACAAAACCGTAGCCACAAATGTAAATTCCGATTAAGAATCCGTCAAACATTTTCTTTTTTCTAATCAGCCACAGCAAGATGAACAAAACAATTCCTTCGAACAGTGCTTCATAAAGCTGGGAAGCGTGACGCAGGCTATGTGAGGGATCAAGCGGGAAATACATTCCCCAAGGCGCGGTAGTTACCCGGCCGTATAGTTCACCATTGATAAAATTGCCGATCCGGCCAAAAGTGTAACCCAGTGGTATGGCCGGGCAGAGTAGATCGCCAAAATGCCAGAATTGAATCTTGTACTTGCGACAAAATAAAATGGAAGCGATGACAACGGCGATAAGGCCGCCATGATAAGACATGCCGCTGATGCCGATAAATCTGATACCGTGGGAATAATCAAAAGGCAAAATTATTTCGAGCGGATGCTGGAAGTAATAGCTGAAATTGTAAAATAAAGCATAACCAAATCTGCCGCCGATGATTACCCCGATCATCGCCCAGACCAGATAGTCCTGAATGTTTTCGGCTGTGTATTTGTACTTTTCGTGCTTTATCCGGTAGATAGTAAGAAAATAAACGATAACGAAAGCCACAATATACATCAAACTGTAATAGCGCAGTTGAAAAGAACCGCTACTGAAGATAGTCGGGTTTATATGCGCCGGTATTTGTTGCCAGGCATTGATTAAAGATTCCATAATTTAATTTCCTTACGTTAAGTTATGCCATGTTGCATTAACGGAATACCGAGGCGGCAAGGAGGAGACTCCGCAGGCGTATTAATAATACGTTGAGGAAGTCGACAACGCAGCCAACAAAGGTAGTCTGTTTAAGGCGGCATGGCATTTTAGTACGCTTCGCCTTTCATGTTTTCTACATAAAGCTCCGCGCTGAATGCCGCATTGGCCCCGTCTCCCGCGGCTGTTACTACTTGCCGGAACTGTTTTACCCGGCAGTCTCCGGCGGCAAAAATTCCGGGAGAAGAAGTTTGCATCTTTTCGTCGGTGATGATGTATCCGGTTGCATCTAATTCCAATATTCCCTGGAAAATTCCGGTGTGGGGAAGTCGGCCGACAAAAATGAAGACGCCATCGGCGGCAATTTCGCTTACTTTTCCAGATTGGACATCGGCTATCTTAATACCGGTGACAAAATCCCGGCCGGTAACTTCTGTCAGAGTTGCCTTCCAGACAAATTCAATTTTCTTTTCGGCAAATGCTCTTTTTTGTAAAATTTCTGCGGCGCGCAGCCTATCGCGGCGATGGACTACGATAACTTTTTTGGCGAAATGAGTTAAAAAGAGAGCTTCCTGAATTGCCGCATCGCCGCCGCCGACAACTACCACATTCTTATTGCGATAAAATGGCCCGTCGCATGTAGCGCAGTAGGAAATTCCCTTTCCGGCGAATTCCTGCTCCCCGGGGACTTCCAGGTTGCGCCATCTCGCTCCGGTTGCGGCAATTATGCTTAAAGTCTGGAAGGATTTATCTCCCAGAGTGACATCCCAGATAACAGGGGCAGATTCACTTTTTTTGATTGCGGATACATCTTTGGCCATTACTTCCAGACCGAATTTAAGCGCCTGATTTTTGAATAACTGCACCAGGTCAAAGCCATTGATGCCATCAGGAATTCCCGGATAGTTTTCGATCAGGTCGGTAATGGTTATTTGACTTACCGTTGCCGCGCCTTCCACCAGCAATGTTTTAAGCCCGGCGCGGGCTGCATAAATGCCCGCGGTATAACCTGCCGGCCCGCCGCCGATAATAACCGTATCATAATCGTATTGGGGTAATTTTGCTTTGCTCACAGAAAGTGTCTCCTTAGATGTTCTTTTTTCACTTTAATCAGGATCAAGGGCTTTTGTAAAGTCTAAATTAATGGCTTTAATAATTGAAAATACACTTAAAATGAACTACAATTTTATTGTTAGAATATACTAAAGGCAAGGCGCTCTGCCGTTGATTTACTGGAGAGACTCTAAAACTGATCACAAATGGTAATCCTTGCTTCCATTGATATGTAGATGTTTTCAATAAGCGCTTCTTCATGAACTCTTCACTTGGTGACATTTTGGAATTATACGAGATTCTATATTGTAATTTTTAATTATATTGATATTTAAGGAGGCCAATTTAATGAAAAACGCGGACATTGAACAATTGAGATCTATAAAAATTCATCCAGCAAAAAATATGTGCGCTTATTGTTGCATGGCAATGCTTCTTAAGAAGTTTGGAATTGAGCATGAAGATATTAGAAGAAAGCTTCCTCAATACCACGATAATTTTAACGTGCAAGATATCCTACTAAAATATGTTTTAGAAGAAAATCCTGAACCTAAAGGTTGTACTGACAGACCTATATGCAATTTAACAGATGCAGTTAATAAACTCGAATTAGGCATTAACGTTACCCGTGAATTTAGAAATAGTGATCATAAAAGAAATGGTGATTTTATAACAATAGATCAAATAGAGGGCTACATCGACAATGGCCGGTTACTTTGCGTAAATTTGTATGAAATCCCAAATGAAATAGGGCATTCATATATACTCCATGATTACAACAGAAATCAGAAATTATTTTATGTAATAAATCCTACCGACAAAAATGAAAGGACTCTTTCATACAAAGACTTTGAACGTAAATGGATTAGCTTAGATGTTCCATACTCGGAACTCTTTTTTATTGAACATAAATAAAGCCAGAACCCTCAAAACATAAATGTTCGCAGGGGCTTTTGTATAGAGCATTTTTTAGAGAAAACTGAGGTCAAATCTTTTTCGTGAAACTCCAATTCCGAAAGCAAAGCCCGGCGGATGCAGGGCGCAGCACGTCGGAATTGGTAAGTTGAACAATCCCGTGAAGCGGAGGGTATAATACCGCCGCAGCTTGCTTTGGGGGTTTAGAGCCGTGATTCTTGACAATAGCCACTAAAGAACAACGCAAACCCTTACCAGTCCTGACTTTCATGCTTTTTTAGAAAATACTGGATTTACCCTGCAGGGCACAAGCCGGGTCGCGTGTCACTTGCCCGGAATGACAAAGGATATGGTTCTAGCTTTATGGTGGTTTTAATCTAGGAAATATCGGGATGTCCAAAATTATTCCCGGACGTGAGATAATTTGACAAAAAGCAATCGGATATTGACATATTAATCACTTTCGCATATCTGAACACTAGATTACAAAATACTGATGGTCGAAAAAGATATAAAGGATAATTTATGAATTTTTCCGAAACAAAAACAGAATTATTTCAAGCTGATAAAAAAACAAAACTCCTTGTCTACGAATGGTTGCCGGAGCGGGAGGTCAAAGCTGTGATGATCGGCATCCATGGCGGTATGGCTCATGGCGGTGATTGGGTGACGCCGGCCTTGTATTTTAAAGAGAAGGGTGTTGCCACCTATGCCCCGGATCTGCGCTGGCATGGAACTTATCCGAAATACAATAAGAAGGGGAAGGTTTTTTTCCATATCAATTCCTACGACGAATATGTCGCTGATATACACAAATTCCATTCCTGGGTGAAAGAGCGCCATCCCAAGGCCCCGATCTTTATCATTTGTCATTCCAATGGTGCACTCATCGCCTTGAAGTATGCCCTGACTCTGGCGAAAAAAACCGATATCAAGGGATTCATCATTTCCTCTCCGTGGCTGGAAAACAGGGTCAAAATTCCGGGCATTATGAAAAAGATCGCCAAGTTAATAGCGGTGATCCATCCACCTTCGCCGTCAAACCCGCGGCCCTTACGGATGTGCTGACTCATGACGAGAAGATTACCGCCCGTCACCATTATGACGAAGCGATCGGCTTGCGGGGGACAACGGCTTCGGCAAAACTGGGCGTGGAGAGCGCAAAGACGCAGGCGTGGGTGATTGCCAACATGAAGACGTGGGAACGTTTCCCGGTGTTTGCCGTCCTGGCCGGCGAAGATCAACTTGCCGACCCCGAGGGCAGCAAGAAAGCCTTATATTCGATTCCGTTAAAGCTCCTGACATTAATCGTCCATGAAAAGAACTATCATGAAAACTTCAACGAAGTGAACAGGGAAGAAACCTTCGGGGCGATCTGGAAGTGGATGCAGAAAATTCTGGGTTAATGACATCATGGCGAAGCCATGACGATGATTAAGAAAACCTCTCCCGCCTGCAGGTCTGTAACCGAAGGATATCGAATGCCGCGCCAAGGAAATAATCGGGGACGGTCTATCCTCACACTTGCTTTTTTTCTCCAATCTTGCTATCGAATTGTCTGCAAACCGGCTGGCTTTAAAATGCATCAGCCGGAGATAATATTTTTATTCTGAAAATATCTGAGAATAGAAATTTATTTATTTTCAGTCGGAATTATTTTCGCAAGAGCAAGTTGGACATGAATATTCCTTTCTTAATTTTTATTTTGAGTCTCGCCATAACAGTCATTGTCAGCTTTACCTATGTGATATGGCTTCGGCGCCGGGATGAACAAAAATTAATCAGCATCATCCACAGTTCTCCTATTCCGACATTCGTGATCTCCAAAGACCATAAAGTCATGTACTGGAACAGGGCTCTGCAGGCACTAAGCGGGATAAGACCCCGCGAGATTGTCGGCACCAATCAGCATTGGAGAATATTTTATAAAGCAGAGCGTCCCTGCCTGGCGGATCTGATTTTGGATAATAAGGTTGAGCAAATTGCCGATTTTTATTCGGTCACTGGGCGAAATCAAACCTGCTGGAGGAAGCGTATCAGGTTACGGAATTTTTCCCCGAACTGGGCGATAAGGGAAAATGGTTTCGTATTACGTCGGCGGCGATCAGAGATCCCCACGGTAATATATTCGGCGCGATGGAAACGCTGGAAGATATTACTGAACAAAAAATAGCGGAAGAAGAGCTGCTTCGTAGAAGCAAGGTGGAATCACTGGGCACGTTTGCCGATGGTGTGGCCAAAGATTTTGACAGCCTGCTTACTGCTATTCTGAGAAACGTCTTTCTGGCCAAAATATCAGCGACGGATGAAGACAAAATTATGGAGGATGGTTTGGCCGTAGCAGAACGGGCCGGTTTGCAGGCCAAACAATTGGCGCACCGGCTGATTACATTTGCGCAGGGCGGCTATCCTGTCCGCAAACTGGAAAATTTAGAACCGCTGTTAAGAGAAGCAGCGGAAAATGTTTTTAATGATTCCGGTGTCACTTGCAACATCTCTATAGCAAAAGACCTGTGGCCTTCGGAAATCGATGCTGTACAAATCAAGCAAGTGATAGAAAATATTTTAATTAACGCCAAGGAAGGCATGACTAACGGCGGCACCGTGGAGCTTATTGCCGAAAATACAACAACCGGAACAAATATTCGGACGCTGGGGCAAGGCAATTATATACGGATTATTATTAAAGACAATGGCATCGGCATACCCAGAGAAAACCTTTCCCGGATATTCGATCCCTATTTTACGACCAAAGAGAAGAAGGGACAGGGAGGAATCGGTCTGGGGCTGGCGATGAGCGATTCTATTATCAAAAACCACAAGGGCTTGATTACTGTGGAATCCATCGTCAATTCCGGAACCACATTTTCTATTTATCTGGCAGCGGCGCTGAAAAATGCCGAGGCATAGATTAAATTGCCGAGCACTGAGCGCTACACACAAAATCTAACATTTTTTTCCGGTACAACTTTTTTTCTTATCGTCAATCTGCTTTCTTTGAAATTCATGGTATGCAGCCAGTTTGGAAAGCGCAAATACTGCCCGTTGTAAGCCTTCATAGACGGGGATGCCTGCTTCCTGCAGAATTTTTTCCAGCATCATACGCTTCTTTGCGTATTTCGGATCGGGCTGATATTGCCGCCAGACCACGACCAGCGGTTTTCCATTGGCGTGTTTGAGTGCCGATTGCGCTATATATGCAGCAATGTTTTTAATTTGGGCGCCGTTGTCAAAATTATACAGCCATTCGAGATGGAGAGAAATGACGAACAGATCAATGTATTTAGAAGATAGTAATTCCAGCGTTTTTCCCAGCATCTCCAGATAGATAAACAATATATGCGCATCAATGGGATTGCGGATCATATTTCCCGCGGGAGGTATAAATTGACGAAGTTTTTGGGTGACTCCTGCGGCAATACGGTAAGGTCCAATCCCGCCTGAGCGCAACTGTCCGCCGCGGCAACACCGATGCCTCCGCCGGTTCCGATAACAGCCACCCGGCGGCCCTGAGCCTCACCTAAATGAAGAAAAGCTTCTGTGACTTCGGCCATTTCCTCCAACGAACTTACTCTTACCGCACCGCTCTGCTTAAAAAAGGCATTCCATATTTTTTCGCCGCCGGCCATAGAGCCCGTATGTGGATGATACCGCCCTCGCGCCCGATTCCGTCAAACCGCCTTTCAAAATAATGACCGGTTTTTTTCGATTGATTTTGGTAATCAATTCCAGAAGTTTTCGCCCGTTTTTTACCCCCTCCAGATACATTGTAATAATTTTAGTCTCGTCATCATGGGCGAGATATTCGAGAAAATCGGTGCTATCCAGAGTCAGGGCATTGCCGTAACTGATGACTTTGTTAAAACAAATGCCGAAATGCACGTTGGCGTAATTGGTAAAATCCTGCGCGTGTCCTCCGCTTTGGCTAACAAAAGAAACAAGACCGCTTTTTTCGGGAGCTCCAATCCAGGTCAGGATGCGCGACTGGGGGACATATAATCCCATGCAGTTAGGACCGATAACATTGAGCTGTCCGTGAGCGGCAATCTTTTCAATTTCCGCCTGAAGCTTCATACCTTCTTCTTCGCCTGTTTCCTTGAAACCGGAAGAAAAGATGTGGACATTTTTACTGCCGGAAGCAACGCAATCTCTAAGCGCATCGGGCACAAATGGCGCCGGAACGGAAATAACAACCAGATCAACCGGGTTAGGCAAGGAAACAAGAGTGGGATATGTCTTGACACCGTCTATCTCTTCGGCTTTCGGATTTATCGGATAGAGTTTACCCGGAAAGCCAAAATCCTTAATGCAGCCGAACATACCGCGGAAACCTTTCTTGCGGGGTCGTATCGCACCGATGACGGCAATGCTTTTCGCGTGAATCATCGTGTCGAGGGCGGCATTGATGGCTTTGATTTCCTGCGGAGTCCGTTCTTTCCCCCAATCGCTATCAATCGAAGCATTCTCCTGATTAATAACCACAAGAGCATCGACGGCGGTCACACGGCCATCAGGAGCAATCAATAAAGGATTAATATCCACTTCCTTCACTTCGGAACGTTCCATTCCCAAGCGGGATAATCCCATCAATACATTAATTAATTGCTGCTCATCGGCGGCAGCTTCGCCGCGAAAATCACCCAGCAATTTCCGGGATAAAATCTCCTCCATCATGCCTTTGGCCTGAATCTCGCTTACAGGAGCTATGCGAAATACGACATCCCCGAGAGCTTCGGTAAATATGCCCCCCAATCCAAACATTACCACCGGGCCGAACTGTTCATCCCGAAACAAACCGGCGGCAAACTCCCGCTTTCCCTCAATTAAAGGCTGTAATAAAAATCCTTCTAAATCATCGCCGGCCGATTTTTTTATGTCCAGGCAGGCGTTCTTAACATCTTCAGCAGAGCGCAAATTCAACTTCACCAGGCCTCTTTCCGTCTTGTGAGTCAGTTTTATTCCCAAACCCTTTACGACAACAGGAAAACCGATAATTCCGGCCTGGGAAATGGCTTCTTCTATCGTCGGGGCAATAGTTTCTTCCACAACCGGCACGCCGTAACTCTTTAATAATTTTTTTGATTGTGCCTCGGTGAGAGATATGATTTTCGCTTTGACGCTTTCATTAACTAAACAAACTTCTTCCATTGGTGCACCTTCTTTTCATTTCTCCTTTCCATCTTTTTTCACATAGTATTTAAATAGCTGAATTTATTAAATGCTTATCAAGCCACCCGTGATTGTAATTTATTATCGCATTTGTATATGCAGAATAAGGTAGTGAAATCAAGAAATATTACATTTTATCGGTACCTGTAAGCGTCGCCGGGTGCGTTTTAATTATGCCGGGTTTTTTTGTCCGATGTTGTAAGTGATTGAATAATAATATATTGTGTGACCATAGATGCTCAATCTGAAATATGGTTATGGAAAAAATGAAAGGTTCAGCAAGGAAATATTTGCGTTCCTTAGTCATCATTTAAAGCCGGCAGTGATGGTAGGGGAAAATGGCGTCAGTGCTCAACTCATCGGTTCGGTTGATCTCGCCCTGAAAGATCATGAACTTATTAAAGTGAAATTTGGCGAACCATCGTAGTTCTTCAATGCTTGACAAAAAATATATAATAGTAGATATCTTCCACTTCGATTAGCTTTTTGTCTTAAAGCGAAGATCAATATTTAAATTTAGTAGGAAAAGAAAGGATTGTTATGCGTAAATTAATGATTATTGTTTTTGTTGCTCTTCTGGCCATACCGGCCTGTTCTTCGTCACCGAAAACAGAAGACCAGAAAGCTTTCTATGCGTTAGGCGTTCATCTCAACAAACAGTTGTCCGTTTTCGACCTGTCCCCCGAAGAGTTGAAATATGTTCAGCAGGGTATATCCGACGCGGCCGCCGGTAAAAAGCTTGCGGCGGAACCGGAAGCCAATATGCAGCAAATCGGTCTGCTGGCTCAGGCACGTATGCTTAGAACCGCCGAAAAACAAAAAGAACTCGCCAAACCGTTCTTAGAAAAAGCTGCTGCCGAAAAGGGCGCACAGAAAACCGCATCCGGCCTGATCTATACGGAAATTAAGCCCGGCTCTGGTGCTCAGCCTAAGGCATCGAATACCGTCAAAGTTAACTACACCGGCACTTTTATTGATGGCAAGGAATTCGACAGTTCCGTTAAGCGCGGCCAACCCGTGGAATTTCCCCTGGGTCAGGTTATTCCCTGCTGGACCGAAGGTGTCGGCATGATGAAAGTTGGCGGCAAGGCCAAACTGGTTTGTCCCTCCACTATCGCTTATGGCGACCAGGGCAGACCTCCGATCATTCCCGGCGGCGCGACGCTGATCTTTGAAGTGGAGCTCCTGGATGTTAAAGCTACTGCAACACCCGCTCCCAAAGTCCCCAAAGCCGGTCCCAAGAAATAGTCCAAAGTTATTTTTTTTAGAGTCATTCCAAGTGAGGAGGCGGGAATTCATCCCACCTCCTCACTTCTGATTTCCATCTTGGATACTTTTATCTTCTGGTTAGCTGGCGGTACTTGATCCGGTGGGGTTGGCTCGCCGCGGCTCCCAGTCTGTTTTTACGGTCGGCTTCGTATTCGGAATAGTTGCCGTCAAACCAGACGGTTTTACTTTCACCTTCAAAAGCTAAGATATGCGTGCAAATCCTGTCTAAAAACCAGCGGTCGTGACTGATAACCACAACACAGCCAGCGAAGCCTTCGAGTGCGTCCTCCAACGCCCGCAGTGTATTAACGTCAAGGTCATTGGTCGGCTCATCGAGTAAAAGAACATTGGCGCTTTCTTTGAGCATTCGCGCGAGATGAACGCGGTTGCGTTCTCCGCCGGAAAGTGTCCCCACTTTCTTTTGTTGATCGGTGCCGGAAAAATTAAACCGCGAAACATAAGCGCGAGAGTTAACCTGCCTGGTTCCGATCATGATGATATCCTGCCCATCGGAAATCATCTCCCAGATGGTTTTATCCGGATCAAGTGCATCGCGGCTCTGGTCGACATAAGCAAGTTTTACCGTATCACCGATTTTTATGTTGCCGGCGTCCGGTTTTTCCTGCCCGGTAATCATCTTGAAAAGGGTTGTCTTGCCCGCGCCGTTGGGGCCGATAATTCCAACAATGCCGCCCGGCGGCAATGAAAAAGTCATGCTGTCCATTAGCAACTTATCGCCGTAAGCTTTGCCGACATTTTGTGCTTCAATAACCAGATCGCCTAAACGCGGACCGGGCGCAATAAAAATTTCCCGCGTTTTGGATTCTCTTTCCTGATTTTGTCCCAATAATTCCTCATAAGCGTTAATGCGCGCCTTGGATTTGGCATGCCTTCCTTTGGGCGACATCCTGATCCATTCCAGTTCGCGTTCCAGAGTTTTGATTCTTTCACCTTCCGTCTTCTCTTCACTCTTTAGCCGGTTTTGTTTTTGCTCCAGCCAGGAAGAATAATTGCCTTGCCAGGGGATGCCCTGTCCGCGGTCCAACTCCAGAATCCAGCCGGCGACATTATCCAAAAAATAGCGGTCATGAGTTACGGCAATTACTGTCCCCTCATACTTTTGCAGATGCTGTTCCAGCCACGCGACGGATTCAGCATCTAAATGGTTGGTTGGCTCATCCAGAAGCAATATGCTTGGTTTCTGCAATAGCAGACGGCAAAGAGAAACCCGGCGCTTTTCGCCGCCGGAAAGGACTTTAACATTTGTGTCACCGGGCGGACAGCGCAGAGCGTCCATGGCCATTTCCAACCGTGAATCTATATCCCAGGCATCGAGCACGTCGAGTTTTTCCTGCACGGCGGCCTGCCTATCGCATAATTTGGCCATCTCGTCATCCGACATCGGCTCGGCAAAGCGTTCATTGATTTTATTGTATTCGTTGATAATGTCCATGGTAGCCTGCACGCCTTCCTCCACGATTTGGCGCACCGTTTTTGTTTCATCCAAACGCGGTTCCTGTTCCAGGTAGCCCACAGTATAACCTGCGGAAAGAATTGTTTTGCCTAAGAATTCCTGATCTACTCCGGCTAATATTTTGAGGAGAGAACTTTTGCCCGAACCGTTTAAACCAATGACGCCGATTTTAGCTCCATAGAAATAAGACAAATAAATGTCTTTCAGCACCGGCTTCTTATCGTAGATTTTACTTACGCCGATCATGGAGTAAATCACTTTATTTACTTCATTAGCCATTGCCGCTTATCCTCTAAAAGCAAAGCGCTATATATAGGGGAAAATATTTTGGATAACAATATTAAAATTGTCCTGAACCTTTTCCCTGCCCTCAACAATACCCATGTGTCCTGGAAAAAGCAACTCCAGATCGAGTTGGGAAAAGGAAATAATGCTCTTTTTTAAAAGTGAACCATTACCGCCGGGGAAGTCGGTGCGTCCGACACTTTGCTCGAAAATTACATCGCCGCAAAATAAAGCTTTTTGCGTGGGCCAGTAAAGGCCGATAGAACCCGGGGAGTGACCGGGGGCGAGTATTATTTTAAAAAATTGATCGCCTAGAGTAACATCGCCTTCCTGAAGCAGGAAATTTATCTGCATCTGGGGAACGGTAATTCCGAAAAGGCCGTATATTTCACCGCCGATTCCCTTTAAAAATTCCAGTTCTTTCTGGTGCAGCGCAATTTTGACTGTATCCGGATCAAAAAGTTCAGATCCCTGAAGATGGTCGGGATGCGAATGGGTGTTGATAATGTAACGAATATTTTCTTTCTGAATGCCGTCGGCGGACATCTGATTAAATAAGTCGGGCAGGTAACGGGTCAGTCCCGGATCAATTAACGCCTGCACTTCACCGCCTATATAGTAGCTGTTGCAGTTGTTATCAAAATAGTTTGTCCATTCGTAGACGTAAATTTTATCTTTTAACTTCATTGTTAATCCTTCGATTTTGGTTGAGGCGGAACAAAAATCCAAAGCAGAATATAAATTAGCAAACCAGTACCGTAAAAAACAAAAAGCAGCGAAAACAGCAAACGCCAGGTCCAAGAAGGGATGGAAGTATGTTCGCCTAAACCGCCGCAAACGCCACCGATCCAGGAGTCTTTTTCCGATTTAGTGAGATTTTGCAGCCAGTTTTTTTCCGTCATTTTTTCCTCTATTCATTTTTGCACTATTAAGATTATTTATCAGTTCCGATATGAAATTTATATAGTTTACCTTTTAGTCGGGAAAAGCATGTTTAGATGCAAGTCCGATGTGCGATAGCTAATTTCAGCGACATATCCTTTCTTGTCGATGAGAATCAATGTCGGCACGCCGATAATGCCGTAATTATCGGCAACATTTCCGTCTTCATCAATCAACACCCTGTAAGTGAGTGAATTGGTCTTAGCAAAACGTGCCACTTTCTCCACTGGTTCCATTATATCTATGTAGACGACTTCCAGCCCACTTTTCGAATAGGTTGTATAGATATTTTTGTAAGCGGGTATTTCGGCGCGGCAGGAAGGGCACCAGGTAGCGCCAAAAAACAATAAAACCGGTTTGCCGTAATATCTGCTCAACTTGAATGTTTTGCCTTGCAGGTCTTTTAAAGAAAAATTCGGAGCGATTACCTCATCGGATTTAAAAGGGGCATTAGGAATAAACTGCCCAAAAGACAACGTAACCATGCTGAATATTAGTACCAGCGTAGTTATCAAAAGTGCAATTATTTTTTTATCCATTAAACCCTCATTTTTTAAATGGACAGTGTCCCCGCAGTATAAAGAAAATATTCTCCGGCGCCAATTAATATCCATCCGAAGACATGACTTATTTTTGTCATCCAATTTCCCGAACGGGGCAGGGCGGCAATCAGGCCGGCAAATGTTCCAACAATAATCAGCAGCGTTCCTATGCCGAAGGCAAAAACAAAAAGCAGACTCATACCCAGCATAAGGTTGTTGCGCATAGCAACATAGCCTAATAAAACAGCCAAAACCGGCGTTGTGCAGGGGCCCATGACAACGCCGGATATGGCACCAATTAAAAAACTGCCGGAAAAGCTTTTTTTGTTGCCCGAAAACTTGGCGATTTTTTGCGGGATAGGCAAAGAAATCGTAAAAACATCCAGCATAGCCAAGCCCATAAAAAGACAAATGTTAGCCATGATGAAATATGTCCACGGAGTGGTTTGCATTTGCCCGAAAAGTTTACCGGATAAAGCGGCCAGAGCTCCCAAAAGAGAATAGGTGAGCGCCAGTCCGCCAACATAAAAAACCGAAAGTATAAAACCGCGTAGTTTGGATGCTGAACCTTGTGCTCCAATAAATCCAACCGTTACCGGGATAAGCGGATAGGTACAAGGGGTAAAGCTTATCAAAACTCCGCCGATGTACGCCGCAAGAAACGCTAGTAGAACCGATTCTTGCAGGTATAACGTTAAATTGTTCAGCAGGTTTTCAATCATTTTATTCGTGAAACTCCAATTCTGAAAGCGAAGCGCGTAACCTAAAGGTCACAAGTCGGAATGGTAAGTTGTAATGAGACCCAAGTTTAAGAAACAGCGTGCATAACCTAAAGGTCATCTGCGACTGAAGCTTGCAGGCCGAATTATCCCGCGTAGCGGAGGGTATGATAATCCGCAGCAAGCTTGCAAATCGGTTTCCAAAGTTTGCTTTATTCATATCCGTGATTCCTAAGAGGTAATTTTGCAGTGCAGATAAGATAAGGAAAATGTTCTTAAGCGTCAAGTTAAATTCTCGTGTATTGATGCCATAGAGGATATAAAAAAATTTGGTGCCGAAGCCGGGATTTGAACCCGGACAGGCGTACACCCACTAGACCCTGAACCTAGCGCGTCTACCAATTCCGCCACTTCGGCACGCGAAAAGTGCACTATACCGATCAACACATTCTTGTCAAGATAAAATGACTTGAAATTAATTCCCAAAATGCTATGTTACCGCGCTAATTATAGCGATGAGTGGTAAGAAAAGAATGATTGTATTTAAGGGAATAGAAAACATAACCGGGGACTTTTGCGGATCTTTTGTCACTATCGGCAACTTTGACGGCGTGCATTTAAGTCACCAGTTCATTTGCCGCAAACTGGCGACAGAAGCAAGGAGTGCGGGGACAAAATCACTAGTAATTACCTTTGATCCGCATCCCAAAATGGTTCTTCATCCGGAAATCCGGCCTTTTTATCTTATAACTACTCTAGAAGAGAGGTTGCAAATTCTGGAAAAGTGCGGAATTGATGGTACGCTGATAATCCCTTTCTCCAGGGATTATTCACGCCTTACTGCCGAAGAATTTGTCCGGGGATTTCTCCATAAAAAGCTGACTATAAAAAAGATTATTGTCGGTCATGATTACACTTTTGGTCAGGGCAAAAAAGGCAGCAGTGACTATTTGATTAACGCCGGTCGCGAACTGGGTTTTGCGGTTGAGGTGATTGACGCTTTTAAAGTTGGAGAAAATGTTGTTAGCAGCACTCTGATCAGGAATTTGATTATTAAGGGCGATTTGAAAACAGTAACCAAGTTGCTGGGAAGATGGTATAATGTCGCCGGTACCGTGGTGACGGGTTACGGCCGTGGCGTTGGGCTTGGTTTTCCGACTGCCAATTTAGAACCGGAAAAAGAATTGCTGCCACCGGCGGGCATATATGCGGCTTTCGCTGATATAGAAGGGAAACGCTACATGGCGGCTTTAAACATCGGTGAGAAGCCGACCTTTGCCGATTATACTTTTACTTTTGAGGCTCATTTAATTGATTTTTCCGGTGATCTGAGAGGGAAAAGATTGGATATTAATTTTGTGGGGAAGTTGAGGGATATTATCAAATTTGATAGTCCCGAAAGGTTGAAGAAACAAATAGCGGCGGATATAGAGAAGACAAGAAAAATTCTAAAAACAAGCATGGATAAAAAATGAGTGTACAATAAATATGGAGGTTATTAAATAATGTTAAGAATTGCCATTATTGGCGCAACCGGTATAGTTGGTCAGCAGGCGATAGTCAGTTTGACCGGCCATCCCTGGTTCAAAATTACTAAGTTGGCGGCGTCCGAGCGTTCTGCCGGAAAAAATTATCGGGAAGCCCTAAAAGACACTAACGGTTCTTCGCGCTGGTGGTGTACGGAAGAACTGCCGCCGGAAATAGGCGAACTTCCCGTAGAAGATGCTGCTGATTTTGATCCCACTTCGGTGGATATTATTTTTTCCACTATGGATGCCTCCGCGGCAAAGGAGTTGGAGGCGAAATACGCCAAGTTTACACCGGTTATCAGTACGGCATCGGCATTCCGTTATGAACCGGATACACCTATCCTTGTCGGCGGCGTAAATATGGAACACGCGGCCTTGCTTGCAGTTCAGCAAAAAAAACGCGGTTGGAAGGGGTTTGTGTCTCCCAAGCCTAATTGCACTATTGCCGGGCTAGTTGTTTCGCTAAAGCCGATACAAGACTTGTTTGGAGTTAAGCAGGTAGTTATGACTTCATTGCAGGCCATGTCCGGCGCGGGAAGAACGCCCGGTTTATCCGTTATGGATATGACCGAGAACGTTATTCCCTATATAGTCGGTGAAGAACCGAAAGTAGAAACCGAGCCGCAAAAAATTCTGGGTAAGTTTAAAGGTGAGACTATCGAGCATGCGCCTTTCGGTATTACGGCGACTTGCACCCGAGTACCTGTGCTCGATGGTCATATGGTTTGTGCTTTTGTGCAAACGGTAAAACCTTGTTCGCCAGAGCAAGTAAAAAAAGTGATGGTGAATTACGGCAAGGATTTTGTCGAACTCGCCTTGCCCAGCTCACCAGCTCATCTTATTGACGTTACCGATGATCCTTTTCGACCGCAACCACGCATGGATAGAGACAAAGGCGATGGAATGACCGTAACGGTCGGACGTATCCGCAAAGATCCGGTTATGGAAAACGGAATTAAATATGTTTGCCTGGCCCACAATACCAAGCTTGGTGCGGCTAAGGGAGCTCTGCAAACGGCGGAATATCTGGTAAAGAATTATCTGAAACTGATTTAAAGTAATTAGTTAAAAACCCGGAGCCGCGGCCTGAAATAAAAAAGGCCGCGGCTTTAAAATTGATTTTCTTCGTGAAACTCCAATTCCGAAAGCGAAGCGTGTCGGAATTGGTAAGTTGTAATGAGACCCAAGCTTCAGAAACAGAGTACACTGAAGTTTGCAGGTAAATCAATGAAACTCAGATATTACAAGCACAGCACAGTAATATCTGTTAGTTGAATTGATCCCGCGAAGCGGAGGGTATAATACCCGTGACTCAACTTTTACAATCAAGAAAATATTTGCGACCATTTAACCAATCATGAGCATATTAAACAGAAAATTTTATGAGCGCGGTACGCTGGAAGTAGCGAAGGCGCTTTTAGGAACTAAACTGGTGCGGCAAATAAATGGTCTTGAGCTTTCCGGGATTATTGTGGAAACCGAAGCTTACTGCGGTGAAACCGACAGCGCCTGTCACGCCCACCGCGGTAAAACACCGCGCAATGCAGTTATGTTCGGTAAGCCCGGTCGTGCCTATGTGTATTTTACTTATGGGATGCACTATATGCTCAATTTGGTAACTGAGGCTGAGGGAAATCCTTGCGCTGTACTTCTGCGCGCTATAGTACCTGTTTTTGGACTAAAAGAAATGGAAGATCGCCGGAAACGAAAAGGCCCCGAGCTCACCAACGGACCGGCAAAAATATGTCAGGCATTAAATATTGACAAACCTTTAAATGGTTGGGATTTGACGTTGGGCAGTCAATTATGGATCGAAAATTATAAAAAAATTCCGGCAAAATCAATTTTAGCTACTCCCAGAATCGGCATCAATTACGCGAAAGATAAACATAAAAAGGCTCTATGGCGCTTTTTGGTTGGCCCCTCATGTATATATAATCGGCTAAGATAATATTTTTTACCATTTACCTTATCTTATAACAGGGCTGGTAGTGAGCGGGACAGTTAGATATGTATCGTATAATAATCCCAGTTTTTCCATTAAAAAAAATTAAGCCATTCTGATTAGGATCATACCGATTACAATTCCCATAATGCCCAATAGTTTTTGGGCTGAGAAATTCTCTTTAAGAAAAATGAAGCCCATTAAAGCGCCAATAGCTACCGCCAGTTCTCTAGCCGCTACAACGTAACTGACCGGAGCCATTTGAAAGACAAAAAGGATGATCAGATAAGTTCCCCCCGGAGCCCAGTCCTATGACCAAGGAATATTTTTTCATGTTCTTCATGGCCGATAATAGTTCTTGCCGTTTATTTATCAGTATGTAAGGCGCCAAAAAAATTATTGTCAATAATACCAGTCCGAATATGTAACCTAAAGGATGGATGATGCCGACCCCCAGTTTGTCGATAATCGAGTAGCCGATGATCATTACGGCAACTAATAGAGAAAAGAATATGCCGCGTTTTTGATGAATATTGGTAAGTCCGAGCAAAAGTGTGCCCAGGCTGATTGATAAAATACCCACTGTTCCAACAGGTGATATTTTTTCTTGAAGTAATAAATAAGCTATTATGGCTGTACCGGCTATACCGCTTCCTCTGGCAATGGGGTAGACGACAGAAATATCTCCATGCTCGTAAGCTTTGGCTACGGCGAAAAAATAAACGGCGTGAATTAGTCCCGTTGCCAGAATAAACGGCCATGCTTTTGTTACGAATATTTGTTCTGGTGAAAGAAAAAACAGAAAAGGAATAATAGCTATTGTCGCGAGCACCAAGCCAATCCAAATTACGCTAAGGTTACCGGATACTTTTTTCGTAGCGAAATTCCACAGAGCATGAAAAGTGGCTGCCAGAATAACTAATAGAAAAGCAAAAAGCGGCATGAGGTTATTTTGACCTTGGTACTGTAATATGTTTCTCGGAGAGGATGCTTTATTTTACGGTAAATCCTTTTGTCCGGCAAGTAAATTCATAATTCAATCGCTGCTCCAATGACTTTGAAAAACTCCTTTATAGCGTGTGCCGTTGACGGGACCAACCGGACTTAAAGTTAGTATTTTCATGGCATTCCCGGTAGTTATCCGATGCTGCAATTCGTAATGCAGTGTCGAGGCCATGTCTCCTTTAACCGTAAAATTTTCCGCAAAAGATAGAGATACAGTCACGGCGAGGGCAAAGACAAATATGGTGTTTAATAATTTCTTCATATAAGTTTCCCCGGTTGTATTATCGGTTGCTGTTTTGGGATAATAAGCGAGATCAACATTTAATCTCAATGGGAACAAATTTCATGGTTCAAATGCAGAGAAAGACGATGTATTATCAAGGATTAGAAAAAATGTAATTGACAACTCATCAAATATGGCTAAGTTATATAAAATATCGATGGAAAAATATCCATTACCAGAAGGAGGATATGTGATGTTTACAGTAACGGATAAGGCAGCGGAGGTAATCAAAGATTTTCTCAAAGATAAGGATACAGATTCCGCTGTTCGAATAACTTTGTCTTTTGGCTGATCCGGCCCCTCTCTGGGCATGGCTCTGGATGAGCCTAAAAAAGAAGATGAAGTGTTTGAAGAAAAAGGCACAAAGTATATTATTGATAAAGATATTTATAATCAAGCAAAGCCGATCAATGTTGATTTTGTGAGTACACCGCGAGGATCTGGATTTAAATTAACTTCCAGCCTTGCTCCAGCTGATGGCGAAGGTTGCGGTTCGACTTGCAGCTGCTAGCAGAGAGGGGGAGATTTTTCTCCCCCTTTTTTATTCGTGAAACTCCAATTCCGAAAGCGAAGCGTATCGGAATTGGCAAGTTGAACAATCCCGCGAAGCGGCGGTCATGAAACTCCAATTCCGAAAGCGAAACGGATAACCTAAAGGTCACACGTCGGAATTGACAAGTCGTAATGAGACCAAAGTTTCAGAAACGTGGTGCATAACCTAAAGGTCACTGCCGCTGAAGCTTGCAGGTCGAATCAATGAAACTCAGATATTACAAGCACAGCACAGTAATATCTGCTAGTTGAATTGATCCCGCAAAGCGGAGGGTATGATATCTGCAACTTGTGCAGAATCGGTTTTCAAAGCTTGCTTTGGGGTTCATACCCGTAATTTTTTGGAGACTATGGTCGAGAAAGATAAAAAGCTCAATAAAATTGAAAAGACACAAAAGCTTTTACGGCAAGGCCAATATCAAGAAGCAATTAAAATATTCGAAGAAATTAACAGGGCACATCCGGAAGAAGAATCTGTTCTATTGATGTTAGCCTGGGCCTATTATGATAGCGGAGCTGCCCAAAAAGCTATAGAATGTTTAAATATGCTGTTGGAAAGAGAACTGCAGAGGAAAATTTTTACGGGCTTTGCTTTTGATGAACTTGTGCGTATTTATAAACAGGAAAAAAAATTCGACAAATTAGTGGAAATTTGCGAAAAAGCAATTACCGCTCAACCGGAAGATGTCGGACTATTAGCAGAATTGGGCAACTCCTATCTTCAGTTAGGCAAAGCTAAAGAGGCCTGCGGCACATATGAAAAAATCATCAAAATGGAAAACGACAATCCTGCTTTTTATTGCCTTTGGGGAGAAGCTTTATTTGCCGCAGGCTTATTTTTAGAAAGTGAAGAAGCCTATATACGCGCCGGCAAAAGTGATCCGGAGCAGGCCGCCAATTACTGCTTTAAGTTAACTGTTTTATTCCAACAGGCGGGAAATCATAAGGAAGCTATAAGATTAATTAATAAATGTATTGCCTTAAGTCCGGAAAATCCACTATATTACTGTTCGTTAGGAGACAGTCTTATTGGTTTAGGGCAAGTTGATAAGGCCACGAAGGTTTATGAGAAGGCTGTACAATATGGCGGTCATAACAGCGCTGGGGTATATTGCAATCGTTTAGGCAATATTCTGCTAAAGGCAAAATATTTTTCGCAGGCGGCGGCAGTTTTTGAGAAGGCAATTAAATATGAAAACATCAAGCCTTACTATTTTGGTTTGGTTTCTGCTTACAGGGCGATGGGTCTCCCAGACCGGGCTGATAAAATTATGCGCGAAGTAAAAAAAATCGAATAAGATTAAATTTTCCCAAACTTATTGATATTTTCCTTAAATAGGTAATAAAAATCAGAATTTTCCGCAATTTCTTTTTTCAGAATCAGGGCTGCTTCGGCAATTTCTTTTTTATTAATAATTAAGTTAACACTTTTATTGTAGGCGCGCATGTTATCCATAGTCGGAAAAGTTTCACTGATTAGAACTACAAAAGTCTGCCGGCGGACAGGCATAATTAAGGTTTCTATATATTTGAGAACATAATTGACTTCCCAAACGCCAGTGTCGAAATTTTCGTCAACGACAATTACATTAAAGATATGAAAACGTAAATATCTCAGGGCTTCTTTAAATGTCGTCGGTGCAACTACATCTATATGGAGTGTTTTGAGTGCTTTGCTGATCTCATCTCTGATTGCGGGAGCTTGTTCACAAATCATGGCTGTTTCGCTATCCGGGTTAAGGTAACCGAAAGGTCTTCCTGAATAATCTATTCCGCTTGATCCAGTTGTATCCAATGTCGATTTTTCTTCACTCATCTTAATCTCCTTGCTGTAATCCTTCCGGGCGCAGCTAAATTTTTCTTATTATGCTTTCCACGGATCGGTTTTTATCTTGCCGTATAAGAGATCGACTTCCAGCTTGTCCAGATCGGTTGTTTTTTCGCCGCGGGTACTTTTTATCACATCAATTCCCCGACCTACATTAGATTTGTTCGAGGCATAAGCTCTTGCCGTATCTTCGGTAATTAAATCCTTTTCATAGAGATCGACAATGCAATTGTCAAAAGTGATCATGCCAAAGGCTTTTCCTTGCTGGATTATATCAAAAAAAGTTTTACCTTCTGATTCGCCGTGCAGAATGATATCTTTGACGCGCAAGCTGGTGCCCAACGCCTCAAAGGCGGCAACACGACCGCCGCCTATTTTCGGCATCAAACGCTGGCAAATAATCCAGCGGAGGAATCGGCCAGACGCGTGCGTATTTGATTTTCTTCTTCAATGGAGAACATACCCAGAATACGGTTGACTGTTTGGCCGGCATTAATTGTATGCAAGGTGCTCAAGACAAGGTGACCGGTTTCCGCAGCATTCAAGGCGATTTCCACGGATTCACGATCGCGCATTTCACCGACAAGGATTACCTTGGGTGCCTGGCGCAAAGCCGCACGTAAGCCATTGGCGAAAGAATCGAAATCTTTGCCCAGCTCACGCTGGTTAATAGTGGCTTCTTTTTGCGAGTGCGTATATTCCACCGGGTCTTCCAATGTGATTATATGCACGGAATTTTGTTCGTTGATTTCATTGATGACGGCGGCAAGCGACGTTGTTTTGCCGGTGCCTGTTGCGCCTGTTATCAGAACAATTCCGTTTTTTTCACGGCAATGCGATAATAGGCGTCGGGTAATCCTAGCTCGGCACAAGAAGGAATTTTTGTTTCGAGTTTTCTTAAAACAATAGAGTAGTGGCCACAGTTGTGAAAATATATTTACACGGAAACGGGCAATTCCCGGCAATTCATAAGATAAATCGCAGGAACCTTCTTTAATCAGCATTTCGATCAAACGCTGATCCTGATTAATCAAGTTTAGAGCGAAAATTTCTGTCTGAAACGGGGTCAGTTTTTCAAAAGGGGGCTCTAAATTTACGCCCACCAATCGGCCTGCCGCTTCTACTTGAAAAGGTTTATCCACGGTCAAGACAATATCAGAAATGTTAGCATTGGATTCCAGCATTCTTGTCAGAATATGGTCTATTTCCGGTTTTCTCATAAGCTATCCCTCTCGCGCAATAATTTATGCTTCGGTAAAGTCTGTAGGCGGATACTTCAACAACGGGCGGAATCTGGCTTTATCGTTAGCTTTAATGTAAGCATCATCGCTGCTGATCCAGCCGCGGGTATAAAGATCCATAATCCCATCATCCATGAGCTGCATCCCATATTTCTTGCCTGTTTGCATCATGGAAGGAATTTGGTAGGTTTTGGATTCACGGATTAAATTGCGAACTGCCGAGGTGGCGATTAAAATTTCCAAAGCGACACAGCGGGTTTTGATGTCGATTCTTTTGAACAAAATTTGCGAAACGACCGCGCGCAAACCATCAGCCAGGGTGGAGCGGATTTGCAATTGTTCGGAAGCCGGGAAAACTTCGATTACTCTGTCGACCGTTTTTGCCGCACTAGTGGTGTGTACTGTGGAAAAAACAAGATGGCCGGTGGAGGCGGCTTCCACAGCCAGTGAAATGGTTTCCAGATCACGCATTTCACCAACCAAAATAATGTCGGGATCTTCGCGCAGTGCTCCGCGCAGTGCCGCAGCGAAACTTCTAGTGTGGATTCCTACTTCACGTTGGTTAATTATACAACCCTGGCTTTGATGAACAAATTCAATCGGGTCTTCAATCGTAATAATATGGTCTTTACGTAAACGATTAGCTTCATCAATAAGCGCGGCCAGAGTAGTGGATTTACCGCTACCCGTGGGGCCGGTGATCAGAACAAGACCGCGCGGGAGAGTGGCTAATTTTGCCATCACTGAAGGAAGACCAAGTTCTACACAAGTCGCGATTTTGTTGGGAATTTCTCGGAAAACGGCGCCCATCCCGTATTTTTGCTGGAAATAATTGGCGCGATAGCGCGCGATTGAAGGAACATCATAGGCAAAGTCAACATCACCAGTTTCTTCAAACTGCTTAATTTTATGTTCCGGTGTGATTTCGTAAAGAAGAACCTTTAAGGTTTCATTAGTGAGCGTTTCGTATTTTATTCGTACAATTTCACCGCGGATTCTAATGGCAGGTTGTTGACCGGAAACAAGATGAAGGTCGGAAGCGCCCTGATCATGCATCATCTGAAAAAAAGCATCAATTTTTGCCATGTATTTTACTCCCTGGTATAATTAATAATTTTTCTACCTTTTTCTTTGCTGGAAAAGAATCCAACAATTTAATGGCCGCGATATTATTAATAGGGGTGTTCTATTATAAAGAACTTTGTTTGAGTATAGGAAAAACTCAATGATTTTGTCAAGTCCAGAATCAAATCAACAATTTCTTGACACTAAGGCGAGCAATAATATATGCTCCGTCGCGTTTTTCCTAGAAAATGCTGAAAGGTTGGGGATGTAGCTCAGCTGGGAGAGCGCGGCGTTCGCAACGCCGAGGCCAGGGGTTCGATCCCCCTCATCTCCACCAAAAAACCTTATTTTTTATCGTTAAAAATTCCGGCTAATTGCCATCTTTTGCGCTTCTTCCAGCTTCCTTTGTGGTAAGCGTAGCTGGCCATCAGAGGCAACACTGTGGTGGCTTCAGCGTAAACCATTTGCTCTCTAGATGAATCTACTTTACCCCAGGAATTTGCTTCCTTGAGTGTGGAACTGGAGCAGGCGCCGTCACGAACGTCAGCCACTGTTATTTGAATAGCATATTTATGCATCGGAACGTTCTTACCCAATATTTCCGCGCACACAACCGTGTCTTGGGCGAAATTTTTGGGGACGCCACCGCCAATTATCAATAAACCGCTGGTACCCGCCTTGATTTTAATCATCGTCAATTCCCGGAAATCTTTTACCGAGTCGATGGAAATGTGATTCTCCGGGCGTTTATGCTGATGGAGCACAAGGCCAAAACCGGCCGAGCTATCGGAAAAAGCCGGACAAAAAATCGGAACATCATGCTCGTAAGCTGTCTGGACCAAAGAGGCCTTCTTTTTGGCGTGCCTCTGTAAATATTTGCCCATCTCACCAATAAATTCACGTGAGGAATAAGAATGTGGAGGAAGAGAATCTGCTATTTTCTTAATTGTGCGGTCACAAACCTGGAGTTGTTCTTCATCTATGAAGGTATCGTATATCCGGTCGATATAAAATTTACGCAACAATTTATCATCAACAAGGGGTGTACCCCGATAATGCTTGAATCCTAAAGCTTCAAAAAAATCCATATCAACAATCGAAGCGCCAGTGGCCACTATGACGTCCACCATGTTATTTTTCACCAAGTCAACGTAAACTTGCATACACCCCGCGGCCGAAGTAGAGCCTGCCAGTGTTAAGATAATTACACAGTTTTTTTCTTTGAGCATCTGGTCGTAAATATCGGCAGCTTTCGCTAAATCACGAGCGGAAAAAGACATCTTTTTCATGGCTTGGATAATATCCACTGTGTTGATAGACTTAATGTCGATATGTTCCACTTTCTGACTTAATAGATCATTCTTCTTCATTAAATGATTACTCCCTAAAATATTCCATACAGCGCTTATTTAAAACATAGGCGGGTAAAAGTCAATCTATAGTAGTTAATCTCTATCAGATAATCACCGGCAGCATAATTTAAATTGCTATCACTGTTCAACCTTAACAAAAATAAAATAAGCTGGCAAGAAGACGGGCCTGTATTCATGCTCCTTAACTTTGACGAAGCGGACAACTTCAACCAACGAAAGCAGGCATAATGAAGACTACTTAGTCTTAATTTCAATCTTGTTTTACACTGCAATATCTGGTAGTCCACAACGCGGGATTATGCTGATGAAAGAAATAATCACAGTTTCACAACTAAATGATAATATTAAATTCCTTCTTGAGGAAACATTCGGCTTTGTTTGGGTGGAAGGAGAGGTGTCCAACTTACGCCGACCGCAATCCGGTCATATTTATTTCACGCTGAAGGATGAGAAGAGTCAAATTCGGGCGGTGCATTTTCGCCAATTCGGCAGGTTCAAAAAAGGCATTGGTTTTGAGCTGGAAGAAGGCTTGAGAGTGTTGTGCCGCGCTAGGTTGAGTGTTTATCAGCCGCGCGGCGAATATCAACTTATCGTAGACTCTATGGAGCCGAGGGGCATAGGTGCCCTGCAAAAATTATTTGAGCAACTTAAATCCAAACTTGCGACGGAAGGGCTATTCGATGAGCAATATAAAAAGAACATACCTGTTTTACCCGAAAAAATCGGGATAATTACCTCTCCCACCGGCGCTGTGATTAAAGATATTCTCAATATAACCAAGAGGCGTTTCCCTTCTGTCAATATATTAATCGCGCCGGTGAGGGTGCAAGGCGGTGAAGCAGCAACAGAAATAATTCAGGCTCTGCGCAATTTCCACGCTTACGATAATGTTGATGTGATCATTATTGCCCGCGGAGGCGGGTCATTGGAGGATATGGCGCCCTTTAATGATGAAGCTTTGACCCGTGAAATTTTTCGTTCATTGATTCCCATAGTGTCGGCAGTCGGCCATGAAACGGATTTTACTATCTGCGATTTCGTGGCGGACCTGCGCGCGCCCACACCCTCTGCAGCAGCAGAACTTGTTTTGCCGGAACGACTGGAATTATTGACAAAGCTTAATAACCTTAAGCAGAGGCTGTTTGCCGGCTATTGCCGTTATTTGGCAGACAAACGAAATCAGCTTGCCGGGTTACAAGAAAGATTCCAAGATCCGCGCCGTCTTTTAATCGATTTGCAGATTCATTTGGATGAATTGAAGGAGCGGCTCAGCATCACTTTTCATCATAAAAAACAAGGTCTATATAATAATCTCCGGCAAATGGAATTGCGTCTTTCTCATCAAAATCCGGTAAGACAAATCGAAGAAAAAAAATTGTTATTAAAAAATATTCAAAAAGATATACATAGTCATTTTTTCAACCGCTTAACGGCGCTTAAAGAGAGCCTTTGGAAAAACTCGGCTGTTCTGGAATCTTTAAACCCTTTAAGGGTTTTGCAGCGAGGTTACAGTATCACGCGCAGCCTTGCCAGTGGATTGATAGTCCGGCAGGCAGGAGCCCTAAATATAGGGGAGAATGTTAATATACAATTGGCCAGAGGTAATGTCCACGCTAGAGTACAGAAAATATTTGGGGAGTAATGTTATGGCAAAAGAAAAATTTGAAGATGCTTTGGAAAAGCTTGAAGGTATAGTAAAAAAAATGGAGGCTGGCGGAATACCGCTGGATGAGGCTATGAGGTCTTTTGAAGAAGGGATAAAACTTATTCGTTTTTGTTCAGTCAAACTCGAAGAAACAGAAAGGCGTGTGGAAATGCTTTTGGGAAAAGAAGATTCCCTGCAGTTAAAACGTTTTCAGGAAGAAGACAGTGATTGAAGAAGATAATATATTCCTAGAAGCCTATCTGCAAGATAGGAGAAACATCGTGGAAGAAGCTCTGCAACGCTATCTTACGCCGGAAGGTGATATTCCGGCCCAGATATATAAAGCTGTGCACTATAGTGTTTTTGCCGGAGGGAAGAGGATTCGGCCGGTTCTTTGCTTAGCAGCGGTGGAAGCAGTCGGCGGTAATTTGGCGCCCGCTGTGCCAGTTGCTTGCGCTTTGGAACTCATTCATACCTATTCCCTTATCCATGATGATTTGCCGGCAATGGATAACGATGATTTCCGGCGCGGTAAGCCGACCAGCCACAAAGTTTTTGGAGAAGCTATCGCGATTTTAGCTGGTGATGCTCTTCTCACGGAGGCGTTTGCTCTTTTGTCACGTGCAGAAAAAGTGCGGCTGCCTGCCGAAAGGCGTCTGGCCGTAATTCAGGAAATTGCCCGGGCCGCAGGGATTTCCGGTATGGTCGGCGGTCAAGCTCTTGATATGCTGTCAGAAAAAGCCATGTCCACTGAAGACATTATTTATGAGATTCACCGGCGTAAAACCGGATCATTGATTGTTGCTGCTGTAAAGTCCGGCGCTATCATATCCAATGCCCGAAAAGATAAAATTCAAGCACTCACTCAATATGGAATAAATGTAGGATTAGCTTTTCAGATAGCGGATGACATTTTGAATGTGAAAGGAGATCGTGAGTTGATGGGTAAAGAAACAGGCAGCGATGCAGCCCATGGCAAACTTACCTATCCATCTTTGATGGGTGTAGATGCTGCTAAAAAAAAATTAACTAAGTGTGTCGATGCCGCGATGGAGAGCCTCTCTATTTTTGACGAACGGGCACGGCCTCTGCGTATCATTGCACTCTATATAAAAGAAAGAAAATCATAAGCTAATTTAGTATTAGAAAGGCGTTAATTTTGGTAAAGCAACAGGAAAAAGTGAGCTATAGTGTTTTGGAAAAAGTGAAATTTCCTGAGGACATCCGCAAACTCAATATCACGGAACTAAATACTTTGGCCCAGGAAATTAGAAATTTGATTGTTAATACGGTTGCGTCTTCGGGTGGTCATTTGGCTTCGTCTTTAGGCACGGTAGAATTAACTTTGGCTATTCATTTCGTTTTTAATACACCACAGGATAAGGTTATCTGGGATGTCGGTCATCAGTCTTACGCTCATAAAATTATCACCGGGCGCAAAGACAAATTTGCCACTTTACGTAAAAAGGACGGCATAAGCGGATTTCCCAGAAGAGAAGAAAGTATCTATGATGTCTTTAATGTTGGACATAGCGGAACCTCTATCTCCGCTGCCGCCGGATTTGCCCAAGCCAAGTGTTTGAAGGGTGATCGCAATAAAATAATTGCTGTTATTGGTGATGGGTCCATGACCACGGGAATGGCTTTTGAAGCTTTGAACTGGACCGGTGATTGTAAGAAAGACATTATTATCGTTCTCAATGATAATGAAATGTCTATTTCTCCCAACGTCGGCGCTTTATCTTCTTATTTGAACCGGGTGATGACCGGTCATGCTGTAACCAAATTAAAGACTGATATTAAAAGCTTTCTTAAAAGCATTCCCGGCATCGGCGACCATATGGTCAAATTGTCTCATCAAATAGAAGAATCATTAAAAACATTTGTAGTTCCCGGTGCGCTCTTTGAAGAATTGGGCTTTACATATGTCGGACCGCTGGAAGGTCACCGTTTGGATTATCTGATTAGAAATTTTGAAAACATAAAGGAGTTACAAGGCCCCGTGCTTGTTCATGTCATCACAAAAAAAGGCAAAGGTTATAAATTTGCCGAAGAAAAACCGCTTAATTATCATGGCGTAGCGCCTTTTAACGTTGATACAGGGCAAAAGCTTGCTGCATCGTCCGGCATTCCTACTTACACAGAAATATTCGGGGAAACCTTGGTAAAACTTGCGCGGAATAATCCGCGCATTGTTGCCATTACCGCGGCAATGTGCGAGGGAACAGGGTTGGATCAGTTCCGTCAGGAGTTGCCCGACCGGTTATATGATGTGGGTATTGCGGAACAACATGGAGTGACCTTTGCTGCCGGTTTGGCAATCGAAGGTTTCATTCCGGTAGTTGCCATCTATTCGACTTTTCTTCAGCGAGCTTACGATCAAATTCTCCATGACGTTTGCCTGCAAAAACTTCCCGTTGTTTTTGCCATAGACCGTGCCGGTTTGGTCGGTGAAGATGGCGCGACCCATCAGGGGCTTTTCGATTATTCCTATCTACGTTCCATTCCTAATATAATTGTAATGGCGCCTAAAGATGAAAACGAACTCCAGCATATGCTTAAGACTGCTGTTGATTGCGGTCATCCTGTTTCACTGCGTTATCCACGGGGTAGAGCAATAGGTGTAAGTTTGGATAGTACACTAAAAACTTTGGAAATGGGTAAAAGCGAAGTGTTGCGAGACGGGTCCGATTTAGCTGTTGTCGCTATTGGCTCGACGGTATATCCGGCCCTCGCAGCAGCAGAGAAGCTTTGCGCAGAAGGACTAAATGTTAAAGTCATCAACGCCCGTTTTGTTAAACCAATCGATCGAGACCTTTTGTTGAATGTGGCGGCATCTGTTAAAAAAATAATCACAGTCGAAGAAAACGTGCTCCAAGGTGGTTTTGGAAGTGCCGTTCTGGAATTGCTGGCGGAGAAAGGCATAAACGGCGTTCAGGTAAGGAGATTGGGCATTTCCGACGAATTTGTTGAACATGCGACACAGAAACAGTTACGTCATAAATACGGCATTGATGAAGAAGGTATTATTCGGGCGATAAAACAGATGTTGGTTAAAGGTTCAAGTATCTAATAATTAGCGAATTAAATTAATATGGCTTCTGAAAAAATTCGTTTGGATAAGTTGCTGGTCGAACGCGGAATTGCTACGACGCGGGAAAAAGCCCGCGCTTTGATTTTAGCCAAAGCTGTAAAAATTAATGAAATCCATGTGGATAAAGCCGGCGCACTTGTTCCGAGTGATGCGCAAGTTCGTGTAAAGGGAGAGGATAATCCTTACGTAAGCCGCGGCGGCCTGAAATTAAAAGGAGCTTTGGAAGAATTTAAATTAAACGTTGAAGGTTTGATTGCGCTTGATGTGGGGGCTTCCACTGGTGGTTTCACTGATTGTCTCCTGCAAGCTGGGGCGCGCAAAGTTTACGCTCTGGATGTTGGTTATGGCCAGTTAGCGTGGAAATTGCGCGAAGACAAGCGCGTAGTAGTAATAGAGCGCACAAATATCCGCTACTATGACGGCATCCATTTAAACGAATTGCCCGATCTTGCCACGATTGATGTATCTTTCATCTCCCTGAAAATTGTCCTTCCGGCGGTTTTGAAACTGCTTGGAAATGATGGGCAAGTTTTGGCGCTGATCAAGCCTCAGTTTGAAGCAGGAAAAGAGGAAATAGGCAAAAAAGGTTTGGTAAAAAATTCCACAGTTCATCAACGTGTAGTCTTGGGAATAACTGATTTCTGCCAAAAATTGAATCTGCAAGTCGAAGGAACTTGTTCTTCACCTCTATTGGGTCCGGTGGGCAATAAGGAATTTTTTATTTTGGCGCGAAAGAAAAAATCCACGGGTATAAACCCCTCAGCAAGCTGAGGGATATTATACCCTCCGCTTAGCGGGATTGTTCAACTTACCAATTCCGCTGCGCTTCGCTTTCGGAATTGGAGTTTCAACAAAAATGGAAATTAAACTTGCCAAAACGGCTGGTTTTTGCATGGGCGTCCGCAGGGCAGTAGATATCGTGTTGGAAATCGCGCAACATGAAACCGGACGCAATATTTATACTTACGGCCCGTTGATCCATAATCCGCAAACTATTGAGTTGCTCAGGGTTCGCGGAGTTAAGCCGGTCGAAAATATTGAAGAGATTAGAGACAAGCAAAATTCAGTTCTTATTATTCGGGCACACGGCATAGCTCCCGCCGAAAGGAAAAAAATTAAAGAAAGCGGCATAAAAATAATCGATGCCACCTGTCCTAAAGTCGGTTACGTACAAGCCATTATCAAAAAGCATACGAAGCTTGATTATACGGTAATAATCGTGGGCGATAAGGAACATCCTGAAGTTAACGCTCTATTAGGATATAGCGGCGGACGAGGTATCACCGTAATTACGACGGAAGATGTAGATAAATTGACCTCTTTAGGGAAAGTTTGTGTTGTCGCTCAAACTACACAAAATTCAGACGATTACGAAAAGATAATCAATAAAATAAAAAAGATTTATCCCCAGACTATTATATTCAATACAATTTGCTCTTCAACACAACAAAGACAAGCTGAAATTATAGCCCTGGCGGGCGAAATGGACGCCATGTTTATTGTTGGCGGAAAAAATAGCGCCAATACCAGAAGACTGGCCGATCTTGCTCGAAAGCAGCAAACGTCGACCTTCCATATTGAAACTGCCGCGGAAATGGAAAATATCAGTTTTATTCCTTACGATCGCATTGGAGTTTCAGCGGGAGCTTCCACCCCCAACTGGATCATTGATAGCGTGATGGATAAAATAGCGGACAGACAAAGCCGTAAATTGAAAACTATAGGATTTTTATTGAATCTTTGGGTGTTGGCGATTAAAACCGATGTGTATTCGGCTATTGGCGCCGGATGTCTTTGTGTAGCTTGCATGCAATTGCAGGAAACAAACGTAAAAACATCGTATGTTGCCATAGCTTCTTTTTTTGTATACGGTATGCATGTGTTAAATCGCTTGATTAGCCGCAAGCCAGCCGGTTTCATAGGTTCATTTCGGGAAGAGACTTATCGCAAGCACGAAAAATTATATCTTTACGCCGCCATATCTTCTATTGTGATAGCTCTTGTGTTAGCTTTTATTAATGGTGTCCTTCCCTTTACGTTTTTGTTTTTAATTTCTCTTGCCGGTTTACTTTACAATTGGAAAATTATGCCGAAAGGATGGCGCTTCCAAAGGTTAAAAGATTTACCCGGCTCGAAAAATATATTTATGGCTACGGCGTGGGGAACGGTAACGGCAATTTTACCCGCATTAAACATAAATAATTTTTTAAATGCACAAATGATCGTCGCCTTTGGCTTTGCCTTTGGAATAGTTTTTATTCGTTCGGCGATGTCGGATATTTTGGAATTTCAAAGTGATAAACTAATCGGACGGGAAACAATCCCCGTGTTGTTTGGTAAAGCTAACACAAAAATTGTCCTCAAAATTATCTCTTTGATTTTATTTGCTATTCTTCTTCTTTCTTATTCCGCAGGATGGACTTCTTCTTTGAGTTTTTTCCTGCTTTTCTGCTTATTATATATATGGATTTGTTTCCATCTTTGTGATAGAAATTCCGGGCTTTCCGGGCCTGTTATGGAAGGTATGCTGGAAACAATTTATATTATTGCGGGTTTAAGTGTTTTCTTCTGGTCTTTTCTCTGAAAGAAAAGTTCTTAAGGAAGCGAGGAGTTTTTTGTATCATGATCAGAAAAATATTAGTGCTATGTATTTTAATTATCTTTATTTTATCGGTTATTGCCTGTAGCAGTTTACGCTTTTCCCAATTAACCCCGGAGGCAAAGGATTTTCACCCCCAACGAATAGCTATTTTCCCGGCGGATGTGGTTAATTATGAGGAGGCCAAGGGAGTTGTGGAAAAAGTTGTAGCCCGTGTGCTTGTAGAGAAAAAATGGTTCACGAATGTGATCGATGCTGAAAATCTCAATCGCCAGATTCTGATCAATGAAGAATTGCGTAAAGCAATCAAGGAATATCTTTCCAAATTGAATACACTTGATTTTTCCGATCCCGACTTGAGCAGAAAAATTGGCGAGTTAGCCAAAGCTGACGCGTTTTTGCTGGTGTCGGTTGATGCATGGAATTATGCCACCGAAAAAGATAAAAAAGTGGTCAAAGTTAGTTTGACCATGAAATTATATGAAGTTTCCACCGGCAAAAGGATGTGGAAAGCCGGCCACGATATAACGGAAAATTACATACTGATTAAACCGGATTTGTCTGAAGTTGCTCGAGATGTAACTCGCGATATGGTTAAAGAAATGCCGCATTAGAAGGCAGGTGACTAAGACGAGTTTTAACACGATTAGGGAGAAAATAGATGAAAGAACAGGTGCAAAAAGCTATTGATCTTATCAGGCCCGGTCTACAGGCGGATGGCGGAGATGTAGAACTTATAGATGTCAGTGCCGATGGTGTAGTAAAAGTGAAATTGACCGGCGCTTGCCAGGGCTGCCCCATGTCCCAAATGACCTTAAAAATGGGGATAGAAAAAATTATCAAAAATCAACTTCCAGAGATTAAAGAAGTTATTGCTGTTTAACGATTTTTTGCATCGTGGAGGCATACTGCGATTCTACAGTAATTTAAACAGCATTATTAAATTGTTTACCGAACATAATGGGTGTTAATCAGGAAGGATATCCGGCGATTAACTTGCCGGCCGGATTTAAATTTTATGGAAATAACTATTAATAAACTATTAATAAACTATCAATAAAAGGAGAATGAATAATCATGGCGTATGTAATTACTGATGAATGCATCGCTTGCGGCTCTTGTGAAGGCGAATGTCCTGTGGAGGCAATTTCTGAAGGCGAAGACAAATACGTTATCGATGCTAAGCTTTGTACTGATTGCGGAACTTGTGCGGATCAATGCCCTGTGGAAGCGATTGTGCCGGGGGAGGAAAAATAATTAATTCATGGACAATTGCAGCTATGGATAAATCTGTTTACTTTAGACATATCTGTCATCTATCTTTCTTCTTAATTAGAAACTATATTTAGCTGCCGAGAAATATGTCTTATTATTTTAAATATATATCGAGCCGGGCATTTTAGACTATATAAAGTAATTTCCCGTGGTTTAGATTGGGGGCTCAACCGATGAAAAGTTTAATTACCTTTGAAGGTATTGAAGGTTCGGGAAAATCAACTCAAATGAGACTTGTGGCTCAGTATTTAATTGAGAAGCATGTCCCGCTTTTAATTACCCAGGAACCTTCCGGGACCGACATTGGCAGGAAAATCGGCGGCATCTTATTTAACAGAGGCCATCACTATATGTGTGCCGAAACGGAAGCGTTTCTATTTTGTGCGGCCCGGGCGCAGCATGTCCGGGAGATGGTTATGCCCGCATTAAAACAGGACAGGATGGTGTTGTGTGACCGCTTTTCCGACGCCACTTTTGCTTATCAGGGTATAGCCCGCGGACTGAACCTTGAATTTATCAAAATTATCAATGATTATTCGTCAATGCTTTTAAAACCTAACTTGACTTTTCTTTTTGATTTACCGGTGGAAATCGGATTACAAAGAGCAGCAGAAAGAAACAATCTGCTTAAAGAATCCGTCTTTTCCGACAGATTCGAAAGAGAAAACCTGGATTTCCACAGACGAGTTCGCGAAGGTTATCTTAATATTTATAAAAAAGAGCCGGAACGCTTCCGTTTAATTGATGCAACGCGCGATATAGATACAATTCAGGAAGAAGTGCGTCGGCACATAATGGATTTCATAAAATCACTAAAATAGTATTCGCAGTGCTTTCTTTAAAGTTTATGATATAATGTAATTATGTCTTTTCGCGATATTTTGGGTCATGAAAAACAAATAGAAATTCTCCAAAAAAACCTTTCTCAAAGACGAATAGGGCATGCGTACCTTTTTAGCGGCATCCCTGCCGTGGGCAAAAAAACTTTAGCCCGAGAGTTGGCCAAAGCTTTCAATTGCCAGGAGACAAATGCGCTTCATGATTCTTGCGGTAAATGTTCTTCCTGCCGGAAAATTGAGCGTCGTAGCCATCCCGATTTTTTTTGCATAGAAGCGGAGGGTCAATTCATTCGCATTAATGCCATTCGTCAAATTCAGGAGCAAATGAATTTTAAACCGCTGGAAGCAAAGTACCGGGTGTTCATCATCGACAATGCGGACAAAATGAATGATCAAGCGGCCAATGCTCTATTGAAAACACTGGAAGAACCGTCTCCGGTAAATGTACTGATATTGATTACAAGCAGGCCATATTCTTTGCCGACCACGATCATTTCGCGTTGCCGGCATATACGTTTTAATCCATTGAGTAATAATGTTATTGCGCAATTTCTTGCTGACCGAAGGGGCATGGAAGAGCAAAAAACCATGTTATTAGCTGGTCTATCCGGCGGTTCCATTGGCCGAGCGCTAGAGTTAAATAATGAAGATGTAATCGCCTATCGCGTGAGAACTTTTGAATTGCTTGCCGGGACACAAAATAGTGAACCCTTCAGCTTGATTACTTTTGCCTCCTTTTTAGCTCAAGATAAAAAAGGAATCAAAAAGGGATTGGATATTCTTAGCAGTTGTTTTCGAGACGCTTTGGTCTTTAAAGAAACCCGTAAAGCCCAAATACTGATAAATCAGGATAAATCTTCTTTTATTGCCGCCATGGCTGCGCGTCTATCCGGCGGACAAATTCTTCAGAATATTGAGTTGATAGAGGAGGCAGGAGAGATGATCGAACATAATAGCAACAAATCATTGACATTGGAAACAATGGCATTTAAATTAAAGTATTAAAATTTTGGTAGGATGAAGATTGCTTACTAACATAGTCGGTGTCAAGTTTAAAAAAGAAGGCAGGATGTACAGTTTCAACTCTGCCGATCTTATTCTTCACAAAAATGATTGGGTTATCGTCAATACCGATAACGGTCTTTCGATGGGTATTATTGTCGCTGCTGTTAACAGGTGCCCGCCATCGGCACTGCCGGGAAATTTGAAAAAGGTCGTACGCAAAGTGACATCCGAAGATATTCGGATTAAAGCGGAAAATGAAAAACTGGAAGAAGAAGCCCGGAAATTTTGTTTGGAAAAAATTCAGGAAAGAGGGCTATCCATGAAATTGATTGATGTGGATTGCCTGTTCGATAAAAGTAAAATCATTTTTTATTTTACCGCTGAAAACAGAGTGGATTTTCGCGAACTGGTTAAAGACCTTGTTCAAAGATTAAAAACACGAATAGAACTAAAACAAATCGGCGCTCGCCAAGAAGTGCGTATTACTAAAGGAATCGCCATTTGCGGCCGGATGGTTTGTTGCGCAGGAATTTTGCAGAATTTGGAGAGAGTTACCGTCAAAATGGCTAAAGAACAGAGTATGTCGCTTAATCCGGAAAAGATTTCCGGTTTATGTGGCCGCCTGATGTGCTGTCTCGCTTTCGAACATGAAGAATATGCCGGATCAAAAAAATGTGCAAAAACTGCTATCCATGACGGAAACACAGCGCTGGATAATTCCGACAAGCTTTTACCGGAAGACAAAAATGCCGATGATTTGGAAAAACTGGATGAAGACGGCGATTTTTTATCATGAGTTGACGGAAGGGTCTTTATATGCCGAAATCGTTTTATATCACAACACCAATTTATTATGTTAATGCTTCGCCGCACATCGGTCATGCTTACACGACCATTGTAGCAGATGTTCTGGCTAGATATCACCGCATGGCCGGCGCAAAAACATTTTTTGTTACTGGAACCGATGAACACGGGGATAAAATTGCCGAAGCAGCGCAGAAAGCCGGGGTTACTCCCCAAGAATATGCGGATAAAATCAGTGCGCAATTTCGCAGTTTGTGGCCGGAACTGTCTATAACAAACGATTATTTCATCAGAACAACGGACAGCAATCACATTGATACTGTACGTTATATATTACAGAAGGTTTATAATTCCGGTGAAATTTATTTTAGCCAATACAAGGGTTATTATTGTGTTGGCTGTGAACGATTTTACATGGAAAAAGAATTGATAGATGGTAAATGTCCTGATCATCAAACTAAGCCCGAATACCGTGAAGAGAACAATTATTTCTTCCGGATGAGCAAGTATCAGGATTGGCTGATTAGTTATATCAAAAAGCATCCCGATTTTATCCGCCCGGAAAGATATAAAAATGAAGTGCTGGCCTTTTTACGCGATCCCCTGGACGATCTTTGCATCTCCCGCCCCAAGACACGTCTGCAATGGGGTATTACTTTACCGTTCGATGAAAACTATGTGACCTATGTCTGGTTTGACGCTTTAATTAATTATATTACTGCGCTGGATTATCCCCGTGGCGATAAATTCAAAAAATTCTGGCCGGTCGCTCAACATTTAATTGCCAAAGACATTCTAAAACCGCACGGGATTTACTGGCCGACGATGCTCAAAGCGGCGGGCATTGAACCTTATCAGCACTTGAATGTTCATGGTTATTGGAATTCAGATCAAAGCAAGATGTCCAAAAGCCTCGGTAATGTTGTTCGACCGATTGATTTGAAAGATAAATACGGGTTGGACGCTTTTCGTTATTTCCTTTTGCGTGATATGGTGTTCGGACTGGATTCCAATTTTTCCGAGGAAGCCTTTGTAAAAAGATTAAACTCAGACCTGGCTAATGATTTGGGCAATCTGGTTAGCCGCGTTATCACAATGGCCATCAAGTACTGTGATGGTAAAGTGCCGGATACAAGCCATAAAAAGAAAGATTCCCTGCTGTATGGAGCCGCTCTCCAAGCACTTTCCGAAGTAGAAGCTTGTTTTAACGACATGTCCCTGCATAAAGCTTTGATTGCTATTTGGGAATTTATCAATGTTACCAACAAATACATTGTCGAAAAAGAGCCATGGATTTTGGGAAAAAATCAGGAAAACAAGAGAAAATTAACAGCGATAATGTATGATTTGCTTGCGGCCTTGCGGGCGATAGCTATTCTGATATCTCCTTTTATGCCGCAGGCCGCGGGGAAAATTTTACGCCAAATTGGCGTGGATGAATCTCGCCAGCTGGATTTGGCCGGTATTTGTAAAGAGAATGCTTTAACTGCGGGCAGTGCTTTAATTCGCGGCGAATCATTATTTCCGCGCATCGATAAAGAAAAAGAAAATCATAAGACCATAAAGCACGAGTCTCTTGCCGATTTAGGACCGGAGATTGATTACGAGCAATTTGCTAAAATCGACTTGCGCGTTGCTAAAGTCTTGGAGGCGGAGATCGTTCCTAAATCCAATAAGCTTTTGAAGCTGAAAGTTGATATCGGCGAAGAAAGGACTCTTGTTGCCGGCATCGGTAAAAATTATTCTCCTTCAGAATTAATCGGTAAAAAAATAGTAATTATTGCGAATTTGAAGCCTGTGCAATTAATGGGAATAGAATCGAGCGGTATGCTTTTGGCTACCGATACGGATAAAGGTCTAAGCCTTCTCACGTTTGACCGCGAAGCGAAAGCGGGCGCAAAAATTCGTTAAATTCGAGAGCAATTTTTTTAGCTAAAAAACTATAACTGCCTAAAATTACTTATTTAGAGTATTAAGATATTTAATAATCTCGTCTTTTTCTTCCGGCTTAATCTTGGCTCCTTTTTTAATCATCCGGTCAACGGTTTTTTCCCATTCGTCTGCTTTTTTATTGGCGCTATAAACCCTTTTTAGGTTATGGCATTTGGAACATTCACTGTCTACTCGGGATTTAGCTTCAGGTTGAGCAAAAAGAGCAGTAGTTGCGAACAATAGTAAAAAGACACTGCTAATCAAAGAAACAAAAAATCTTTTCATAATTACCTCCCTAACCTTTCAAAAGCTTTTCAATAGTACTTCTTTCAAAACCGTCAACTACCTGTCTTTTGATAAAAAATAAAGGCGTTGCTCTGATTCCTATTTGTGAAGCTAGCCGCATATGTGTTCTGATGATTTCATCCATTTTTTTATCGTTACAAATATTAAGCGGGGCATTATTGTCAAATTTCCCCGTCATAACGTCTTCAAACATCTTTAATTTGTCCGGGGCGCATAAGATATGCCTGATTTTTCTTTCCGATGTTTGAGAGAGCGGGAAAAAGAAAACATAAATGGTTACGTCCTGGCGTGGTGAAAAAAAATTATAAGCCTGCCGACAGAAATGGCAGTCGGGATCCATGAATTCTATAACGGAAGTTTTTCCATTGCCGATTTTCAAAGCGCTATCCAAAGGCAGATTGGCCATTTTTGCTGCCATCTTTTTTAAATTGCTTTCCCGGGTGATATTTACCCCGTTTTTGGAAATTATATTGCCGTAAATAATAACCTCTGCTTCCGGCATAAAGTAGTAAATCTGATTGCCGTCGTAAATTTCGTATACTCCTTTAATGGAAGTAGGTTTTATGCTTTCAAAATTGTTTTTGGGGAAACTCTTCTTAAACTTTTCTTCGGGAGTGAGATTTTTTGCACCGGCACAAACAGGAATAATGAGAAAAAGACATAAAACAATTAAAACTATTTTTTTCATTAATTTACACCTCACTTAACAACGTAATTAATTATAGGTTCAATTAATATTTCTGTCAAGTCGTCTGTATCTATCAAATTAAATCCGGCAGTTATTACTCCACAGCGGAGTTAAATTGCCGAAGGGATATGTATGGCGGAAGTGCATGGGAATCGAACCCATCCGGGACGGTTCTAGCGCCCCACACTGGATTTGAAGTCCAGGAGGCCCACCAGTGACCTGGGCACTTCCATTAAAAATTTTAAAGGATATTTGTCCGTGTGTCAACTTACAAAAACGCGTAAAAAAGCAATATATTTCCAATATTGGCCTGTATTTCCTACAAGGGGAAAGACTCTGTCTTGGATAAAGAGTCATCCAATAATTGGACTGTTACCGGATCGCCCTTTTTAACTTTGGTTTCGTTTTCTTTTAAAACAATTAAAGCATTGGCTAAAACCATTGATTTCAGAATGCCGGATCCTTGGTCTCCGGTTATAGCAGCCAGGTATTGGTTTGTCTCTTTTTTAACAATGGCACGAATGAAGTGTTTGACACCTCTTTTTTTCTGAATTTCCTGGCTGCTCAGAGCTTTGATGGTTTGGCGGAATATTTTTGTATGTCCCTGCATTTTTAAAAGATACGGACGTACAAATTGTTCAAATGAAACCATTGCGGATACGGAATTTCCCGGTAAGCCGAACATAGGAATACTCTTGATTGTGCCAAAAGCCAAAGGCTTGCCCGGTTTCATGGCTACTTGCCAGAAATGCATGGCGTTACCGATTTCCCCCATGACATCCTTGACAAAATCAAAAGCACCGACCGAAACGCCCCCGGAAGAAATAATCAAATCAGCGTGCAGCGCAGTTTTAATTTTTTTTTGAAGTTCGGATTTTTTATCTTTAGCAATTCCCAGTATTAAGGGAATTGCGCCGCATTCCATAACTTGGGCAGCTAAAGAATAGCTGTTGCTGTTGACAATTTTAGCGGGCGGTGGATCATTTTCAATATCCACGAGTTCGTCACCCGTGGCAATAATTGCTACGCGCGGTTTCTGATACACGCTCACAAATGTCCTTCCCAACGAAGCAAGCATTCCTATTTGTGCCGGGCTAACGATACTTCCTCGAGAAATAAGGAGGTCTTCTTTTTGCACGTCTTCGCCGGCAAAGCGAATATCCTGACCTTCCTTTACTGAAGTATAGATTATAACCCTTTTTCCGATTTTTTTTGTGTCTTCCTGGCGGACAATAGCATCGGCTGCGTCCGGAATTATTGCTCCGGTCATGATGCGGGAGGCTTCTCCCTTTTTCATTTTTTTTTGCGGAACTTTACCTGCCGGTATCTCTTCAATAATTTGGAGTCGGAGCGGGTTTACCCTGGTTGCGCCTTTGGTATCGACATGCCGCACAGCATAGCCATCCATCGCTGAATTGTCGGCCGGCGGAATATTACGTGTGGCAAAAACATCTTCACCTATCACTCGCGCCCGGGCATCCAGAATGTTTACTTTTTCCAGACCTAGCGGGCGAAAATTCAAGAAAATTGATTGCAACGCCTTTTCCACGGTAATCATTTTTCAATCTCCATATAAAATTTATACAGTGTAGCTTATCAAAGACAAAAGGGTTGTCAACTAATAAGAAATGATTAATTTATATGATAATTAAGCAAACTTGAACTAAATTCATATTTGAGCTAAAAAGGTTAAATTTCTGGAGGAGACTTGCAGAAAAGATTTCAATTGCACAATTGATTGTCGTAAAGAGTTGGGATTATTATCAGTGAAAAAAATTATTACAAAAACAATCACGGAAAATATTGTACCACTCCATGATCTTCTGGAACAAATTAATAGGGGTGCCTCAAATTTTAATGTAAGGGGGCTTAGCGGATCTGCCCGTTCCTTCTTAACAGCTCTTCTTTCCGCCCGTATGGAGAAGACCCAGCTTGTTGTTTGTCCGGAAGAAAGAGAAGCTGCAGCATATGCGAGCGATCTGGCCTTATTTTTAGGCAAAGACAATGTAATTCATTATCCATCTCTGGATTTCTTGACCGTTGATATGTTTGCACTTCAGAAAGAAGAAGAATTAGCGCGTCTGGAAGCTCTTGCTTTTATGCAAATCAACACCGGAGTAGTGGTGATTTCCATGGCTGCGTTAATGCAAAAAGTAATGCCTTTTGCCGAGTTCAATCAGTATCTACAAATAATTGCCGTGGGCGATACAATCAACAGAGATGATTTCTGCACACACCTGCAATCAGGTGGCTATAAAAGAGTCAGCCTTGTTGAGGAACGGGGTGAATTTAGTATCCGCGGCAACATCATTGACCTATTTCCTCCCTTGGGAAAATGGCCGCTACGTATGGAAATGTTAGGCGATGAAATCGAATCCATCCGTACTTTTGACCGTACCTCTCAGCGCTCCATTAGTTCAGTGACAACTTTTCTGGTGCCGCCGGCAAGCAGCGTAATCGTCAATTCGCAAACGCTGAAGTTGGCTGTGAGCAATGTCAAACGGCGCAGCGATGATCTTTCTCTGTCGCGCGAAAATCGGAGCCGTTTGGTGGAGACTCTGCAGGACGATTTGACCAATTCCATAAATCCGATATATTTGCCGCTGTTTTACGAAGCCCTTGACGATCATGTCAGCCGGCCTCAAAGCCGGCTCGGGAGCTTCTTTGACTATCTGCCCCAGAATACCCTGCTGATTTTGGATGATCCGCTGGCCATTGATCAGGCCGCACGGAATACGGAGCTTAATATCGATAAATTATTGCTCAAAGCTAAAAACAGTGGAAAATTTTATCTGGAAAAAGAAAATGCATATCTTGATCATGTTGATGTTGGAGCCGCCATGGATAAGCTTAGACAAATTTCTCTCACAGCCCTCGGACTCGACACAGGCAGCGCCAGTATGACGGAAACAATAGTCTTTGAAGCTCATCAGCAATTACAGCTATTAAATTTCGTTGCCGGCGAGATTAAAAAAGATGCTCTCTTGCGGCAGACTGTGGAAAAGATCAAAAGTTGGCTTGCCGATGGAATGTTGGTTTTCTTTCTTTCGCCTACGCCGGAAGACTTTCACCGAATGCAGCATTTGCTATCATCCTACGATTTACCCGTGCAGATTCCGGCTGAACAAGGTCCAATCCTGAGCAAAATAACTCTGTGGGACGGCAGTCCTCAGCTTATTTTATGGGAAGGGAGAATCTCCACAAGTTTTATCTTTCCGTCAATGAAGCTGGTGCTTCTGAGCGAAGAAGAAATCTTTGTGAAAAAGGTGTCCCGCCGCCGCACTCGTCCTCCGCGGGAAGCCTATTTTTTGAAGTCCTTTGGTGATTTAAAAGAAGGGGATTTTGTCGTTCACACCGATTTTGGCATTGGTGTTTATCGTGGGCTGGAAAAAATTAAGGTCGGAAAAGTCGAAAATGATTTCCTGACTATAGAATATTTGGATCGAGATAAACTATACATACCCGTAAATACGTTGCAAAAAATCCAAAGATCTCCAGGTCCCGATGGTTACGTGCCCAAAATCGATAAGATGGGTGGGACTTCATGGGAGGTTCTAAAGGAAAGAGTTAAAAAATCTGTGAGGGAAGTCGCTCCGGAACTGGTTTCCATTTATGCCGCACGCGAAGTGTTGGAAAGAAAATCATTTGCCCCGCCGGATAGAATTTACGAGGAATTTTGTTCCACTTTTGAATTTGAGGAGACTCCCGATCAAGTTAAGGCTATTGAAGATATTCATCTGGACATGGATGACGTAAAGCCGATGGATCGGTTGATTTGCGGTGATGCCGGGTTTTGGTAAAACGGAGGTCGCTATTCGATCAGCCTTTCGCGCCGTGATGGACGGCAAACAAGTTGCTCTCCTGGTGCCGACAACTATTCTGGCCGAACAGCATTATCAGACTTTTTCCCGCAGGCTTAAAGATCTCCCCATTCGTGTAGAGGTGCTTAATCACTTCAAGAATGCGGCCGTGCAAAAGACAATTGTAGAGGAAATTAAAAATCAAAAAGTGACATTGTTGTGGGAACACATCGCTTGCTCCAGAAAGATATTGAATTTAAGGAGCTGGGATTAGTTATAATCGATGAGGAACAACGTTTTGGAGTAGCGCACAAGGAAAAATTAAAGAAAATGCGCACACTTGTTGACGTGCTCACGCTTTCCGCGACGCCGATACCGCGTACTCTTCACCTTTCCCTGGTGGGCATCAGAGATTTATCGATCATTAACACGCCTCCGGAAGATCGTATACCTATAAAAACTTATGTGCTGGAGTTTGATGAAGACGTTATTAAAGAAGCTGTCGAAAGAGAGCTGGCCCGCCACGGACAAGTTTTTTTTATTCATGACCGGGTACGCTCAATCTTTTCTATTTTTCAATTGCTCAAACGCCTTGTGCCGGATGCCAATATTGGTGTTGTCCACGGTCAAATGAAACCTGCGGAAATAGAAAAAGCAATGGCTAAATTTGTTCGGCGGGAAAGTAACGTTCTTGTCAGCACCACTATCATTGGTTCCGGTTTGGATATTCCCACGGCCAATACGATAATTATAAATCGCGCCGATAGGTTCGGATTGGCGCAGCTCTACCAGTTGCGCGGCCGCGTAGGCCGGGCAAAACAGGAAGCTTTTGCTTATCTTTTCTTGCCGCAGGGAGCAATGCTTTCCCGTGAAGCCATGAAAAGGTTGCAAGTAATTAAAGAGTTTTCCGATCCGGGTTCCGGATTCAGGATAGCGTATAATGATTTGGAAATCCGCGGTGGTGGAAATTTATTAGGTATTTCCCAGTCTGGTCATATTTGTGCAGTTGGTTATGAACTTTATACAGAGTTAATGGAAAAAGCGATTCGGGAAATTAAAGGGGAAGAAAATGGCGAACAAGAATTATTGCCTGAAATTCAGTTGGGAGTTTCTGCTTTTCATTCCTGAAGGATATGTGCAAGATGTCTATCAGCGGTTGGTTTTATACAAAAGAATATCTTTAGCCGCAAATGATGAGGAAATTGATCAAATCAAAAGTAAATTGCAAGATTGTTATGGATCTTTGCCCGCGTCAGCAGAAAACTTATTACAAGTTATTAGCATTAGAAATTCCCTTAAATTGTTAAAAGGGGAAAAAATGGGCTATAATGGCAAGCGGTTATATATTTTTTTCCGGAACAATCCCCCAGTTGATCCGGCAAAGATTATCGCTCTTTATCGCAAGAAAATTCAAGAATTACGCTTTACGCCGGATCATAAATTGTTTGTGCCCGCGCCCAATCTTTCCGAAAAAGAAATATTGACACAAGCCAATTTGTTATTAAAGATGCTTGCCCAATAACAATAACCAATATATATATAAACATTTATGACTAAAAAGAAAATTAAAATTTCTTCTCACCCCGGAAAACTGACAGATATAATATCGAACAGACATTATATTCTCCTATGCCTGCTGACAATTATTTTTGTTGCTGCTTGCGATAAAATTAATATTTTTTCCAGGCCTTACGTGGCGACAGTTAATGGAAGCAAGATTTATCTTGATGACTATCAAATACGGCTAAACCAAAAAATGTCCATGCTACCCAAAGATGTTTTAAGTCAGCCGAATTATGTAAAACGCCTCGAAGAAGAAGTTTTGGACAATATGATTACAGAGAAAATCATGTATTTACGCGCGCAAGAGTTGAATATTTCCGTAGGGGCAAGTGAACTGGAAGATAAAATTAACGAAATTAAAAAAGATTACGGAGAAGATTTTGCGAACCTGCTGGCACAGGAAAACATCAGATATGAACAATGGAAAGAAGATTTAAAAAAAGAAATGTTCCTGCAAAAGCTTGTTGCGGTCGATGTGAATGCCAAAATAAGAGTTTCGGATGATGAAGCCGAAGATTATTTTAATGAACACCGTAACAATTATAGAGTCCTGGAGCCCCGCGTAAGGGTTGCCCAGATAGTTGTTAGAGATTTAGCCAAGGCCAAGGAAATACTGGCTCGATTAAATGCCGGCGATGATTTCGCCACGCTGGCTTCTAAGGCATCTATTGGTCCCGAAGCTCATCAGGGAGGGGATTTGGGATTTATAACCCGCGGGGTCATGCCCGAACCTTTGGAAGAAACTATTTTCAGGTTACCAGTCAATAAAATAAGTCCCATTGTACAAAGTCCTTATGGCTTTCATATTTTTAAGGTTTTGGAAAATCAATCGGCCGGAATTAAAAATTTTTCCGATATTAAGGAGGAAGTTGTGGCTGATATTCGGGCGCAGAAAGAAGAAGCGGCTTTCATAATCTGGCTGCAAGCCTTAAAGATGAAAGCAGTGATAAAAAGGAAAACGCCATACTATGGAAGAAAGTAAACAGGCAAAAATAAAAAGAGAGGGTGGAAACGCTGTGGAATTTTACAAAAGAATTTTTTTGATTGCTTGGGGAGTAATTGCTCTTATCTATACCAGTTGGTGCCGCTGTTGTGGATAAAATTGTTGCTATAGTAAATGAAGAGGTAATAACCCTTTCCGAATTTAATGCGGCGTTCGAACCTTACCGTAAAAATATAGAGGAAAATTATCAGGGCAAAGATAAAGAAGCGGTACTTAAGCAAGCAAGAGAAGCATTCTTGCAGCGTCTCATCGATAATATGCTGATTGAACAAGAAGCAAAAAAAACCGATACGGGCATTGTCGTCAAAGATGAGGAGGTAACGGAAGCAATCAAAAACATGCTGGCGAAAAAGAAATCAACCATGGATGATTTCTTAAAAAATCTTGCCAGGGAAGGTAATTCTCTGGAGTCTGTTAAGAAAGATATGAGAAATCAAATAATGCGTATGCGATTATTGCAGCGGGAAATCAAAGCTAAAATAGTTGTCAGTGACGAAGAAATAGGTGAGTATTACGAC